>NZ_LQAQ01000060.1 GCF_001583495.1 Flammeovirga sp. SJP92 | reverse complement strand
CAAGCCAAGCCATAGAAAGAATTTATGTATATCCTAAAAGTGCAAAGTATCAGTGATGAGAATCTATAAAATCTTGGTTACAAAGGATTTCCCCCCAACGCAATATCCAATTCAGGTCTTCCAAAAAGCAGGGTAATTTTTGATTTTATTATTTTCTAAATTGATATGATGCAAATCCTTCATTTCACAAAGTTCTTCAGGCACTTTTAAAATATTTCCGTTTATAATCACAGCAAAATCAAGCCCTTTCATACCACTGATACCTCTTATGGTTCCCATTCTGTGGCCGTCAATCCATAAGCTAGTACATGGTGTATTTAATAGGTTTTTTGGCATTTTTAGCCAATTGGCTCCTATTGCTGTTAAACTTCCGATTCTTAGCCCTAAAGGGATATAAGAGAAATTGAAACAACTGTCTAAGTAAAAGGTTCTTATATTCTTCAAATTTTTAAAGGATTCGGGAAGACCTCTTAGTTTTTTGCAACCATTAAAATTGAAACTTACAAAATCATATTCTCCAACTTCTGCATATCCTAGAGAGGCAGGTAATTCAGTGATTTGATCACAGTTAACTAGGCTTAAATTTCTTAGTTTTTTTATTGTTTTAAAATCTTTAGGGAAACGCGAAGCAGTACTATTATCAAGAGTAAGCATTTTTAGCTTGGGTAAATCATCTATATATTTAAAACTTTTGCCTAATGTTACTCCAAAATCTGATACATTTTTGAATGTGCTAATTTTTGAAGGTAGTTCTTCACATTTAGAAATAAATAGGATTTCTAATTGATCTTTTAAAAGGTATAATCTTTCATCAAAACCATTAATCGGAGTATTTATATATAAAAGATTTTTAAGTTTCTTACATTTAAAAATACTAGGAGGTAACTCAGTTATTTTTGTATGCGATAAACTTAAATATTCGAGTTCAGGGAATTGACCAAAAATATCTGCGACTTGTTGTATTGGATTTATTGAAAAACGTAATTCTTGAATATGTTTAAAATAAGAAATGAATTCTGGTATTTCTGTTATTCCTGTCCGTCTGATTTCAAGTGTTTTTAAATGTTCAAAAGCCAAAATTTCTTCAGGAATTTCTTTTAAACTAGTATCCTTGTTAAACGAAATAGACTCTACCTTTTTTGTGTTTTCATTTAATTCATAATCAAAACTTGATGGATGCATCTGTTGCAATTTATGAAGTGCTTCTTGCTCACTTAGTGAGCAACTTTGTATTATAGCCATTATTAATATAAGTGGAATTATTATTTTAACCATTGTATGATATATTACTGTAAACTTTATTTTCTATAAATAGTGGAAATAGAATATCTTTTTCAAAAGATTTTATAAGGTCACCTTTGTTTTTTTTGAGTAGAATTATTTGAAGGAAACTTGAGGAGTTTTTTTCTAAAAGTTCTTTACTAGATTCTCTTTTTTTATAGTAAAAATATTCCCCAATAGCATTCATATCGCCTAAATAATATCTACACTGTTTTGCACTCAATCCATGAATATCCTTCGCAATATCACTCCATTTCCATATCATCCTGTTAGGATCACTTACATACGGCAGTACCACATCCCTAATATTATTACTAAACTCCATGACCATTTCATTATAACTTTCATTATCCTTCTCTACAAACCCTTTCCATTCGCTCATTGTTTGATCGAGTAGTTTATCACGAACTTCCTTTAAATTCTCATCTTGTTGATAGGATTTCAGAAGGTCGGATAGAGTAGGGATTTTTGCATGTACATCTGTAATTCTTCCAGAATTTTTATAATACTCCTTTTTTGCCTTTAGGGTGGCTTCAAGTATTAGATCATTGTATTGTGTAGAGAATTGAGATTCGTCTAAGCCGTATTCTGTTCCTTTTTCGCTGTTAATACCATTGAAAACGGAAGAGATATAAGAGATTGTACCTGATCCGAATACTTCTGCAATCTCATGATCTCCAGATAAGTTACCTGAAAGTTTCAGCCTCTCAGCTGGATCTTCTAATGCAAACCCTAAATTTCCTTTTATAGACATTCTTGTGTATTGGTGGTTTGGAAGAAGGTCTTCTTCGGATAGAAATTGAGACTTAAAAATTAAACTAAAACTTGAACTGCCTTTTAACTTCCACATTTTTTCTGAAGTAGGTGCGGTGTCCATAAATAAATTATGATCAATATTCCTAAGAATACTTTTTGGTCCTTCTAAAATGTCAAAGGAACGCACCGCTCCTACAATATTTTTAAGAATCTTAATAAGATTAGGTGTATTATATGAAAAAAGGGATTTAGCAGTAATTTCAGTGATAGGATATACTATTTCAATAGCGTTGGTTTCTCCTATATTATTCTGGTTGGTACTATATTTTGTATCTTTTACCTCATGTTTTATGGTAATTCCACCTATAGTGGTTTCATGGGTTAATGAATGGGACAGGTCATCTCTTAAAGCTTTTTTTTCACTAGGTTGCCAGTTTTCTAAAGCACGTTCCTGTTCATCAACACTTCTTTTTTTGAGATTTTTATCTAAGCCTTTTACTTTGTAAGAGGAGGCAGAACTTGAAGTCAATGTATATTTAGCTCCGAATTTTTTACTTTTATCTTCATCAACATTGACGCCCATTTTTTGTAAATTATTCTGATTCAATTTGAAACTTCCTCCAGCATAACCGTAATATTCTAATAGTTCCTTTCGGACATATCCTTTTGCAAGTTCATTCCATGTCTCCTCATCCCAATTTTCTACCATATTAACATCTTTACTAATTCCGGTAAATGTTTGAAAAAAGGCTAACTGTAAGAACGCCATAAAATGAGAATAAGAAGTGTATGAACCATTTAATATTCTAAAATAATCTAGACTAAATTTCATACCGGCTCCAATTTCTACATTAGCTCCTTTTTTTCCTGCCGACAAACCAATAGCGGGCATTACAGAAAGAGATACATTGACCGACCTTGTATCTGCTGTTTTTATGCTCAATTCACTTCCTATCTTAAATGATATATCAATAAAAGCATATAACTTTCCTTTTACCATCAATTCAAGACTAAGGCTAAAACCATTTATTTTTCTATTTCCGATTTGACCTTCTAACCCAATATATTTTAGAATTTTGTCCTTGATGTTATCATCTTCATGTATCTGTAAAGGTTTAGTTTTCCAGTATCCTTCTTCTTTCTGTACCGCTACATATCTAAGGTCATTGCCAAGTTTTTCTTCCTTATAAAAAATAGTGCCTTTTTTGGGAGTGTAGTTTGTGGGCAGATGAATGTAATCACCTGCTTTTAATTTCATTTCTCTATTTAGCTTTGTCAAGATCATACCTGTATTAGGATCGATTTTCTTCCAGTTATTTGCTGAAATAATATCGTCAATACTAGAGTCTGTTCTTTGAGCAATACCATAAATAGTATCTTTGTCTGATACTAAGTATCTGTAAAGGTGTTGTTGAGTGGTATGGTCATAATACTCTAAAATTACTCCATTGGCAGTAGAATCAGGGTTCTTTGGTCGGTTTTTTAGGTCTTTCTCTATTTCATTTAAGTTTTGACTTTTTTTGCCAATAGAACGAACGGTAACCCATTGATGTACAAATTGTAAAGGTATAAAATCTTTCAGGTCTTCATATATTTTATACTGTTGAAGATCCTTAGTGAAATCATGTCCTTCATAGAAATAAAGCATCCGCTTATAACTCACAGGGTTATTCTCTAGCTTTAAAAGTAGTTTTTTTATTTTTTCTGAAACTTCATCTCGTTTTCTATCCCTTGTGAATTTACTTACAGCCTTATAATTTTTATCAGCAATACTATCAAGGTAATATTGATATTGCCAAAGTATCTCCTCTATGGAATTTGCAATTTTTTCTTCATCAATGCCTTCCCTACCATTAGTAGAACTATCGGCCAGGACATAATTGAAATAAGAGATATGTTCTTCGAGGTATTTTTCCAGAAAAATAAGAAGATCTGTTTGGTATAGTTTTTTAAACTGAAGTTTAAGTTCGTTAATAGAGGGTGGATGTCCTTCTATCTTTTTTAGATTCGCTCTAATTTCTTTCTGCTCAGAGTGCTCTTTTTTGATTTTCTCTTTCAGCATTTCATCTTGTTTATCATCTTGACGATAATTCATTTTAGGTAAGAGCCATGAAAAATTTTCATAGAAAAAATAAATGAAAGATGGTTCTTTCCAATCTCCTCTGACTGTTTGGGAGTAAATAATTTGAGCTAAATGTTGATAATCAATGTTACCCTTAGGTTGACTATGAATATAATTTTCTCTGTTCTGTTCACCTATCTCTATTTTTTTTGAAATTATTTCAGGATCAAAATGAAGCTTGGTATTTTCGATCACATAAGTGAGTGGAAAATAAATGCTGATTTCTTTTTCATTTAAACTATAAATGGATGCCTGAGAAGTTAAATCACCAAGGAATGAATATTTTCCAGCTTGATCTCTTACTAAACCACAACCTTCTATTTCATCTATTATCACTTCTCTCAACATCTTAAGCATTGCATCGTCGAAGATGTAATTAATTTCAGAGTCGTGTATTTTGTCTGATATTAGTAAATTGGCTTTTTCTAACCCTTCTTCAAAGTCACTGATAGAAATTTGAAGCTCTTTTAAATTTACAGCTACCTTATCTAAGTATTTCAATTCATCTAGATAATAAAGAGGTAATATATCATCTAACTTAGATGAAAAAGCAGAAGGTAAACGTCTCCATTTTTCTCTTAAAGAAATAGAATATTTTTTGGAATAGGCTTCATCCACAGCATCGACTGATTTAGGATGCATTTTTAATTGAAGCAACAAAAATTCCTCTAGTTCAAACAAAGGAGTGAAATCTTTCTTAGAACCTTTTTTATAGCGTTCAAAATATTGTTGGGCAGAAATAGCAATTTCAAGAGGGTCGACAATAGGAGCAGATCTTTTTTGATAAGAAAAACCTCTAATAATTTTTAGATTATTAAGACCAATACCGCTATTCTTTACAAGGTCTTCCCACAGTGTAATTTTATACCGTTCTTGATACGCATATTTTATTTGGGAAATTAAATCAGGGTCAAAATAAAATGAATTTAATCTATCCTTAACTATTTCCTGCCGATAATATCTAAATATAGTATTTCCTTCAATCACCTCAAGCAGGTCAAAAATAACATCTTCCTTGATGTTGAGAGGGTCGGATAGCAATTCAGTAGCATGAAGATTACTAAATAATTCTTTTCCATGTATTAATTCATGTAGAGCTTCTGTAATCTCTTGAAGCTGTCCATCTGAAAATTTAAGCTTCTTTTCTTCTTCTAGAGTTCTTTTGTTGAAAGCAGATGTATAATCTCCTGATGATTTTTCACCACTTTCACTCTCTTTACTTTTATGAATGAGCATGATACAATTAGTTTGTTTTATAGGCTGTGGTATGAATTTTTTACCACAATATTTAAGTTTGCTTTATAAATCACGTCCAAAGAAAATATCATCTCAGGACTATTAAAGAAAATAGTTTATTATCGTCAAAAAATAAATTAAGCATAATATCTAACCACTGTTTTTATATAAAAATATGAATCATTTAGATATTAGACTCTAAAAAAGCTATTTGCCACCACTAACGATTTATTTTAATAAAAATAAAAAAGGACACCTTATAAAAAGTGTCCTTCAGAAAAATATGTTTTAGTCCCTTATATCTTACCAATCATAATAAAAGCACCCCAGTACTTCGGTTCTGGGAATTCTTCTCTTAGCTGTTTCTTGGCCATTGAGAAGGCGATTCTTTTATCATGCCCTTCTTTTAACCATAAGTGATAGAAAGAGGTCATCAATTTCTGTGTCGCAACGTCTGATACTTCAAATAAACTCATAATAATATTATCAGCTCCTGCAACCAAGAAAGATCTTTGAAGACCATAAACTCCTTCACCCACTTTGTTGTCACCTTTACCTGTTTCACAAGCAGATAACACTACTAATTCAGTGTTGTCGAAATTCAAGTTCATTGCCTCATAAGCTGTCAATACACCTTCTTCTTTATTGAAAGCATAAACATTGTCAGAAGCCATCAAATCACCTGCATTTGTAAGAAGAAGGCCGGATCTAAGTAGTGGATTAACTCCTTCTGCTTTTTTGAAGAGTGATTGTGATTCATTACTGATATCATCTAAGAAGAAACCGTGAGTGGCAATATGGAAAACTCTTGGTGATTCTAATTCCTTAACTGCAGTTTCTGTAGCGTCTTTATTAAGATAAACAGCATCTATGGTGTGATCTTCTGTAGAAAGTAACTTATCTAGTTCTTGCACTTCTTTATAAGTACCAGGCAACTGAGTAATTGCTCTAGGTGTATATTGATTATATTCCTCAGGTTTCAAGTCCTTGTAGAATACAGGATTACCAAATAATGAGATGTTGTTGTTGTCGCTTTTACCTGCACTTTCATTCAAAATATCAAGCGTTGTAGACGTCAAGACAATATGACTATGGTCTATGATATAATCGCCTTTGTCAATATCAACAGGAATAGATTCTAAGTTGATTTGATTATAAACACCATCCGCAGAGAAGTAAACCGTTTTATCATTTCCGATAATATCATAAATAGGTTTCCAGAAAGCGTCATATGATTCATCATCAGGGAAACCGAAGATCAAGTTGTTTTTGTAGAAACCTAAGTTCTCTGTTTCTAGAAGGTTGCCATTCGGAATCATTTTCACAATTGGAGCTCCCTTTGTTTTGGAAGTAATGATCAAGGCAGCGTAGTTCACCGTGTCACTATAAACATTAGAGAACTGATTGAAACGAATAATTTCAATGGCCACTTCATTATCTTCTAATTTCTTCTGAATTGCTTTCCAGCCTTCTTTCTTGATGCTTTGTTCAGAGAATACACTTGATTTCTTTGATAATTCCTTCTCTAAAACGTTGATATCTTTCTCTAAAGCTTTCACATTGATACCCTCAGCAAGTTGTTGTTCATTGGTCAATGCAAATGCCTTAGTCAGTGTCTCTTTCTTTTCAATCCAAGCATTAAACTCACGGATCAATACTGAGTCATTACTTTGCATGATCTGATTACGCACTTTCACAGAAGAACTTAAAAGAAGAGGCTTAGTCTCCAATGCATAATTATACATGTCTGATTTCAGTTTCTTCTTTCCTGAAGCAAAAGCGAGGTTGTAATAGAAATCATAATCCAACTTAATTGATTGCCAGTATTTTGATTTTTCTTTAGCACTTAACACCGGGAAGTACTTCTCAATAAACTCGGTATGCTCATTCAGAGTGATTTTAGCATACTTCACTGATTTACCATAATTCCCTGCACTATAATAAGCTTGAGCTCTTTTCAAAGTACTCTTGATGTACATTGGATGGCCTTTATGGAATAGCTTACTATAAGTCTTCTGCGCTTTTGTGTAGTTTTCTTGTGCTTTGTCGTAACTGCTTCTTCTCATTTCAAGGTCACCTAGCAGAAGTTTGATTTCGGCAGAATTGGTATTGTTTTCATTTTTCAATTTTTCAACCCAAATCTTATTCGCTTCATTCAATAAATCTTCCGCTTCATTGTACTTCCCAATCTCCATTTTTGCTAAAGCATAATTTTTCAAAGCAAGTGCAAAGACAGGATTTTCTTTTCCTAGTTGAACTGCCACAATATCCACAGCATCCTTGAAAAGATACATTACATCGTTCGGGTCATACCCCATATATAAATCGATAAGAGCCAGTTGAGTATAACCTTTAGCCACCTCAATATGTCGCTCACCGTATAGTTTCTTTGCAGTAGCCAATGCTCTTTGTGTCAATTCCTGAGCTCTTTCATAATTACCCATTGCCACAGCAATCTCAGCTTGTACTTCTAATGTTTCAATGGACTGTTTAGCTTCCTCTCCAAATGTCTTGTAACTAATTGAATATGCTTTTTGAGCAATAGAATCGGCTTCAATGTATTCTCCTTTCAAGTAAGCCAATCTGGCTTGTTGAGTATAAGGAACAATTAATAACCTGCTGTTTTCTCCAAAGATTTCAGTTCTGTGATCAATTGACTTTTGAATGATATCTTCCGCCTGAGAAAAGTACTCTTTCTGTAAGTAAACAATAGCGTGAACATCTGCGAACGATGAGGATGCTACTGTTCCTGGAGACTTTTTAGAAAGTCTGTTGGCTTTCGATAAGTTGTTTGTTGCTTCATTAAACTGTCCTGTAATTACCTGAAAGCGTGCAGCAGTTTCTAGTGCTCTGGCATGTGTAGAGTTTTGTGTGCCCTTTCTGTAAGAGTGTTTCTCATAAAGTTGCAATAGCTCGGTGATTTGCTCATCTGCTTCAGTATAATGTCCTAAGTCAATGGCATATGCAGCACTTCCTTGTAAACCAGCAGCGTACTCTAAATGATCTGTTCCATAATATTCACCATAAGCTTCTTTGATACTTGCACTTAATGTCGCTGCTTTTTCCGTTTCGCCCATCAAAGAGTAATAATTCGCTCTTTCCGTTTCAGCTTCAAGGCGCTTATAATGATGAGGGTTTAAACGTTTTTCAATAACAGGCAGGTGGACATTGAATAAACTATCCGCTTTCTCAAATTCATTAGAATACATTGTCAAGTAAGTAGCCTCTTCCACCTTTGCAATGTGGTATTGAAGTGCATTTGTACCCAATGTTTTTTTGATGGCATTGATATAAGCATATAAAGAACTTTTTGCAAGGCCTTGATTCTCAAGAGCAAGGCCTAATTTGTAGCGAAGCTCTTGAAGTAGAATATATTCCTGATGGTTCTTCGGAATTATGTTATCTTTCACATTCCCCATCAAGTCA
Source organism: Flammeovirga sp. SJP92 (assembly GCF_001583495.1). Lineage (GTDB taxonomy): Bacteria > Bacteroidota > Bacteroidia > Cytophagales > Flammeovirgaceae > Flammeovirga. The sequence goes on along the minus strand of NZ_LQAQ01000060.1, from coordinate 157,059 downwards.
CCTGTAAGACGCAAAGATTTATTAAAGTTACCTTTCAAATAATCATCTTTTGCCGTTAACCGGTCTGATTTTGAACGGTTAATACTTTTTCGTCCAAAATAGAGTGAAGTGTTAGTAGAATATTCCCATTGTGTCTTGTCTCCTTTATTGCTGAATCGTTGCCATGCATAATAATCCACCAAGTCTTCTTGAATCTGGAAGAACATTTTATGGCTGATCCCTAATACTCTTTCCGCTCTGTAAATATTCTTTTCAAGCATTTTACGAGGAACGAGAGGGTCAATTTTACTTTCAATATAGTTCAGTGTTCTTTCGTGATAATTGACAATATAGCTCTCATCATCCACTCTAAGGTTCTTCTTGATCCATTCTTCACTTGCCATCAATAAGCTGTCCGCACTTGTGTAATCCCCTCTTAAACGAGACAATTTGCCCTCCATTGTCAGGCTGAAAGCATGATTTCTCTTCAAGCGGTTTTGCTCACGATTAGTATATTTTTTGGTGATGATTCTGTTTCCTCTGATCTCATAGATATCCTTAGTACCGCTATTGGCAAAGTCAAGACTCAATGCTTGAAAATCTGGTAATACGGTCATTACAGAGTCATATTGGCCTCTTTCAAGGTAAATCCTGGCCATTACTTCCTTCTCAAGTTTTTGGAAATCCAACGACTTATCCACGAATTCTTTTGTCTCTGGATTGTTCTTAATGATACTTTTTGCCTCTGTATAAAGGTTGAAAGCACTGACGATATCAGTATAATCGATGTACAGTTTACTTGCTAAAAGTAGGGTATAAGCTTGACCAAATTTGGCACTTTTCCTTCCTTTAGCTAATGAGATGAACGAAGATACTGATTGCTCAAAATCTTCCAACTCAGCAAGAGAAAGCTGGAAACTTGCTCTTTGCGCTAAAACTTCAATCAATGCTGAGTCTCTACCTTTTGCTCTTCTTAGTGCTTTTGTATTCCAGAGGAGTGCTTTTTTATACTCTCCATCATCTGCATACTTTTGACTTACCCTTAGTAAATTGTCAATTTTTTTAGTGACATTATCAGCAATTGTAAGTTGTGTAGAAAAAAGCAATAATAGTACAGTCAGACATTTTATGAAAAATTGAGATTCTATATATTTCATAGTAGGCTATTTTGAAGTCCGTAGTATAATCTTTAGGAGTGAAAATGTTATTAAAATATAAATGTAAATAAAAATAAATAGATAATCACCGGTTATTGCTTATTATGTATGAGATTGTCCCGTTTTGTTATCTTTTTCGAATGAAAACTTTATATTTGTAATTCAATTTCAGATTTGGATTAAAAAGATAATGTATTCTTAATTTATTAGTTATCTTTATGGGAAGGAAAAGAAAAATTATAGTAAAATTCCAATCTTTAAAATAAGATTTAGAATATGAACGAATATTATCAGAGCGCATATAAACCTTTACTGGCCATAGATTGTGTTATTTTTGGATACGAAAAAGGCGAACTAAAAGTCTTATTAACGCGTCGTAAAGTAGATCCTTATAAAGGAGCATGGGGTTTAGCTACAGGTTTCCTGCATTATGGTGAATCTTTACATTATGCTGCTGAGCGTGTACTAAAAAAACAAACAGGTTTAGATAGAATTTTCATGGAGCAACTAAGTACTTTTGGTGAGGTAGACCGAGATCCAGAAGCACGAGTTATTTCATTAGTATATTATTCTTTAATTAAAGTTGAATCTCAAGACGAGGATACTTTAGAAAAGAACCAAGCACAATGGTTCCCAATTACGGCATTGCCAAAATTGATGTTTGACCATGAGACAATGATTCAAATGTCTTGGGGTAAATTGAGAAGAAAATCAAGATACCAACCTATCGGGTTTGAATTATTACCAGAGAAATTCACTTTGCCTGAGCTTCAGTCATTGTATGAAGCAATCCATCAGAAGCAATTTGACAAGCGTAACTTCAGAAAGAAGATTCTTGCTACTGGGTTATTGAAAAAATTAGATGAGAAGCAGAAAGGCGTGTCCAAAAAAGGAGCGTACTATTATGTCTTTGAAGAAGGTAAATACGATGAGCTTATTTCTCAAGGTTTCAACTTCGAATTAAAATCTATGGCATTTGGTTCATAGTCCATTATATAATTAGAAAGCATCAATTTCATTATGTAGAAATTGATGCTTTTTTATTCAATTACTTCTTCCTTGCCTAGAAATCTAGGTTGCGTATCGAATATATAGAGATCTAAAAACATTTTTGCTCTAGCAAATATTTCCCTGAAGTGTACCCTATAGGATCTGTTTAGTGGTACATCATCAGCAGGATAACCATACGCTTCTATTCCATTGTGCCTTGCAATAAATATGGCCCTTTCAATATGGAACAGCTGTGAGATGACGATATACTTATCTTGTTTGAATACCTTATTGGCTCTGATAACGGAGTCCAGTGTTCTCAAACCAGCATAATCCATCACGATTTTTTTCTTGCTGACTCCCTTTTTTTCCAAGGCCATCCGCATCACTTTAGGTTCATTGTACTGTGTAGTTCTATTGTCGCCACTTACAATGATAAACTCTACGTCATGTCCTCTTATTAACTCTGAAGCGGCATTGACTCTATTAGTGAAAAATGGATTTGGAGCACCGCTTCTCAAGAATTTGCTTGTCCCTAACATTAAACCAGTTTTACATGTGATGGAGGGGTTTTCCTTATTCAATATATAAGGTGCACTCTTTTGGCTCACATAGGCATTCCAGAAAAGTAATAAAGTAATCATCCCAACCGTAGCTGCCACCATGAAGCCAACGGCATATAAAATCTTCTTCTTCTTCATAGAGTTTATTTCAGCCCAAATATACTGTATCGGAAAGAAAAAAAGCTAAAAATTACATTAAGGTTTTAGGCGTGCATTGAAAATTCTCATAAATAACATATGCGACATATTTCGGGCTCTAGATTTTAATAAATCCGCTTTTTCTCCTTTAAAAAGCTCATCTATGGTGTTGAACCAAAGCTGAAGCCAAAACCCAAAATGCTTTTGTTCTATAGTTGACTGTTGATCAACTTCTTGGTGTGTCTTGACAGGATTGCCTTTGTATTTGGAGACAAAAAATAAGTTGGTTTCCCAGAAATCATACATAGTAGGAAGGTGAGTATCCCAGTCAATTTTTATATGTTCATCAAAGAAAGGACCTAGTTCATCATGTGCCCTTACTTTACTGTAAAATGTATTTACCAATAAGATTACATCTTCTCTATTTCTCAAGTCATTCATAATGTTTTGTGTTATCTGTAATTGATTGATATTTAGTATGTTTAAGTATCAAAAGTTAGATAGTTACTATAAAATCTTACATTAATGCAGTTCTTTGTAGGATTGTACTCAGAATAATTTTGATACTCGAAAAAAAAGTGAAACATTTAGCATCGTAAATATCGAAAAGTCTACTTTTTTGAATACTACTTATATCATTTTAAAATCAACAACAATGATAACAATGAATGTTCTCTTATTCTCTAAAAAACGTTAATACTTTATTAATAACTCTAAACTATTATATCATAATCTTATTTTTATGTGTTTAATACAGTATGCTACCTGTGAACTAGTTGATATTGTAAATTCTAACTAAGCGTTATTTATGTCGATAAATAAATTAAAATACATTTTCCCTTTATTGGTATTGGTCAGTACTGCTATTCCAACTTTTGCCCAAAGTTATATGGAAGAGGGATATCAAAATGTTTTAAACGGACAAATTGATAAAGCAATCGATGCCTATACTCAAGAAATCCAACTGAATTTATTGAATGATAACGCTTATTATGAGAGGGCTAAACTCTATATACACAAAGGAGAATTGGACAGTGCTACTCAAGATGTGAAGATGGGTTTGACAATAGATGCCGTTAAACCTGTTGGTTATTCATTAATGGGTTATATCTATCTTAACAAAGGAGAGTATCAAAATGCTGAAAAAGAATTTACTACAGCAATAGAACAGGATTCCACTTTTGTAACGGCTTATGTTTTTAGAGCAGAGACATATGGAAACATATTACAGTATGAAAAAGCAATCACTGATTATACAAAAGTGATCACATTGTCGCCTTCGTCAGCAATGTATTACCAGAGAAGAGGCCATACATTCATGAAGATGAAAAAATACAAAGAGGCACTTGCTGACTTTAATAAAACGATTTCCTTAGATGCAAGAATAATTGATGCTTATATTTTTAAAGCGGAGATTAACACTATGCAAAATGAATATGAAGAAGCACTTAGTACCGTAGAACAGGGGCTATTGATTGATCAGAATAATATTAAGCTACTGAGCTTGAAAGGTGATTGTCTTTCTAATTCAATACAATTTTCAGATGCATTAGAAGCTTACAATAAAGCATTGCTTTACAATCCTCATTATGCTTATGCTTATTGTAGAAGAGGGGAATTGTATGCAAGACTTCAAAAAAATACAGAAGCACTTAAAGATTACAATGACGCCATCAAATGGGCACCAAGTTATGGTTTTGCCTATTATAAAAGAGGAATGTTATTGACAAAATCAAGAAAGTACCTTGAAGCGTTAAACGATTATGACAGTGCCTTAAAATATTTCCCTACTTATTATAACGCATTAGTGGAAAAGGGAAAAACCGAATTAGCCTTAGGACGTTTGGATAAGAGCATGATTACATTGAATAAGGCTATTGATGTAGATCCTTCAAAAGCTTATACTTATGTTTTGATGGGAAATGCTTATTTGGGTAAAAAGGAATATACACAAGCAAAGGATTATTTTTCAAAAGCAATTACTCATTCTAATAACTACGGTTATGCTTACATGCAACGTGGTTTTGCTTACAAACTTTCTGAAGAGCTGGATTCAGCCCTTACTGATTTAGATAAAGCTGTGAGTTTGATGAAAAATAACTCAAAGGTTTATTCTTATTTAGGTGATGTTTATTCCATGAAGGGAAACTTGGAAATGGCTCAGAAGAACTACTCTAAAGCTTTAGAAATTACACCACAGTTTTCATATGTTATTCACCAAAGAGCATGGACTTCTATCAAATTGAAAAACTATGAATTTGCATTAGAAGATTTTACATTATTGCACAACCTTGGTAAATCGAAATATGTAGATCTTTACGGGGAAGGAGTAGCGTTGATGGAGTTGGGAGATTTGACTAAAAGCAATGAGATTTTAGAGAATGCCATCAAAAAATACCCTGATTATTCTTCAGCTAGAATTCTAATGGGCTATAATTATGCACAATTAGGGAATAATGATTTAGCAGAAAATCAGATTGATGATGTATTGAAACTTGATGCCAGCTCTAATGAAGTGAGCGGTGTTAGGGGAATTATCGCCTTCAACAAAAAAGATTATAAGAAAGCTTTGAAGTATCTGAATTCAGCATTAAAGAATAATCCAAAGGACAAGAAGTTATATTATTATCGTTCATTGACCTTCACAAAATTGGGAAAAGCAAAGAAGGCATTGGATGATAAATCAAAAGCCATGGCATTAGGTTATAAGACGTCACCTATTCCTCAGGGATCAGAGTTGAAATAAAAAATAGAGCATGTTCAAAAGCATGCTCTATTTTTCTGTATCTGTTCTAATCTCATTTCATGCTTTACTACTAATAAAGCTTCGTTTCTAATGCCTCTTTTTGAGGAGAGGTATTGGTATATTTCGCAAGGAGTTCAAATGAATTTTCTGGTAACACAGCAAAAGCTTTACTACTAATAAAGCTTCGTTTCTAATGCCTCTTTTTGAGGAGAGATATTGGTATATTTCGCAAGGAGTTCAAATGAATTTTCTGGTAACACAGCAAAAGCTTTATGATGAAACCTTTCAACACTTGAATGTATATAAAAAGCACTTCCTCCTTTAATATGATTAATAACGGCTTTATGGTCTTTGTAAGAAACGGCAGGACATCCAAAGCTGCGTCCAGCATATCCATTATTGGCAATGAAATCTTCAGAGACATATTTGGCAGGGTGTAATACTACAGCTCTTTTTCTAGCATTATGATTGATATTGGTTTCTAACCCATCCAATTTTAATGAAAGACCGTACTTCCCTTGGTATGTTTCAGAAGTCTTGTAAACTCCCGCAGAACTTTGTCTCGAATTTACAGTATTACTGAACCTTTCAGCATATAGTAACCCTGAGTTCACTCCGTGTGATACATAGGTTTTTAAAAGTAATTTGCCAGTGGCAATATCAATAATATAAAAACGCTTTGCAGTGGAAGGCTGATTGAAATCCAGAATGCTTAATACTCTAGTATTCTTAATCTGCTTTCGATTGATAAGATTTAAATAGGCAATCATTCCTTTTTTAAAGGCATCAAAAGATAATCCCTCATCCTTAAGGCGTGCCGAATCGTATAATGTAGAAATCAGGAACTCATTTTCCGTTTGTAGAAAGTTGTCTCCACTATTGTAAGTTGTAGCAGTAGGGGTAGACATTGAAATTGGTATAATGAGTAAGATTAATAAAAAGGTTCTCAAAAAGATCATTTTATAGTTTCTTATTGTAGTTTATAAAGTGATATAAAAATACATGAACTTGAAACTATTTTAAAGTATTTGATGTTAATAAAGAATTTTTTTCCTGATAATCAGTTCTTTTTTAATAATTAATGGAATTAAATCAATTTTTTGGCTGAAATTTGATTTATCTTTCTCTTTTTTGCGTTCATATCATAAAAGAGGTAACGGTAATAACAGAATGTTAGATCAACTCGCAAAATATATTTCACTACTCTTCATCAGTGCTGTAAAGTTCCTATTTGGGCCTATTATTGGAATGACTACAGGGCTCACTATCGTGGAAACAACGATTATTACTATTTTAGGCATGATGTTGACGGTAGTAACTTTGACCTATATGGGCCATAAAGCCAGAGCAAAAATTCTAACATGGATGAACCGCGGAAAAGTGAGACGTTTGTTCACCAAAAGGAACAGAATGATTGTGAGGGTATGGCAAGACTATGGTATGAAAGGAGTAGCTTTTTTGACACCGATTTTATTCGGTCCGCCTCTAGGAATGTTAATAGCATTGTCTTTTGGTGAAAAAAAGCGAAGAATAATATCATATATGTTTATAAGTGCCGTATTTTGGGGCATAATAATGAATATTGTCATTTTTTACTTTGGTGAACATATTGAATGGGTGAGAAATAGGTTATAAGACGTACTGCTTTTGTAATTGATCACCACCACACCACTGATTAATAAATTAATAGACTAAAAACTTCAAACGATGGCTTTTGAGTTTCATCAAGATAAAGAGGTATATTTTTCATATCAGACAGATAATGCAAACAAATATGTAATACCCTTTATCGAACAATCATATCCTATAACAAAAGATACTAGAGTACTGGAGGTTGGCTGTGGAGAAGGAGGAGTGTTGAAAGCTTTTCTGGACCGCGGTTGTACTGGTATGGGTATAGAGTTGAATTTGGATAGAGTAAAATTAGCAAATCAATTTTTGAAAGAATACATTGATAAAGGCCAGGCTAAAGTCATTGGCAGAAATGTATATGATATAGATGTAGACAAGGACTTGGATGACAAGTTTGATTTGATTGTATTGAAAGATGTGATCGAGCATATTCCAAATCAAGAAAAAATCATTCATCATTTTAGAAATTTCCTGAAACCAAAAGGGAAAATATTCTTTGGTTTTCCACCTTGGCAAATGCCATTTGGAGGGCATCAACAGATTTGTGCCAGCAAGGTTTTATCAAAGCTTCCTTATTTTCATTTACTGCCAGCACCTGTTTATAAGTTTATTCTTAAAAATGGCAATGTGGCAAAAGGGCATGTGACTGAATTAATGGAAATAAAGGAAACAGGTATCTCATTAGAACGTTTTGAAAGAATAAGCAAAGCGTCGAATTATAAGATCATTGAGAAGACTCTGTATTTTATCAACCCTATTTATGAATATAAATTTGGATTGAAGCCTCGAAAGAAAATTCCAATATTAGGTGATATTCCGTGGGTTCGTAATTTTGTGACCACATGCGGGTTTTACTTAATTGAAAAACAATAAAAAAGCACCTGATTATTTGTATAATCAGGTGCCCAATGAAAAATAAGTTACCCTTTTTCATAAAAGGGAAAAATCCCTACTCAAAAGACTAGGGATTTTTTGTTTCGTGGATTTATCGTATTGAGTTCTTAGAACCCATTACAATTAATTTCTTGGATCTTTGTTTTGAACAGTAATGTTGATTTGCTCAGAAATCACAATGCTGTTTGTAACTCCAGTTTCTTGGAAAGAAGCAATTACTGAGTACTCACCTTCCTCAAGTCCACTTACTTGAGCAGATAAAGTAACGTTTACGTGACCTTCGATTTCTGGCATTTTACCAATTAATTCGAATTCAGTAGTTTCACCTTCATCGTTTGTGAAAGAAACTTTTGGTTCAATGATAGTACCTGTTAATGAAGATACAGCAGTTTGAAGCTCAAATGTTGCAGCACCATTGATGAAATCGCCATCCTCAAGGTTTGTAATTTCAATAGAAGCTACAGGCTCTGGTGTAACTTCATCATTTTCTTTGCTACAGCTTGCAATTGTTAATGCAGAGATAGCAACTAGAAAGAAACGGAAAACGTTTGTATAGATCGTTTGTGTAGTAAACTTCATTTTTGTAAAAGTTAAAATTAATATTTCTAATGGTTTTGATAGTTATTATAACGCCAATGTTTTGTATTAGATTTATCACTTTAGACATTTTGTTTACCACTTTAGTCGAATGCTTTTAATAAGCGTTAATGACGGTATTTTTCCTTAATTCTGTCGGTGTATATCCATAATGTTTCTTGAAAACCATAGAGAATTTAGATAAATGTGGATAGCCAACTTCCTTAGCAACAGTAGATACTGGCTTGTCTGTCATCTCAATAAGACGATGTGCATCTAACATTCTGTGCGTTGTGATGAACTTAAAAATAGGTTTTCCAAAGATCGACTTAAAACGTTCTTTCAGTTTCGTTTCACCAATTCCAAATTCTTTAGCGATGGTGGCTATAGTAGGAATATTTTCATAATCTTGAAGCAAATAGTCTTTGATTTTATGATATAGATCTATTTCTTCCTGTGAAATACGATTGGTGGTAATACTTTGATTTTGGATTTTATGATGTGTCTGGGTTAAAAATCTTCCAGCCAGTTCTAAGCCTTTCCCAATAATAATAGAAGATCGACCGATGACAGTGCTGTTCTGAATTTTTACAATCTCCTCTATAATATGTAAAGTTTCTGATGTAATCTGATCTATAATAATGTTTTCAGACAGATAATTGGTAAGCTCTTGGTAGGCTTCTACAGAATGATCCAAAAGAGTGATTAATTGATCTCTGTTGAGTCGAAGCCCTATCAATGATAAAGATTGGTCTTTAGGAAATTCAAGAATAACTTTATTGATGTTTGAATAAACAATAAATTCGTTTTTCTTGACCTCTTTTAGTTTTCTTTCTCCAGTATTTGCGAGTATTGTGCCTTCGTCTTTTACAATTAACATGTAAATATTCCCTTCACTATAATCTGCATTGTTATAAATATGTGCAGTCTTATTGAGTGTCATTTGGTTGATGCTGATATTGAAATCTTTGATCTGGTTGAAGGACTCAAGGTTTACATTCCCTAAGCTGGTGTTTCCTATTATTCTATTGTCAATCCTTTCTCCACCAATGTTTTGGTGAATGGAGGCGTATAGTGTGTCAATAGTAGTTGAATCTAGTAAGATGTTGGCTTTGTTCTTCATTATAAAAATGGATGGTAGTCCTTTGTAAGTGAAATATATTCTTCTGAATACTCTCCCTTTGCATTGCGTATATTAAAGTCTATAGTTTGTTTACGTGTTTTAGATTGATAGAGATACTCTAAAAGTACTCTTTTAGGAAGTTTTGACTTATTATGCTTGATATTCAATTGTTTTGCAACGTGAAAATTATATTCTAAAGCTTTTTCGTTCAGTTCATCAAGTTGGTCAAAAGGGTAGATGATGATGAGTTTTCCATTGGTATTCAAGAGTGTCGATGAAAACTGAAAAAGATCATCCATACTTAAGCTGTCGGTGTGCCTTGCTGTATTTCTCTGTAGGTCATCTGCCTTAAGACTGTTTTTGAAAAAAGGAGGATTGCTGACAATAGCATCAAACGGTATTTGCTCTTCATTTTTAAAATCTTGAATAGAAGAATGAACACTTTTCAGCTGACTTCCAAATGGGGAATTATTGAAATTAATACCGGCTTGAATACTTGCACTCTTATCAATATCTAAACCTAAAAAGTAAGTGTCATTATACCTTTGAGCACACATCAAAGCCACAAGTCCAGATCCAGTTCCAAGGTCAAGGACATTTCTGCAACCGGTTAAATCAGCCCATGCACCCAATAAGATTCCGTCTGTTCCAATTTTCATAGCTGAATTTTGATGACCTATGTCAAACTTTTTAAACTTAAAGGTTAGATATTTATCCATATATTTTAATTTTCTGTTTTATAAGGTTTTGTTAGTATAGAAGTGAAAAAAATATTTCTATTTTTGTGACAATTAAGTGAGTTGTCGATCGACTATTATTGAAAAACAGTCACAAAGTATACAGGTTAACTGAGGCATGAAGTTATCAATTTAATCTGTAAACTTCATACAAACATTATTATCTACTTATAAGACCAATATTTCAAATGTCAAAATTATTTCCGTTAAAAGGAATCGTCCAAAACTACGCATGGGGAGGTAGTTCGTTTATCCCTGAATTAGTATCTATACCACAAGAAGACAAGCCGTACGCTGAGTATTGGATGGGTGCACACAACAATGCGCCTGCTCAAATTGGTGAATCTCAATTATTGAACAAAATGATTGAAGAAGATCCAAATGGAACAATCGGTAGTTATATCAACGAAAAATTTGGCCGTTTACCATTCTTATTCAAAGTGCTTGATGTAAAAGACGTATTATCTATTCAAGTACACCCCACAAAAGTAGAGGCTGAAAAAGGTTTTGCTAGAGAAAATGAAGAAGGTATTCCTTTAACAGCATCACACAGAAACTACAAAGATGATAACCACAAACCAGAGATTATGGTGGCGTTATCAGAGTTTTATCTATTGCACGGTTTCTTACCAAAAGATAAACTTAAGGAAGTATTAAATACAGTGCCGGAGTTTTCAGATCTAGTGGAAGTGTTTGAAAATGGAGGGTATTATGAATTATATAAAACTGTAATGGAGTATACTCCAGCTCAAGTGAATGAAAAATTACGTTCGCTTGTAGATAGAGTAATGCCATTATATAATGAGGGTAAAATTGAAAAGTCATCTCCTGACTATTGGACAGCAAAATCTGTTGCTTTACAAGCTGAAGGTGAAGACTTGGATAAAGGTATTTACTCTATTTATTTCTTCAATATCGTAAAAGCGGATGTTGGAGAAGCAGTATTCCAAGACGCAGGTCTTCCTCACGCTTATTTGGAAGGTCAAAACATGGAATTAATGGCGAACTCTGACAACGTATTGAGAGGTGGTTTAACGCCTAAGCACGTTGATGTTCCTGAATTATTAAAGCACGTAACATTTGATGAAACGCATCCTGATGTAATGGAAGGTGAGTTACAAGCAGATGGTTTAGAAAGAATTTACAAGAGTCCGGCTCCAGATTTCGAATTGAGTAGAATCTCATTGAAAGAAGGTGATCAGTATACGCATACTGCTAAAACTGCTCAGATTATTATTGTATCTGAAGGAGAGGCAACAATTACTGAAGGTGATGATACTTTAACTTTAACAAGAGGTGAGGTAGCATTATTATTAGTAGATTCTTCTTACTCTATTTCAACTTCAAGTGCAGCTGTATTATTCAAAGCAACAGCTCCAGTAGCATAAGGCTGAGAAATTAAGGATATAAAAAAACGTATCAAGGTTACTTGATACGTTTTTTTTGTTTTTAATCTTTCAATTATCTCAGATCGACTACTTCAACATCAGGATGAGAAGCAGTGTTGAATTTGAAATCGCTATCAGAAACGGAAACATCTTTATTGAAGTTGTTGATTACATAAACATACTTCATTAAGTTTCCTTTCTCGTACATTTCCCATTTTACTAATTCTTTAGTAGAAGATTTAATATACATTCTAATACGGAAGAAATTAATATCTAAACTTTTATCAGGACTAAGGTCAATGATATCTAAACCATTTTCTTTTCCTGCATATAAGTATTTAAAATTCTTTTTATATAAAGTATAGATCTGAGAAGGTGAACCTGTTAAACTTTCTTCGTCTCCCTCAGCAGATTCAATAGTTACCTCTTCCATCTCTTGGTCATATCTATAAACGTCTTTGGTGTCACTATAAATCGTTTGACCATCTAATTGAAGCTGATATTTATTGCCGCTGATAATTGCTTTCATATCAATATCACCTAGTTTACCTTCATTCGTACTAATTGCTTCTTGATGAACATCAGCACTAAATGCGTCTAAACCTTGGTAAAAGCTACTCATTTCGTCTAATATCTTTTTTGCTTTTGCATCTTGTTGAGCGAATAAAGATTGCGTAGAAATAAATAGGATTGAAAGTAATACGTATATATATTTTTTTGTAGTTACCATGCTAAATTTGATTCTATTTGTTCAGTTTTTTTGTTATAGCCTAGTTTAACGTAAAAGGAAGGGTAAAATGTTTCAAACTTTATTCTAAAGTTCTTAAAAGAACCTCAAGATCCATTTCAGTTTTTACATTTACTTGCCTTGCTTTACTGCCTTCGAAAGGCCCAACAATTCCAGCTGCTTCTAACTGATCAATAATTCGGCCAGCCCTGTTGTATCCAAGACTTAATTTTCGTTGAATTAAAGATGTACTGCCCTGCTGATGTCTAACTAACAGACGTGCAGCTTCTTCGAAAAGATCATCTCTGTCATCCACACTTCGTCCTCCAGTTTCTTTACTTGCCGATTGTTCTTCTTCAAACTCTGGTAACATGTATGCTGTAGCAAAACCTGTTTGATCCGCAATGAAGTCGCAAAGTTTTTCAACTTCATCTGTATCAATAAATGCACATTGTAAACGAGTAATGTCATTTCCTGTTGATAATAACATATCACCCATACCAATCAACTGATCTGCTCCACCTGCATCTAAGATTGTTCTTGAATCAATTTTAGATGTTACTCTAAATGAAATACGAGCAGGGAAGTTGGCCTTGATCATACCTGTAATTACATCTACAGAAGGACGTTGTGTAGCCACAACTAAGTGAATACCAATAGCCCTAGCTAACTGTGCTAAACGTGCAATTGGTCCTTCAATTTCCTTACCTGCAGTCATCATTAAGTCGGCCAATTCGTCAATTACTAAAACAATGTAAGGAAGGAAACGGTGCCCTTTCTTAGGATTCAGCCTTCTGCTATTGAATTTTGCATTGTATTCTTTAATGTTTCGAACACCTGCAGACTTCAATAGAGAATAACGCATATCCATCTCCGTACATAATGAATTCAAGATATGGATCGCTTTTTTAGTATCTGTAATAATTGCTTCTTCTGCATCAGGTAAGCTAGCCAAGAAGTGTCTCTCGATTTTATTGAATAATGAAAGTTCCACTTTCTTAGGATCAATCATCACAAACTTCAACTCAGAAGGGTGCTTCTTATACAATAAGCTACTCAAAAGAACATTGATACCCACTGATTTACCTTGACCTGTTGCACCTGCCATTAAAACGTGAGGCATTTTGGCTAAATCCGTTACAAATACTTCATTGGAAATCGTTCTACCAAACGCAATTGGAAGGTCCATTTTTGCTTTCGCGAATTTTTCAGTAGCCAATACAGAAGAAATAGAAACCATTTCTCTATTACTGTTGGGTACTTCAATACCGATTGTACCACGTCCAGGAATAGGAGCGATGATACGGATACCCAATGCGGAAAGACTTAATGCTATATCATCTTCTAGGTTACGGATTTTTGAAATCTTAATACCTACTTCAGGTACAATTTCATAAAGTGTAACTGTAGGACCAATAGTGGCACTAATTGAAGAGATACCTATTTTAAAGTGTCTTAAGGTATTTACAATTCGTTCTTTGTTCTCCTCAAGTTCTTCTTTAGTTACCTTCGCTTTATTTTCAACAGGAGGATTCAATAACTCCAAGCTAGGGTGTTTGTAATGACTTAAATCGAGTTTCGGGTCATATTCATCAAGATCTTCTACTTGAATAAAATCCTCCTCTTCTTCATCAAGCTGAATATTTAAATCTGCTTTATCTACATCGTCTGTATTTGAGACATTGCTTAATTGATGCGGGTCAACTGATTTGTCTACTTCAGGTGCTGGAGCAGGAGGGTCTAAAGCTATAGGATTAGATTTTTTATTTTCTTTTTCTAACTCAAAAGAAGGAGTAGACTCTGGTTCTTTAGAAGTAGAAGCAGGAATTTCTTTTTTTGGAGGAACAGGAGGTAATGGTTCCTGTTTCGTTTTTTGTGTTCTATGTTCAGAATAATTTTGAGTTGGAGGTACAGGAGTTGCTTCACCAACTTGAACATGTTCTACTTGAATATTAACATCAACAGAAATTGGATCTACTTTGATTTGTTGAGGTGAATTATTGTCACTTTTTTCCTCCACAACTGTTGGAGTAGTTTCATTGTGAGGGACAATGTCTGTTGGAGTAGAAGGAGGATTATCTTTCTCCATAATTGTAGAGACTATTTCGTCTTCTAAAGCAGTATCTCTCTCTTCCTCTTTATCCTCTTCATTTGTATTTTCTTCTTCATCACTTGAAGAATCAACTATTTCTTCATGCTCTTTATCCTCCTCTTCATCATGATCAGAAGAAGGTGTTGGAATTGGAACTGTCTGATTTTCTACAGTATTTTTAGTAACCTTTCCAATCAAAGAAGTTACTTTTTTAAATTTGGTGATGTAAACCGTATGTATTAGAACAGCTAAAACCAATAGAATTACGGTACCCCAACCAATGAGACTGTAAAGTCCATCGGCTACTGTAAAACCAATTTTACCACAAAGGAACCCAAGGAAATTAGGAGAGTCATTGACAACCACAAAATAGCCTAACAGAATACTGCTCCACATCATGTAGAAAAGACAGATGTAAGAAAGTTTTCTAAATCTGATTAGTTTCCCTTTTCCCAAGGTGAATAATTCATAACCACCAATAAACAGCATTGGAATTAATAATGCTGTGCCAATACCAAAAAGATTATAAATCAATAAATGTGACAGAGAAGCACCAAGCAGACCAAGCCAGTTTTGTACTTCTTTCCCTGATGAAATCAAATTACTGATTCCTCCCACATTCTCAATCACGCTCTGATCTGCTTTACCAGTAAAAATAAAAGAGAATAAAGCGAGAAATGTATAGATAGAAAGAAATATCAAAGTCATTCCCAGACTCGTTTTCAATCGTGGATCACTAAGCTTATTATTGCTGATTGACATGCTTGGCATTTTCATTCTTGAAGGCCTTTCCGTTCTCTCTTCATGTGGGGTAGCAGAAGTGGGCTGAACGGTAGCATTGGGTTTATATATGTTCTTTCTTATATTTTTTTTTGCTTCTGAAGCCATATAGTAATTTGCTTAACGCTAACAGTTAAAAAAATTATTTAAAGGAATAGTGATCTCTTTCAACACAGGGATTATCAATTGAAATTTATTTCATGATTGAAAATCTACTTAGATTGTAAAACATCATTTTATATCTGTTGGTTGTGATGCAATACATCTTACAAAAATCCTATCACTATTTACCCAAAATTAGGATTTTCTAATGTTAATCGGAATTTTCTCTAATGATAATTACTTTAATTTATTGATAACATCTAATTTTAATTCATATAAACCTTTCTCAAGCCCTACAGGGTATTCATGCGGGTTGTAAAAACGCTTAATACTGTTGTCAAATCGACTTAATTCTATTAATGTTTTTTCTTTTGAAATATGAATATCGGGCTTTTCATAGACTAATTTTCCATTCTTGAAGATTTGAATCAACAGATCTTCACCTTTGTCTTTTTCTGTGATTTTCTTTGATCTTATACCATTATTCGGGTCAATGAGTGTGCATATATCTTCCATGGCACTCTCTTCATTATAGATGCCGTCAGCACTATATTTTCCTTTGTCGTCCATGAATCTCCTAACCTGTAAAATTCCGGGTGTAGAAATCTTATTGACTTGCTCAGATAATTTTACTTTATAGTCTAGTTTTCCTTCTTCTGTCTCAATTGCTCCAAGTTTATAAACACCCCCTAAAGCGGGCTGATCATAAGCAGTTACCAATTTTGTTCCTACTCCCCAGACATTGATTTTGGCATCTTGTTCTTTCTTAAGGTTATTGATGAGGTATTCATCCAAATCATTACTGGCAACAATATTTGCATTTGGAAAACCACCTTCATCTAGCAATTTTCTGGCTTCAATACTGAGATAAGAAAGGTCACCTGAATCAAGGCGGATACCAATCATTTCATATCCTTTTTCTCTTAATTCCAGTCCCACTTCAATGGCTTTTTTAACTCCTTCCAAAGTGTTATAGGTATCCACTAAAAAAATACAATTGGTAGGCATAGAATCAGCGTAAGCTTTAAATGCTTTTAATTCATCATCATAAGACATGATCCATGAGTGGGCATGTGTTCCTTTGACTGGTATATTTAAAAGTTTAGCGGCTAATACATTAGAAGTAGCATCAAAACCACCAATAAATGCAGCTCTTGTGGCAGCAATACCTCCATCAATACCTTGTGCTCTTCGAAGGCCAAACTCTAATAATGTATCATCTTGAGCAGCGATTCTTAACCGAGCGGCTTTTGTGGCAATCAAAGTTTGAAAATTGACAATATTCAAAATGGCAGTTTCCAGTAGTTGACATTCAATCAAATTTCCTTCAACTCTTATAAACGGTTCATTAGGGAAAATAGCTCTTCCTTCTTCCACTGCATAAACATTGACAGATAATTTCAGATTCGATAAATAATCCAAAAACCCTTTTTCAAATAATGGAGTGCCGTCATTATCGGTTTGCTGTGCTAAAAAATCAATGTCATCTTCTGTAAATTCAAATTGATTAATGTAATCAATTACATAACCTAAACCAGCACAAATTGCATAACCGCCTTTAAAAGGTGCTTTTCTAAAATAACCATGGAAAACGGCTTTCTGTTCACCTTTACCTTGTTTCCAATAGCCATAAGCCATAGTGATTTGATAGAAATCGGTTAATAATGTAAGAGATGTTTTATATAAGTCTTTTGAAATATTCATTTGTGCATGATTTTTATACTAAAGAAAATTGAATTTACGTTTCTTTTTTGAGTGATAAAACTACTTAAGTACATTTGTCATAGTACTTTTGATTTATGAAATTAGTAAGTGAAGTAGGAAGCGAACTATAATAGAGCGTTTAAAGATTTACATATGAACATTTTTCAGCAGATATTTTCAATAGGTTTAGATAAAAATATTCAAGGGATTACAAGAGAAAAAGTGATCACCACCAATCAGTTTGCTTTTTATTTGACCTTTTTTGAAATTTTTTACCTGTTACTTTCTATCATGAAAGCCCCAGTTTTGATGAAGTGGCCATTGATGGGAATTTTAGGGAATTTGGTTGTGCTCACTTTGAATCACCTGAGATTGTTTCAAGTCTCAAGAGTGATATTGTGTATTGTACCCATGAGTGTAGTTGTTATTTACAATTCATTTCTAACACCTGAAGGTGCTAACCCAAGAACATCAGGTTACATAGTGGCAATGGTTCATTTGCTCATTCCCTTTTTGATTTTTGATGTCAGGGAGAAGAAATATCAATGGACATTATTTATTCTGCTGTGCGGGTTTATGCTTTCGATGTTCCAGCTTCAAGATTTTTTAGTAGATCCATTGATTGATTATGATACGCTTTATGCTCCAGATTCTACACGTGGAGCCTACCTTGGCTTGTTAGGAATGGGTATTTTAATGCTCTTGATGCAGAGGGAAAGAATGAGTTACCGCTTGGAATCAGAAAGGTTGACTAGGGAAAGCGTGCAAAGAAATATTGAGCTGGAAAAATCAGATAAAGAACTTAGAGAGGTTTTAGAAAAAGTCCAAATTACAAAGGTAGAGGATGAACAAAGAACTTGGACCACACAACGCCTTGCAGAATTCAATGACTTAACAAGAACTGTTGAAGATTTGGATGAACTAATAGATCAGTCGACTAGCTTCTTAGCTAATGTGTTGGAATTGAATCAGGTAGCTGTTTTTTCAAGAGTGGAAGACAAGGAAAGAGGAGATTATTTGAGAAGACAATCTGTTTACGCTTATGATCGTAAAAAGTATTTGAATTCCAATAAAATAGAACAAGGTGAAGGATTGATCGGTCAGTGTTTTCTAGAGAAAAAACCAATTATTCTTAAGGACGTTCCCTCTGGATATTTGAATATCAGTTCTGGTCTTGGTGATATTACAGCCTCTTTTGTAGCCATTTATCCTTTAAAAGCTTACGATAAAGTAGAAGGGGTTATAGAAATTGCCAGTTTTAAAGTGCTAGAAAAATACAAACTGGAATTCTTATCAAGAGTTTGTGAGAGTTTAGCTATTACGATTTTGAATAAGCTTGCTTCAGAAAAATTAAAGCAATTACTATCCATTTCTCAACAACAAGCAGAGCAAATGAGAGCACAGGAAGAGGAAATGCGTCAAAACCTTGAGGAGATGCAAGCAACTCAGGAAGAAATGAAGAGAAATGAGGACTTTTATCAAGCTGAATTAGGAAGATTTAAAAAATTGCTAGATAAATAAATATACTGATAATCAGTTACTTGCGTTTAATTTGTGTAATTTAATTTCTATTACTCTTGTAAATTGGTAGAGTTTATATACTTTTGTATTGTCAAGACGATAAAAACAAACATTTTTTTAGTCTGCTTCTTTCAATTATAATCTTTAAAAATTAATCCAATGAGTGCAAATTTATACAACGATAATTTAGTACCTGTAGGGGAAAAATTAAGAAATCAACCAATAGGTGTAGTTTATAGTTCTGAAACTTACGGAGCTGGAGAAACTAAAATGTCTTTATTCTCAAAAGATCAAAAAGAGCAGTTAGATGCTATTTGTGATAGACTTTTGATGAATTTAGTAGCTAACCCTGAGCGAATGTATAGAATCTCATTGGAAGGTAGAGGTCAAGCTTCTGGAGAAGCTGATGACCGTAATTTGAAGTTAGCTTCTTTAAGAGGTAAATATATGAGAGATGCGGCTTACAAATACATGTTAGGATATGAGAAGGACGGTCAAACAATGGCTTCTTTTATCTTATCAGGTCAGTTGACATTAAGAGTAATTGATATCAAACCGTTTTATGATGTTGATAAAGGTAGAATCCTTTGGGCAGATGGTATTGCCGGTGATGCTAAATATCAAAGATCGAAACTAAACGTATATTATGAGTCCAAGTTGAAATAACAACAGACTTGGATTTTGAAAGATTATATAAAGGGCTACATTCTTTAGTGAATGTAGCCCTATTTTTTTGAATATACTTTTGTAAGAAGGTTGTCAAAAATAATGATACTATTTTGATTAGTTCTTATGAAGTCATATGGTATTCTTCTCCATTCCAAATCACAGATAAACCTCCATTATATTCTGTGATAGAAACAGATTTTTTCTTGTCATTTTCTTTATAAAAAGTGATAACACTTGGTGTATTTGCATTATATTTTGGCACATATCCATGTAGAACCTCTCTATGTTCAGAACCACTTTTATCCATAAATTTTAATATTAGATCTCCCGAAGTCTTATCATAAGAAACACTAACATTAACTTCTGAAGTATGTCTAAATTCTACGATATACAGCTGGATTTTATCTTCAAAATGGCCTCCGTTGCTATAGAAACTGGCTAATAAAGGGTAATCCGTTTGGATTTGTGCAAAAGCAAAATGGCATGTGAATAATAAAGTTATGAGTAAACTCTTTTGGAAAAATTGTTTCATACTAGGGGTGTTTAATTGTATTGCGTTGTTATAAAAATAATAAATACTTGTAAAAAAGTCTATTGATAGATGTGTAAGTGATGTACTGTATTTATAATTTACAAAGAAAAATCTTATTATTATTTTGTAGAATTGTAATTACTTACATTTTTTTAATGATAATATCACTCTTTAAACACAATGACTAATCAAAACTTCAGTCTGCCACATCGCCTCTTGCACTGGCTCATTGCATTTACTATGCTATTCATATTGATGACGATCTTCTTGAGAGAGAACTGGATGAGCAAGTATTATATGCGTGATGTAATTCTTAATTATTTAGGAACTTTTAATGTAGAAATCTCAACAGATCAAGCTATGAAAATAGCCAAAGCTATTCGTGGAAACATGTGGCAATGGCATATCAATGCAGGGTATCTACTTATAGGTCTTTATGTATTAAGGCTATTAACCAATGTCAAAGAAAAAGGAATGAAACTGAGTTTCCTTTCTTCAAAAGAATTGACCAGCAAAGAAAAAATGGAAGGATGGGTATATTTTATTTTCTATGTCTGTATAGCAGGTTCTTTAATTACAGGGATGAGTCTTATTTATGATGTGGGAGATCATGAATTGATGGAAGACTTACACAAAATGTCACTTTATTATCTAGTGAGTTTTATCATTATTCATTTCCTTGGAATCATAATGGGTGAATTAAGAGATAAGAAAAATATTGTTTCAAAGATGATTCACGGTAAAAACAACTGATAATCATTTGAAAGGTGACTTTCGTCATGTATATTTGTAGTATACAAACCTAAAATTTGGCACTATGCAAGGAGAAGGATTAATCTACAAAATATTATTTATTGTGACTTTAAGTACTGTTTTTCCGATGATTGGTTACTTTCTAGACTATAAGCATAAACGCAAAATGTTTAGACAACAAGCTCCTCAAAAAGGAAAGACCAGCCAAGAGAATAAGTAATATTTTCAGGTACAAAAAATAGCCCTGTAATCGTTTTTGATTACAGGGCTATTTTTATTCAGGTTAAATTGATCTAGAAAATATAGAGATAATATCCATAGTAAATCAATCCAGCACCAAACATCACAAATATGTGCCAAACAGCGTGGTTATATCTTAACCTTCTCCAAAGGTAAAAAGGAACGCCAAGTGTATAAGCCAATCCCCCGGCTATGATCCATCTCATCCCTTCTCCCAAAGCCTCAAGCATCTCAGGAAATACAAATACACCTACCCAACCTGTTAATAAGTAAAGTGTAATAGAAACCCACTGATAACGGTCTGCAACGATCATCTTGAATATTGTACCCAGAATAGCAATTACCCAAATAACAATGAAGAGTTCTGTACCACCTTGGTTTGGTATAACAATTAAACACATCGGTGTATATGTTCCTGCTATCAGCCAATAAATCGCTGAATGGTCAAGTATCACAAGTGTTTTAGTGTAGTTGTCATCAGAATGTAGGTGGAGGAGTGTAGAGCATGTAAACAGAATAATCATACTTCCTCCAAATAGGATAGCAGAAATAATGTACTTGGGGTCATTTGCATCAATATTGTTCAGTAATATGGCTAATCCGATAGCACTTAATAGTGCTGCAATACCATGAGTAATACTGTTGACGACCTCTTCTTCTGGGGTGTCGCGTGGAATTTCTAGTTCATTTGCGGTGGAGGCTTGGTTCAGTTCGTCGTTTTCTAAAGTGGATGTATAAGAAAGTTTTTTCATGGGATAATTATATTTATCAGAGAAAGGTTTAGGGTGATGGATTTTAATGAGTCATCTATTATTATAAAGACAATTATGTTAGATGAGTAGCCAAAATATTTTTTTAGTATGCACAACAGGTGAATGTAAATTAAACTTTTTAATAGGCTTATTGCAATTAATATACATAATTTTTCTATCCTAAACAACCTTTTTGTTAATTTGTGAATCGCTAAAATTTCTTTTTAGTTGAGTCAAAAAAATTATTAGAAAAATACAATATATAAATACATGATAGATCATAGATACTTAGCAACCGACCCTTCTATTTGGACTGGAAGAATAGATGGTGAAACTTATGATGTTTTCAGATGGCATCAGAAGATGCAGGTGATCAATCTTGAGCAAGAAGAAATGCCTGTTTTAAAAGAAGGGGAATCTGGAGTTGCTATTGTTGGTTTCATGTGTGATGAAGGGGTAAAACGTAATAATGGTAGAGTAGGAGCCGTTGATGGACCTTATGAGATGAGAAAAGTCTGTGCCAATCTACCTGTGCACTTCCCTGAATCTGTTCACCTTTTAGACCTTGGTAATATTCAATGTAATGACGAAGATCTTGAAGGTGCTCAAGAGGCGTTGGGAAAAGTTATCGAAATGGTCTTAACGAAAGGATATCGTCCTCTAGTTTGGGGTGGAGGGCACGAGATCGCTTATGCTCATTACTTAGGTGTCAATGCTTATATGAATAAAGTGCATCCGGGTAAAAGATTAGGTATTATCAATTTTGATGCTCATTTTGATTTAAGAGAGCCTAATCCGCTTCCAAGTTCAGGAACACCATTTTACCAAATTGCTCAGCAACAAAAAGAGCAAAGTAGATCTTTCAATTATTTGGTGATCGGGATTCAAAAAAACAGTAATACACAGAAACTTTATGACACGGCTAACGATCTTAATGTAAAATATATTACAGGTAGAAGGTTGTCAGAAGCAGATAAAGTAGGAACAACACATAAGCTAAGTGCATTCTTAGATAATGTAGATTTCATTTATCAAACAACTTGTATGGATGTATTTGCAGCGCATTATGCTCCTGGTGTAAGTGCTTCAGCTTACAATGGTGTAGAGCCTAACCCTACATTTATGAGGTTGTTCAAGAAGGTATATAAAAGTGGGAAAGTGATTTCATCTGATATTGCAGAGTTAAATCCTCGTTTTGATATCGACAAAAGGACAGCTAAACTAGCGGCGGCGTTATCATTTGAAATTGTAAAATCATAAATCATAGCATGGGGTTACTGTACAAGTAACTCCTTTTTTCATATATGGAAGTAAGAATAGAAGAATCCTGGAAAGAAAAACTAACAACAGAGTTTAATCAGCCCTATTTTGCAGATCTTGTTCAGTTTGTAAAACAAGAGTATGCAACCAAAACAATTTTCCCTCCAGCAGGTAAGATTTTCAATGCCTTTGATCATTGCCCTTTCGATAAAGTGAAAGTTGTTATTTTAGGACAAGATCCTTATCATGGAGAAGGTCAAGCCAACGGGTTATGCTTTTCAGTAAGTGATGGTATCAAACAACCTCCTTCATTGGTCAATATTTTCAAGGAAATAGAGTCTGATTTAGGTATTCCAAGGCCTCAGTCTGGAAATCTGGAACGCTGGGCTGATCAAGGTGTACTCTTGTTGAATGCAACACTTACGGTTGAAGCTCATAAAGCGGGTTCCCATCAAAATAAG
This sequence comes from Flammeovirga sp. SJP92, assembly GCF_001583495.1. GTDB lineage: Bacteria > Bacteroidota > Bacteroidia > Cytophagales > Flammeovirgaceae > Flammeovirga. Next base: position 133,543 of record NZ_LQAQ01000060.1, on the reverse strand, counting down.
GGATGGGAGAGATTTACAGATGCTGTGATTGAGAAAGTGGCTAAAGAAAAAGAAGGTGTAGTATTTTTCTTATGGGGATCTTATGCACAGAAAAAAGGAAGAGTAATTGACCCTGATAAGCACTTGGTGTTGAAGTCAGTTCATCCATCACCTTTGTCAGCACACAGGGGGTTCTTTGGAAATCATCAATTCCAACAAGCCAATAATTATCTGAAGCAACAAGGTGAAACATCAATTAATTGGTAATGGAATAAGATCTGAAGATTTTTATCGTTAATAAAATGTGAGTGCGATGCTCACCGAGAGTCTGTTTGGAAATTGCTATCAAATGGACTCTAAGCAAGTTTATCCCCTAAAAGCAAAATTTTTTATATACCAATGAAGAAAAAAATCGTTGGAAGTTATCCTTATACTAACGTTCTGTTCAGTATTTCTGCTGCATTGTTTATGATTGCTTTGTTTGGACTTTTCGCCATAGGCACCAAAAGACTGGCCAACAAACTATCAAGTGGTATTGAGATGCAGGTCATCTTGGATAAGAATTTAACAGAAGAGGAAAAAGAGAATTTATCCACTTCAATTCAAAACTTTTCTTTTGTATCAAAAGAACAACCTCCTCAATTTATCAGTAAAGAGTCTGCGGCTGAGATAATGATTGAAACCACAGGTGAGGATTTTGTGAGGTTTCTAGGAGAAAATCCGCTAAGAGATGCTTATGCTGTTCGTGTGGATGTCGGAATAGAAGTGAGTGCATTAGAAGAAATAAAGCATCAACTGGGGTCAATTCCCGGTGTATACGAAGTAGTTTATACCAAAAGTATGCTTCAAAATATCAGGGGGAACATGAGAACAATCGGTTTTGTTGTCATTGCATTGTCCTTTATATTTTTCTCAACGGCCGTAATTCTTATTAATAATTCCATTCGTTTGGCTTTATACTCTCAAAGGTTTTTAATTCGCTCAATGCAGTTAGTTGGTGCAACTCAAATGTTCATCAAACAACCATTCTTATTGAGAGGTGCAATTCAAGGGGCAATTGGAGGAGGAATAGCTTCAGTGTTTGTAGCATTGGTAGCCATTTCAGCAATATCTTCTATGCCAGAATTGATCCATCTCATCTCTACAAAAGATATTGGGTTTATTTGTATATTAGCGGTCATTTTGGGATCTTTAGTAGTAGTCTCAAGTGTATACTTTTCAATAAGTAAATATTTAAAGTTAAAGTTAGACGACCTGTATTAATCATAAGATCATGGGGAGAAAAAATAATAATGACGGAGGCGATTGGAAAGATCGTCTAGGTGTAGTGTTTAGTACTGATCCTGATTACGAATATGAAACCGAATCGGATTTTGAAGAAGAGACAGTACCACCTAATCAACAAGACTTAAGAGTAATGTTGGACCGTAAGAATAGAAAAGGTAAATCTGCTACATTAGTAACAGGTTTTGTTGGAAGTGATGATGATTTGAAAGCTTTGGCCAAAACATTGAAATCAAAATGTGGAGTGGGTGGCAGTGCCAAAGATGGAGAAATAATCATTCAAGGTGACTTCAGAGATAAAGTAATGGACTTGCTGAAAGAAGCAGGCTATAAAGCAAAAAAATCTGGAGGTTAAAAATTTAAATATAAACACTTGTTGTTATAAAAAGTTGTATTTTTGTGGCAATAAATAAGATATGAATGAACCTCGATCTATGATTTTTGTAGAAAGAGGTTTTTTCTTATTATATAAAGACTTTATTTGTATTACTCAGTTTACTAGTTTTAAGATAGAAGCTCCCATTATTTAGTACAGAACTTATAATAAAATCAGAAGATCTTGACTTTTTGATTATGAAAAAGACACTTTTTACCATAATTCTATTCCATTTTTCAATGTTATTATCTGCACAAGAAACGTTTCATCTTGTACAGTTTAATGATAAGAAGCAAACGAATTTCAGTTTATCTAATCCAGAAGAATATCTTTCAGCATCAGCAGTTAATAGGAGGAAAGTGATGGATATTGCCATTGATTCTACCGACCTGCCTGTTGTTCAATCTTATATTGATGCAGTAGCCGCTACAGGAGCAAAAATATGGCATCCTTTGAAATGGTTTAATGCTGTCATTGTAAGCAATGCAAACCCTGCTGAAATTGAAAAAATAGCCTCTGTTTCAAAAGTGATGGATATGTCTGATAAGACTATGGGAGGAATTCAGGAAGATTTAAAAACAGAAACTTACAATTATGGTAAATCTGAACAGCAGAATGTACTGTTAGGGATCGACAAGATGCATGCTGATGGAAATAAAGGAGAAGGAATACATATTGCTGTTTTAGATGCTGGCTTTAGAAATTATACAACAAATCCATTTTTTTCGGATTTGAATTTAGGTGAAGCATTTGATTTTTATGCAAAAAACTCTAATGTAGCTGATGATCATACTCACGGATCTGATGTGCTTTCCACTATGGCTGCCTTTGATGAAGGAAATTATGTAGGAGGTGCTCCTGAAGCCACTTATTATTTATACAGAACTGAAAATACTGCTTATGAAAGTAGAATTGAGGAATTGATGTGGGTGGCAGCTGCAGAACGTGCTGATTCTATTGGTGTGGATATTATTCAAAGTTCTTTAGGTTATTATGATTTTGATGATGCTTCACAGAATTATAGTCATACTGACCTGAACGGTAAAGTGGCATGGATAACAATAGGTGCCAACCACGCTTTCACAAAAGGAATCCTAGTAGTGTCTTCTGCAGGAAATGAAGGTGTTGGGTCATGGAAGAAAATATCATTCCCATCGGATTCCCCTTTTGTCTTGACAGTAGGTTCAGTCAATCTAACTACTTTAAATAAAGCAATTTCAAGTTCATTTGGTCCTACAGCAGATGGAAGAACAAAGCCAGACGTGATGGCGGCCGGTGAAGGTGCATGGGTTGTGAAATCTACTGGTACTGTAAGTACGTCAAATGGTACATCTTTTTCAGCTCCTCAAATGACAGCTTTATGTGCAGGTCTGATGCAAGCACTTCCTGAAGGCACTATGCCAATGGATATCATTACAAGATTAAGAAGAGCTGGTGATAAATTCTCAGCTCCTGATAGTTTATACGGTTATGGTATTCCTAATTACGAAAGAGCCTTATTGATCACCGATTTGGAAGAAAACGAAAGCCTTTTCAAAAAAGTAAAAGTATACCCAAACCCAGTGGATGGCACTGCCATTAAGGTTGAGTTACCTTCCAAATTTAAGAACATGGATTTAGAATTTGTATGGTATACAATGGCAGGGCAGGTTATTCAAAAACAAGAAGCTGTCAATGAAAAAAATATAGTCCTTTTAGAATTACCAGCAGATCACAGAGGACAATATTTATTATTAAGAGTATCTACAGAAGAATATTATAAGACCTTTAAAGTGAAAGTGAATTAATTTTATCACTTTATAGTTAGGTTAGTGTTTCTAATAATCAAACTAAATATTTAATAAAATGTCAAAAAATCAAGTATTAGTAACAGGAGGAACCGGTTATATTGGTTCTCATACAGTTGTAGAACTTCAAAATCAAGGTTATGAAGTGATAATAGTTGATGATTTATCCAACTCTGAAATTGAAGTTGTAGATAGAATAGAGAAAATAACAGGTAAAAGACCATTTTTTGAAGAACTTGATTTAGTAAATGAAAGTGGTGTAGAAGCTCTGTTTAAGAAATATCCTAACATCGGTTCTGTGATTCACTTTGCCGCTTTTAAGGCAGTGGGAGAATCGGTGAAAGAACCGCTGAAATATTATCAGAATAATATCTGTTCGTTGATTAATTTGCTGAACAGTATGAAAAAGTATAAGGTGGAAAATATGGTATTTTCATCTTCTTGTACAGTGTATGGTCAGCCAGAAGATTTACCAGTGACAGAATCAGCTAAAGTACAACCAGCCGAGTCGCCTTATGGTAACACAAAGCAAATATGCGAAGAGATATTAAGGGATACTGTGAAGGCTTTTCCTGAGATTAAAGCCATTGCACTTCGTTACTTCAATCCAGTAGGAGCCCATTCATCAGCATTGATTGGTGAGTTGCCTAAGGGAGTTCCACAAAATTTAGTACCGTTCATTACACAAACTGCTATTGGATTAAGAGATCAACTTTCTGTTTTTGGTGATAATTACAATACGCCTGATGGTTCAGCTATTCGAGATTACATTCATGTGGTAGACTTAGCGAAGGCCCATATCATTGCGGCAGAACGTTTGTTGGAAAATAAGAATGAGGAAGGTTACGAATTCTTTAATTTAGGAACGGGAACAGGGTCATCTGTTTTAGAAGTTATTAATGCTTTTGAAAAAGTAAATGATATTCCTGTGAATTATAAGATTGTAGACCGTAGAGAAGGAGATGTAGAGCAGATCTGGGCAGATACAACCATTGCCAATGAAATTTTAGGCTGGAAAGCAGAAAGTGGAATTGATGAGATGATGGAGTCTGCTTGGAAATGGGAACAGGCTATCCGTAAAGGAAATGCATAGTCGTTTTTAAGTATCAAAAAAGGCATTATTCTGGTCAGGAATAATGCCTTTTTCATTTATAGAATATTCAAATTCTGTTCTTTGATTTTTTCCAGCTCGTCTTTCATATTCACCACAATTTTCTGAATATCGACGTCGTTGGCTTTTGAACCAATTGTATTGATTTCTCGGCCAATTTCCTGAGCAATAAAACCAAGTTTTTTACCATTTGATTTAGGTTGCTCTAATGTTTGGATGAAGTATTTCAAATGTTGAGACAATCTAACTTTTTCTTCATTGATATCTAATTTCTCAATGTAGAAAATTAATTCCTGCTCAAATCTATTGGCATCAAAGTTTTCGTTATTCTCAAACTCAGCAATTTGATTTCTCAATCTTTCCTTCAAACGCTCAATTCTTTGTGGATCTAATTCAGTTACTTTTTCTAAGTATTCTGTAATTTTAACCACAGCACCTTTTAATGCTTGCTCTAAAGCAGTTCCTTCAACCGTTCTGAATTCAATTGTTTTATTAATTGCTTCCAAAATACCTTCATGAATCACTGGCCAGTCTTCTTTAGTAATATCTTCCTGATTTTCTTTTGAAAAAACTTCAGGCATATTCATCACTATTTCAAGAAGATTACCTGAATCAGTATCTAAATCCTCAGAAATGCTCTTTAAGCTATTGTAATAGCTTTTTATAACTTCAGTATTCAACGAAGCTGTTAAACTCTCAGAACGTTTAGAAACATAATTCAAGATCAAAAGGATTTTACCTCTTTGAAGCTTTGAACTCAATAAATTTCTTAACTCAATTTCCTTGTCTGAAAAAGTTGATGACATTTTAATATTGCAATCAGCATTCTTTGAATTAAGTGTTTTAATTTCAATAGAAGCACTGAAATGCTCATTTTCTATTGCTACTTGGCCGAAGCCAGTCATCGATTGTATCATAGGTGAGTTTTATACTTTTAAAAAAACTTCTGCAAATATACTTTATTCTCCTCACCTTATTATTATCCCAAAGAATAATATTACTAATTATAACTTTTAAACGATGAAAAATGATGGGTTAAGATAGAAATCATCAAAAATTATTATCTTTTACTAATTTTTGAAATACATATATCCACTTTATAATATAAAATGAAAACATTTGAGTACTCTTGGCAAACAGCTGATAATATAGAAATATACGGTAAATGTTGGTTACCCGAAGACGAAAAACCTAAAGCGATGATTGCTATGATTCATGGTTTTGGAGAGCATATAGAAAGGTATGCCCATGTTGCAGCATATTTCAATCAGCGTAATTATGGTTTTATTGGATATGATCAAAGAGGACATGGAAAGACGCCAGGAAAAAGAGGTGTAGTACCAAGCTACGTTGCCGTTTTGCATAATGTATCAGAGTTGCTTTCATTAATCAAAGAAAAATTCCCTGCGGTGCCTATCTTTTTGTACGGACATAGTATGGGTGGGAATATTGTAACTTCCTATCTATTACAAGAAAATCCTGATTTCTTGAAAGGAGCAATTGTAACAAGTCCATGGTTGAGATTGGCACAAGATCCACCTGCGTGGCAAGAGAAAATAGGAAAGTTTATTGGTAGTATTTTTAAAGATTTTGTGATCCCGTCGAAACTAAATCCTGCAGATTTATCTACAGATTTATCAGTAGGGGAGATGTATGTAAAAGACCCTTTGGTGCATAATAAAATCTGTACTGCATTATATTTTGGGGTAAAAAAAGCGGGAGAGTGGAATATTGAAAATGCAGATCAGTTGAAAATAGATACTTTATTGATGCATGGAGATGACGATAATATTACATCTTATAAAGCGTCTGAAGAGTTTTCGAGCAAGGTACCTCAAGAGAATATAACTTTTAAGCTTTGGAATGGATTAAGGCATGAGATGCACAATGAAAAAATAAAGGAAGAGGTGTTGTCAGAAATTCTGAAATTTGTAGAGAAAAATTAATACATAAAAAAGCCTCAACCACTATATAATGCAGTTGAGGCTAGTATTAATCTTTTCGATTGGTTATCCTAAAGTCCTCCAATAATTTGGGCAACAATAATAATTGCAACTAAGGCAAAAGGATAAACGGTAGCATATGCTACTTGTGGTGCATCACTTTCAGTCATGTTGTCCATGGCACTTAAGCCCGGAGTTGAAGTCATACCACCTGTTAAAGCACCCATTAGTGAAAGGAAGTTTACCTTAAAGAACACATGTCCTACAATAGTAACGACAAGCATAGGAATTATAGTAATCAATGCTCCGATTCCAAATAATTGGAAACCATATTCACTGATTGTGGAAACAAGCTTAGTACCTGCTCCAACACCTACAGGAGTAAGGAATAACAATAGACCAAATTGTCTTAACAACGCATTGGCATTACTTGGTAAATGCCAGATGACTGGACCTGTTTTTCCTAATCTACTCAATCCTAAAGCGGCCATTAAAACACCACCTGTAAGACCTAGTGAGAAGGAAGAGCCACCTGGAATTGGTACTTCAACTTTACCTAATAATACACCGATAATGATACCTAAAGCAACTGGTAAGAAACTTGGTGTTTCTACCATTTTGATACTGTCACCAAAAAGCTCGGTAAGTCCTAGAATGTTACCTTTAGTAGATGAGATCAGAAGTTTATCACCGAATCTCAAACGAGTGGATGGTCTTGGTGATAAATCTAAACCCGCTCTTCTTACTCTTGTAATAGTTGCTAGGTAGTTGTTGTGTAAATCAAGTTCACCTAATGTTTTGCCGACTACATTTCTGGAAGAAACTACAAACCAACGAATCTCGTGTATACCGGAACGTGGGATTTTCTGATCTGTAGGCTCGCCTAATAGTAGCTCAACTCTTTTTAAAGCATCTTCAGTACCAACGGCTTTTACCAAATCTCCCTTATGAAGAACGGTATCTTTCATTGGTGGCTTACTCTCTGTGTTGGGTTCCATAACACGTGAGATATTAGCCTTTGTCATAAAGCGAATATTCAATTCACCGATGGTCTTTCCGTGAACGTTATCGTTAGTGACAATGAAGTTTTTATTGCTTAAGTCAGGAGTGTCTGCGGTTGCTTCTTCCTCGTATTTCTTCTCTGTTTCTTCAATGCTGACACCGAAGAACTTAGGAGCTAGTTTAACGAAAAGAATAACGCCAATCACACCAAAAGGATAAGCAATACCATAGCCAATAGAGGCAAGTGGTGATTGTGAACTTTCAATAGCAGCGGCAAGACCCGGTGTTGAGGTTAAAGCTCCTGTCAGTAGACCAACTGCGATTTTAAAGTCTACATCAAAAGCAACACCTAAAACGAAGGTTACAATACCACCTGTAACAACTGAAAGTGTGGCTAAAATGATCAGTTTGCTTCCTTGCGATTTGAAAGCCTCAAAAAATGAAGGCCCTGCTTGCATACCGATCGTAAAAATGAATAATAATAAACCTATTTTTTGAATGATACCTGGTATTGCAAAGTCATCAAAACCTAATGCATTCATAAGGTATCCATAAAACATGGCTACGAAAATCACTGCCGATAATCCAAAGGAAACTCCTTTGACACTGATTTTCCCTAATAAAATACCAAATGCAATAATTGCAAATAATGCTACGTAATCTGATTTCAGTAGCGATAGAAACATCTCCATATTATGAAAGAATGTTTTGTGTGTGAGATAATGAATAATTTGATAATACAAATGAACAACCTTTTATTAATAAAGTTGCTATTTAGATTTCTATAATTATGATGATCTTTTTCATCCTTTTTATTTGAAAAATGTGCTAGTATATATAAGTGTAAAAAATACTATGTAACATTATGTAAACAAAAAAGGTGGAGAGTGCTAATACCATCCACCTTTTAGAGAATTTGTAATAATAAATATTATATAATTAAATTCTATCAAAGAAATTAAAAATATCTAGGGTCTGATTCTTATTTTTATAAATCAGGATTGGAATATTAATATCAGAAAGTAAGAGCTTTTCTGCAGTACTTCCTAGGACCATTGATGCCATAAATGTTCTGCTTTTAGAACCGATAATGATCACATCAGCATTTTCATCTTTTGCCGCCTTATAAATAGCGTCAGCAGTGGTATCATCCTCTTCTATGAGAATAGGTTTTGTTTCTATATTATGATCATCAACGGCACTTTTCACAAAGTGATCTAATTTCTTTTGAGACACATCAGTTAAGATTTCTACCATTTCATCATAGCTCTTACCTGTAGTGCTGTATCCATTTGGAATGCGGAAGCAGTTGATAGCTAATGATTTGAGCTCGTGTATATGCCCTGCAATTTCTTCTACTTGTTGTAAAGCATCTTTGCTAGTCTCAGAAAAATTGATTGGAATAAGAGCTTTAGGTTCTTTTTCGTATTGCAATAATTCAGGTGCAAATAGGATAGAGCACGGAGCAAAACTTGCAATCTTACGTGCCACAGAACCAGTACCTTTACCCTGACTATTCTTACCGAGAATAACAATATCCGCTTGTTTTCTTTTCACTAACTTAATGATGGTTTCAGCGGGATTACCCTCTTCAATCAATAGTTCGTGATTAATGTTATCAATGTTCGGGATGTTTTCGTGAATAATTTTGTCCATACTCATTCTGATAGACTCATCCAACGGGCTAAGCATATTTGGATATTTATCAGTTACTTCTTTTGGAAGATCTAACGACTCTTGGACATGAATAAAATAAACCTTATCAGCGTTTGAATCATTGATATATTTATTGGCATGTTTTAATAATGGTACATCTTTTTTTGAGGCATCTAATGCTACGAATATTCTATTTAGTAATCCCATAATATTAATCTTTTATAGTAAAGTACTCAGTCAAAAAAGTTACTCGTCATTTTGTCTTTGTACTACAGTTAATTCAGTTTCACTTCTTACTATTATTTACGTTTGATAGTGATTTTTATATACATAATTTTCGTAAATATTTATTAATATCCAATGATTGTGATCAACAAATTTACACTTTAATGAAACTTATATTTTTTAACAAAAAGTAAGGCCTTGCTTCTTTAGAAACAAGGCCTACTTTTACATTAAATAATGATTTGATACTCAGAGAGTACTCTGTTTATTCTAATTTTCCTAGTCGCATCATTGCAGCTGCGTAGTAATTGCCAAGAGGATACTTTCTGATGTAAGTTTTATAACCTTCAATAGTGTCAATCTCTTGAGCACGCTTCCAATCATCTTCCTCTTTTGCTTGTGAATCATTTTTTAGAGAGCTGATTTTTTCTTTCGCCTCCTTCCAGTATTTTTTCTGTGTAGTAAGGTTAAGATAATTGAAGTAAGCTCCTAAAGTATTTTCCTCGCAAGTGTTTTTCCAAAGATCCTCTTCGTCTTCATTCAATTCCATTACCTCATCAGCAAAAGATAAATCATCAGCAGGTTCTTCAACTTTCACTTCTACTTCTGTTTCTGTCTCTACTTCAGTTTCAATTTCTGATGTAGTTTCTATTGAAGAAGTAATTTCAGTACTTTCGAAACCATTTAAAGAAGTAGCTGTTGTTTCTTCACTAAGGATTGGATCAACACCATTTTCAGGAATATCAGTTGATAAAACTTCAGGTACTGGTTCTGGAATTTCTTCTATTATAAAAGAAGATGTTTCACTTTCAGGCTCTGGCTCTGGAGTTGTTTCTTCAGTAGTTTCACTGCTTCCAAAATCAATCTCTTCAAAAGAAGTTGGAGTGAAACTTACCTCATTTTCTTTCTCTGGAGCTGAAGTGTCCACAAAATCTCCATGCTGAATGGTATTGATATTAGAGTAAGCATCTGCCAAATAATCATTTGATTCAGTACGGTTAAGGTATTCCTTGTAAGAATCTATGGTGTTAATTGAAAGTGCTGTCTGCCATAGCGTTTCCTCATCCATTCCATCAATAAATACCGTGTTGGAAACAGGAGTATGAGTTTCTTCAACTTCAGGTTGAGGTGTTTCTACTTCGATTACTTCATTAAGAACAGATTTCTCTTCGATGATCTCATTTGTAGTTTCCTCAGCAACTGTATCCTCAACTACAACAGGCTCTTCAACCGGAGTGAACTCAGGTGTTATATTTGGAGAAACTTCTGGAATTTCACCCTGATCAATCTTGTTGATTCTATAATAGGCCTCAGCAATCTGATCAGCTGTTTTCGTGTAATTGATATACTCCAGATATCCCTCTTTTGTATTCAACCTTTCAGAGCGAATCCATAGTTCTTCTTCGCTTAATTGTTCTAAAGAGTTGTTGTCAGATGGAGTGGTAGTAACAACTGGATCAGGTTCTACTTCAGAAAGTTCTACTACCTCTTCAATGATTGAATCTTGTAGAGTGATCTCTTCTGGAGTTTCTTGAACTGCATTGGATAGCTCTTGCGCTTCTTCAATTGAGAATGAATCTGATGAAACCTCAGTAATTTCAGGTTGAGTAATAGCAGGTGTGCTATCCTCTTCCTCAACTTCTTTTATGGCTTCATTCATAACCTCATCCAATTCAGAAATTGAAGGAGCAGGAGTAGTGGCTACATACTCATTTTCTTCTTCATTTCTTTCCAATTGAATGCGCTCATTATCTGTCCAAAGTAAAACTTCACCTTTTAAGCCTCTTGATTCTTCAATTTTGGCAAGCACATCTTCAATGGGTTCCATTCTAAGGTCCATTAGAAGTGCTCTTTCAATATTGAGCTCTTCTTTGACAGGTTCTTTTTTATCAATGATCTTAGCTACAGGAATAGGAGTAACTTCACCCATTTTTTGAGCTAATTTCTTTTTATGAATTTGATCAATTCTTTGATTTGCTTTCGTCGTAAAATGACCTTCTGGGAACATAGAAAGATAAAACTGATACCCTTCAATACTATTCCAGATTGCAGTTTTCTTCCAAATGGTAGTTTCCATCTCCTGTGTCACTTCATCTTTTGCCTTAGGCAATAATTCAGAAGAAAGCTCGCTTTCCAATTGAGTACGTAATTGTTCTTTTAATTCAAGCTCTTTATTTTTTACCTGTTCTTCAACTTCCTTGTCAAGGTTTTCCTTGATTTCTTTTTGAAGTTCAGCTTTTATCTCTTCTCTTAACTTTTCCTCTCTAGATAAAATCTTATCGCACTCTTCTTTTCTACGAAGAACAACAGGATCTTTTCTAAATTCTAAAGCTTTACTGTAATGCTCTTTTGCAATTGTAAATTTATTCTCAAAATAAGCCTTGTCACCCAAGTCAATATGAGAAGCAAACTGTAATTCATTATCACAGTAATTTACTTTTTCATTGTATAATTCATTATCAGAATCATACTTCAGCAGTTCAGTATATGTTTGTTTTGATGCTTCGAAATCTTCGTTGTCGTAATGACTGTTCGCAATTTTTTCCAATGATTTAATAATGCCTTTATAGGCAGTATCTTCATTGATGATTTCAAAAGCAGCTTGATATCTATTTTTGGCGGCATCATAGCTTTCGTTGTCAAACATCTGATCAGCTTGATGTAGTGTTTCAATGAAAGCAGCCATATTATTGAACTCATCGTCATTTTCGAAAAGTTCAATTCCCTCTCTTAGAAGCGGTAAAGCTTCCTCGAATTTTTTCTCCTCAAATTTGCTTTCAATTTCGCTTCTCAACTTTTTGGCTTTTGAGAACCTTTTATTAAGGCAAATCGGGATGTCATCTTTTTCATTAGTGATGAACAATACTTCGCGGAGTGCATCGTCTTTATTGAAATGACTTTTTACGTCATTTAGTGTCAATACTTCTCTTTCTTCCTCAATGCCAGTTTGGAATAAACTGGTTAGTTCAGAGGCAATTGTTTTATCGGCATTGACTTTGCCAAATTCAGAGACAATATAAGTTTTCTTTGAGCCTAATGTTAGAAGTTCCTTGATTGAAGTGTCAGATGAATCTTCCGCTTTGTTGGCCCTTCTGTAGTCGGCGTCCAGAATAATAAACACTCGCTTTGCTTCTGATTCACTAATGATCTCCTGTACTTCGTTCAAAGGAATGCCATTGATATGACATTGATTAATAGTAGTATGGGGAGATGAAAGAATCAATTTTCCTTTTCTTTCAATGAGATAGCCTGAGTAAAATAGTATTAACGTATCCTCAGTAGCATCTGCTACTTCAGCAATACGTTCTTTGATCATTGTATTCCCTTCAGAATCAACTAGGGAAATAATGTCTTTCTCATGAATTCCAAGGATCTGAGTATCGGTTAATGTATCTCTTAATAAGCTGATATCTTTATAAACATGCTCACGTCTATGAAGATCATCGTCTTTTAAAAAAGTACCTATACCTATGAGTATAGCTCGGGATTTTGATGAATCAAACATCAATGGCATATTAGAGTATTAATGAAAGTATTCTTAACATAAAAATAGTCTTCCCAATAGGTGGAAATAAGGGATAAAAGGAAGCCTTTTAAAAAATAACGCGATATTGCTATCTCTATTGTACAAGAAAGATTATAATTATCACTCTTCCAAGTCGTTTTCTTGAAAATCGTTATTTTTTTGGTCTTCGTCGTATTCTTTTCGGATGATATTTATGTCAGCAAGGAAATCATCAGGGTAGGGACTGAACTTTTCTTCTTTAGAAAGTAGCTTTTTTTCTTCCTCAATTTTTTCAACATCCACTGCTTCCTCTTTGGAAACCTCATTTGCTCTATCTTCCGCTTCTAAAGCATCCCAATCAATTTCTTGGTTCTGATCAGATTTATCTTTACTCATAACTATCTTATTTATATTACTTTATGAAGTATTCAGGACAAAAGTTATGCATCATTATTTGTAGTCAATTTATTGAGAATACCTGTATTCTTACATCATAATTAGAAACATTTTCGGGCAGTTCGCAATAAATCGTAAATGACAGTTTTTTTCTGACTACTCCAGTATTATTACAAATGTACATAGGTATTTTGAAATTATATTTATCTTTTAAAATTTATCAGATAACTTTTGCCTTAATAAATAACAAACTCCTATAAAAAATAATTGCACAATGAAAGAAAATTCCTTCCATTGTGCAAGACTACTAAAATATTTAGATATTTAATACACCACAGTGATTAACTGTTGAATATTTTCTCTAATATTTTAAGTGTAATGTAATATGTTGGTTTTACACCAGTTAGACCTAAACTACCGTTAGCTAAAGTACTTCCAGTAATAAGAGGATTATCAGAGGCATAATAGGCATATCTTACTTTAACATCTTTACTGATGTTGTTTCTGATTTTAGAAGCGCCTTGAATGGCTTTCTGATAGTGTGCACCTTCCATTTCAAGTCCCATTACTCCCCAAGAAGAGTTCTTGAAGTAAGTAAGAATATCTTTATTCTGTAAGGATGTACCTAGTACTGTCACCATTGGTCCGTCTACAAACTTCAAATCTTTAATGTCTTTGAAATCTTCTGGTGTAAGATCATTTTCCACTGGGTAGTTGTCTGCTGTTCCTTCAAAAATATGAGCAGTAGGTGTCATTACATCACCTTTACCGCCTTTTAAGATGCCAGCTTTACCCATGATAGAAACACTCTGAACATCCAAGTTGATTTGTTCGTTTTCTGATTCGTAAGGTTTTAACAGCTCGTCCATTGTTTCAAAGGCCTGCTCACCAAAAGCATAGTCCATTACTACAATGACAGGAGCATTTTCTTCTTTCTTCTCATCAGGCATCTTAATATTAGAGGGAAGAGAAGCAGGAAGAATTTTGGCAGTATCAAAAATCTGTACTGAGATATTTGTTCCTGATTCTTCTTGTACCTGAATCATGCCTTTTTCCACTGCAGAGTGATAGATCTTCTCTCTTAAATGTCCGTTGTCACCTTGGCTTACTTCTTCCATTAAGTTTAGGAAGTCTGTATTCTTCCCTTTTTTACCTAATGCATCACAAGCATAAAACGTGTTCATAACACTGTGCAGGTTTGAGCTTATAATGTGAATTGGACGGTGGATAAGACCATTGTGAAGTAAAGTTCTTTTAATCTTATTAGCCCATCTTTCACCATAAATGTGGTGACCAATTCTTTCACGTAAGGTAGGGCTGAAGCTAATGATTCTGTCTTCATTCTTCAATTCCTCATTGATAGCTAGTTTTCCTAACCAGTATACAATGTGGAATAGACCATTGTTTTTCTTAGAATGCTTGATAAAGCGGTGGTGAGCATCTCTTGTTTCTTGGTAAGTTCTGCCCAGAATTGTCGCAAGGTAAGTGAAAGCTACTTCCTCGTTTTCCTTTGTCAATGCTTGTTCACCTGTGACAATCTTTTCAAGTTGTTCCCATTCTCTTAGTGCATTGCCTTTTTTATCTTGAGCGTGCTGTTTGATCTTTTCAGCCTCAATATATATAAAGGTCAAATGTGTAAGGATGTCATAGATTTCACTTCTACCTCGAGTGATCTCAATGAACATTTGTTCTTCGTCAATACGATAGCAATTTCTTCGTCTTGCTTGAGGAATAATCTTTGTAAATGAAGATTTCTCGTACCCTTCTTCTGATGTTAATTTGATATATCGCGTTTCTTCAATTCCTTTAGGAAGACGATCAAAAACATAGACAAGTCCGTTGAGGTCGACTTTTTGAGGGTCAGCTAGAGAACCATAAATTTCAGGTTCAAGGATTAATAAATCTTGCATGATTGCATGACCAGATGCTCCACCGGGTTTGTAGTACCCTCTTATAAAGAGATGTCTCATTACTACATACATTCTTTCAATTGCTGCTCTCGACGCCTGTGCTCTTGTTAATTCTATCATATATTCTATTTAAATTGAAAAATTAATTGATTAGTATATTTATTGTAAATTACTTATTTCGATGGTATTAGGTCTTTAATAATGGATTGAACCGTCAATCTTAATCATTATTTAAAGTTAAAGAAACAAGGTAGTGGTTCAAATCACCCACATGAATCAAATTGACTTTGTAACCTGCTACAGCCGCATATTCTTCCAATACAGGGTAGCTCACATAAAGCCAGTCAAATTTATCACCTTTTAAATCGCCATATTCCATCCAATACTGGATTTGGCCGTAGTATTCAGCAGTAAGGTCAATAAGGTATGAACCATCTTCGTCTTCAAATAAATGAATGATATCTGAGGAGTCAAAAATGATTTGTCCGTCTTTCTGAATGAAATTTTTAGCTTTTACTAAAAATTCAGCTAGGCCTTCTAGTGTTCCTACTAGTCCAATGCCATTCATCAGCATAAGAAGTGTGTCAAACTTTGGTCCGTCATAGTCGTAAATATTTCCACCAATGACATTGTGAATACCTCTTTTTTTCATGGTTTCCACTGCCAATGCTGAAATATCCATTGCTGTGACGTCTTTACCTCTTTTTTGAAGTGCCAAGGCATGTGATCCAGCACCTGCTCCAACGTCCAAAATTTTACCTTTACAGTGATCTAACGCCAGTGTTTCAATCTCTGGCATGTCCTTTTCATCTCTAAACAGTAGAGGGACAGGAATGTCATCAGGCTCACTAAAGTCAGAATATACTTTTACACAGTAATCCTCATTTCTATCTTCTTCATAAGCGGCAATTGCCGCTCCCATTGCATCTTTTGTTACTTCTAATGTTCTCCCGTATGTGATATGAGACATGACCTTAAAATATGGTTAAAATACTAAAGTGTAAAATTTATGCAAGTAACCACAATTTTTCTGAATGGGCAATTGTTTGGTGTTAATAACTGTGATTTAAAGGAGAGTGACCAGTCTGTAAAAATCAATCATAGTGATACGAAAGGCATTTTTTTCCTCTATTGTATCCAAAAAAGGCACTCTTTTGTCTCCAAATTCTATTTCAAAAGTGACATCATCTTTGTTGAGCAGGTTATAAATTTCTGAAGTAAATAAAAATTGATCCGCCATACCGCCCTGTTTGTATCTGATTTCACCTTTCAGTTCATTGCCATGGTCTACCCAATGCACTTTGAAGAGTTGATATCCTTTAAAGAATTCATTGGGTGCCAACATGATAAATGCATTGTCATTGCTGTCAATGGTGACTAAATGAAGGTTGATGATTGCTTGTGTAGAATCCTGAACGGCTTTGTTATAAAGCAAGACATTCATATGTGTGGCAGTGTCGGTTTGAGGAAGGTCCACTTTATCGTAATAGCTTGCTCTTACATTTTTAAAGTACATCCTTGTTTGATCATATGTCACAAACTTTGGGGCAAAAGGATCTATTATGACATCTTTGTAGGGTTGACACGCAGTAGAAATTAAAGTGATAGTCAGTATAAATAAGAGTTTTTTCATGAAAACGTAATAAAAAATGATTCACTTTTATAACTGAAATCCTTACCTCTTCAGTATGTGAAGGTAAAAATTCTTTTGTGCTTCAATTATCACATTATAATAACTCTCAGTAGCTGAAATAGTTATGTTGTTTAAAAAAATAGCACCAGAATAAAAGTAAAATTCAGCGTTTGAAACCTTTTATTCTGGTGTTAATAGGGATTAGACTATAAACGTTGCATTAATTTTGGAGTAATGGCATTTTTCCATTCTCTAAAATCACCGTCTAAAATATGTTGACGTGCCTCTCTCACTAACCAAAGATAGAAAGTAAGGTTGTGTACACTTGCTACCATACCGGCCAGAGCTTCATTGGCTTTGAACATGTGACGTAAGTAGCCTTTAGAATAGAATGTACTTACATAACCTCCCAATTCAGCATCCAATGGAGTAAAATCATCTTCCCACTTCTTATTTTTAAGGTTCATAATACCTTGAGTAGTGAAAACATGTCCGTGTCTTGCTTGACGTGTTGGCATCACACAGTCAAACATATCAACACCTAATGCAATATTTTCAAGGATATTTGCAGGAGTACCAACACCCATCAAATACCTAGGTTTGTCTTCAGGGAGAATATCACAGCAAAGTTCTGTGAATTCATACATCATCTCAGCAGGTTCACCCACTGATAAACCGCCAATCGCATTTCCTTCTCTTTCAAAACTTGCAATGGTTTCAGCAGATTGAGTTCTTAAGTCTTTGTATGTACTTCCTTGAACAATAGGGAATAAAGATTGGTGATAACCGTATAAAGGTTCAGTCTCTGCTAATCTGTCGACACATCTTTGCAACCAGCGGTGCGTCATATGCATAGAGTTTTTAGCATAAGTATAATCAGAAGGGTAAGGAGGACATTCGTCGAAAGCCATGATGATATCGGCTCCAATTGAACGTTCAATATCCATCACTTTTTCAGGAGTGAATAAATGTTTTGAACCATCAATATGCGATCTGAAAGTAACACCTTCTTCTTTGATTTTTCTGTTGTTAGCCAATGAGAAGACTTGATATCCCCCTGAGTCAGTAAGGATCGGTCTGTCCCATCCGTTGAATTTATGTAAACCACCTGCTTTTTCAAGAATTTCAGTTCCCGGTCTTAAGTAGAGGTGGTAAGTATTGCCAAGAATGATCTCAGCATTAATATCTTCTTTTAATTCTCTTTGGTGAACTGCTTTTACTGTACCTGCCGTTCCTACAGGCATGAATATAGGTGTAAGGATCTCACCATGTGCAGTCGTGATTTTACCTGCACGGGCCTTTGTTTGTGGATCCTTTTGTTTTATTTCAAATGTTAATGCCATATGTTATTTTCCGTCCTTTAAATTATAGGAGCTTAGAGCTGTTCCAAGCATACTCTTAAGATAGCTAGGTGCAAAGGTAAACAAAGACATTTAGAATTTCATTCCACACAATTCACATTAAGAGTCATTATAAGTAACAAAGTGTAATTTATTGACTGAAGTTCGAAAGTTTTTTCTACAGATTTTATCGTAAAAACTTGGCGTAGAGGTACTATTACACTGTTTTTCTGCGTTGTAATGACAAAAAATAATGTAAGAATTACCTATAAAGTATTTTAGACTTAGTACATATTGTTAAAAATTGAGTAAATTTGATTGATTGTAAAACCTTTTTAAT
Source organism: Flammeovirga sp. SJP92 (assembly GCF_001583495.1). Taxonomy (GTDB): domain Bacteria; phylum Bacteroidota; class Bacteroidia; order Cytophagales; family Flammeovirgaceae; genus Flammeovirga. The sequence continues at coordinate 115,056 of NZ_LQAQ01000060.1, read as the reverse complement.
AATTTAATAGCAAAGTTGCTAGAATAATGTGTTTTATTAATTAATATTGTTGAGGAGTAAATTTCTCTTCAATACTATTATTTTAATTAGTATATTATTTAATAACTAAATTACTGACTAGTTACTTTTAATTATCCATATTATAAATGAAACAAATTAGCTTTTATAGAGCGATAAAGATTTATAATTTATTTCTTCTCATGCTGTTTCCAATGTTGAGTTTTGGTCAAGATGGAGAAATGATTATCTCTGGCGTGTACAAAGGAACTAATTTATATGTTGAAAATCCTTTGTTGTCAGACGGTACTTTTTGTGTGAAAAAAGTAATGATCAACCATAGCGAGATGCAACGGCTTCCTTTGGCAAGTGCTTTCGAATTGGATATGGGGCATTTGAAAAAAGGAGATCAGATTAGTATTGTTATATTTCATTCCAATGATTGTGTGCCAAGAGTGTTGAACCCAAATGCTATACGTGACCAAGGCCACTTTCAATTTGTAGAATTGGATATTACAGAAGACGGCTTAGAATGGATTACATCAGGTGAAGCAGCTGAAGGCAATTTTGTGATCCTGAGAATGGAGCACAATTCTTGGAAAGAAGAGAAGATTATTCAGGGTAAGTCTGATCAGAAAAAAAATAAATATTTTTATAAGGTACTTCACCACTCTGGAGAAAACCAATATAAAATTAAGTATTTAGAAGTAACAGGTAAAGTATACAACTCAAGTGTACTTGAGCATACTTCTAATTCAGAACAAGTAAAGTTTTATCCAAATAGGGTTTCAAAAACACTTTCTTTTACAAGACCAATCAAATATGAAATACTTGATCAATATGGTAAAGTAATTCTATCTGGTAATTCTAAGGAGGTCAATTGTGCAAAACTACCTGGCGGTAAATATTACTTTGTGAATTACGATAATAAAACCGAAAGATTTTTTAAGAAATAAGATTACATTTATTTCAACGAAAAGGCCTTCTCTAGTTCAAAACTAAAGAAGGCCTTTTTTCATAATCTTCTATGGAATGACTTGTTATTCCATTTTTTCAATTTCGATAAGGACATGACCTTTATCTACTGAATTTCCTTCAGCAGTGTCAATTTTCTTGATAATGCCAGACATTGGGGCTTTGAGAATGTTTTCCATCTTCATGGCTTCCAAAATGATTAAGTTCTCATTTTCTTCTATTTGATCACCTTCTTTACAAAGTAATTCCAGTACTTTTCCTGGCATTGGTGCTTTAATTAAATTCTCTTGGCTTCCCTTCTTCGTGTTCATTCCCAACTGATCCAATAATTGATCAAGTTTAGACTTGGCCTCAAGATTTACTTTTTTGCCATTTATTTTTAGTGTTACATTTTTGTAAGAAGTGTCTGCTGTAAGGATCTCAATATCATAGCGTTGTCCTTCATGGTTTACATTGAATACATTGGGGTGAGTTTCTTTGTATTCAATATTGTAATTTTTATTGTCTATTACTACGGATTGTTTGTCCTTTAGAATAGAATATACTTTGTCATTAACAGAAATATTGAGCATTGTGTTGTGTTTAATTTGGTGTTTATAAATATAGTATATCCGAAGTTTTATTATCTAATAAAATAACGCATCAGAATTTGTATCATTAAATTGTGATACTATTTTTATTGGTGTTTTTACTTTCTTTAAATATAAAAAAAAGGATTTAGAGAAAACTATTATTTAACTAATTATGGAAAAAAACTATCTCAAATTTTTATGTTCCGTACCTCTAATTATAATAATGGGGGTATTTAATGTGAGTTTTGCACAGGAATATCAAAGCCAAGATTCGCTTTCAAATTATCAATCAAAATACAATCCACCTGCTAAAAGAGGCATGGAGTGGGGATTTTTTGCGGGGCCTTCATGGTCATTTCCTGCAGGAAGTTCACCACAGTTACAGACCGGAGCTCAGTTTAGTAGTGTGAGAGAAAGAACAAGAACTACTATGTTCTTTGGTTTTAAATTCAATTTCCACGTGCAAGAACGCCTTTCTGTTGAGTTTGATGCAATGTTTAATTCAATGGGACAAAAGACAGAATTCAGTGGCTTTATGCATGAAATAGGTCAGTCGAATGAAACTGTAAAATATACAGATGTTTTGAGCTACTTCGTTTTTCCTTTGACTGTTAATTATTACTTGACTGAAAATATCTATATCAAAGGTGGTTTATATGGAGCAACTTTAGCAGGAGCACAAAGAAGAGAAGGTGGTGTTTTTGGTGATTATGTAGATGTTGGACCTTTATTTAAAGGAGGTGACTTTGGTTTTACTGCCGGTATTGGTGCTGAAGCTAAAATGTTGTTTTTAGAGTGGAGATATAGCAGAGGTTTAATTGACGTCACTTTTGATGATGAAAAGTATTATAACCAAAATGTTCAACTTGTTGTAGGTTTAAAATTTGGAGGATAAGATGTATAAAAATTTATTATTAGCAATTGTAGCAACAATACTATTCAGTTGTGGTACTGAATTGGAAAATCCAATCAATAACGTACCTGATAACAGTAATTATATCTATACTTCACATGTGAAATATTATAAAGTTCCTGGTGGAGAACCTGATGCAGAGCAAGATTTCAGCGGTTATTTATCCATGAGTATTAGTGAGGTGAGTGGGACTGGCAGAATAGAGATTCAACCGGAATATGGTGTGGATTGGACTCTAAGCATGGACGATTTGAATACTATTGCAAGTGATTCTAATTTATTCGTGATTCCTGAGCAGAATGTTAGTATTAACGGAGATAACTTTTCTGTGGTCGGAATGGAAGTTCATAAACACAATAATACTGTATATCACGTACTACAAACAGCAGATTCAGTATTCATCAAATACAACTCGTTTTATTTAGGAAGCACTTCAGATTATAAATATACTGAAGGTGAGATTAAAGGACGCAGGTTTAGATAATATATCAATTTATTACACAGTAGGTTTTAACCTTCCATGTAATAAATTCTTTTGACTCTGGAACTTACTGAAGTGAGAATTTCGTAAGGTATTGTTCCAATTTCTTTTGCAATGGTAGATATTGAACGGTCTTCGCCAAAGACGATTACTTCGTCACCTACATTGGCTGTGATATCGGAAATGTCTACCATTGTCATATCCATGCAGACATTACCAATTACGGGTGCCAATTGCCCGTTGATAACAACTTTCCCAACGCCATTGCTCAGCCTTCTATCGAAACCATCGGCATAACCAATTCCAATGGTGGCAATTTTTTTCGGAGCTTCTACCTTTCCTTTTCTGCTATAGCCTACAGTTTCACCTTTCTTCATCTCTTTGATCTGAGCAATGACTGTTTTCAAAGTAGCCACTGGTTGTAAATCATCTTGCTTAAGATTGTTGACTTCAACACCATGAAGACCGATGCCTAAACGAACCATATCCATTTGTGCTTTTGGATAGCGAACAATCCCAGCTGAATTAAGGCAATGCTTGATGACATGATACCCCAATGCGTTTTCAAGTTTTGATGTAAGTTGTTGGAATTCTTTGATTTGATTTTTGCTGTAAGAATCATGAATGCTCTCGTCAGCACCAGCCAAATGAGTGAAAGCCCCTTTAACAGAGATTTTATCACTCAATTTGAGAAGTCTTTCCTCCAATTCATCATAATTGTCTGAGGTGAAACCTAAACGATGCATTCCAGTATCAAAGTTGATTTGAATGGCAAAAGGCTCGTCATGGTTTTCTTCTGCAATGAACTTTTCCAAAGCAGACAGCATTTCAATATTATAGATTTCAGGCTCCAATTGATGCATTCTCATCATCTCAAAAGAATCAGGAGAAGGAGTGAGTACCATAATAGGGGTTCTAATACCATTCTCTCTCAGTTCCACACCTTCATCTGCAAAAGCAACGCCTAGGTAGTCCACCAAGTGATATTGTAAAATGTTGGCCAATTCACTTTTACCGCTCCCATAACCAAGGGCCTTCACCATTACCATCACTTTAGTTTGAGGTGAAAGCTGTGAACGATAGAACATGAGGTTGTGTACTACAGCATCCAAGTTGATTTCTAATTGAGTACTATGTATTTTTTTCTGAAGTAAAGTAGCAATTTTCTCAAACTCAAATTGTCTGGCTCCCTTCAGTAATATTAATTCTTTATTGAAATGAAGCTCACCATTTTTTATAGCTTTTCTGACTTCATTTGTATTGGAATAGAAACATTTTTCATTGATTTGAAAGACTTTTTCAAAAGATTGAAGTTGCTCCCCAACACCGACAAATTTGTCGATTTTGTATTCTTTACAAAGCTGATTCACTCTTTCATACAAAGCTTTTTTATCTTTATCACCTTGTAAAAGATCGGAGAAAATCAGTGTTCTAGGGTATTTTTCCTGATTCTGGCTTAAAAATGATAACGCAATTTGTAAACCGCCCAGGTCATTATTATAAAAGTCATTGATAAGCACCGTGTTGTTGATTCCTTCCTTACGTTCTAAACGCATTGGAATTCTCTTTAATTTATTGATTCGGCTATTGATTGTTTCAAAAGGATATTCCAAACAGACCAATATTGCAACACAGTGCATAACATTCTCAAATGAAGCATCATCTAAAAAAGGAATATTCATCGGAAACGTTTCTCCTTCATAGTTGACCATGATTTCATAATCTGCTACTTTCATAATTTTCAAATCAGCATCTGGGTGCTCTCCCCAAGAGAAAGTAGGAAGTTCCAATGCCATCAGTTTTTCATCAATCAGAGGGTGATCTTTGCAGTAAACTACAATTTCACAATTTTTGAAGAGTTTGGCTTTTTCATCAATTTTCTGTTCTAAAGTGTCAAAATCTTTATCATGGGCCGTACCGATGTTAGTGAAAAGACCAATATTAGGCTGAATGATTTTCTCTAGCTTTTCCATTTCATTGGGCTGAGAAATTCCTGCTTCAAAAATTCCTAAATCATGTTTATCATTAATCTGCCAAATAGAAAGAGGGACTCCAATTTGAGAATTATAACTTTTAGGGCTTTTCACTACGTTATAATCCATTTCCAAAAGAAAATATAACCACTCTTTTACAATGGTTTTTGCATTAGAACCCGTAATGCTGATAGCAGGTAATTGCTGATGCTGTGTTCTATGCCAAGCAGTGAGTTGTTGCAAGGTGGTGAGCGTATTCTCAGTGTACACAAAAGTGGCCTCTTTATACAAATAGGCTTTGTCGAAAGCACTGGTCACCACAAATTTTCGTACTCCTTTTTCATAAAGTTCAGGGATGAAAGACTGACCGGTCCTTTTCTTGCCATCCAATGCGAAAAAGATGGTATTGGAGGGTGCTGAAAGCTGTCTACTATCAATAAGCAGGTATTCTGCATTCCAAAAAGAGGTTGAAAAGTCTAGTTCCGATTGAGGCATATCTTCCTGTTGTTATTTTTATGAATTTGAAACGAAGATTAAAGATAAGTTTCTGAGAATTACTTTTAAAGGTTGGCTGTGATTAAATTCGAGAATAGATTTTCTCATTGTATTAAGTTTAGTTTAAAGTGATTGATAAACAATTGTTTAAGTGTAGTGTTAGCAGTTGTAATTTTGATTTAATATTGGTTAATCAAATGAGCAATTTATCAAAGAATTGAAAAACAACGCGTATGTTTGTGAAACTGTTACAATCAATACATTTTAGCTCGTAAAGATTAATCATTTCAAAACATTCCACCTAGTTCAAAGTACGCATAACTTTCATCGACAAACTTTAGGTAATGTGATTTACTATAGAGCAAGAAGAAAACACTATTAATGACAAATTTATTAAATACATATAAAACGCATTACAAAGATACTATTCGAATAGCCACTCCGGTTGTTATTTCACAGGCAGGTCAAAACCTTACCAATATTGTTGATAATATGATGGTGGGGCATTACAACACTGTGGATTTGGCAGGAGCAGGATTTGCGAATAGTTTATTTGCCATTTTTCTGGTTTTCGGAATTGGCTTTGCAGTAGGTGTAACCCCTTTGGTAGGGAAGGCTTATGGGCAGAGAGATTTCAAAGAAATGGGAAGTCTGTTCAAACATAGCATGACTTTAAATGCCTTATTCTGTGTATTCCTAGTAGCAGTGTTGTTGACGTTGACACTGTTTATGGATTATATGGGGCAAACACCTGAAGTGGTGGAAGCAGCAAGACCATACTTGATGATCAATACATTTTCACTGATTCCTTTGATGCTGTTTTTCACTGCAAAGCAATTTGCAGAAGGAGTGAAGCACACCAAAGTGGCCATGTATTTTACACTTACGGCCAACATTATCAACTTCTGTGTAAACTATGTTTTGATTTACGGAAAGTTTGGAGCCCCAGAATTAGGGCTGACAGGAGCTGGGATAGGAACATTGATTTCTAGAGTTGTTGGAGGAGTTGGTATGATGTTGTATGTGTTGAACAGTAATCATTTCCATAAGTACTTAGAGAGTTTTAAAACCACAAAGATACATGTCAGTAAGTTGTTGCAGCAGTTGAAAATGAGTTTGCCAATTGGCTTGCAAGCTTTAATGGAAGTAGGTGCTTTTGCTGTTGGAGCAATGATTGTGGGTTCTGTAGGAACTCAGCCTATGGCGGCGCATCAAATTGTAATGAGTATGATTTCTCTGACATTTATGATGGTGAGTGGTGTAGCTTCAGCTGTTTCAGTGAGGGTTAGTAATTTCTATGGAGAAGGTAAGTGGGAACAGGCACGTTTGGCAGGGTTTACAGGAATGCAATTTGCCTTGATGGCCATGTCGATTTCTGCTGTGACTTTCTTGGTTTTTGATGAGTTCTTGCCTTCGTTATTTACAGAAGACCTTGAGGTAATTCAGTTTGCTGCATCTATGTTGTTTTTCGCGGCACTATTCCAGCTTTCTGATGGTGCTCAAGTGATTATGACAGGAGCTTTAAGAGGAATTTCAGATGTAAAAGTTCCTACTTTTATTTGTTTTATTTCTTATTGGGTTGTATCGCTTCCGTTAGGTTATTTCTTGACGAATTATACAGATTGGAGCTTTTTAGGCGTTTGGATTGGTCTTTCTACAGGCTTGACTTTGTCTGCTATTTTATTGTTTTTTAGATTTACCTTAACAACAAATCAGGAAATCAAAAATAATAAGGCAAATCAAAATGCCTGGATAAAAAGCAATGCATAATCAAAAAGAGACTTTACGAAAACAAATTATACAACAACGCAACGTTTTATCTACAGCTCAGGTAGATAAAGCTGAAAAAGATATAGCAGCAATTTTTTGGGATCAAAATTCTCAAGAAGTTGCTGTTTTGCATACCTACCTCCCCATCAATAATGAGGCCTCAACGTTATTGATTATTGAAAAAGCTTTAGAGTTAGGGTGGACGGTAGTAGTGCCTAAAACCTTACCGAAACGTCAATTGAAGCATTTGGTGTTGAAAAATCTTACACATCTGAAAGAAGGAAAGTTTGGAACCAAGTTGCCTTTAGAGGAAATTGAATACAAAGGTGAAATAGATTATGTATTGGTGCCAGGAGTTGGCTTCTCAAAAGAATTGGGTAGAATGGGGTATGGAGGAGGATACTACGACACATTTCTTTCTGATTTCCCCAATGCAAAGAAGATTGGAGTAGGGTATGACTTTCAAGTTATCCCAAAGTTACCTGTAGAAGAACACGATGTACCGATGGATCGTTTGATTATCGCAACTCTGTAAACTGAAAGTAAACTATCCTTTAACCTTTTTTGGAGTACAAAAAATATTCAATGTAAAAATTATGTTTGTGGCATTAACATAACAAACATGATATGAAGTTCAGTACGAATCTTACATTAATTACATCACTTGCAGCTTTGGTAATGAGCTGTGAAACTTCTCAAAAAAAATATAAAGATCCTCGTGATCACGATTCAGCAATGAAAGTAGCGTATGAGATGCAATCAAAAATACCACATTCAATAAAAGCTGATGCTGAAACAGTTCCTGTTAATTCACCTGTAGATGCAGATGCGGCGGATGATCCTGCTATCTGGTATAACGCTGTAAGTCCAGAACAATCAATTATTATTGGAACAGATAAAAAACAAGGACTATATACTTATAACCTAAAAGGAGAGCAGCTCGATTTTATTGCAGTTGGAAAAGTAAATAATGTAGATGTTCGTCAGCAATCTGTTGTGAGTGGTGATACATTAACTATAATAGCAGCATCCAATAGGACGCATCACAATGTAAGTATTTTCACAATGGATAGTTTAGGTAAGTTAGAAGCAATTAAGTTACCTCAAGAAATCTTATTAGATGATTCTTATGGCTTCTGCATGTATCAAGATACGGCTTCCGCTCCGTATTTTATCATGAACTCAAAAGATGGTACAATCAAACAATTTGAACTGACTTTAAAGGAAGATAAAAGTGGTGAGTTGTCATTGGTGAGAGACTTCAAGGTGCCGTCTCAGCCAGAAGGTATGGTGGCTGATGATGTTACGGGAATCTTGTATGTTGGAGAAGAAGCAAAGGGTATATGGAAAGTGGATTTAACAGATGCGTCTTCTCAAATGCAGTTTATAGCGGCAACTTCTGTTGAAAACAACGAAGCTTTAGTAGCTGATATTGAAGGAATCGCTATTTATAAAACGGGGGAGAAAACAGGTTATTTAGTTGCATCTAGCCAAGGAAACTTCACTTATGCATTATTCTCACTAGAAACAGAGGAGTACCTGAAAAGCTTCAAAATTGTAGATGGAGTGGTAGATGGGGTAGAAGAAACGGACGGTTTGGAAGTTTGTAATATGCCGATGGGAGACCAATACAAAAAAGGAATTTTAGTGGTGCAGGATGGCTTCAATTATGATGGAGATTCATTAAAAGCTCAAAATTTCAAAATTATATCTTGGGAAAAGGTTCAGAATATTATTGACCAAGCAATCTAGGTGAAAGTATTTGCATCTTTTCTCCATATATTTTGATTACAGTCGGGTCATTTTCTTCGGAAAGTGGCCTTTTTTTAAAAAAAACTCCATCATTAACCTTTGGATTAATGATGGAGAATAATTTTTTCTAAGTACTAAATCAAAAATAAATCATAGTTAATTCTAATTTATTATTTGTGAGTACAACGCTAAAAAACGTATTAATAGTGGTTCTATTAAAAGTTTTTTGAAGGCAGTAATCGCAAAACAATAAATAGAATTAGTATTAGATAATTTTGAATTTGTACTTCGTTCACTTTAGTCCCATTCAATTTCTTCACCATACTCTTTAAGAAAGTCAAGTGTCTCGTCTTCATTGTTTACAACATCAGTGATGATTGCAACGATCTTTTTAGCTTTTTCGATATTGGAATCATTCAAATTATGACAGCTTATGAAGCAAGACCCTGCTTCGGGGTCCATCGTAAATTCATTAAGAAGTGATGTGTCTTTTAATTTGAGCTTGAGTTCTAATAATGCAGCCCAATTATAGCCATTCATATAAGCCATTTCATTTACTTCATTCATTCTTTCTCCCAACATCAAAGGAGCAGGTCTTTCTATCTCAAACCTAACTGAAATAGATTGATACTCTTCGCTGATAAAATAATCTACAAAATCGGTTTTCATCTAAATTTAATTTAAAAAGGGTTACAGGATAAACGGAAAGTTTTATCCATTCAATAGTTTACTTTTTAAAGTTCTTAAATTATTTTGATAAACCTACTTATTCTAGGAATAAATTAGTATTACTAAATTGATTTATTAAAGAAGTGTAGTATAAGTTATAATGTAAAATGGAATAATAATTTGTGAATCGCCTTTTCCATAAAAAAAGTACCCTTTTTTATGCACTATTAATAAAAAGTGTCACTTGAAACTGTTATTTTTGTGGGTTAATTAAGTTCTTCATCAGAAAAAATGAAGACTAAAACACTCTAGCAATATTCTTCAGGTTGAGTAAGACAAAGACAAAAGCACAAGTAAGCAGATGGATTAGGCTAAGGAAACTTTTTTTAGTAAGAAAAGTACTTAGGCAGCTTCGTGTTTGGTTTTTTAGGCTGGCTACTGTTTTTCTCTTTTTGTGGATTGGTGTAATTAGCCTTTCACAACTTCCTGTTGTGCAAACCTACCTTATTCATCAGGTGACTTCTTTAGTGACCGAAAAGACTGCCCATCCTACCACAATCAACTCTGTAAAATTTGACTGGTTTGATAAATGGACCTTGGAAGATGTGAAGATCCTAGACCTGGATAGTATTCCGCTGATAGAGGTGGAGTCAGTGGTATTGGATTTTTCATTTATCACTCTGCTTTACAATGATGATCAGTATATTCATATTGAAGAGACAATCTTGAATGAACCAAGGGTAGAAATGATCATGGATTCTGGGTTGGATTCCATGAACAGTATGACAAAATGGATCCGTCATTTGGCGGGTGATCCAAAAGGTATACATCGCTATGATTACAAAGAACCTGGAAATATTCATTTAGTTTTTGAGAATGTAAAGTTGAGAAATGGCTCTTTTGTGATGCTCAACCCAGATGTTCCACATCGAGAAAAAGGTAAATTTGATGTTTACGATATGGAATTCAGCGGTATCTATGCAGATGTATCCCAACTTAAAATTGTGAGAGATACCATTGCTATGGATATTAAAAACCTTAGTGCCATAGAAAGGAAAACACAGCTTAAAGTATATGATATTGATACCTACCTGGGTATTTCTACTACAGGTCTGTCATTGCATAATCTTGATGGAGATTTGGGGTCAAGTACGCTGAAAGGAAATATCAATTTCAATTATGATGACTATACTGATTACAACGATTTCTACTATTGTGTAGGGATGGACGTAAAGCTCAAGCAGTCAACATTACATACCGATGATCTTGCAAGTTTCTTTGTTTACTTTGATTCTATACATGATTATGTTGTAGGTGATTTTGAATTAAAAGGAACCGTCAATGATTTTGTGGTGAAGAACGCTGATATGCGTTTCGGTGGAGGAAGTACAATCAAAGGTGATTTTCAATTCAATAAAGTGATCGATAAGGAAAGAACTGTAATGGATCTTTCTTTTTATGATTCCTATTATTTCACAGAAGATTTAAACCCTTACGTTCCCGCTTTTATGCGGGAGTACATCAATATGTTTGGTGCAGTTGCACTGGAAGGAACTTTCAAAGGTACCCTTGATGATTTTGAATTAGATGGAATTCTAAATTCAGATTATGGGGTGATTACGCCTAAAATGGATATTTCAATTCCAGAAGAAAGCTATCAGGGTTATCTCAAAACAGATAGTTTGGACCTTGGAGAAGTCTTTGATACACCAATTCTAGGAGAGCTGGATTTTGAAGGCGATCTTGATGGTAAAGGTTTTTCAGTAGATGAATTGGCATTAAGTATCAATGCGTCAATTAATAAATTAGGGATCAATGGCTATAACTATTCCAATATTTACCTTGACAGTACCTACATGAGAGAAGGTTATTTTAATGGTGAATTAGTAGTGAACGATCCCAACTTGAAGTTTTTCCTCAAAGGACTTTTAGATTTTAATGACAGTACCTTTAAGTTTCAGTCAGGTATTGATATTCCTAACTTCAAAAAAGTCAACTTGTCTGAAAAGAATGTCGGTCTTTTTACCCGAATGGAGGCCTCATTTGACAAAGTAATAGACAATGGAATTTCCGGTGGATTATCTTTTTATGATACCAAAGTCTTCAATAAAAAAAGAGAAATCAAAATTGAAAAGTTGATGGGTATTACCAATATTATGCCTACAGGTTTAAGGTTGGTGAATATTGAATCGGACTTTATGAGCTTCAACATGGCAGGTTTTTTTGATATTCCTACCCTCACCAATGATGTGATTGATGCCTTTGATGAAGGGTATATGTCTCTTTTCGAAGAAGATGAAGTGCAGAAGAAATATTACGAAAAAAAGAGGGAGAGAAAAGAGGTCTTTGGAGAAAAGAATTATTCCATAGACGCTGAATTAAGCTTCAAAAATGTCAACGATGTTATCTCCATTTTTACAGACAGTATTCAAATTGCTGATAATACAAAGCTGATCCTTGAAGGGAATTTTGGTAAAAAAGTAGGTTTTCATTCCAAATTATTCAGTGATCACCTTCATTTCTATGGTGTAGATTTAGATTCTAACTATGTCAATTATTTCGCTGAAAAAGACGGCTATTCCAGTGCTTATAATACTTCTGTTGAAGTGAAATCAAAAGCACAGGACATCAATGGTTTTCTCTCTAAAGATTTTAATTTCTCTGCTTTTACAGTAGATGAGCATCTGGTTTTTAATACAAAAATTGATGTCTACAATTATGATTTAGCCTTGAATTTGAGAGGTGATATATTGTTGGATAAAGACAGCGTAATTTTCAGACTTCCTCAGTCTCATATTTTTTGGGAAAAAGAAACATGGACTACATTGGATTCAGAACCTTCCAAAATTGTAGTGTATCAGGATGGAGTGCACTTTGTGAATTTTAATGTAAAAAACAAAGAAGAAGTCATTTATCTCAATGGCTGGGCCAAGAAAGACGTAGACAAGCCACTTCACCTAAAATCACAGAAGTTAGATTTATCATCATTTAAAAAGTATTTGGAACAAGATATTAAGGGCCGTGTGGATTCCTTGGATCTTTATATTGAAGATGTATTTGTATTGCCAAGAGTTTACGGTCACGTTGCTATTGATTCATTAAGTGTAGATGATTACTTCTTGGGAGATTTGAAGGGGCAGTCGGAGTGGACAAAAGAATTACTTAACGTTAACCTTCAAATTCTAGACAGCCTTTCAGAACGATTCAATTTATCTGGAAATTATTATCCCCAAAATAAAAACAATCAGTTGGACATGAAGCTGGAAGTAAATGATCTTCCACTTGGTATTTTCCAACCTTTTATTGATGAAGTGGTTGAAAAGCTAGAGGGAAAAACAACAGGTTGGGTTAAAATTTCAGGTAACCTTGATAAACCTAAACTGTGGGGGAGTGTTTTTGCCAAAGATGGATTGATCCGTCTGGTTTACCTTGGAGTCGATTATAGCTTTGGTGATTCTCAGGACTTGCCAAGAATCTTGATTCGCCCCACTAAAATCTATACAGAAAATCTTAGAACTGTTGATGAATACGGTCATTATGCTTACCTCAATGGAGGCATTAATTTCAAGGAAGGTTTTGAGGAAATGACAGTAGGTCTTGATGTAAATTTTGATGACTTCTTTATTATGAAGAAGCCTGAAAAAGGAAATGACCTTTTTTATGGAACCGCATTTGGTACGGGTAACGTCAATATCTCTGGCCCTTTTGATGACATTATTATTGATGTGAATGCCAAAACAAATAAAAGGACAAAGATCTATATTCCTCTAAATGAGATCGATTACTCAGAGACTGACCCATACATTGTCTATGTTCAGAAAGATACATCATCACAGGATGAAAATACAGAAGAAATTGTACAGGAAAATACTACATCAACCACTGAGCAGGCCAATTTCCAAATGAAGATGAATTTGGACATCACTCCTGATGCATATTGTGAATTGATTTTTGATAAAAAGACAGGTGATATTATTCGTGGTAATGGTCTGGGTAAAATTCAGATGAACATTGACAAGAACCGTGACTTTGAAATGTTCGGTAATGTGGAGATTGTAAAAGGAGCTTATAATTTCACTATGAAGGTGGCTGAGTTTAATTTGGTAGACAAGAAATTTGTGATTGACAAAGGCTCTACACTTTCTTGGAATGGTGATCCGTATGAAGCTCAAATGAATATCATTGCCAAATATGAGCAGAGAGTGAGTCTTTTGCCGTTGATTGATATTCAGGATAGTACGGTGAGAAATGCACCAGAAATTGTGAAAAGATATCCCGCTGATGTTGACTTGATGATTAAGGGAGATCTTTCCAATCCACAGTTGGGTTTTGATATTGATATTCATGATTATCCAGCTACGGTAGTAACACAGGCAGGGCCTGTCTCTTTAGAAAGTTATGTAGCGGCGTTTGAGGAAAGAATCCATAGAGATGAACAGGAGTTGAACCGTCAAGTATTTGGTTTGATTGTAATGCGTCAGCTCTTAGCCAATGATTCATATGGTGGATTTGGTCAGACAGCATCAAGCAGTGTAAGTGAATTGTTGACCAATCAGCTCAGTTATATTCTCTCTCAGGTAGACGATAATTTTGAAATTGATCTTGATATGAGCGGTCTCGATCGGGAGGCCTTGCAGAACTTACAAATGCGATTATCCTATACTTTTGCTCAAGGAAAAGTGAGGGTGACAAGAGATGGAGGATTTACAGATAATCAAAATCAAACCACAGCCGCTTCTGTATTAGGAGATTGGACGGTGGAAGTGGTACTTTCTCAGGATGGAGCATTAAGAGCGAAATTCTATCAGAAGTACCGCCAAGATGTTTATTATACTACAGCCAATCAAGATAATACGTCTCTGACGGGAGCAAGTGTAATGCATACGAAGAGTTTTGATAATTTTAAGCAGATCACTTCTGATAAAAATAAACAGGAAAAAACGAAGCGTCCCAAACACTATAGGAAACACCTTAGAAAACTTAAAAAAGAAGAAAAGCGAAAGAAAAATGAAGCAAATACAGAGTAGCGAAATCATAGCCTGGTTCAAAGGTTTACAAAATGATATATGTAGAGATCTGGAATTGATTGATGGCAAAGCAAAGTTCAGAGAAGACCTTTGGGAGCGTCCCGGTGGTGGAGGCGGTAGAACAAGGGTCATCAGGGATGGAAATATTATTGCCAAAGGAGGTGTAAACTTTTCGTTAGTAGAAGGTACGTTATCCGATCAAATGGCTAAAGCATTGAAAGTGGAAGCAGCGGAAACATTTAAAGCTACTGGTGTTTCAATTGTGTTGCACCCGCAAAGCCCAATGGTTCCGATTATCCATATGAATGTGCGTTACTTTGAGCTTTCAAATGGTGAATTCTGGTTTGGAGGAGGTATTGACTTAACACCTCATTATGTTGATAAATCTGCAGCCGCTGATTTCCATCAGCACTTATTTGAAGCTTGTGAAAATACAAAAATGGGTTATTACGATCGATTCAAAGAGTGGGCAGATCATTACTTCTTTATACCTCATAGAGAGGAGACTAGAGGAATCGGGGGCATTTTCTTTGATCGATTGAAACCAGATGTAGAAGGACTGAACCCGGATCAATTATGGCATTTTGTTCAAGATGTAGGAGAATCTTTTATTCCAGCTTATAAAGAGCAAGTAGAGAAATTTAAAGATATTCCATTTGGAGAAAATGAACTAGAGTGGCAGAAGCTGAGAAGAGGCAGGTACGCAGAGTTTAATTTAGTTTGGGACAGAGGAACCAAGTTTGGTTTAGAAAGTAATGGCAGAACGGAGTCGATATTGATGAGTTTGCCACCTCAAGCCAATTGGGAATATGATTATCAGCCTAAAGCAGGATCAAAAGAAGAAGAAACGTTGAGCTTGCTGAAGAAAGGAATAGATTGGATAAACAATTAAGTTCACAATAAATTCATAAAGTAGTCTTTAAAGAAAAGGACTACTTTTTTTTAGTTCAATAATAATTGGAAGTATAATGGTAATTTTTTGATAGAATATTTCTTGCACTTTTTAGAGGTCAGAATATTCTCTTTTAATAGGCTGAAAAGGCTGTTTTTAGTGTTTTTTTGGTAACACTTAATTGTGTATTAATTAACTTCCATTAAGGGGTTTGTGTAGGTTGAATTTTTACTTTTGGACGTCAATCTATTACTAAACTTCTATCATGAAAAACCAACTTAAAGGGTTGTTATTATTAAAGCTTATGGCCTTGATAATCACAACGTCTTACGCTCAAATTCCAGCCAATTATTATCGATCAGCACAGGGGAAATCAGGCTCGGAATTAAAAAATGCTCTTCATTCTATTATTGATGGGCATAGAGAATATCCTTACAGTTCTTCTTCCACAGATGTCTGGGATATTTTGAAAGAAACAGATAAAGATCCTAACAACCCCAACAATGTGATTTTGTTTTATACAGGATGGTCTGTCAATGCTAACCAAGAATACAACAGTGGAAAAGGTTGGAACAGAGAACATGTATGGGCAAAGTCGCATGGTAATTTTGGGACATCTCAAGGTGCCGGAACAGACTGCCATCATCTAAGGCCCACTGACATTACGGTGAATTCAGCCAGAAATAGCCGATGGTTTGATGAAGCCAGTGTGGAATATATTGATGGTGATGGAGCGACAGGCAACTATACAAGTTCTAGTGAATGGATTTGGGAACCAAGACCTGAAGTAAAAGGAGATGTGGCACGTATGCTATTTTATATGGCCACACGCTATGAAGGAACTTCAGGTGATCCTGATTTGGAATTAGTAGATTACCTTCCATCCAATGATTATACTCCTGAACCTATCCATGCAAAATTATCTACATTGATTGCGTGGCATTTACAAGATCCTGTTGATGATTTCGAAAGAAACAGAAATGAAGTCGTTTACAGCTATCAAGGCAATCGAAATCCTTATATTGATCATCCCGAATATGTTTGCCTTGTGTATAATTGCGGAACACCTGCAGATACAGCACCTCCTACAAAACCATCTAACTTAATCAGCACTTCTATTACTTCTACTTCATTTCACTTAGCTTGGTCACCATCTTCAGATAATGTAGGTGTAACGGGCTATAAAGTGTATGTCAACGGCATTTTATCAAAAACAACTTCCAATCCATCTGTAACTATTGAAGGTTTAACGAGCGGTACCTCTTATCAAGTAGCAGTGTCTGCTGTTGATCAAGTAGGCAATGAATCTTCACAGTCTACCTCAATTAATGTCACAACAAGTAATGAAGATGTAACACCTCCTAATTCAGATGTTTATGTAGAAACGTTTTCCAACTTTTCAGCAGGAGGTTCTTATCAATCAGGCTCTTTTGTAGGAGACAATGAGATCTCATGGAATTATTATAGTTCAAGGGGAGATATAAGTATTGAAGGAAGTACACCAACTTTTGGAAAAGGAAAAAATCCAGCTGGAGCATTGCAATCTTCTGTCATCGCTGGAGGTATTGGAACACTTTCATTTGAATACATGCAAGCGTTTAGTACTTCGGTCAGTTTTAAGGTTTATGTAAACTCTGTATTGGTGACCACTGTACAAGGTGGAAGTCAAAATCAGATCGTTTCAGCAGGACCGTTCAATGTAAATATGAATGGAAATTGCACACTGCGATTTGAACAAAGTGGAAGCAGTTCGGGGCAAGTTGCTATTGATAATGTGACTTGGACATCTTTAGCTTCAGCCGATACTCAAGCACCTACTCAGCCAACGTTAGATGTAAGTGAAATTACCACCACTACAGCTACAATGAATTGGACTTCCTCTTCAGACAACGTAGGTGTAGAAGGGTATAAAGTAATTGTGAATGGAAATGAAATTGCTCAAACTGCTTCAACTTCATTTGTCTTGCAGGAATTGGAGGTATTGACAACTTACACTGTTGAGGTTATTGCATTTGATGCCGCAGGAAATAATTCAGCGAGGGCTATTTCCACTTTTTCAACATTGGATGAAATTCCAGTGGTTACTGAAGAGTTTGTGGAGACTTTTGATAATTTTTCAGAAGGAGGTTCTTATAAAAGTGGATCCTTTGTTGGATCTCATGGCATTACATGGACTTATGCTAGTGCAAGAGGTGATTTGAACTTCAATGGTACTGCTTTGACGTTAGGGAAGGGCAGATCACCAGCTGGAGCTTTGGAATCAAGTACAATCAGTGGTGGGGTTCAAACGTTGTCTTTTGATTACTCACAGGCTTACAGTACTGCTGTGAAATTAGAGGTCTATGTCAATAATGTGTATTATACAACTGTGGAAGGTGGATCAAAAGGTTCAGCTGAAAATACAGGAGATATACAAGTGGGTGTGACTGGAGATGCTCGAATCAAGTTGGTTCAAAAAAATACATCATCAGGTCAGATTAAAATTGACAACCTCACATGGACCACAGCAGCACAAACTTCAAGTTCTCGTAAACAGTTTGCTTTAGAAGTTACGGCATTGAAATTACTCAGCAATCCAGTTACGGATGTCTTGAGATTTCAAAATGCTGAAGAAGGAATGCAATATGAAATTATATCCATGGAAGGGAAGACAGTGAATAGGGGAGTTTTAGGGAATTCAGTTTCTATTGCTACTGAAGGATTACCAAAAGGAGTTTACATTTTGAAAATGTTAATTGGTGATCAAATTCAAAATCTACGTTTCGTTAAAAACTAATTAATTAAACTATTTGGTGATAGGTTGACACTTTATTCCTTCTTTGTTTAAGATGCTTAAATGAAGAAGGAATTTTTATAAAGAAGTTATTATAATCGTTATTCGCTGTTTATTATTTGAAATACTTAATCTATTGTTAGTTAGGTGTTTATATTGATTTATTCTTGATGATAGATGCCTGGAATAGGAAGAAAACAAGATGGCTGTCTGTCACTACGAGAGACAGCCAAATATAATTTTTAAAACTTGCCTGAATTATTCCAAGTTTCTTTAGGACCAATTTTTTCTTGAACATCCCAATGCTCAACAATTTTTCCATTCTTCACTCTGAAAATATCAATAATACACCAATCTTCATCCCCTAGTTTTACATGAGACAAAGTAGCGGCAAAATTGCCTTGTACAAGTGTTTTGTATACCTGTTCATATTTCATAGCTTTTCCTGCTGCTGCCAAATCTTGTGCAAATTTTCCAAATCCTTCCAAGCCGTCACCCACAGCAGGATTATGCTGTAAGTACTCTTCTGTGGAGATAAAATCTGTTACTTTATCAAACGCTCCTCCTATCAATACTTCATTCACAAACCCTGTAATAAGTTTTCTATTCTCTTCCGTTTTATCTTCATCTTCAATTTCCGTAGCACCATCTACCATAGACCTTCCAGAAACGGTTTCTTTCACTTCTTCCTGTATAACATCCCAATGTTCAATGATTTTATCATCAGCAGAAGTGTCAAAAATATCTGCTGTTACATAGTACCATTCGCCATTATTGAGGTTTTGGTGTACATGTACAAAGACATACTGTCCATCTTCAATTGTTCTGATTACTTGAATATCTCTGATGGGGTTTCTTTTCAGAAAAGGAATAAAAAACTCAATAAATCCTTCTTTCCCATCTGCCACACCTGTTGAATGTTGAGTGTAACGTTCTCCGGTGAATTTTTCGATGGCTTCACGGGGCTTTCCTTGATTGATCCCTTCCATGTACAAGCCAATAGCATTGTCTAATTTTTGTCCCATTGTTTTTGGATTTTAATAAACAGATTTAAAGTTGAGTAAAAAAAAGCTTACAGAAGTGTACTCCTAAAATAGATCCTTTTAGGATATAGTGTTACAGGAATGAAGTATTCTTTCCATTCTTGCTTGAATACAATTTTGTTTAAATTTTATTGATATAAAATGAAACACTACTGTATAAAGCTTCAACTCAATATAGCGTTTTGTAGAAACCGCAAAATAAAATATTCAACGCACATTTGGTTTCAATAATATATGATTCTATTGTAATATTCCGATAATTGTAAAAGACTTGAAAATCATATCCTTAAATTGGATAAGATGAACTCGCCAATTTAATTAAAGAGTAGAATGAAATTACATGAAATAGAAAAAACTAACCTACGTGACCCTTATAATTCTCATGAGATTCTTTATCATGAGTCTCCAGAAATGTTCATGTCTATATGTCCGAAAACCAAAAAATTAATTACCTGCAACTTTACATTATCACATACTCTAGGATATAGTACTAAAGAAGTAATTGGCAAAACTATTTTCGATCTTTATGATATTTCTTGTCATAATAAAGTAAGAGGCTTATTTCAGAGTTTTTTAGAAGGTGGAGAAGTTGAAAATGAAGAATTGTTGGTCAGGAAGAAAGATGGAAGTACATTTCCTGTTTTATTAAGTGCCAAAGCCGTTAGGAATAATAAAGGGGAAATATTATACAGTAATTCTTGTTGGAGGGACATAACGAAGATCAAGGAGCTGGAATCTTCACTAAAGAAGTCTAATGAACTGTTGAATCAGAAATTAAAAGAATTAGCACAGAAGAATAAGGAATTAGAACAGTTTGCGTATATCGTTTCGCATGACCTTAATACCCCGTTGAGGAATATCAAAGGAGTTTTGCAGTTGATGGAAGAAGACTGTGATACTGAAATTCCAGAAACTTGGAGTACTTACTTCGGTTATATCAACCAAAGTGTTGGTAGAATGGGTCGTTTGATTGATACAATATTGGAATTTAGTCAGTTAGGAATCAAGAGCGAAAAAGAAAATATCGATACAAGTACTATTCTAGACAATGTATTAGAGGATTTTACATTGGAGATTGCACATAGTGATGTCGTTATTCATCAGGCGGATTTACCTGTTATAAATGGCTATGCAGTGGAGTTTCATATGCTTTTGCAAAACCTTATCGGTAATGCAATTAAATTTCAGAAAGAAGACCAACAGCCCATCATAAAAGTGGGGGCAATTGACAAAAGTCGGGCATGGCTGTTTTATGTACAGGACAATGGAATTGGTATTAATTTAGAAAATAAACATAAAATTTTCTCCTTCTTTAAGAGAGCGAACGATAAGTTCAAAGGAACAGGAATTGGCTTAGCACAATGCAAGAAAATTGTGGATCTTCATGAAGGGAGAATATGGGTAGAAAGAAATGATACAGAAGGCAGCTGTTTTTATTTCACTATACCAAAAGATTAATTTCACTCATTATTTACTTTTTACAATCAAGACGGCGAAAGATGTTAAAACACTTTTCGCCTTTTTTCATTATACAATTACCATAGAAATTCTACGGTTTATAAATATTCAGTTATTTTTGTGGCAGAACACGAAAATTATATGTCAAAAAGAAAAACTATACTAAGAGTCGAAAACTTTTCTAAATCTTATGAAGAAGGGAAATTAGCTGTCAATCAGCTGTCCTTTGATGTAAAAGAAGGGGAAGTTTTTGCACTGATTGGAAGAAGTGGTTGTGGAAAAACAACAACTTTAAAATTACTTTCAGGACAAATGAGACCTGATGATGGGGCCGCCTATGTACATGGCGAAAGGATCTTGGGGCCACATGAACGCTTATTGGCAGGGCATGATAAAATTGCTTTAGTAGAGCAGGATTACAACTTGTTCAATCATCAAACGGTGGCTGATAATATCAAATACCCTATCCGTAGAACCACAAAGGAATATCAGGAATATAGATTAAACGAACTTTTACGTATCTGTCAATTGGAGGAGTACAGGGATACTCGTCCTAAAGAATTGTCAGGAGGGCAAAAGCAAAGAGTGGCCATTGCGAGAGCAATTGCAAATGAACCTCCAATTCTTTTACTCGATGAACCCTTCTCACACCTTGATATGGCTTTGCGTAGTGACTTGAGAAGAATGGTGAAAAATATTGCTATTGAAGCTAATATCTCTGTTGTGTTCGTAACCCACGATACCCACGATGCTTTGGCAATGTCTGATAGAATAGGTGTGATGTCTAGAGGTAAGCTGATTCAGATTGCCACTCCAGAAGAAATTTACAAGCAGCCAAAAAATAAATATGCCGCTCATTTCTTTCCTCACTGTAATGTGATTGAGGCAGATGAGTTGAAGAAGTTAGATATCGAAAAACCTGAAGGTAAATATATGGCTAGACCAGAGTGGTTGGAAATGGTGGAGGAAAATACCGCTAGTCATACAGCAGTTCTTCGTCATATTGATTACTTTGGCAATGCAAGTTATGGAGAG
Source organism: Flammeovirga sp. SJP92 (assembly GCF_001583495.1). GTDB lineage: Bacteria > Bacteroidota > Bacteroidia > Cytophagales > Flammeovirgaceae > Flammeovirga. The sequence goes on along the minus strand of NZ_LQAQ01000060.1, from coordinate 93,231 downwards.
TGGGAAGTGGATGAAGGAAGTAAATTGTGGGTGCACCATGATAGTTTTGCCACTTATCATATCGGCGATAAAAAAGGCATAGCAATGAAATCGAATATAGATTGGTGGAAATTAGAAGGTTAATTCCTTTCCGCTGTTCAACGATCTATTAGTCTTAACTGAATTTTTTGAAGTACTAAGTCAGAAATGTCAGAAGAAATTTCTGATTTAGAACTACCTATAAAAAAACAACACAAACTAGGTACATTTATTGATCTAGTTTGTGTTATCTAAATCTAATTAACAAACCATTTTTTATGATTATCAGAGACATTCTATTTTATCTAATCGCTATCAATCTTTTAATTTTTTCTTGCGATAAGGCGAAAGACAACACTGTGAAAGAAGAAGTAGCGGTGACCAAATGGAGAGCAACTATTACAAATACGCATCAAAAAGACATACCGTTTTACCTTACCATTAAAGGAAGCGGGGACAAGCAAGTTTGGACCGTTATTAATGGAGATGAAAGAATGGTTTTGGATGAAGTGTTTTATGAAAATGATTCATTGCACATTCCATTATTAATTTATGAAGCAGAATTGGTTGTAAAAGTAGGAGCAGAAACGATCAACGGGCAATTTGTGAGAAACGGTGCTTACAGACTTCCTTTCCAAGCAAAAAAAGGAGGAGAAAAACGTTTTCCTAAAGGAGCAAAACCAACAGTAGATTTCACAGGTACCTATGCCGTGAAATTAGGAAAAACAGACGCTATAGGTCTTTTTAACCAACATGAGGATTACCTGACAGGAACTTTCCTAACAGCAACAGGTGATTATAGATTCTTAGAAGGCAGTGTCAGTGGCAATAAGATGTTTTTATCATCTTTTGATGGTGTCCACATTTTAAGATTTGAAGGAGAATTGGAGGGAAATACCATCGTAAACGGTAAAATGTGGTCTGGAAAATCTAGAACAGAAGACTGGGTGGGTATCAATGATCCACGCGCCGCTTTACCAGACCCAACTACCTTGACTTATCTGAAAGAGGGATTTGACAAGTTTGCTTTCTCTTTCAAAAACCAAGAAGGTAAGACCATCTCATTAGAAAATCCTGAGTACAAGGACAAGGTAGTTATCGTACAGATTATGGGATCTTGGTGTCCAAACTGTCTAGATGAGGCTAAATTCTTTGTTCCATTGTATGACAGATACAAAGCAAAAGGATTAGAAATTGTAGGTCTTTCATTCGAACGATCTTCTGAGGCTGAGAAAGCTTACAAGCGTATTAACAGAATGAAAGAAAAGCTTGATATTAGTTATGAGGTTGTTTATGCAGGAACACCAAAACAAACTGCCCAGGCATTACCAATGTTGAATAAGGTGATGTCATTTCCAACATCAATTGTATTGAATAAAAAAGGCGAAGTGGCACAAATCCATACGGGTTTTTCAGGACCATCTACTGGCCATTATTATGAGGATTATGTGAGTGAATTTACATCATTAATTGATGAATTGATTCAAGAATAATACGTAATAAAACAGCATTCAAAAGGAAGAGTGAAACGTTTGATTTGTTTCACTCTTTTTTTATCCTTAAATAACTTTTAAATTCGCAAGAAAGCGTTGGGAGGAATAAATAGAAAGAAAAGATGTTAGCATCAAGTTTTACAGAAGATAAGATAGAAGCAGGGTTAGATGAAGCAGGAAGAGGATGTTTGGCAGGACCCGTTGTAGCGGCGGCAGTGATATTGCCAAAAGATTTTTCGCATCCTGATTTGAATGACTCTAAAAAACTTTCTGCAAAGAAAAGAGAGGCATTGAGAGCCGTGATCATGAAGGAAGCAATTGCCTATGAAGTTGTAGAAGTACAAGCAGAAGAAATAGATAAAATCAACATTCTTCAAGCTTCTTTTACTGCAATGCATCGTTGTATTGATGGTATAGAAAAGAAGCCAGAGTTGTTGTTGATTGATGGAAACAGGTTCAGACCTTACAAAGGAATTGAGCATGAGTGTATTGTGAAAGGAGATGGGAAGTACTTAAGTATTGCAGCCGCATCTATTTTAGCCAAAACACATCGTGATGAATTGATGACGAAATTGTCAGAAGAATTCCCTCAGTACGGATGGGAACAGAATGCGGGCTATCCTACCAAAAAACACAGAGAAGCTATTGCTAAATATGGTACAACACCTTGGCATAGAAATTCTTTTAAATTGTTACCAGAACAGAAAACCATTGACTTTTCATGAGGTATTTCAAAGCATTTCTACTTTTCATTGTCATTGCATTGAGTCTGCAGTGTGAGGTTCCTACACCTTATGGCGATTTGTATGTGCTGATCAGAGATGAAACTGGTGATCTTGTTCAAGGTTGTGAGGTTACACTTTACGGAAATTATGAAGATTTCATCAATGAGACTGATACTATACAAGGACCAAACTATACTGATGAAAATGGTAGAGCATTTTTCCTGAATCTTGGTGAAGGGACGTATTATATAGCGGCAAAATATAAAGACGAAAATAATAACACAGAGAAGAATAACTTATTGGTGGCAACACAAACAGATGTTTTGACATCAGAGATTGGGTTTAGAAACTCAATAACAGTTATTATTTGGAATTCTTTTATAGGAAATATGTCGTCTTCAGAAGGAAAACGATGGGCCTATAGTCAGTTTATAGATGTTACTTCTGGAGTGGAAAGATCTGTGCCGGAGTGCTTGCAAGACGATGAGCTGGTTTTTTATAGAAATGGTAATTTTGAGTACATCAGTAAAGTACAGGACTGTGAAGAAGGTGAAGATGATAATTTTACAGGGACTTTTTCCCCAGTGAGTAATGGCTCATTTATCGTCATCAAAGATTCTTTAGAACAGACCCGTTTTGGACTCTATGTGGTTTCAGCAACAAGTACACAAATGATAGCCCAATACGGACCTGATTTTATTTTATACGAACACGTAAGTAATTAGAAAATGAATATTGGAGATAAAGTAAGAAGTTTACACGATGATATTGAAGGTATTGTTGTAGCTTTAAAAGGTGGAATTATTGAGATTGAAGATACAGATGGTTTCAGAATGGATTTTATTCCTACGGACCTTGCTGTAGTTTCAACAGTAGAATCAGAAGAGTTTGGAAGTGTGGAAGAGGAGGATAGAATTGTATCCACTTCTCAGAAGAAAAAACATAGAGACAGACCAAAGGCGGCGTTACCACTGATTTCTGAAAGAGGCGTTTTTATTGCATTTGTACATCAAAATGATCAAATCTTAGATGTGTATGTTTGTAATAACTCAGACCTTACAATTCCATTTGTATTAGGTTCAGATAGAAAGGGTGAGTACAAAGGGATTTTCACTTCTACATTGATGCCAAGAACGCAGGTAAAGGCAGATCAAGTTACACTTCAGAATTTTGAAGAGTGGCCAGCTTATATTTTCCAAGCCCTATTCTTTTACCCTGGTAGAAGCGTAAATCATGAGCCATTAGTGAAGAAGTTGCGTTTCAAAGCATCGACCTTCTTTAATAATAAGCAGGAAGTGCCTGGCATGAATAAAGATGGGTATGTTTTCCAATTAGACATAAAAGCACTCACAGAAGTAGACGTAGCCAAAATCAAGGACGGGCTGGTAGAGTCTGGTTCAAAAACAGGTCAGAAGGTAGAGAAAGTACTTCAAAAGCCTGCTTCAGAAGTGGATCTTCACGCGGAAAGGCTAGGTTTAGATCCTAACATGGGCAACAGCACATTGAGTATGCAGATTCTTCATTTTGAAAAAGAATTAGATGCGGCTATTGTTAGTGGAATGGATCACATCACTTTTATTCACGGTGTGGGATCTGGAAAGTTGAAAACTGAGATTCAGAAGCGTCTTTCGAAGCATGCAGATGTAGAATATTTTGAAGATGCTCGAAAAGAGAAGTTTGGTTATGGTGCCACTTACGTAAAGCTTAAATAATGAACTTCAGAGTAGTCATTGGCATTTTACTCACGGTCATTGCTTTGACCTTATATGGAGTGGGGAAGCCGAAACTTTCAAAAGAACAAACGTACTTAGAAGAGGCATTGGAGAACAAAGATGGAAAAGTGTTTTTGGAAGGGAGAGTGTCGTCACAGAATGACACCCTGCAGCACTTTTTTGTTTTGGCTTCAAAAGAAGAATTTACAGGTGCCGGTAAGCATAGAGGGTTCAAGCCTGTAGAACAAAAATTACAAACATTGAAACTACAGACTTCTTCAGGAATTCAACATTTGATATTTGAAGAAGCTCCTTATAGAGGAGAGGAAATTGCTCATGTTCTTTTAGAAGAAACTACTTCTTCAAATGCACCCATTCAATGGCAGGGAGTAAAACAACACGCCCGCCTGCTGGTTTTGGGTGAACAAGAAGGAGATCTTATACAAGTAAAATACAGTTATGCTGGAGAAAAAGAAAATTATTTCCAGTTATTAGAAGAGGGAGTAAAATTACTGACACAAATTTGTATGGGTTTAGGTATTCTTGGTATTCCTCTTTTGATATGGGGTTTGGTAAGGAAATAACATGAACAAAAGATAAAATTTTAAATAAAGGTGCTAGCTAAGGTTAGTGCCTTTATTTTTTTAAATTATCTTTACAATTATGTTACTTGGATTAATACAATGAGCAAACTAAATTTCAATTTATTACTAATTACTTTTTTAACTTCTTTTCAGGTATCCTTTGCACAGCAATCCAAAGTGCTTTCCTATGATGAAGAAGTGTTTTTTGATGGTAAAAAACTTAGAACTACTTACACTCAAAAGGTTCTAGTAAGTAAGAAATCTGACCACGAAGTCGGTGATTTATTTATTTTATATTCTTTAGGAGAAGATATTGTTATTCATGATGCGTCAATTACCGATGTTAAAGGGAATAAGATTAGATCCATTAAGCGGAAAGATTTTAAAAAGACAAATGCAGTGATGGGTAGTGTTTTTCACGATGATACTTACCTGTTGTGCGCTCAGTTGAAAACCAATCAATATCCTCACATTGTAAATTTCTCTTATACAATTACAACTAGAAATATTTTGTATTTGGCGAATTGGTTTGCAACACTAGATTATCATGAAGTACCTACTTTAAAATCGACACTTAAAGTAACTTATCCATTAGATTTTCCTATTAATGTAAGTGCAGATGAACAATTTGAATTTTCAGAGAGTTCAGACTCAGAATTCAAGACTTTAATTTGGAAGTTGAAGGATGAAGTCAAATATGTTGAAGAAAAAAATAGCCCTAACATACGAAACTCTTTTCCAAGTGTATCAATAGTCCCGGAGACTTATTCTTATGGAGTCACCTCTAAAGTAACAAATTGGAAAGAATATGGGGATTGGGTTTATCTGCTCAATTCGGGTTTGGATGACTTAACAGAAGAGGAGAAAATAAAAATACATCAACTCACAGATTCTATTGATGATCCAAAGGAAAAGGTAAAGGTGTTGTATAATTATATGCAAGATCATACAAGGTATATTAATGTGGCTTTAGGGATTGGAGGACTGAAACCACACCCTGCAAGTTATGTTTGTAAAAATAAATATGGTGATTGTAAAGCATTGACCAATTATATGCATTCTATGTTGAATGAAATTGGTATTTCATCTTATCCAATTGATGTTTTTGCTGGTGACAACCCTTATGAAATTGATACAACTTTTCCAGCGCAGCAGTTTAATCATGTTTTCTTAGGGGTAGTAGTAGAGAACGATACAATATTTCTGGAGAATACTTCAAAAACTGCTCCTTTCAATTACCTGGGAACCTTTACACAAAATCGCAAAGGATTGTGGGTAGAAAAGGGTAAAAGTAAATTAATTGATTTACCAACCCTAACAAGGGAAAATACAGAAGATAGTATTTCCTATATCTTTTCATTACCCAATGAAGAGCAAGTCAGAGAGGTTAATATTAATTTAACTTCAAGTGGTGGAGATCTTTTTGAAATGCTGAATCACTATTCAGATGCTGGAAGTGAAAAGCAAGAAAAGATTTTGAGAAAACATGTTTTACCGTTTGAATTGAGTGACATTGATAATATTCAAATTAAGAATGAGGATCGAAATACGGCATTTATTACTGCTAGTTTTAAGGGAGATTATTCTAAACTGGAAAGAGAAATTGCAGGTTTTGAAGTCATCACTCCACCAAGCATTATCAATACTAAAATTGAAAAGCCTTCAGAAAGATTTAACCCCTATATTATAAATGTGGTGATTCATAAAAAAGAACATTTTGAATTTCCATTGGAAAATATAGAAAAACTGACAGTGGAATTGCCTGAAGATTATCACCTTCAATCAAAGTATGGAGAGTATAAAGATCATTTCTATATCAAAGAAGGTAAGGTTTATTTAGATAGAAGTATTTATGTAAAACCAGTTGGAATTAGTCTTGAGGACTACCCTGAATTTTACAATTTTTATAAAGCAATAAATAAAAGAAGCAAACAATCTTCGATTATCATCAAACAACAAACTTAGTAAAATGCGATATTTATTCATCTTATCGAGTATTCTGATTTTTTCTATAACAGGGTATTCACAGAAACTGACAAGGGAATTTGGAAAAGTCACAATGACGGACTTTGATTATGAACCCCAAGATAAAAAAGCAGAAGCCGTTATTCTTTATGATAAAGGAGACGTGAGTTTTGTGCGGAGTAGTGATGGAGGTTTTGATGTCCAATTTAAAAGAACTACTAGAATAAAAATCTTGAAAGAAGAAGGCTTGAATAGAGCTAATATTGAAATTCCATTGCATAAGAGTGATAGAGGGGAAAAAGAATATGTATACAAAGTGGATGCAAATGTATATAACATTGTAGATGGCAAAACATCAATTACTCAATATGATAAAAAGGATTTTTATACGGAAAAGATTTTTAATTATTATGAGTTGTACAAGTTTGCTTTACCTCAAGTAAAGGTTGGTTCTGTGATTGAGTATCAATATACAGTTATCTCTCCATTTAAATTCCGATTACCCCAATGGTCCTTCCAAGATAAAATACCAGTAGTGCACAGTGAATTTAATATCAAAATGATACCTTACTTTGAGTACTATTTTGTTGCTCAAAATATTAAAAAATTCACTTATCAAAATTCCAAAAAACTAATTGCAGAGTATAATTATCGCGGCAACAAATACAAAGAGCTGCAGCATACATTTATCATGAAAGATGTTGTGGCTTTTAGGGATGAAAGTTTTATTACCTCAATTGAGGATTATTTAATGAAGGTCAATTTTCAGTTGTCAAAATATTATACAGGATCAGGTGGAGCTGTTGAAGTAGTGACTACATGGGATAAATTCAGGAAGGAGTTATTGAAAAATGAACATTTTGAGAGGTATATGGTCAAAGCTAAAAAACAATCTAAGGCTGTTTTTGAAGCGAACCCTGATTTGTTGAAAGGAAGTGATCCTGAAAAAGCTCAGAAGATCGTTGAGTATGTAAAAAATAATTATATCTGGAATGGTGAATTTGGTAAATTATCGCACAATCCTTTAAAGAAAGTAATGGAGGAGAAAGTAGGTTCTGTTGGAGATATTAACCTGTTTTTAATTGGGTTACTAAGAGGTGCAGGGCTTGATGCTAACCCTGTAATATTGTCTACTCGTAATAATGGCAAGATCACTTCAGATTACCCATTTGATCATTACTTCAACTATGTGGTGGCTTATATAGACTTTGGAAACGGAAGAATTTTATCTGATGCCACTACACCACTTTTAAGATTTAATGATCTTCCAATCCGTTGTATCAATGACAAAGGAAGATTGATTAAGGAAAAAGAAAGTAAATGGGTGAGTATTTACAACCATATTAGCAGTTACGATAAAACAACACTTGAGATTCAATTCACTGAAGATCTTTCTGCTACTAAAGTTGATATTTTGAAGTCATTGAACGGAATGTCTGCTTATAAGTATAAAACAAAGTATGAGAACAAAGACAATAAACTGAAGAAGTATTTTAAACAACAAGGTCTAGATGATGTTTCAGAAATCAGAAAAAAGGATTATGAAAAATCAGACAAGCCTTATTTCATTTCAGTAAAAGGAGAGACTCCAACAGAAAGTTTGATGGGTAAAATAATTATTCGTCCATTTTACCACCTCCCAATTTCTAAAAATCCTTTCACAGAGGAGAATAGGAGTTATGATATTGATTTAATTTACACTGAAAACATAGTTTACGATTCGAAAGTGAATATTCCTGAAGGTTATAAAGTAGCTGAATTACCTGATGAAAAAGTAGTTGATAATGATTTAATAAAAATCAATTTTAAATCTAAACAACAGGGGAATCAAGTTGTTTTCACTTATTCTTATTTCTTTAAGAAGGCAAAATATACATCAAATAATTATTCGGATCTTAAGAAGATGTTTTCTCTTTTAAAAGAAAAACTCAATGTACAATTGGTTTTAGAACCGGTAGAAAATTAATAAAATAAAGCTGTTGGAGACTTAAAAGTTAAGAAAGTTTTCAACAGCTTTTTTAGCATTGGAATAACAAACATGAAACAATTATTAACTTTCGTCTTTCTATTATTTACTACAACTACTCTTATTGCTCAGGAACTCTCCAAGGAACTAGGTAGCATTTCAATGCTAGATATGAATTATCAGTCAGAAGATGAAAAAGCAGAGGCTGTTAAGCTTTTTGATATTGGTAAAGTTGAAATCAAGTATAACTCTGAAGGGTATTTTTATTTAGAATATACGCGTTCATCTCGAATCAAGATCCTAAAAAATGAAGGCTCGAAGTGGGCTGATGTCAAAGTGGTTTTGTATCATTCAGAAGATTCTAGGATGAAGGAAAGAGTAAAGGAAGTGACAGGAAATGTATACAATATTGATGAGGGTGAGATTGTTAAAACTGAATTCGATAAAAAGCAAGTCTTCAAAGAAAAGTACAATGACCATCTGACGTTTTATAAATTCACTTTGCCCAAAGTAAAAGTAGGCTCTGTGATCGAATATGAATACAAAGTAATATCTCCATTCTTATCGCAACTTCCAGAGTGGGCCTTTCAAGACAGAATACCAACTTTATATAGCGAATATTATTTGACAATAGTTCCATACTATGACTACTATTTTGTAGCTCAAAATATAAGAGATTTTTCTTTTCAAGAATCCAAAATTTTGCCTAGTCCAGTGAGATATTATGGTCATGAATATCGTTTGATTGAACATCGTTTCGTGATGGAAGATGTTATTGCTTTTAGGGACGAGAACTATATTACATCAATTGAGGATTATTTGATGAAAGCCAACTTTCAGTTGAACACATATTATAATCCTTTTAAGTCTCAAAAATCGGAGTATGTTTCTACTTGGGGAAAATTACATGAGAACTTATTAAAAGATGATGATTTTGGGAAGTATATCAAAAAAGTGGAAAAATTAGCTCAAAAGATATACTCAAATCAACCGTATTTATTGGAAGGCACTACTGTTGAAAAAGTGAAGAAGATTGTTCAGTATGTGAAGCAAAATTACATTTGGGATAATGAATTTGGAATTTATGCTCATCAATCATTAAAATCTTTCCAAGAAACGAAAACAGGCTCTGTGGGGAGTATCAATCTATTTTTAATTGGAATGTTAAGGGCAGGAGGAATTCAGGCTGATCCTTTATTGTTAAGTACTCGCCACAATGGTAAAATATTTTCTGAATATCCTTTTAAACATTATTACAATTACCTCATTGCTTATCTAAAGATAGATAGAGGACAATTATTACTAGATGCCACTACTTCACTTTTGGCTTATAATGAATTGCCTGTAAGATGTTTGAATGAGAAGGGAATTATTTTGAATGATGATGGAGAAACATGGATCAAAATTAGAAATCATGTAAAAAGTTATGATAAGACGACATTGACCATTTCTTTTTCAGAAGATTTATCTACCTCAGAAGTGAAAGTAAAGAAGTCATTGAAAGGTATGGATGCTTACGTTTACAAAAGAGAGTATCAGAATACCGAACAGAAATTGAAGGAGTACTTTGAAAATAAAGGACTTGAAAATATTGGAAGGATATTGACTGCTGGTGTAAATACACCAACGCAATCATATGAGATTAAAACCAGTGCTGAAAAACCTGTTGAACAATTAGTGGATAAGATCATTTTGAAACCATTTTTTGATTTTCCGTTGGCAAAAAATCCATTTACTGAAAAAGAAAGAAACTATATAATTGACTTTATTTACGCAAACAGTAAAGAATATATAGCAAGTATTTTAGTCCCCGAAGGGTACACCATAAAAGAAGTTCCCGAAAATCTAATTCTTGAAAACGATTTAATTACAATCAATTTTTTTACCCATCAAATAGAAAATGAACTACTGTTGAAATATACTTATCAGTTCAAGAAAGATAAATTTAACCCTCAGGATTATATTGAAATCAAAAAGACATTTGCGTTATTGGTAGAAAAATTAAATGTACAATTGGTTTTAGAACCTTTAGAAAATTAATATATCTTGAAGAATACACCACTTGTTTTGGATGGAGGGCTTTCCAATGCATTAGAACTAGAAGGAGCAGATCTTAATCATGAATTATGGTCGGCAAGGCTTTTGATGGATCAGTCAGAGCTAATAGAGAAAGTCCATTATAATTATTTGGAAGCAGGGGCAAGGTGTATTATCACAAGCAGTTACCAAGCTACGATCCTTGGTTTTATAAAAGCGGGAAAGTCCAAGGAGGAAAGTGTAAGTTTGCTTCAGAAAACCACTTCTTTGGCATTGAACGCGAAAAACAAGTTTCTTCAAAAATTCCCCAATGAAGAAATTTTTATAGCAGGAAGTGTAGGTCCTTATGGTGCTTTTTTGGCAGATGGATCAGAGTATAGAGGAGATTACAATAAATCTATAGAAGAATTGATTGCTTTTCATCAAGAACGCTTTACCATAATTGATCACACAGCAATTGACTTTCTGGCATGTGAAACGGTACCAAGTTTTGATGAAGTGAAAGCTTTAGCAACTTTGTTAAAATCGGCCAAACATAAAGGATGGATCAGCTGTTCTTGTAAAGATGAATTGCACTTAAATGATGGAACGCCAATTCGTGAAGTTGCTTCATTTCTACAAGAACAACCTCATGTGTATGCGATGGGTGTAAACTGTACCAAACCGGTTTATATCTCTTCATTGATCAAAGAAATCCGAAAGATAAACAAGGAAATTAGAATTGTAATGTATCCAAATTCCGGTCAAGTTTATCATACAGACACAAAAAAATGGTCAGGCATTTCAGATCCCAATCATTGTGGAATGATGGCACAGGAGTGGGTAAAACTGGGGGCTGATATTGTGGGAGGATGCTGTCAGGTGGGATATGAGCATATTCGAGCAATGGATAAAGCGATTTCTTCATCTTAGCGTAAAAGAAACATATAACAGGAAGATTATAACATAAATAAGCCTGATTGGAATACAATTTCTAGTCAGGCTTTATTGTTTTTGACTTAGCACTTAGAAAAAATAATTTCATTTTTTTTGACCAAAGCTGTGTCTTTTTCAAACTTCCCCACACTACATAGGTGAAAACAGTTTAAAACTTAAAATAATATCACTTATGAAAGACATCAAAATTTTACATCAAGCATGTTGTGGCGTTAATCCTCGAATCAGAAAACAAATTGAAAGACTGGCTTCTGAAAACAATATGGAGGTGATGATTACAGATATCACAGACATGATGGAAACCATGCAATTCGGGACAACAGAATTCCCTTCTCTAGTAGTGGATGGTAAAGTAATCAACTACAGACAGAAAAATTCTGATGCTGAAATTATTGAAGTGTTGAATGCTTAATGTTCAGGCGAAATGGAGAGTTTATTAATAAAAGTAGCCGACTATCTCGTATATGAGTTAGTCGGTTTAAGACCGGAGACTACAATGGGAAGTGCCTTGCATTATTTCTTGGTGGGTACTACACATATTATCCTTTTAGTTGTGATCATCACTTATCTGATGGGGATTATCCAAAGTTATTTACCACTCAATAAAATCAGAGCTTATTTGGAACGTAATAAAAAGTTTGGAGTAGGGAATATTCTAGCGTCTACTTTAGGGGCTGTCACTCCATTCTGTTCCTGTTCTTCTATTCCTTTGTTTGTGGGAATGATGCAGTCAAGAATTCCGCTAGGCATTGCGTTGTCTTTTCTGATTACTTCACCTTTGGTTAATGAAGTGGCGATCGCTTTGTTTTTAGTCACATATGGTGTGAAATTCACAGTGATTTATGTGCTTTTCGGAATTCTATTAGGAGTCATAGGAGGTATAGTATTGGATAAACTAGGGATGTCAAAATATGTAGCGGATTGGGTACAGAACTTGGCAGAAACGCATGCAGTAGAAGAGCATGACACAAGATCTTTAAAAGAGCGTATGCCTGAAATTCACTCAGAAACTGTACAGACTTTAAAGAAACTGATCCCTTATATTCTAGTTGGTTTGGCTATTGGTTCTTTTATTCACGGATTTGTACCTGCTTCTTTTTTCGAAAAATACATTAACGCAGATAATCCTTTTGCAGTGCCAATTGCAGTTGTTGCAGCTATACCATTGTACATTGATGCAGTAGGAATTTTGCCTGTGATAGATACCTTAATTGCCAAAGGAGTACCAATGGGAACCGCTATTGCTTTTATGATGGGTGCTGTTGGTTTATCCTTGCCAGAAGCTTTGTTATTGAAAAAGGTGATGAAAAAACAGCTAATTATCACTTTCTTTTCCACTATAGGTTTAGGGATGATTTTCGCTGGCTATTTCTTCAATATGATGTTTGGGTAAAACGCTGAAAGGTAAATGTAATCAGGTAAGATGAGTAAAAAAAATGGTTTGTATTTTGGTTCAAATGAATGGTATCTTCACTGACCGCAATACAAACCACATCTAATGTGAGTTACTTCTATTAAAATCAATCTCGTTCTTGCTCCAAACTAATCTTAATCTGTTCTTTGTCGGTACAACTATCATTGATAGTACAATGCACGAAATTCCCTTTAGCATCATATTCAATTATACAACACTGATGGAAGAGTTCGAGTAATTTCTTCCTTCCTCTTTGTACTCTCATCTTAGTAGCAGAAAGGCTTATTTTCAGTCTTTCTGCTATTTCCTTTTGAGGGATACCGTCAATATCTGCCCATCTTAGCGGTTTTGCATATTCTTCAGGGAGCAAACCAATCATAGAAATAATATAATCAGCCACATCTGATTCCTCTTCCGTTTCATCAAAAAAAGCATTCTCATCTTCTATTGAATCGGTATTGATTTTTTGAGATTGATAATAACGGTAGATTACATTCCTCGCCACTTGAAAAAGCCAGGCTTTTATATTATTAATTTCCGCAGGTTTTTCACAAGCAACAGAAAGTTGAAACATCACTTCTTGAGTAAGATCTTCCACATCTTCTTGATTGCCCACCTTTTTATGAATAAAACTTTTGATATAATTGTAATAATCATGAACAATTTCATTCATATTACTGCAAGACTTCGAACTCATAATCTATCTTTATTTTAGTAGGCTTCCCACCAACGGTGAGCAGGATAAGAAACACTGTCATTGACAACAAATGTTTCTCCAATTTGTGGAGTAGTAATAGGCATACCCAATGATTTGGCTGCTTTGGTAACTCTTACCACAGGGTCCGTCCAAGAGTGCAATGCCAAAGTGAAGGCTCCCCAGTGTACAGGCATCATAATTTTTGCATTAAGGTCAACGGCTCCTTGAGCAGATTCTTCGGGCATCATGTGAATCAGTGCCCATTTGTCGTTGTACTGCCCGCATTCCATTAAAGCCAGATCAAAAGGACCGTATTTTTGACCAATTTCTTTAAAGTGATCCGCATAACCACCATCGCCACTGAAATAGATGTTCTCGTGTTTTCCTTGAACAATCCACGATCCCCATAGTGTTTTATTACGGTCGGTGATTCCTCTGCCTGAAAAGTGTCTTGAAGGAGTAAATACTAATTTCAGTTCTTTATAATTTTGAGAGTCCCACCAGTTCATTTCATGAATTTTTGATGCTGGAATACCCCATGCTCTAAAGTGGGCACCAACACCAAGTGGTACGAAGAAAGCACTGACTTTATCTTTCAATTTCTCAATAGATTCGTAATCCAAGTGATCATAATGATCATGAGAAATGATAACAACATCAATATTTGGCATTTCATCTACTTCCAACGGAAGTTCTTTGCTGTATCGGGGTTCTCCAAGCCAAGGATGTGGAGCGGCTACTTGTCCGAACATTGGATCAACCAAAATATTTTTATTATCTATTTCTAATAAAAAAGCAGAATGTCCAAACCAGGTTACTTTAGTAAGTGTATCTTCTTGAAGAATGGCTTCAGCTGTAATTTTAATAGGCGGTATATCTTTTGAAGGACGGCCATTTTGAACACCTTCTGCAAACTCTTTCAGAGTAGCCCATAAGTTGGAAAGGCTCATATCCATATTGGTTTCGACCAGATTGAAAAATTCACCTTCACTATAATGTCCTGATTTCTCGTATCGACGAATATCCGATTCTGAATGAGATCCACCGAATTGAGGACTGAATGTTAAAAAACCAAAACCAATGGCTATAATGATGAAGACAATGGAGAAAATGAAAAGAAGAAACTTTTTAAACATAAAGTTTTATTTTGAAAAATTACTTAAAATCTAAAATATGATCGGAATTGTCAGGGTTAGAATATATTTACAAATCACGATCGAATAAGCAGTTGATAAAAACTGTTATTTCATTATTGCAAAGTAGGGGAAAAAGGGAGAATTTCAGAAAGAACATTAAAAAAAACATCTGTTGTCTAAAATCGTTCAAAAAACACCGATAACAAATGTGAATACAATGTTAAGGACTGTTTGGGATAGATCTTTAAAAAAGAGTATCAACGACACTAAATAGGTGTTATTAGCAAATGTTAGCTTAATGTTGTTCCCATTTTTACTTTCTAATATTAACTTAATGTGACATATTTTTACTTTAACAATTGTTTAGGAGTTAAATTAAAACAAAATAAAAGTTGGTGAAATTACTTATGGTTGATAATAATATTCTCTTAACATGTTGTAGGCAGTTTAATAATATGTCTAAATCCCTGTATTACAATTTTAACTTCTATATAGATTTATGCTAAATTACCTGCTCCTAACATTCAACTTCTTGCTTTTACATTTTTTCACGCACACCTTTGTAGGGTCCTCACAAAAAATGAGTCGCTAATAATTAAATTACTAAACTAAATATCTGAATTATTAAACTTCTTCGCGTTATATTATCCTTATTGGTGGTAGGAGGTGTTTTGAATGCTTGTGTCTCTGAAGTAAGTTTTCCAACTGCTCCTGTCGGTTATGATGACACTTTAGTAGAATGTCTGACTATTGATGCTTCTGATGAAACATTGGAAGTAGTGACATGGAATATTGAACATTTTCCAAAACATGAAGAAACTTCTGGAATCGTAAACGCTACAATTTCTGAGAGCGATTATGATCTATGGGGTATTCAAGAAGTGGAGAATATTGGTACAATCAAACAAGTATCTCAAGTTAATGAAGCGTATTCTATATTGGTAGATAACGACATAGCAAAAGGGGTGAATAGAGACTATCATCTGGCTTATGTTTACAATAACCAACGATTGGAAGTTCTAGAAAGCCAGGTTTTAGCGTCTGGAGATTTCGAAAGCTATTTTTTTCCAAGAAGACCTTTGTTAGCTAAATTCCTCAATAAGGTAAACAATCAGACTTTTTACGTGATAAATATTCACCTGAAGTGTTGTGGTGGCAACACCAACGAATACAGAAGGGAAGAAGCAAGTAAAAGATTACAAAACTACATTGATTCTAATTTGAATAACGAGCATGTAATCGTGTTAGGAGATTTCAATGAAGAGATTTACCCAACTTCATCATCGTCTTTTAAAAACTTTATTGACGATAGCGAAAACTACATGTTTTCAAATATGGATCAAGCCAAAAGTGACAATTCATTAGATAAATCTTACCCGAATTGGTGGCCAAATGGAAGCCATATCGACCATATTCTGATTACTAATGAATGGTTTAATCAATTTCAGCAATCCTATACGTTAGCACTGGATCAATGTTCGATTTACTTTGATGATAAAGTAAGTGACCACCGCCCAGTTATGACGGTATTTAGGAATTGATTCTGTTTATTCTAAACAATTATGAAACAACTTACAATCCTCTTTTTTTTAATAGCATTTCCTCTAGTCCTCCAAGCACAGAAAAATGACTACAAAGTGTATTCTGTGGCGTTTTACAACATGGAGAATTTATTTGACACCTTGCATGATGAAGGTAAAAATGATTATCAATACCTGCCGGACGGTGATTACAAATGGACCGGTCAGAAGTATTTGGACAAACAGAAAAGAATGTCTACTATCATTGCTAAATTAGGTAAAGATGTAACAAAGCAAGCTCCTTTAGTAGTGGGTTTGGCAGAGATTGAGAATAGAAATGTTCTGAATGATTTGGTGAACACTCCAAAATTGAAGGGAGAAAACTATGGTATTGCACATATTGAAGGTCCTGATAAAAGGGGTGTAGATGTGGCATTACTTTACAAGCAAGACCTATTGAAAGTCAACAAAGTTTCTGCAAGAGACCTTAGAATCAAAGAAACTTATGCAGGTGACAACTGGGAGTTCAAATCAAGAAATCAGTTGATTGTAGAAGCTGAATTAGAAGGAGAACCTATCGTATTTTTAGTCAATCACTGGCCTTCACGAGCAGCTAAATCACCATATAGAGAAGAGGCTGGCAAACTACAACGTAGCATTATTGATTCACTAAGAAAAGAACACCCTGGTATCAAATGTGTTACAATGGGTGACTTCAATGATGATCCAACCAATAAATCTATCAGAAAAGCATTGGGTGCAGTAGGGGATGAAAAAGAGTTGACAGAAGATGCTTACCTATTCAATCCTTTCTACAAGATGTATAAAAAAGGCTTAGGGACGCTAGCTTACAGAGATAGCTGGAACTTATTTGATCAAATTATTTTTACCAAAGAGTTCAAAAACAAAAAAGAAGGCTGGTTCTTCTGGAAGGCTGAAATCTGCAGTTACCCTGAGTTGAAAAATAAAGAAGGAAGATACAAAGGATATCCTTTCAGATCATTCAATGGAGGTTATTCTGATCACTTCCCAGTCGTAATCTATTTATTAAAACAAGCAAATTCCAACTCCTCAAAATAATAATGAAACACTTTTTTACTTTACTTCTAATGAGTTTTGCTGTGGTTACTTTCGCACAGGAAAATTTCATCAAGGGGACCGTATTGTCTGGCGAAACTGACATTCCAATGGTAGCAATACAAGTGGAGGTCAATGGCAGTAAGTTTTTGACAAATGACAAAGGTATTTTTTCTATACCTTCAGAGATTGTCAGTGAAGGAACACAAATCCATATCTTATTAGACGGCTATTACCAAATAGACGCTTTATTGGAAGACAATATGGTGATCAAACTATTTGCTGAAACGGATGAAGCAAGTACTATTGCATTGTCAATGACAGATTTAGACATTGATGGTGATGACTCTCAATCTACACCTGGTTTACTATTCTCATCTGGAGATGCTTACAGTTCAATTGCAGGTTTTGCATGGGGACCATACTGGTTCAGACAAAGAGGTTACAACTCAAGCTACATGAAAGTATACTTTGATGGTATTGATATGGCTTCTCCAGAGAGAGGTTATGCATCATGGTCGCTTTGGGGTGGTTTGAATGATGTAACTAGAAACAAAGAAGTAACAACTTCTTCACAGCCTATTGATTTTGACTTTGGTGATATTGGAGGTTCTACTAATATTATTTCTGATCCTTCAAGCCAGAAAGAAGGTTTTAAAGCAGTGTATTCATTGGGTAATGGTAATTACACCAATAGAGTAATGCTTACGTACAGCACAGGTTTAAGTGATAATGGCTGGGCATTTACTTTTTCAGGTTCAAGAAGATGGGGTGAAGAAGGATATGTTGAAGGTACATGGACAGATGTTTGGGCAGGATTTTTCAGTGCTGAAAAAAGATTTAGTGATAATCATAAATTAGTATTTACATCATTTGTAGCACCAAGAACGGTGGGACAAAACCTTGCTACGACTAAAGAAGCGTATGACTTGAAAGGTTCTAACTACTATAACCCTTCATGGGGCTGGCAAGATGGTAAAAAGCGTAATTCAAGAGAGAAAACAACTATCTCTCCTCAGTTTATCTTAAAGGATACTTGGAATATCAATGAGAAATTAACATTGAGAACATCTGCAGGCTATCAAATGGGTAAAGAAAAGAGAACGGCATTGAACTGGTACGATGCTCCAGATCCTCGTCCTGATTACTACCGTTATTTACCTTCGTTCCAATATGATCAAGGAAACATTGCAGCAGGTGATTATGTAACAGAACAATGGAAAAACGGTAACTTCGGTCAGATCAACTGGGACCACATGTACAATGTGAACCGCAACAACCCAACGACAGTACCTGTAGATTGGTCTAACCCAGGTGGAGAAACGTATACTGGCAACAGATCACATTATATCATTGAAGGTAGACACAACGACTACCACAGAATTGATGTGAACCCAACGTTGATGTTCAAAGCCAACGAGACCTTGGATATCATCACAGGTGTACAATACCAGTACTACCAAGGAAACAATTACAATACAGTAGATGATCTTTTAGGTGGTGACTATTGGTTGGATATTGACAACTTTGCAGACAGAGATTTTGTTGAGCGTGAAAAATCAATCAACAACCTTAATGATTCTACTTGGATCAGAGGTGAAGGAGATAGAATTGGTCACGATTATACATCACACATCCAAACTGCTGGATGGTGGGGTCATGTGAAAAAGACGTTCAAGAAGGGTTCTGTATATGTAGGCGGTAATATTACGCATACAAGCATGTACAGAGACAGTCATAGAAGAAAAGGTCTTTTCCCTGATAACTCTTATGGAAAATCAGAAGTATTAGACTTCTTAGATTACGGAGTAAAAGTAGGTGGTGAATATTTTGTGAACGGTAGAAATGTATTTACAGCAAATGCAACGGCTTACACACAAGCCCCTTACTTTATTGATGCATTCACTTCATTGAGAACACGTAATGAAACTGTGGATGGATTATCATCCTCAAATGTTACTTCAGGTGACATTAACTATTACTACAGAGGTGAGAAATTAAAAATTAGAGCAACTGGTTTTTATACTCAAATCTCAGACTTGACAAAAGTGATTTCTTACTTTGATGATGGTGCAAATGCATTTATGAACTATGCATTGACAGGAATCGGACAAAATCACACAGGTGTTGAATTGGGTATGTCATACAACATTACTCAAGAGTTGAGAATTAGAGGTGCGGCTACTTATGCGTCATACCTTTACAATGCAAATCCATATGCAACAGCAACTGTGGATAACAACTCTGAGGTATTGATTGAAAATGAAAAAGTATATTACAATGGTCGCCACGTTGGAGGATCTCCAGAGATTGCAGGAACTATTGGTATTGAATATTGGTCGAAAAAATACTGGAATGTAGGTATTCAAGTAAACTTCTTAGGTGATCGTTATGTGACGTTGAACCCTGTCAGATATACAGACAGAGCGGTGGATGGTGTAGAAAAAGGTACAGAAGAGTACTACAGTATCTTGCATCAAGAGAAAATGGATGATGCCTTTACAGTGGATATTTTTGCAGGAAAGAGCTGGAAATTTAATAACAAACTTCTTCGTTTAAACTTAAATGTTAACAATGCTCTAAATAATGAGAACATTGCAACGACAGGTTTCCAGCAGTATCGTTTTGATTTCCAAGGACAAAATCCTGAAAAATTCCCTAACAAGTATTATTACGCTCAAGGAATAAGAGCCTTCTTAAACCTTAGTTTGAGCTTCTAAAAGCAAAGTATAAAGGTGCCCTTCGGGGTGCCTCTCATATACGTGTCCTAATTTTTTCTAATAATTAAAGCCTTTCATTAAACATTTTTTTTACTGCAATGAAAACGCAAAGAATCAACAAAGTTTTACAATTTTTATTAATTAGTAGCTTTATTTCAATGGCCTTCTTCGGCTGTACAAAAGAAGATGAAATCGACGGTCCAGGTACTGATCCTGAAGTACCAAGTGATGTTGAAGTAAACAGCACAATTGCTGACGTATTGGCAATGTACGAAAGCAACAAGGATGGCGATGACGACTTTTTCCAAGTAACTGAAGAATTGACTTTCGCAGGTACTGTAATTTCTTCTGATGAGACTGGAAACGTATACAAGTACATCACTGTACAAGACGAAGCAGGTAATGGTATTCAAGTGAAATTAAACGCTACAAACCTTTACCAATCATTCCCTCAAGGTCGTAAAGTAGCGATCAAAGCTGAGGATATGTACATCGGTAACTACGGTGGTTTAGTTCAGTTAGGTGGTTTATACAATGACGCTTTAGGTAGCATTGAAGAAGACGCTATTGCAAATCACGTATTCTTGCAAGAAGGTGAAGCGGCTTTGCCAACTCCAACTACAATTGATTTAGACGCACTTCCTGAAAACATTGGTGACCTTTACAACACTTTAGTGAAAGTGACTGGCGTTCAGTTCGCTCAAGAAGGTGTAGAATTTGCTAGCCAAGAAAACAATAGCACAAACTTAGATTTAGTGAACAAGAATGGTGAGTCAATCATTTTAAGATCATCTAAGTACGCTACATTTGCTGGTGAAACTGTTCCATCAAAAAGCGGTGATATCACTGCAATCTTAACAGTATTCAACGGTACTTTACAATTAACTTTAGTAAACTTAGAAGACATCGACTTCAATAATGATCGTTTCGAAATTGAAATCAACTTAGACGGTGAAGGTACTTTAGAAAACCCTTACTCAATCAGCGATGTGAAAAAATTAGGCAGCGCACAAGGTGTTTGGGTGAAAGGTTTCATCATCGGTTCAGTAAATGGTGGTTCATTAGAAAATGATTTCGTACCAGGTGCTGCTGACAACTCATCAGCTTCAAACGTAATCATTGCTGCAGGCGCAGATATTGCTGACGCTACTTTAGGTGTTCCAGTTCAATTGTCAAGTGGATCTGCTATCAGAGAAGCAGTAAACTTAAAAGACAATCCAGAAAACGCTAAAAAAGAAATCTGGATCTTCGGTAACATCGAAACTTACTTCAATGTTCCTGGTTTAAAAAGTACTACAAAATACTCTTTTGATGGTGAAGACGAAGGTGAAGTACCTGTTGAAGATCCTGACTTTGATGGTGCAGGTTCAGATATCAACGGTTCAGACTTAACTGAAACTACAATCAACTTCTCTACTTACAACGTAGCTTCTTTTGCTGCATGGTCAGCATCAAATAATGTAGCTACTGTAAACGGATACGGTAAGCAAGGTTCTTCAGAGTCATGGATGATCACTAAAGAAGCTTTAACACTAGAAGGAACTTCATTCACAAACGCTAGATTAATCGTAAAGGAGACTTTAAAATACTTCTCTAAGTTTGATGATGTTCAAATCTTAGGTTCATCAGATTACACAGGTACTGGTAACCCTAATGATGCTACTTGGACAGCTCTTACTTCTGACGAGGATAGAAACCAAGGTGGAGACAACTTATTAAACTTCGCTTTTGACGGTGCTCAATATATTGCATTCAGATATACTGCAGCTGACGGTTCAAGTGCTGGTTCAATGCAATGGGATGTTGCTTCGGTAACAATTGGTGATAAAGAAGAGGAAGAGGAGCACGAATTCCCTGCTCCAGGTGAAAACTACTTA
Organism: Flammeovirga sp. SJP92; assembly: GCF_001583495.1. GTDB lineage: Bacteria > Bacteroidota > Bacteroidia > Cytophagales > Flammeovirgaceae > Flammeovirga. The sequence continues at coordinate 71,354 of NZ_LQAQ01000060.1, read as the reverse complement.
ACTAATGGTGGATTTGAAACTTGGGTAGATGGTCTTCCTGCTAACTGGAGCAGAACTTCAGGTGTTGATCCAGTTTTAGAAACTGCTGACGTTTTTGAAGGAAATAGCGCTGCCAAATTAGATGGTAAAAGCTACATCGAGCAAGAATTCAAAGTTCAGCCAGGTAAAACTTATGTTGTTTCTTTCCAATACAAAGTAACAACTGTAGATGAAAACTCAGGAAACACAATTAGACCTTGGTCTAACTTCAAAACATCTACTGGTTCAGCTACTGGTGATGACTGGAAGCCAAATGAGTACTTAGCAAACAACGCTGAGTGGACTGAAGCTTCAATTGAATTAGTTGCTCCTGCAGACGCATCAACTTTCAATTACTCAATCAGAGCATACAGAGGTGTTACTATCATTGATGACGTAAAATTCATCGAAAAACAATAATATCTAAGATGTATTAATCTCAATTCACTGAAATTGATACAGCTCTCCCCACAAAAGCTCGCAACTTTTGTGGGGAACTAAAACTAGAAAACTCCATCATGAGCGTTACAAAGTGAGCGGAGTCCAAAATCCTCTAAAATTCATATTAACTTATTCGATGAAACAGTTTATTTTAAATAAATCTTTTATCACGCTATTTTTTAGTGTACTATTATTTGGATGTGTAGACAAGAACTACAACGATCCTGAAAACAAAGAAGTTGAGCCACTTCCTGAAGGCACTGCAACCATGACAATTGCGGAGTTAAAAGCACTTCATTCTGGAAGAGATAACGATACAACATCAATTCCTGAAAATACAATTATTGTTGGTCAAGTTATTTCTGATGATGAAGCAGGTAACATTTACAAGGAATTGTACTTACAAGATAAAACAGGTGGTATCTTAATCCGTTTGGATATTGCTCCAATTTATCCTCAGTTCCGTTTCGGACAAGAAGTAGCTGTTATTTGTGACAGGTTAGTATTAGGTTCTTATGGCGGAAATGTACAATTGGGTATTCCAAGCCTTTATAATGGATCTCCAGCGGCAGGCCGTGTACCAGGTCCATTGGTAGAGCAATATATGTATTCAGGTGAAGTTGCTGAATCTGTGACAACTGTTGATGCTACTGTAAAGGAAATTTTTGATGCACCAGAGAGCTATGTTGGAAGAAGAGTAAGGATTTCAAATATTTCAGGCAGAGACGGTAAAGTACCGTTTGCAGTTAAAGACCAGACTACAAACAGAAATTTCAATGATGATTCAGGAAGTTCAAGAAGCATCATTATGAGAAACAGTGGTTATGCAGATTTTGCGGAAGAGATCATTCCTCAAGGTGCAGGTACAGTAACTGCCATTGTATCGATTTTCAACGGTACTCCTCAATTATATATCAATAATCCTGAAGTTGATTTTGTTGGTTTTGATGGTTCTGAAACGCAACCTCCAGTAGAAGGAACTCCTCCAACGGTAGTGACTTCATTGAATGAAGACTTTGAAGGATTTGCACAGTATGATGATTTCGCTCGTGAGGGGTGGAATAATATTACAGAAGAGGGAAGTCGTAAGTGGTTTATCAACGCTTTCAACGACAACAGCTATGCAAACATGACGGTATACAAAGCAGGTGAGAAAAGGAATGTGTGGTTAATTTCACCAATTCTTGATGTGGATGCCGCACAAAACAAAACGATCTCTTTTGAAACAAGACAAGAGTTTGCGGCAGGTGCAACATTAAAAGTATTTGTTTCTTCTGATTATGATGGAAGTAAAGCACCATCAGAATTTACATGGACTGAAATCACAGCTAAAATCAGCGATGATGGACAAGGTGGTTATGGTTCATGGACGAATTCAGGTGATATTGATTTATCTTCTTATGGCAATGTAGTTGTCGGATTCCAATTTGATGGAGAAGAGAATGTAAATGACGGTGGTTATTCTATCGATAATTTCAAATTCAACCAATAAAGACGAAAGGGGTTTGTTGATCGCCTAATTCAATAAACCCTGCTCATCCATTTTAATAAACTAAGCAAATGAAAAAAAACAATTTTCAATTCCTACTCTTATTATCCCTTTTATCCATTTCAATTTGGAGTTGTGAGAAGGAAGATCAGGAAACGGTTGAAATTCCTGTAGAAGATGAAAATGTAGTAGCAAGAATCAATGAGAAATTCTTCGGAAACCAATACGATCAATTAGAGATTGAAGGATGGACAAACTACAAGACGAGAGGTAGAGGAGGATTCCAATACCAAAGCCATTATTCTAATCCATCTTATGCCAATATCACTGTATATAATACTGGTGAAGAGCGTAGAACTTGGTTAATCACTCCAAAATTGGATGTTAGAAACGCAGAAGACAAAACCATCTCGTTTGATACCCGTCAGGAATATGATGCAGGAGTAGTATTTAAAGTAATGGTTTCTCCAGACTATGACGGCGAAGCAGCTCCTGAAGAATATACTTGGGAAGAATTAAAGGTTACAATTAGTGAAGATGGTAAAACAGGATATGGTTCATGGGTAAACTCAGGAAAAGTTGATCTTGCTTCATATGGTAATGTGAGCGTTGCTTTCTATTACGAAGGTGATGAGAGAGTAGTAAGTGGCGGGTATTCTATTGATAATTTCATTTTCAATGATGATGGAAAAGAGGAGCCAGTAGATCCAAGCGATTACTATAAAAATGCAGAAGGATTAGAGGGCTATGAATTGAAATCTGCTTTGGCATCAATTACAACCACTGGTCACGAATGGATCGACTATGGTGATCTTTGGACATTGTACCATACATCGGATGACAAGTATCAAAAATCAGAAATCATCTGGGACATGTACAGCGACATTCCTGATCCAAACAATCCTACTGTACCTGACGGGGTACAACCAGGAGAATATGAATACCAGATTACAATTGACCAATGTGGGCAGTCGGGTAGTGGAGAAGGTCACTGCTACAACCGAGAGCACGTAATTCCACAAAGCTGGTTTGATAAAAAATCACCAATGGTAGCAGATGCACACCATATTGTTCCAGTAGATGCTTACGTAAACACAATGAGATCAAACAATCCTTTCGGTATCGTGGGCAATGCATCATGGACATCAATCAATGGTTCAAAACTAGGAAGCGGTACTGCTGAGTCTGGTTACACAGGTAAAGTATTTGAACCAATTGATGAGTACAAAGGTGACTTTGCAAGAATGTACTTATACATGGCCACTCGTTATGAAAGCCAAATCGGTTCTTGGGTAAATAATGGTCAAGCGGGAACTGTTTTAGATGGTTCTTCAAACAAAGTATACCAAGACTGGTACTTGAAATTAATGCTGGAGTGGCACAATGCTGACCCAGTTTCAGATAAAGAAATTGACAGAAACGAACAGATCTTTGAATTGCAGAGAAATAGAAATCCATTCATTGATCATCCAGAATACGCCAACATGATTTGGGGAGATGTAGTACAATAATCTACAATTGAATTAACCCTAAATGTATTAATTCAACTACAACTTAATTAAACCAAACATGTTGAGCAGTAAACCGATTTGTTTCGGTTTGCTGTAAAAGATCTAATTATTAGAGGACTGTTGGTTTAGAGACTTACTCCGTATGGGGTAAGTCTCTTTTTATTTCGACTTTTTGGGGAATATAGTACTATACGAAATGTAATGAATTTGTGTTTGTAAAATCATGCTCTTTCAAACCTATTTGTACCTCAAATCCTTGATTTATTGTTTCGCTTTTGTGATTAGAAAAATAGGAAGAAGAAGGAAGATTTGAAGTAGAACATTGAAGGTTTATTGAATCGTAATTTAATAGTTGAAGGGAGCCTAGTATATGATTATATCAACCGTGAAGGATATTATAGAAAAGTGCAAGTCGCAAAACGAAAAATGTCGAATAACAATGTTAATTCAACGTTTTTATATGAACCCCATGTCACATATTTTAAACTTAACAAATGTTTGCAAATATATCATTTGTAAAATAAATTAAATGTATTTTTATTTTTTACTTGTATAAAATATTGTTGATAACAATTATTATGTTTCTCAACACAGATTAGTCGAGTTTTATTTTTCAATTGTTAATGTAAACTTAAAATAAATTGCACTCTCCTAACACTGACCCTCTTGCATTTGCAGTTTTTCAACTCCACATTTGTAATGCTCTCTTTCTAAATGAGTTGCTAACTGATTTTTTTATTTAACTAAATATTTAAACTATTAAACTTCTTTCTACAATATTGTCCTCTTTAATTGCTGGAAGTGTTTTAAATGCGTGTGTTTCTGAAGTAAGTCTACCAACTGCTCCAGTAGAATATGATGACACTCTAGTCGAATGTTTGAATGTCAATGCTTCAGATGAGACGCTGGAAGTGTTGACATGGAACATAGAAAACTTTCCGAAGCGTGATGAAACAGCTGGTTTGGTAAACGCTACAATCGTTAATAGTAATTATGATTTATGGGGAATTCAGGAAATCGAAGAGGAAGGAACTCTTCGACTGTTAAGTCAAAATAGTCCAAATTATTCGGTGCTCATTGACGATGACATTGCCAGAAATGTAAATAATGACTTCCACTTGGGTTTTGTTTATAACAACGAACGCCTTGAAGTTCTTGAACGTCAAATTTTAGCATCAGGTGATTTTGAAAGTTATTATTTTCCTAGAAGACCTTTGTTGGTTAAATTTTTAAATAAGGTCAACAATCAAACATTTTACGTAATCAATATCCATCTGAAATGTTGTAGTGGCAACACAAATGAAAATAGAAGAACAGAAGCAAGCAATAGATTACAAAAGTATATTGATTTAAATTTAAATAATGAATATGTAATTGTGTTAGGTGATTTCAATGAAGAAATTTATCCAACGACCTCATCGTCGTTTTATAACTTTATTGAAGACGCTGACAATTATATTTTTTCAGATATGGATCAAGCCAAAAGTGATAGTTCATTAAAGAAGTCTTACCCAAGCTGGAGACCCAATGGAAGTCATATTGACCATATTTTGATGACCAATGAATGGTTTAATCAATTTCAACAATCCTATACTCTCACTTTGGATCAATGCTCCTCGTCCTTTGATGCACAAGTAAGTGATCACCGTCCTGTCATGACGGTATTTAGGAACTGATTATGTTTACACTCTAATAATTATGAAACAACTAGCAATCCTCTTATTTTTTATTATTACACCGCTCGCTCTTCAAGCACAGAAAAACGACTACAAAGTGTATTCGGTAGCGTTTTATAACATGGAGAATTTGTTTGATACCTTACATGATGAAGGTAAAAAAGATTATGAATATCTTCCTGATGGTGACCGTAAATGGACCGGTCAGAAGTATTGGGACAAGCAAAAGAACATGTCTACTATTATTGCTAAATTAGGGAAAGATGTCACTAAAAAAGCTCCGCTAGCCATTGGTTTGGCAGAAATTGAAAACAAAAATGTCTTAAATGATCTCATCAATACACCCGTTTTAAAGGATGAGAACTATGGTATTGCACATATTGAAGGTCCTGATAATAGAGGGATTGATGTCGCTTTACTTTATAAAAAAGATATATTGAAAATCAATAAGGTATCTGCCAGAGATCTTCGAATCAAAGAAACCTATGCAGGCGATAACTGGGAATTCAAGTCTAGAAATCAATTGATTGTAGAAGCGGAACTCGAAGGAGAATCTATTGTATTTTTGGTCAATCACTGGCCTTCCCGCAGGTCCGGTTCAAGTTACAGAGAAGCGGCAGGAAAACTCCAACGAAACATCATTGATTCCTTAAGAAGTGAGCATTCTGGCATTAAGTGTATTACAATGGGCGATTACAATGATGATCCCTCAAACAAATCCATTAAAAAAGAATTAGGTGCAGTAGGTGATATCAGTAACCTGACTGAAAAAGCATATCTCTACAATCCTTTTTACAAAATGTATAAAAAAGGTTTGGGTACCTTAGCTTATAGAGACAGCTGGAACTTATTTGATCAAATTATTTTCACCAAAGAATTTACAGCCAAAAACAAAGGCTGGTTCTTTTGGAAAGCTGAGATCTGTAGTTATCCTGAACTGAAAAACAAAGAAGGAAGGTATAAAGGGTATCCTCGCAGAACTTACTCTGGTGGTTATTCTGATCACTTTCCAGTCGTAATCTATTTATTAAAACAAGCAAATTCCAACTCCTCAAAATAATAATGAAACATTTTTTTACTTTACTACTTTTGAGTTTTGCTGTGCTAACTTTCGCACAGGAAAAATTCATTTCTGGAACAGTATTGTCTGGAGAAACAAACGCTCCAATGGTGGCAGTACAGGTAGAGGTCAATGGCAGTAAATATTTGACTAACGATAAAGGTATTTTCTCAATACCAACAACTCTTGTAACAGAAGGAACACAAATTCATATTTTGTTGGACGGTTATTACCAAATTGATGCTCTTTTGGAAGAAAATATGGTGATAAAATTGGTACAAGAAACAGATGAAGCAAGTACCATAGCATTGTCGATGACAGATTTGGATATGGATAATGATGAATCACAGTCCACTCCAGGGTTGTTATTTTCTTCTGGAGACGCTTACAGTTCTGTGGCAGGTTTTGCCTGGGGACCTTATTGGTTCAGACAAAGAGGGTACAATTCAACCTATATGAAGGTCTATTTTGATGGAATTGATATGGCATCGCCAGAAAGAGGTTATGCATATTGGTCACTTTGGGGTGGATTGAATGATGTGATTAGAAATAAAGAAGTAACAACTTCTATACAGCCTATTGATTTTGACTTTGGAGATATTGGAGGTTCTACCAACATTATTTCGGACCCATCAAGCCAAAAAACAGGCTTTAAAGGTGTTTATTCATTGGGTAATGGAAATTATAAGCACAGAGTCATGCTTACTTACAGTACTGGCTTGATGGATAATGGTTGGGCTTTCACCGTTTCAGGCTCAAAAAGATGGGCAGATGAAGGTTATGCAGAAGGTACTTGGACAGATCTGTGGGCAGGTTTTGTGAGTGTAGAAAAGCGATTCAGTGACAGACACAAAATGGTATTTACATCTTTTGTAGCACCGAGAAAAGCAGGTTTGCAGTTGCCGACAGTGAGAGAAGCTTTAGAACTGAAGGATACTAATTATTATAACCCCGCATGGGGCTGGCAAGATGGAGAGAAACGTAACTCAAGAGTGAAAACAGTGGTGTCGCCACAGTTCATCTTAAAAGACACTTGGAATATCAATGAGAAATTGACATTCAAAGCATCTCTTGGTTATACAATGGGTTCAGAGACAAGAACAGCATTAAACTGGTACGACTCACCAGATCCTCGCCCTGATTATTACCGTTACCTGCCTTCTTTCTTCTATAATGAAGGAACCGACGTAGGAGATCAAATTGGTGATAAAGTGAAAGAGTTGTGGCAAAACGGGACATTTGGGCAAATCAACTGGGATCACATGTACAATACTAACCGTGAGAATTCTACTACTGTGCCAGTAAGCTGGAAACATCCGAATGGCGAACTATATACTGGAAATAGATCACATTATATTATTGAAGGTAGACACCTTGACTACCATAGAATTGATGTGAATCCTACTTTTATGTTCAAGGCTAATGAGACTTTAGATATCGTTACAGGTTTACAGTATCAATATTATGAAGGCAATAATTACAATACAGTAGAAGATCTTTTAGGTGGAGACTTCTGGCTAGACATTGACAACTTTGCTGAAAGAGATTATGCTGAACTTGAAAAGGCCATCAACAACTTGAATGATTCTACTTGGATCAGAAAAGAAGGAGACAGAATAGGACATGATTACACTGCTCATATTCAAACTGCAGGATGGTGGGGTCAGGTAAAAAAGACCTTTGATAAAGGATCAGTTTATGTAGGTGGTAATGTGACACAAACAAGCATGTACAGAGACAGTAAACGTAAGAAAGGTCTTTTCCCTGAAACTTCTTATGGGAAATCAGAAGAGTTGAACTTCCTTGATTTTGGTATTAAAGTGGGTGGAGAATACTTCTTAAATGGTAGAAATGTCTTTACTGTAAATGCGACTTCTTATACTAAAGCTCCTTTATTTATTGATTCATTCTTGTCGTTGAGAACGCGTAATGAAACGGTGGATGGTTTATCTTCTTCTAAAGTAATGTCAGGGGATATTAACTATTACTACAGAGGTGAAAAGCTGAAGGTAAGAGCGACAGGTTTTTATACACAAATTTCTGATTTAGCAAAAGTGATTTCATATTTCGATGATGGTCAAAATGCATTTATGAACTATGCACTTACCGGAATCGGAGAGGATCATGCAGGTGTTGAACTAGGGTTGTCTTATAATATCACAAGTGAATTAAGAGTGAAAGCGGCTGGTACTTATGCTTCTTACTTATACAATGCGAACCCTTATGCTACAGCTACTGTAGATAACAATTCAATCATTTTTATTGAGAACGAAAAAGTATTCTACCAAGGTAGAAAAGTAGGTGCATCTCCTGAAGTAGCAGGAACAATTGGTATAGAATATTGGTCAAAGAAATATTGGAATGTAGGTTTTCAGGTGAACTTCTTAGGAGATCGATATGTGACTTTGAATCCTGTTAGATATACAGACAGAGCCGTGGAAGGTATTGATAAAGGAAGTGAAGAATACAATGCCATTTTACATCAGGAGAAATTACCAGATGCATTTATAGTAGATATTTTTGCAGGAAAAAGCTGGAAGTTTGACAACAAATTTCTTCAGGTCAACTTGAATGTCAACAATGCTTTGAATAACCAAAACATTGCAACAACAGGTTTCCAGCAATACCGATTTGACTTCCAAGGGCAGAACCCTGAAAAATTCCCTAACAAATACTATTACGCTCAAGGTTTAAGAGCTTTCTTAAATATGAGTTTAAGATTCTAAAAATTAATGAACGAGGTGCTCTCTGGAGTGCCTCACCTTTATACATTTTCTCTTTTTTTTAATCTAAAACAAGCATTTCATTAAACATTTTTATCACAATGAAAACGCAAACTGTCAAAAAAGCTCTTCAATTACTACTAATTGGTAGCTTTATTACAATGGCTTTCTTAGGCTGTACAAGCAAGGAAGTTGAAGGACCTGGACAAGATCCAGAGGATCCGGATGCAATTGAAACGACGCATAGTATCAAAGAGTTAATCGCCATGTACGATGATTCGGAGATGATGCAAATAACACAGGAAGTAGTGATTAAAGGTACTGTGATTTCTTCTGATGAGGAAGGTAACGTGTACAAGTACATCACAATACAAGATGAAGAAGGGACGGGTATTCAAGTGAAATTAAACAGACAAAACTTGTATCTTGATTTTGCTCAGGGACAAGAAGTTGTTGTCAAAGCAGAAGATTTGTATTTAGGTCAGTATGGTGGCTTAATGCAGTTGGGAGGCTTATATGAAGGAAGTTTGGGAAATATCGATGAAGATGATATTGACAATCATATCATAGCAGGAGAGAAAGGTGAAATGCCAACTCCAACTGTTATTGATTTGAATAACCTTCCATCTAATCTTTCAGACCTTTACAATACTTGGGTGACGGTAAAGAACATTCAGTTTGTAGATAAAGATTCTACTTATGCAGATGTATCAGAAGGAGCATTTAGTGCAACAAATCGTAATCTTACTAACGTTGAAGGTAAATCAATCATAGTAAGAAACTCAAAATTTGCCGATTTCGCAGGAGAGACAATGCCGTCGGGTTCGGGTGAAGTTTCTGCTATTCTTACGGTTTATAATGGAGCAAATCAATTGACGCTGAACTCTACAGCTGATGTGAACCTTAGCGGAGCAAGATTTGAAGTGAAAGAAGGTGAAATCAGCGAGGCTTACACTGTGGCTGAAGCTCAAAAAGCACAAGGTGAGACTAAGAAATGGGTAAAAGGTTATATCATAGGAACTATTAATGGCAAATCATTGGATGATTTCAACTTAGGAACGGCTAATGCTTCAGGAACTAACTTGGTGATTGCTGATTCAAAAGACGAGACAGATGTGAAAAATGGTATGCCAGTTCAATTACCTACTGGTTTTGTAAGGGAGTCATTGAATATTGCTTCTAATGGAGAATTAATTGGCGTAATGGTTTGGTTGAAAGGTGACTTAGAGCCTTATTTCTCAGCACCTGGCTTAAAAGAAACATCATTATTCTCTTTTGATGGAGAAACGATTGAAGGAGAAGATACACCTGATAAACCTGATACAGTAGAAGGTGCAGGTCCTGATATTTTAGGTGCTCACCTTACAAATACAAGTATTGATTTCAGTGTTTGGAATGAAAGTGCATCAACAGCTTTCTGGTTTGCATCAAATGGTAATGCCTATGTAAATGCCTACAACCAAGACCCTACAACTTCATGGATGATCACAAAGACTGCAGTTGATATTTCAGGCATGAGTACTGCTTATTTAACAGTAGAAGAGAAATTCAATTTCTTTACTTCAGCAGAAGATGCTCAAGTGATGGTGTCAACGGATTATTCTGGTACTGGAGATCCTAAAACAGCGACTTGGAAAGCTTTAGAGGCTCAATCAGAAAGAGCAAGCAATGGAGAGTTTACTTCTCAATTTATTCTTGAAGAAAATGCTTACGTTGCTTTTGTATATAACGGAACAGGAGAGAAGGTGATGTCATGGAACGTCTATACAGTAGAAGTTTCTGATGAAGAAATTGAAGGTCCTGAAAAACCAGAAGCAGAAGGTAGTGGTACTTTAGAAGATGCTTATAACGTAACGGCAGCTCAAGACAACCAAGATGCAGAAGGTGAGCATTGGGTGAAAGGTATTATTGTCGGATCATTTAACAATGGATTCCAAGCTGGTGCTGATAACGCATCGGAGTTCAATTTATTGATTGCCGTAAACAGTGACGAAACTGCCACTCAAAATATGGTATGTGTTCAACTTCCTGGTGGGTTTGTAAGAGAATCATTGAATTTAGTGGCTAACCCTGCATTGGCTGGTACTCCAATTTGGGTAGAAGGTTCTTTGGAATTGTATAATCAATTACCCGGTGTAAAAGGAGTAGCTCAATTCTCATTTGATGGAGAAAATATTGAAGGAGATGATGATACAGAAGAGCCAACAACTGTTGAAGGTGCAGGTCCAGAAATTTTAGGTTCTAGCTTAACCAATACAACGATTGATTTCACGGTTTGGAATGAGAGTAAATCAGCCGCTTACTGGTCTGCATCAAATGGCAGTGCTTATGTGAATGCTTACAATAAAGATGCTACGGTTTCATGGATGATTACAAAGTCAGCTGTTGAAGTAGCAGAAGGTACAACTTCTTATATCACAATTACTGAAAAATTACAGTACTTCACTGCTGAAGAAGATATTCAAATAATGGTTTCTAAAGATTACGAAGGAACTGGAGATCCTAAAGCAGCAACATGGCAAGCCGTAAGTGCTCAGGTAGCGAGAGAAGCTGAAGGTGATTATACATCTCAATTCCCTATTGAAGAAACAGCATATGTAGCGTTTGTATATGATGGAACTGGAGAGAAGGTAATGTCTTGGAATATCTCTACAGTTGAAGTGAAGGAAGAGGAAGTGGATACTCCAGAAAAACCAGCGGCAGAAGGTGATGGAACACTTGAAAATGCCTATAATGTAACAGCCGCTCAAGACAATCAAGAAGCTGAAGGAGCAAAGTGGGTGAAAGGTATGATTATCGGTACTTTTGATAATGGTGTTCAGTTAGGAACTGACAATGCATCAGAATTTAACTTGGTTATTGCAGTAAATGCAGATGAAACTTCTACTCAAAATATGCTTACAGTACAGCTTCCTAGCGGTTTTGTAAGAGCTTCTTTAAACTTAGTTGAGAATGCAGCTTTATTAGGAACTTCAATTTGGTTAGAGGGAACATTAGAAACTTACAATGGCTTACCGGGTGTGAAGTCTGTAGAGAAATTCTCTTTTGACGGTGAAAAAGTTGAAATAGAAGAGGAAGCACCAACTGTACAAGGAGCAGGTCCTGAAATCTTAGGTTCTAGTTTAACAAATACAGCCATCGATTTTACAGTTTGGAATGAGAACGAATCAGCAGCTTATTGGGCATTAGTTGATGGAAATGCTGTTGTAAATGCCTACAATCAAGACCCGACGATTTCATGGATGATAACAAAGTCAGCAGTTCAAATTTCCAACGATGCTGTTCGATTCTTAACTATTAAGGAGAAGTTAAGTTTCTTTACTTCAGAGTCAGATGTTCAAGTAATGGTCTCAAAAGATTATGAAGGAACTGGAGATCCTAAAACAGCATTATGGACACCTGTTGCAGCACAAACTGCAAGAGAGGCAGATGGTGATTTTACATCACAATTTAAATTAGAAGAAACAGTGTATGTAGCCTTTGTTTACAATGGCACAGGAGAGTCCGTAATGTCATGGGGAATTAACTCTGTTGAGGTTTCTGATGAAGAAATTGAAGCTCCAGTTCGACCTGCTGCAGAAGGTACAGGTATTTTAACGGATGCTTATAATGTAACAGCCGCTCAAGACAATCAAGATGCAGAAGGTAACAAGTGGGTGAAAGGTATCATTGTAGGAACTTATGATAATGGAGTGAAGCTAGGTGCTGATAATGCTGTAGCAACTAACTTGTTGATTGCGGTAAATGCTGGAGAAACAGCTTCAACTAATATGTTATCGGTTCAATTACCAGATGGTTTTGTAAGAACTTCATTGAACTTGGTAGATAATCCAAACCTAGTAGGAACACAAGTTTGGTTAGAAGGATCTTTGGAAGCCTATTATGGTTTGGCAGGTTTGAAATCAGTAGCACAGTTCTCATTAGATGGAGCAACAATTGCTGAGCCAGAAGTACCAAACAATGCAGAAGGTACAGGTACTTTAGCAGATGCTTATAATGTACCAGCAGCACAAGCTACACAAGATGATTCTGAAGCTTGGGTGAAAGGTTATATCGTAGGATCGATGAACAGCAGTTTCGTACCAGGAGCATCAGGTGCATCAGGTTCAAATATTGTATTGGCATTGGCTGCTGATGAGACAGATCAGGCCAAGATTGTCACAGTTCAGTTGCCATCAGGTTTTATCAGAGATGAATTGAACTTAAATGAAAATCCTGATAAAATGAATACATTAGTTTGGGTAAAGGGTACGTTAGAAGCTTATTTTGGTTTGCCAGGAATAAAAGGAGTTAATTCATTCTCTTATGACGGAGCTACTGAAGAAGAAGAAAAAGTAGAGGAATTTGAGGGTGTAGGGACACCAATCAATGGAACAGACTTGACAGGGACTTCAATTGACTTTACAACTTATAACGAATTGAAAAGCCCAGTGATTTGGACGGCTGCATCAGGAAAAGCTTCAATCAATGCTTACCAGCAAGGAGAAGTGAAATCATGGTTGATTTCTAAAACGGCAGTTGATTTCTCAGCTTTCACAACTCCTCGTTTATACTTGACAGAAGTAATCAAATTCTCTCAAGGGTTTGAAACAATAAAAGTTGTCTACTCTTCTGACTACAGTGACAATCCAACTACTGCAACTTGGAATGAATTCTCAGTAGAAGAAACACGTGCGGCAACTGGAGGTGAAGATAAAAATGCCTTTGTAGCAGATGGATTGGGTGCTGTATATATTGCATTCCAATACACAGCAGATGCCTCTGACAATGCAACAGGATGGGATATTGTAACTGTAGTTGCAAGTGAAAAAGAAGATGATGAAACTCCAGTTGAACCAGCTGTTTCACCAGGTGTGAACCTAGGCGATGATTCAGTAAGTGGTTTCTCTGATTTGATTTTCACGGAATATATAGAAGGATCTTCAAACAACAAATACCTGGAAATTTTCAATGGTACAGGTGCTGAAGTTGATCTTTCAAATTACTCGGTGAAGGTAATGTCTAATGCAAACTTGGATTGGAATAGCAATACAGCATTGGAAGGAACTTTACCAAACGGAGCAACTTTCGTTATTCGTCATGGATCAGCGGCTATTACCCCTGACGGAGTGAATACATATGAAAGCAGTACTGCTTGTAACTTCAACGGAGACGATAGAGTAGGTTTATTCAATGGTGATAATGAAATCGACAGAATAGGTTATATCGACCTTACTGATCCATCTAATCCTGTTCGAGTAAACTTCGGTAAAGATGTGACTTTAGTTAGATCGGGTTCAGTAAGAGCTGGCGTTGTAGGTGATAATGATCCTACAACTAACGGTGAGTGGACTTCATTATCAAAAGATGATGTTTCGAGTCTAGGAGCTCATACTCCAGATCCAGTCAACTAATTCATTCAAATGATATTATCCCCGCAAAAGCTCGCAACTTTTGTGGGGAGCTATAGAAAGTGCTTCGCAGTGAGCGTTACAAAGCAGTTGAAGTACTCAACCTCTAATTTTTTTATATTTAAACTTATCAATGAAACAGTTTTTTTTCAATAAATATTTTATCACGCTCGTAGTAGGCGTACTTTTTTTAGGCTGTGTAGACAAAACCTACAATGATCCTGAAAATAAAGAAATCACTCCAATTCCAGAGGGGAGTGCAACAATGTCAATTGCTGATTTAAAAGCAATGCATTCAGGAAGAGATAACGATACTACAGGAATACCAGAGGATGTAGTAATTGTTGGTCAAGTGATCTCAGACGATGAAGCAGGAAATATCTACAAAGAACTTTATATTCAAGATAAAACAGGCGGAATATTGATTCGTTTGGATAAAGCTCCTCTTTATTCTACATATAGATTGGGACAGCAAGTGGGAATTATCTGTGATGATTTAGTGCTTGGTTCTTATGGTGGAAATGTGCAGTTGGGTATACCAAGCCTTTACAATGGGGCGCCTGCTGCAGGAAGAGTGCCAGGCCCATTAATGGAACAATACATGTTCACAGGAACAGTTGATTCTATTGAAGCAATTACGGCTAGTGTAAAAGAAATTCAGGAGAATTCATCTGCTTATTTAGGACGAAAAGTAAGAATTAATAATATCACATCTACTGATAATACAGGAACTACTTATGCTGATGCTGAAAATGAAACAACTCAAAATAGATACTTCAACGATGGGACAACATCGAGTGATATTATTTTAAGGAATAGTGGATTCTCAGATTTTGCTGGTGATAAAATTCCAGAAGGTGCAGGTACAATGTATGCTATTGTAGGAACATTTAATGGCACACCTCAGTTATTGATCAATAACCCGGCAACGGATATGGTGGACTTTACTGATGAAGGAGACCCGACTGATCCGGAAGAGGACGGTAAAGTATTGTTAGATGAGAATTTTGATGAATTGTCTGAAGGCGAAGTAGCTTTAGACAATTGGACAAACAGCAATGAGCAGGGTACTGTGAAGTGGGAAGTTGAAGGAAATGGTAATAAATATGCTTTTGCTAATGCATACAAGTCAGGTGATGAAGCTTCTGAAGCTTGGTTGGTATTACCGACTATCACAGAAGAAAACTTGCGTTTGAGGTTCCGTTCAGCAGCGGGTTTCTTTGTTGAAGGTCATCTTGATGTATTGGAAGTAAAGGTTTCTTCTAATTATAACGGTAGTATTTCTTCTGCTACTTGGTCTGATGTAACTGATCAAGCTGACCTTCCTGTATTTGGAAATCCTGATGGTGATTGGTGGGATTGGAAAGAATCTGATATTAATCTTTCTTCTTTTGGTGGCAATGTAACTGTAGCATTTGTATATCATGGAAGTAACACAAACTCTACAAAAGTAGAAGTAGACAATATTGTAATTAGTAATGATGCTGGATCGGAAACAGATCCTGAAGATGGAGATTATTATGGAAAAGCAAATGGAAAAGAAGGGTATGCTCTAAAAACGGCTTTAGCAGATATTATTACTAATGGCCATAAAGACAAAGGATACAGTGCACTTTGGACGCTTTATCAAACTTCTGATGACAAGTACCAAAAGTCTGAAATCATTTGGGATATGTACAGTGACATTCCAGATCCAAACAATCCATCAGTACCTGACGGAAGACAAGAAGGAGAATACGAATATGAATTAATTTTTGACCAATGTGGTCAAGCTGGTGGAGGAGAAAAATACTGCTACAACAGAGAGCACGTGATGCCTCAAAGCTGGTTTGATAAAAAATCTCCAATGGTGTCAGATGCACATCATATTATTCCAACGGATGCTTATGTTAATACCAAAAGATCTAATCATCCGCACGGTGTTGTCGCCAATGTTTCATGGACTTCAATCAATGGTTCAAAACTAGGAAGTGGTACATCAGCATCAGGTTATACAGGAACAGTATTCGAACCTATTGATGAGTATAAAGGCGATTTTGCAAGAATGTACTTGTACATGGCAACACGTTATGAAGATCAGATTGGATCATGGGAAAATAACAGTCAGGCAGGGACTGTATTGGATGGTTCTTCAGATAAAGTATTCAAAGATTGGTTCCTAACGTTGATGATGGAATGGCATACAAATGACCCGGTTTCAGATAAAGAGATAGACAGAAATCAGCAGATTTTTGAAACGCAAGGTAATAGAAATCCATTTATTGATCACCCTGAATATGCAAAAATGATTTGGGGGAATTAGGAAAACCAAAGATGTTAAAATCTTAATTATTAGAGGACTGTTGGTTTAGAGACTTACTCCATATGAGTAAGTCTCTTTTTATTTTTATGGAATTTTAAGGGGAAATTCAATTATCCAGCATAAAAGTGCAAATCACCTCTATCAAATCGAATACTGCCCATACCACCTTCCTTTATAATCTCTCTAAACATTTCAATCACTATCTCATATCTGTTATCAATACAATCTTCTGGATATACCAAAGAGATAGAAAAGAAATCATCATTGTCTTGGAAAGCTTTCACGAAGAATACATCAATTTTTGCTTTATCCAAAACATCAATAGCAGCGTTGTCCAGTAGTTTTTTTTGCCAGTGAATAATTTCACTTCTCAAAAGACCCAACTGTTCTCTTGTACTGTTATACTTCGAAAATGAGTTTCTATAAATGGAATTATAATCATATTTATAACCTATTTTTTGAAGTAATAATTTAATAGATTTTTCATCGTTTCGGAGATAAAAATAGATGTATTTCATAACAACTTTGCTTATGCAATGATTAATAATTATATAAATCTTTCATACAAGAACACTTGCTTAATACTTTGTTCCTGAATACAATACAAATATACGAGCTTGTTTTTTATCGTAGAAATAGTTTAATTCGATTATAATAATCTATAATATCGATTTATGAACTTACAGTTTATCAAATACTTCGTAGCACTCGCTAATACTTTAAACTTCACAAAAGCGTCAGAACAGGTTTTCGTGGTGCAATCAACCTTTTCGGCGGGGATCAAAAAACTTGAAGAACACTTTGGTGTTAAGCTTTTTGAAAGAGATAAGAGGAACGTTCAGCTGACACCTGAAGGGGAGTTATTTTTACCTAAGGCAATGGAATTATTAAAACTCTGGAATGATATAGAAGTAGGTTTTGAGGTAAAAGAAAATGAACCAATATTGATCAGTTTTGTGCAAAACATTCTCTTGGATGCCATTCTGGAATCTATTAATCAATACAAAACAGCTTATCCGTTTTCTGAAGTAAATATCGTTGAAAAGAAAGATGCAGAGTTGCTCAACTTATTATTGAACGAACAGCTTGATGTATTATTTGTTGATTATGAAATAGAACATGAAAACATTGATTTCCAGTTTATCACTATAGAGAAACTGGTTTTTGCAATGAATGAAAAACATCCGTTGTCCAATAAAAAAAGCATCCCATTATCCATTCTAAAAGAGGAACCTTTTATTGAAAGAAGTTTTTGTGCCATGTACGATGAACTTACAGAAAAGCTCAAAGAGATCAATGTCAAACCCAAAAAAGTATTTACAGCCCCGAATAACGGAACGGTCTCTACTTTAGTGGCTTCAGGAATGGGGATTTCATTGATGCCAATGCCAACTTTCAAAACAGAAAATGTAGTTTATCTACCCATAGAAGACGTGCCAATTACAAGAGATATTTATTTGGCTTGGAACAAAGACCTAGTTAAAAGAAAGCACAATGTGAAAAATTTTATTGAGGGGTGTGTGAAGGGGTTATAGATCGTTGAGCAATTGATTGTGCTTATTTGAAATATATTTTATCGCTCCAGGAAGGATCTCTATTTCTAGTTTTTTGGTTTTACCAATCACCTCACCATCAAGTTGTAATAATTGCGGGTGATCAAAATGGATCGTCGCCTTATCAGCCACATAGACGTTGCCTTCAGAATCTTCCAAAAAGCTCTCGTCAAATTTTGAAAGACCGACAATGATCAAGTCTTCAAAGTTTAATTCAGGAATAGCAACTAGTTCAAATTTCCCATCAAAAGGATTGCTGATACTATTCAAAGGTACACCTGTTCCAAACTTTCGAGCATTACAGATGGCCATCATGATTCCGGTTTCGCCATAGACATTCCCGTCAATCTCAATTTGATAATCAATGATTTTCTTTTCTTTCAACTGCTCAATAAAGTATTTGAAGTAGGTAGTCATACCTCGGTTAGGATCACTAGAGTAACCTTTTACGATCTGTGCATTGACCCCAACATCGCCAATATGAAGACAATAGTGCTCATTGTTGACTTTTAAAAGGTCTAACCCAACAATCATTTCAGAAAGTAAAATATCCCTAAGGGCCTGCATGGGCTCATCACTTACAAAAAGCTCCACTGCCATGCCATTAGCAGAACCTAATGGGATGATTCCCATTGGTATACCAGTATCCAATAAAGCGATAGAAGTAAATAGGGTAGTGCCATCACCTCCAATAGATGCTACTTTTGTAGGTTGAAACTCTTTGACTATTTTTTGAAGTTCCTCAAGGTCATTGACACCCGTAGTTTTAAAGATCTCATATTGTATAGCATAATGATCTAAAAAACGAGAAGCTTCATTTAAAAATGGTTCTTTATCAATATCACCTGAGATAGGGTTAACGACAAGTAAAAGTTTCATTAGGGCAATTGTTGTTTAATGATATAAAGTATGTAAACTTAATCATTTTGTTGATGAGAAAAAATCATTTCTTAAAATCCTAAACAACTCCGTTATAAGTGGCTTTCAATCATTAAGAATGGCAGAAAATTTCTCTTAAATCTGATCCTTATTCTTCACGTAAATTAATTCAGAAGTATCCAAATTCAAACAAGAAAGATATCCTTGATGGTCGCGTTGCTCAGGGATTGTCCCCTTATGGTAAGCACAGCCAGTATCTAAATTGATAAATCGGCTTCCCTCATCAATCATCTTCTTTGCCTCAGAAAGGTCAATTGGAGTATGTCCGTGTACGACTTTTCTTTTGGTAAATATCTTGTTGGGAGTAGTAGGGTAAGGTTTTCTGATGGTCAACATAGCGTCATAATCTCTTTTTGGCTTTTCGGCCTCAAAATTAAAACCAGCATGTACAAAGTGATAATCTTCTATTTGAATATGAATCGGAAGTGTTTTCAGAAATGATTTATTTTTGAAATAGAGCATTTCATCTTCATTCAAAAGAAGTTTTTCTCCTTTGGTCAACTTGGCCATAAAACGGAAAAAAGTATGCTTATAACTATGTTGTTTTTTGATTAGACCATCTTCATGATTACCCATAATGGGGTAAATATTGAAATCATTATCTCTCAATTTCTTGATGTAATCGATTACTTTTTGACTATCAGGACCTTTATGAATATAATCTCCTAACAAGAACACGATATCATTCTTCGTGATCTTAATTTTTTTCTCAAGAAGATTTTCAAAAGTTTTGAAACATCCATGGATATCGCCAATAGCAAATCTTCTAACGTATTGATCGGTATTTAATTTAATCGATTTCAAAATAAAAGATAAAAGATGAATGAAAAACCAAATATAATTCTTTATAAAAAAAATACCACTGTATATTTGTAATGTGATAGAATGACGTTGATAATGAAATAGTTAATTTGAAGTTGTCAACAATATTCACAGCTATTCACATCAGAATGTTGATAACTGTTTTACTATATTTACAAACAATTGGATAATTTTACGATTTATCAGAAGTTATTCACAATAAACCTTGTGTTAATTAATTATTCAATTTTCGATGTTTATAAGTATTATAGCCAAACGCTTTAATGTACTTTAATACAGCTCAACTACTTATTGTAAAATTAGAAGAAGATGACAAACAATCCACTAAGTATATTCTCTCTTATTAAGAGTTACAAAAAAGAATACATTTCAGGTGATTTGTCTGCGGGGTTTGCTACAGGGGTTTTATTAATACCACAAGGCATGGCTTATGCAGTAATTGCCGGCTTGCCAGTACAATATGGTTTATATGCATCGCTCATTGCACCGCTTCTTTATTTCCTTTTTGGATCATCCAAGAAACTAATCATAGGACCAGCGGCGTTAGACTCAATGCTTTTGGCCTCAGGTATGCTTGGACTCGGCATCTTAACCACATCACCAAATTATATCAATACCATTCTTGTGGTGGTATTCCTTTCTGGGTTGTTTCAAATTGTGGCAGGTTACCTGAGGTTAGGGTTTATTGCTAATTTTTTCTCTGCTCCCTTATTAAAAGGATTTACTACAGCAGCGGCGTTATTGATTGCCTTCAGTCAACTGAAAAACATATTCAGAATCACACCAGAACCATCAAAATACCTGCACGAGGAGATATTGAGCTATTTTTCTCAAATATCTTCTATTCATTGGGTTTCAGCTACGATTGGTATCGGAACGATCGTAATCATCTCTCTTTTAAAGAAAACGAAATTCAGCAAGCTGGGCACTCCCATTATTGTAGTTTTAGGAATTGTAATGAGCCTGTTCTTTGATTTTGAATCACAAGGAATTGCGGTAGTTGGTACTATTCCTTCCGGTTTGCCTACTTTTATTTTACCTGATTTTACAGCTGTGGTATACAGTGATGTCATTCCGCTTTCATTGGTGGTGGCTATCATTGGTTTCACAGTTTCCAACAGTATTATCAAATCCATTGACGATCCTAAACAACCCATTGATCCCAACAGAGAGTTTGTGGCTTTAGGTTTAGCTAATAGTATAGGAGCACTTTTTGGAGGATATCAAGCAAGTTCTTCATTTTCAAGAACTGCTATCAACGCATCCTCCGGAGCCAACACAAGGGCTTCTAACCTTGTTTCCACGTTGATGATTGCTTTGGTACTTTTATTTTTTACGGATATTTTTTATTACCTGCCAAAACCTATTCTAGGTGCCATTATTATTGCGGCGACACCAAGTCTTTTAAGCTTCGATTATTTCAAGAAATATTATTTATTGAAGAAGAGAGAGTTCTTTGTGATGCTGATTACATTCCTGACTACAATGGAGTTTGGGGTGATTGTTGGTTTGCTAACTGGAGTTAGTGTTTCTATGGCGGTGTTTATGTATCATACGTTGTATCCCCATATTGTTATTCTTGGTAAGATTGAAGGAACAAAAATCCATAGGAATGTACTTCGATTTGCTACTGCCAAGGAGCGTGAAGGTACAATGATTGTCAGAATTGATGCACCACTTTATTTCAGTAATATCAAATATGTTTTAGAGACCATCAATAGGTGGGCGAGTGAGCGTGAAGATCTTCAATATGTGGTAATTAAAGCAGAGAGTATCAACTATATTGATGTGACTGCTTTGAATGAATTAGAGTTGCAGATTGACAAATTTCAGGATCAAAATATAAAAGTATACTTTGCAACTGTAGTGGGGCCTGTACGTGATTTGCTTTTCAAAATGAATATTGTGCAGAAATTAGGAGGACGTCAGCTTTTTGCCAACTTGTATGACGTGATGCAGTTTTTGGATGATAAAGAAAACTATTCATTCAAGAATAAAAATATAGCCAATCAAAGCGTTTAAAAAGTTCAAGTCCTTCATTGTAATTGTACTTTTTGTAGTACCTTCTTGCCAACTTATAATGGTATCATCTCAAATATATTTCTTTCTTCCTGCCATCTTACATTCATAATGTAAGTGAATCGCACTTCATTTTTTTTCAGAAGCTTTTTATTCCTTATGTAAGTGGCTGATTTATGGTAATAAATGACTATATTTATGTAACTCACATGTATAGACTTACTTACGAAATGAAAAAAATATCGAAATATTACATAGCACTAATTTTTTCATTGATTGGTGTTTTTGTTTTATCTTATGTTGTGATTCCTGAGATCTTAATTTTAAAAATTTATTCAACAATTTTATTGGGTGTTTGTCTTTTGAATTGTTTAGTGATACCGTTTAAGATTTATTCAATTAAACACGAAGATAAAAGAGAAGTACATCTCGAATAAAAGTTTTTGGCTTAAGTGTCAAAAATTTTTATTTAATATTTGACCTTGGGGTCAATTAGACTAACTTTGTATTCTTAATAATTCATTTCCTTATATGGCAGGTAGACCCAGAATTTTTGATCAGGGTGAATTGCTCTCAAAAACAATAGCACTATTTTGGAAAAATGGCTACGAAGCAACCACCACCAACGACCTTCTCAAAGAAGTAAACCTTAATAAAGGCAGCCTTTACAACGTTTTCAAAAGTAAAAAAGAACTTTTTAAAGCAGGCTTGAATCAAATGGAGCAAACAGGCTTGGACCGACTTGAAGAAAGCTTGGAAAAAAGCACACAGCCTATCGAAGACTTGAAAGCACTGTTTTATGATATGGTGGACGCCTCTTTTGATGAAGATTGTAAAGGATGTATTCTTGGGAACTCTATTGTAGAATTTACGGGAAAAGATGATGAGCTGAAAGAATTGGCAGTACTTTATTTGAAACGTTTTGAAAGTATTTTGATCAAAACACTTCAATCTGCTCAAGAAAAAGGTATCATCAAATCTACATTGCCACCATCACTATTATCAAGGCATTTGATCAATTTCTGGAATGGCATTAATGTCACCCGCAGAGTGTATGCCGACAAAAAGGAAATGAAAGACCTAATTGATTTAAATCTAAGCTTTATTTAAACGTTAAATAACGGAACATACTGACAGATAAAACATATATGAATATTTTAGAAGAATACAGAGACAAAAGGGCTGCTCTAAACGAAAAAGTGATCAACAATTCTGACAAAGTGATCAAAAGGATCTATAGTCTCGACACGATCACATACACAGAAGGTGCATTGGATGAGAAGACAAAAGAGATGATTGGTCTTACAACTTCTTTGGTGCTGAGATGCGATGATTGCGTGAAGTACCACTTAGAAAAATGTGTAGAGCTTGGTTATTCTAAAATGCAGATTGTAGAAGGCATGGGTGTTGCCAACGTTGTTGGAGGTACCATTGTAATTCCGCATTTAAGAAGAGCCATGGAATATTTGGATGCTCTTTTTGAAGAAAAAGAAAATCAAGAATAGGAGGTATTCTGCTTCTATTTTAATGATATAATTATGATGAGCTCACAGTTTTTGTGAGCTTTTTTTTTGACCTCTTCTTTTTTTCCTCAAAATCAACTATTTTGTTAACAGTAACACCCAGTAAACTTGAATATTATTTACACCTATTTTCTATAAAATAAAATTTCAGATAGATATTCTCTTCTATTGGGCATTAATAAAAGGTTATAATACGGCCTTTTGCTACTATTTTATTTTACACATAAAGTAAACTTTTTTCCCTCAGACTAATACTTATGACCAAACAAGAAGTAATTGATCTCTTAGAAGACAGTAGACACTCAAAAGTAAAAGTAGCCATTGTAGATATAGATGGTGTGCTTAGAGGTAAATTTATGCACATCAATAAATTTATAGCAGCATTAAAAACAGGCTTCGGTTTTTGCGATGTTGTTTTTGGCTGGGACATGGCTGATGAATCTTATGATAACGCTAAAGTGACGGGATGGCACACAGGATACCCTGATGCACCCGCAAGAATTGATGTGGCTACCTTCAGACAGATTCCATGGGAAGAAGATTTGCCCTTTTTCCTGGCTGATTTCAGCAGAGAAAATAAAGATGATGAAACCGTAGGTCCAAGAGCATTATTAAAAAGAGTGCAGGAAAAAGCACATAATTTAGGATTTACGCCCTTTTTCTCTCAGGAGTTTGAATGGTTCAATTTTCGACAAAAATCAGAAGAGCTTTATCAAAAAGGCTTTCAGAATATTCAGCCTTTAACTGAAGGAATGTTCGGTTATTCTATACTAAGGGCTTCAGAAAACAGCCAATTCTTTCATGATTTGTTTGATATGTTGGAAAGTTTCAAAGTACCATTGGAAGGACTTCATACCGAAACGGGACCTGGAGTATATGAAGCGGCAATACAATACAGTGAAATTGTAGAGGCGGCAGACAGGGCAACGCTTTTCAAAACCGGAGTAAAGGAGATTGGCTACAAACACGGTATAATTGCCAGTTTTATGGCGAAACAAAATAGTGTTTTACCGGGTTGTAGTGGACATATACATCAAAGTTTATGGGATGCTTCAAAGCAAAAAAATCTTTTCTATGAGGCCAAAGCAGAAGATCATATCAGTGATACTATGAAAAGCTATATAGCGGGTCAGTTGCATTGTCTACCTTTTATGTTGCCAATGTTGGCACCAACTATTAATAGTTACAAAAGATTGGTGGAAGGGGCTTGGGCACCTACTACATTGACTTGGGCAATAGATAATAGAACAACAGCACTCAGAGCCTTGCCACATGGTGAAAAGTCTTGTCGATTAGAAACAAGAGTAGTCGGTTCAGATGTAAATCCATATTTGGCAATGGCCGCTTGCTTGGCAAGTGGGCTTTATGGAATAGAACAAAACATGAAGCTGGAAACCCCAAAGACAATAGGCAATGGTTACGAGGATTTAGCAAACGGCACATTGCCCTCCAATTTATGGGAAGCAACGCAGAAAATGAAAGGATCTTCTTTGATGGTAGAACTTTTTGGGGAGGAATTTATAGATCACTTTACTAGGTCACGAGAGTGGGAATGGAGACAGTTTATGAAAGAAGTGACTGATTGGGAAACTAAACGTTATTTTGAAATTATTTAACTATGCTCGATATACATCAAACTTACACTTACAATTTCCCTACAACCATTCGTTTTGGTGTAGGGGTAGTCAACGAATTAGGCGATTACCTAAAAACAAATAATTTGAGACGTCCCTTGATTGTCACAGATGGGACGGTGGTTGAGTTGACTTTTTTCAAAGAAATCGTTCAGAAATTAGAACAGCAAGAATTGTCTCCAGCGGTATATTCTGAAATGCAGAAAAACCCTGTGAAATCAGATGTGATCAGAGGAGGTGATTTTTATAAAGAAAATGAATGTGATTCAATCATTGGTCTTGGTGGTGGAGTGGCTATGGACGTAGCGAGAGCCATTGCTTTAAGAATTAATCACCACAGAGACTTATTTGATTATGATGACCTCATAGGTGGCGACAAATATGTCACAGAAGAAGTACCGCATTTTATTACCATTCCAACAACATCTGGAACAGGCAGTGAAGTGGGTAGAAGTGCCATTATTTCGGATGATGTCACCAAACAAAAGAAGATTCTTTTTTCTCCTAAACTTTTGGCTAAAATTGTTTTCGCAGATCCTATGCTCACATTGGACTTGCCTCCTTTTGTTACCGCTGCTACAGGAATGGATGCGTTAACGCACAATATGGAAGCATACCTTTCCAAAGGTTTCAACCCTATGTGTGATGGTATTGCCATTCAGGGAATGAAACTGATTGCCACATCAATCATTCAAGCCACGAATGAGCCAGATATGTTTTCCCGTTCCAAAATGATGATGGGGTCGTTGATGGGTGCTGTAGCGTTTCAGAAAGGTTTAGGAATTGTCCATAGTTTAGCTCATCCACTTTCCAGTTTGCTGGATACGCACCATGGATTAGCAAATGCAATCTGTTTGCCTTTTGGCCTGAAATTCAATTATCAGGGCTTTGAAGAAAAGTACAATATCATGGCATACAATATGAATTTGGGTAGCAACCAAGGTAAAAACTTGGTGGATCATATTGAGGTGATGAATGAACAGATTGGAATGCCCAATCAACTATCGGAGATAGGAGTGAAGGAAGAACATATAAAACCTTTGGCATCATTGGCGGTGAAAGATTTTACATTGCCATTCAATCCGAAGGTGGCCACCGAAGAAGACTTTATCTCCATTTACACTAGTGCATTATAGAATGATAAATATAGGAATTACACCCAGTTTTATGTATCCCGATGTTGAACGTGCCGTTTATGGTCCAAAATCGTTGACTTATATAGAAAATGATATGATGGATTATGTAGCACAGCATGGTGTTTTACCCATTTTACTTCCAGATATCTCAGACGATAGACTTTATCCTATTTTAGAAGAGCTTCATGGAGTAATTCTACAAGGAGGAGTAGATATAGCACCTGAAACATATGGAGAAACACCTATTGGTCCTTGGAAAGGTGATCGGTACAGAGATGAGTACGAACTGAAAATTATTGATTATACCATCAAAAATGGGAAACCACTTTTGGGAGTGTGTAGAGGTTTTCAGTTGATGAATGTTTATTTTGGAGGAACACTTTATCAGGATACAAAATCACAGAGAGAAGATGTTAACCATCATAGAGATGCACAGAAGTACGACAGTATCAAGCATCCTTTACTCATTAATGAGAATACTTTTTTCAGTGAATTATATGCAGATCACAAGCATCCCTATGTAAACACTGTGCATCATCAAGCAATCAAAGACTTAGGAAAAGACCTAGAAATTTGGGCTACTTCTGATGATGGATTAATAGAGGCCTTCGGTTACAAAAAAGAGAAACCTGGTAAAGTGATGGGGGTGCAGTGGCATCCTGAATTTACACCTACTTTACAAAACGAAATAATAGATTCTAAACCAATCATAGATACTTTTTTAAGTCATGTTTAAATATTGAATGATGAATATCTACAATCCTTCCAATGAACAGCTTTTGAAATCCGTAGAAGAAGATTCTTCTCAAACCATTCTAGATAAATTAAATAAACTACGTCATGGACAATTACTTTGGTCTCAGAAAACAGTAGCAGAACGTTTGAATTGCATTGTAAAATTTGGAGCATTGGTACAAAGTAATATTGACAATTTAGCCAAGGTTTTAACTTCAGAAACAGGCAAGCCTATACAGCAGTCCTACAATGAAATAAGGGGTGCTAATAATCGGATTGAACATTTAAAACAAAATGCTGAAAAATGGTTAGCCGATAATGTGATTGAAGGTTTGGAAGGCACCTATGAGAAAATAATACATGAACCTTTAGGAGTTGTGGCCAATATTTCAGCTTGGAATTTTCCTTATAATGTAGGTTATAATGTATTTTTATATGCATTGGTGGCAGGGAATTCCGTTGCTTACAAGCCTTCAGAATTTGCAACTTTAACGGGTTTAGCTTTTGCTGATTTGTTATACGAGGCTGGTGTTCCTGAAAATGTATTTCAATGTATTGTAGGGGATGGATCTACGGGGCAAGCCATGTTGGAGGTGGCTTTTGATGGCTATTTTTTCACAGGCTCATATCCAACGGGTCTTCATATTCTGAAAGAAGTAGCACCTAAAATGGTTCCTGTACAATTGGAGCTAGGAGGAAAAGACCCACTTTATGTCATGGATGACGTGAAGGATGTGAAAGTTGCCGCAGTCAATGCCGCTGAAGGTGCATTTTATAATAATGGACAAAGTTGTTGTGCAGTGGAGCGTATTTATGTTCATGAAAATATTTATAATGATTTTATTAAATTCTTTTTAGAAGAAGTGGAAGGGTATGTAATAGGGGACCCTGAATCAGAAAATACTTTTATTGGTCCTTTGACTCGTAAAGGGCAATTAAATTTATTAAGAAATCAGGTCGATGATGCTATCTCAAAAGGAGCTAAATTGCTATTGGGTGGAGATGAATTAGCAGGGAAAGGAAACTTTTTCGCACCAACTATTCTGATAGAAGTTAATCATGAAATGCTGGTGATGAAAGAAGAATCATTTGGGCCTATCATTGGAATTCAAAAAGTGAAAAATGATGAAGAGGCCATTGAATTAATGAAAGATACTGAATATGGACTTACTTCCGCTGTTTTTTCAACAGATCAGGCAAGAGCTGAGCAAGTATTGAAAATTATGAATACGGGCACTGTGTATTGGAATTGTTGTGATAGAGTAAGTCCAAATGTACCTTGGTCAGGAAGAAATAAATCCGGAGTAGGAACCACTCTTTCTTCCCAGGGAATCAGAGCTTTCACACAACCTAAAGCATATCATTGGAGAGAAGTATAAAATCAATAAATCATGTCTTCAGAAAAAATCACATTTAAGAATAAGAAAGGAATTGAAATAGAGGCTGAAATTTGTGATCCAGCAGATCAGGTGACACATGCATATGCCTTATTTGCTCATTGTTTTAGCGGAATGGATGACACTTCTGTTATTGACAGTATCAAAAGAGGGCTGAATCAAAAGGGAGTATCAGTGGTGACGCTTGACTTTACAGGGATTTCTCATCAGAATGAATACTATGCAGACCACGAAGATATTCTGGCTCTCACAGAGTATATGGCTGAGCATCTTCGTTCTCCACAAATTTTGATAGGACATTCTCTTGCCGGTGCGGCATGTATTGTTTCTGCAAATCGAGTAGCAAGTATTGAAGCAGTGGTAACCATCAGTGCTGTTATTAAATCAAGTCATATCCAAAAACTGTGTACTCCTAATAAAGAAGATACAAGCTTGTATGATGTGACTTTAGGAGATAATTATTTTAAAGTAACAGCAGATTTCTTTAATGAAATAACACATCAAAACATTAAAGAGGTCATCCACAAAACAAGAATTCCATTACTTATTTTCCATTCGCCACATGATGAAATTGTAGATATTACTAATGCTGAAAAGATCTATAGTAATGCTTTCCACCCTAAAAGTTTCATTTCATTAGACTATGCCAATCACTTTTTGTCAAACCCTCAAAATGGTTATTATGTTGGAAATAATATAGCCACTTGGTCGGAAAGATACGTGCAAATGGAACCGGAAGACCCTTTGGAAACTCAACATCAAACGGCTGTGAGAATTGGTACGACAAAATATGTGACTGAGGTAAAAGCAGGTATTCACCATCAAATAGCTGATGAGCCTATTGAAGATGGAGGAAAAGATTTAGGGCCCAATCCTTATCAATTTGTATTAGCAGGTTTGGGAGCATGTACAGCCATGACTTTAAGAATGTATGCAGATCACAAAAAAATTCCTTTAGAGGAAGTGACGGTGCATTTGAATCATGAAAATGAATATCTCAAAGATGCTGAAAATACGAACAAGCGTACCGCTAAGCTGGATAAACTGTACAGAAATATACAGATAAAAGGTGATCTTACTGAAGCTCAGAAAAAGCGTTTGATGGAAATTGCTAATAAATGTCCTGTGCATAGAACCTTGGAGAACAATCCGATCATTATTACAAATATGATTGAAGGGTAGTTGATTTACTTTTCATAAAAAGCCTGCAGTTGATCTGTGGGCTTTTTTGTGAAAAAAACCTCTTATCTCCAAAGGAAACAAGAGGTTTGACTCTTTTTTTATACTGTTGGAATAAAAAAACAGTCCAATATTATAATGTGACAATTGCTTCGTCCATTGGTTTTCTAACCTTAGCAAGATGTTGGTAATCGTCATCTTCGGCTCTGTAACCAATTGGAAGCAACACTGTACTTTTCAAACCTAATTTGTCAAGACCTAATACCTTGTCTACTTCAGCAGGAACAAAACCTTCCATTGGTGTACTGTCAATTTGAAGTTGAGCACAAGCAGTAAGTAAGTTGCCTAACACAATGTAAGCTTGCTTTGCGACCCAAGTATCTTTGTCTTCTGCAGATAAGTTAGAGACAGTGTTTACCATCATACCTTTGTATTCACCTAGAGCCTCTGCAGGAATACCTCTAGTTGCAGAAACATTTTGGATAAATGCTTCTACGTCTTCTACAGTAAGATCTGCAGTGCGAGCAATAATAATAAGGTGCGATGCATCCGCTACCTGCTTTTGTCCCCATGCGTGAGGTACAATTGCTTCACGTAATTCAGGATTTTTTACAACAACAATTTTCCATGGCTGTAAACCATAAGATGATGCAGAAAGATTACCTGCTTCTAGAATTGTTTGAACTGTTGCTTCATCTATTTTTTTTGATGCGTCAAATTTTTTCGTTGCGTAACGCCAGTTTAGGCTCTCGATAATGTTCATAAGAATTGATTTATTTTGATTGAGTGATTAAATACGTCTCAAAGTAAACCAATATTTGTTTAAACGTCAAATGTTTTTACAATATTTTACCCAACTAAGAAATAAGTTGAAATCAAAAGGAGCTTGCCAAGAATGATACCCCAGTAATTTGCAATGGCATATCCGAGCGTTCCAGCGGCCATTCCAGAGAGTATAACTTTCTTATTATTAATGGCTTTCGATACAGGACCAACAAATGCAGGTCCGTACAGGCAGGCTGTTGAGGTGATAATAAATGTGTCTACATCAATTTTAAAATATTTTGCTAATAAAAGATGAACAACAACACCTGTGAACATGACGATGGCAACAAAACCGATATATAAAGTACCATCTGCTAGTAACTTCTCGAAATTGGATAGACTTCCCAAACCGATGCAGAACAGCAGAACAAAATATTCTCCTACTAAGAAGCTTCCTTTTATATTTCTCACTTTTGAGTTGAAAGAAGCACCAATGGCCAATGAAGTGACACCAAGAATAATATAAATTTCATCCATCTTGCCCCAAATTAGGAGAGAAGTTCCTACACAGAAACCAAGAATCAATACAACAATACCAATACTTGACAAGATATTTTTGAATGAAGGACCTTGAAGTGCGGGGATCTTATTGAGATCTGTATTGATTGCATTTTTTTCATCATATTCAGGCAAAACAAAACCAAATAATTTTTTAGCAATGGTCATCAAAAATATCATCCATATTCCACCCAATATCATATCTGCAGTATTCATCAACACAAAAGCCTCATCGTTGACCTCTAAGGCAAGACCGATCGCTGACATGTTTGGCGTACCACCAGTATACAGTCCAACCGACATTCCACTTAAATAATGGGCACTTTCCAATGTTCCTGTAAAGACAAGAAAAGCTATTGTAGCACCAATTGTGACACCAAATAAATTACAGAAAAAAGACAAAATCGTAGACTTTGCTTGTGTTGCCCATTGCTTCATATTGGAAGATAAAAGCATTAATCCAATAGACAGAGGCACAGCAACATCCACCACTGTTTTAGAAACTTCTGTGTCAATTGTATAAAAAGTGTTGCCTAGAAAAATTCCCAAGGCATAAGCAATGATTACAGTTCCAATGTTTTCAATCCATGTAAATTTCTTAGCTCCCCATGTCAAAATGATCGGAGCTATAAGCATAACTAACGCTTGAAGCATATTTATAACGTTTTAAAAATTCTCTCAAAGGTAACCAATGTTGGGGAGTTCGAATCAATTTTGGTTGAAGAATATAGAAACGTTTAAAATCAAAAAGCTGCCCTAATGAAGGACAGCTTTTACCACTTACTAAATAATTGTGTTTTTCCTACTTGAGTATTATGCTATTGTTTGATGACTCTGTAGACTTTAGCTTGGTCATGAGTAGTTAGTTTAATGATGTAAATCCCTTTTGAAAGCGATTTAGTTGGAATTGTTAGTTGATGAATACCGCTATTTAAATTTTTGAAATCTTTAAAGTTCACTAATTGCCCATTGGCATTAAATATCTGTGTACTGACTGTTTCATTATCTTGTAATTCAATATCAATCTTTAATTCAAACTCGAAAGGGTTAGGATAGGCATTGCCAAGTGTATTTTGAAGTTCTGTCTCCAATTCATATCTTTTTCTAGCATTATTACCATTGAAGAAAGTATCATAACTCTGAGCATATTCATAATTTGTTGTTTTATCCCAGTTGATTGACCAAGTCATCATACCTCTTAGCTCAGGGTAGCCTTCACTTTTTACCAGTTTATATTCTCCACCGAAAGAAACACCGTTTACCAAATAGTTCAATGCTTTTTGTACTTCTGCGGGGGGAGTATAACCACCAGCAGGTGCAGCAGGTTTGTTTGCAGGCAGACCTAATGCCACTTGATCTTCTCTGAAAGCAGGGAAGAAACCAGCAATACTTTTCGACTCAAAACCTTGTAACAACATTTCTGTCATTGCAACTATAAAGTCGGCAGTTCCTTGTGTATAAGCTTTTCCATCGAGAGCACCCAAACTACCTGTGTTGTAAAGCTGTACGTGTACATAATCCAATTGATCTCTTAATGAGTGAAGAATTGGAAGGTAACCACCCCATGATCCGCCGTAGGCTGTTTGTCCACCTTGAACATAAGCAGTTTCAGGAGCAGACGTCAACAGGAATGAAGGACCGAAATGAGCTTTGATAGCTTGCATTCCTTCTATAAAGTTCAAAACTCTTGGTGTGGTAGGGTTAGTGAAATCATCATCACCTGCATTAAGAGTCAAAGAAGAGCCCTCTAGGTCAATGTCTACTCCGTCAAAGCCGTAAGTTTCACATAAGCTGATCATTGAAGTGACAAATTTTTGCTGCTCTTCTTCATTATCAAGGTGAACCACTCCGTTGGCCCCACCAAGTGATAGGAGTACTTTTTTGCCTCTGCTTTGCAGGTAAGCTACATCTGCTTTAAACTCTGCTCTTGATTTATCAGAAGGCTCATTTTGGAAATTGTCTATATCGATAGGATCAAAAACCATTGTGTTGTCGATATCTCTGATCTTTGGTTCAGCAAAAGCAATACATATTACATTGTATCTATCATCAACATCTTTCAATCTGATATAAGGAACACTTGAAAGGTTCCAGTTGTGCCAATAACCTACCAGTACTTTATCTGTAAATGCTAAGTTTTCCTCTACAATTATTGAGATACTTTGATCTGTTGTTAGTCCTTCGTCATCTGTAGCAGAAAATACAATAGTATAGTTGCCGAATGAAGAAGGTGTCCATGAAACAGAAGAACTGTTGTAAGTAGTGCCGTCTACTGTAATGCTGTGAGAAACAATGCTTCCATCAATATCTGATGCTTCAAATGAAATAGCGATGGCAGATAATGAAGTTTGTTTGATGACTTTATTTTCCGCAGGAGTGAATGAAGTGATGACAGGATATTGAGGTCCTTGTGGTTCACTGATAGTGAGTACATAAGAAGCAGTGCTTGATTTTCCTTTGTCATCCGAAGCATTGATTTCTACAGCGTAACTGCCATAAGCAGAAGGAGTCCATTGGGCTGTGAAATTATCATTATTCTGAGAGGCGTTTAAAGTAATGCCATCTACAGTGAAAGTTGCTGTAATTGCATCACCTTCTGTGTCTATTATTGAGGCACTTAAAGTAGTGGCAATTAAACCTACTGATGAAGCATCTGTTGCAGTAATTTCAGGAGCTGTATTTGTATCAACACAAGGACCTAATGGTTTCCACCAATGATCCGCTTCTCCAGGAGTGATATTATAAAGGTTGTCTACTTGAGCTTCATATAAATCACCTTGGTAGACTACAATGTCATTGGTATTATAGGTTGAAGGATAAGGTGCATACTCCGGATAACTACAATTTCCTTGCACTGTTTCTTCTATCGTGATGGAAATAGAACTGCTTGCAGTCAGTCCGTCATTATCGGTTGTAGCACCTGTAATAGTGTAAGTACCAAAAGATGATGGGGTCCAAGATGCTGAAGCAGAAGGGAAAGTCTGCCCGTCTACTGTGATGCTGGAAGAGACAATTGATCCGTCCGCATCATTTACATCAAGCTGTATGTTGATTGGGCTTAATGCAGAGGTTTTAATCACTTCACCATCCCCTGGAGAAGTAAAACTTATTGTAGGAGGTACTGGCTGATTAGAAGTAATACTAAAATTCAAAGATGTACTACTTTCACTGCCTTTATCGTCAATAGCAGTCGCCGTTGCTGTGAAATTCCCTGCAGTACTTGGAGTCCATTGTAGAGAACTTCCTGAGAAAGTTACACCGTCTATAGTGATAGAAGTACTTTCTACAGTCCCGTCTACATCAGAAGCTGTGATAGAGAAATCAATAGTGGTGGTTTCTTCCAGTATAAAAGAACTGTTATTGGCAGGCTGTGTGAAGGCAACACTTGGCGCTTGATTGTCATCACAGACGCCGATTTCTTCCCAAGGTCCCCACTCCGCTACACCTGGCGTGTCACCTTGTGTCCACCATTTTGAACTGTAAAGCTTGCCATTGTACACTACTTGTGTACCGCTTTGAGCGTAAGTTGAAGAAGAGTTCCACTCTGCAACACCATCACAAGGTGAAGCATTCATAGCTGTCAATAGAGTGGTTGCGTGAGTAGCATTATACATAGTGATAATGCCCACTAAGAGTAGTAGTTTAAAAATTTTCATATATGTAGTAGTGTTGTTAATAAATTCTCTAAGAAGAGGAACTGAAGGTTGATGTCACGAATCAAATAAATGATTCAGTTAGTCGCAATAGAGTATGGGGTAGCAAATAGGAGTACAGTTCAAATAAATGGGGGTACAGCATCTGAATTCATTAAGAAAAGTAAGGGTACAATACTTTCCTTCTTATATAAATCAAGCATTATATATGGGGTACATGCTGTTTTGAAATTGTATAGGAGGTGTTTTGTCTTTATTATTTTTTATTTTAGAGTAATCTTCAAAAACTACATTTTATGAAATTTTTATTCTACTTTCTTTTTCTCATTTTTTTACACTCAGTTACTGTTTTTGGACAGGTTGATAGTTTAGGAAAACAACAAAGTGAACACATCAGTATTTCTTCTCAAAATGACTTTTATCAATATTGGCTACAGTCGGACCGAAATTTCACAAATGGTATTCATTTGACATGGTCAAGCCATCACTTTAATAATAAAGTAATGGACAAACTACTTTTTGGGCTGGAAAAATCAACGCAAAAAGAATTCAGCTTGACAATAGGACAAGACATGCATACACCGGAAAATGCAACATTGTACGAAGTAGATTCTACAGACAGACCTTATGCAGGGTTGTTGTACTTAACTTATAAAAAAGTAACATCAAATTATTGGAAAACACTTCGGTTGGAAACTAATCTTTATGTAGGTATCCAAGGTCCAGCGGCAGGTGCAGGAGCAACTCAAAATTTTATGCATAGTTTATTTCTAGAAAATACAGACTTCAATGGCTGGGATAATCAAATTGGAAATGGCTTAGTATTAGATTTGGATGTAGAAGTGATGAAAATGTTGCCTTTTAATGGAAAAAGCTATGAAACTAACCTGATTGGGAAAGCACATATTGGTACGATTTATAACTATTTTCTATCGGGTTTTCAATTCAAAATAGGCAAATATAATGATACTTATTACAGCAGATATGGTGTGAAGCAAAAGTATCCGCCAAGATTAAAAGCTTCGAATCAGAAAAGTAAAGCACGGGAGAAAAAGAACTCAAAGAAGGGATTAGGAAGTACCTTCAATAGTATTCTTCCAAGTTTAAACCAAGTGAAACAGATCTATTTTTTTACGGAGTTTCAGGTAGGTGCATTACTTTATGATGGAACAGCTCAAGGCAGTTTAATCCAGTTTGAATCAAGCCCTTATGTATTGAAGTCAGACCAAATAGATCCTCTGATTCTCAACTGGGTATATGGTGTAAACTTTAATTGGGGACGATTTATGTTTCATTATTACAGGGTGGTGATCAACGATAGTTTCAGAAAGGGGAACCTTTTTGGATGGGGTGAAATATCAATCTTTTATGGATTGTAAAATATAAGAATATTAATAACCTGTTTTAATTTAAGGGAGAAATAAAAAGCAATTTTGGAATCTACGGTCTAAAATTCTATGTTGATACTCAATTTCAATTCGCCGACTCATAGAAACCTATTTTAAATTGCAGCACTACTTAAAATTATTAAAACAGCTTAATGACGGAATTATCGTAATTAATAATCAAAGTGAGATTGTATTTACGAACAATTCGTTATGTCAATTTTTAAACTACGTCGAAGATGATCTACTACAAAGGAATATTGATGAAATAATAGTAAGTGATAAAAGTTTTAAAGAGATTATGTCCCATAATGTGGGAAGAATAACATCTGATGAGTACTTTTTTGAGAAGTTTAGGGTATTGAAAAAAGATAATACCTTAATGACTGCTACTGTTTATATCTCCAAAAATTCCATGGGTGATGAACTGACGTATACGCTTTTGTTCAAAGAAATAGACAAAGGTGATGAAGATGATATGGTTGATTATAAAAGTTTAATTGATCATAACACAGATCACGTGTTTCAAGTTGACCGTGATTTGAAAATCATATACATCAATCATGTTTCTCCTGGGCTTTCTAAAAATGAAGTTTTGGGAACAAGATGTACGATTTACTTGCCTCCTGGCTCCCAAAATAAAGCGGAATCCAAGATGAGAGAAGTGTTTGAAACAGGCATACCTCAGAATTATCAAATTGATTACAAAGCTCCTTTTGGGATGATGTATTATGAGACAAATGTTACACCTGTTTTTGATGGAGAAAATGTGGTAAGACTTAATTTGATCACGAGGGATATTACTGAAGGCTATAAAGCACAGATTGCTTTGGAGGAAAAAGAAAGGTTTTTAAGGAAAATCAATCTTAATGCTCAAAATGGAGTTTACATTTTTGATGTAAAATCAGGTAAAAACACTTTTGCCAATGAACAAGCGATCAATTTGCTTGGGTACACATCGGAAGATTATGCAAAATTGGGAAGAGAAGAGCTTTTGGAGTTATTTCACCCTGAAGACCATGAGAGAATTTTTGCTCATTGGGAAAGCCTTAGTGATGCGAAAGAAAATGAATCTTTCTTTATTGTCTACAGGTTCAAAGCCAAATGTGGTAAATGGAAATGGCTAAGGTCCAAAGATTCTCCTTTTGAATATGATGAGGAAGGAAACCTTCTGACAATTCTAGGGTCATTTGTTGATATTACTGATATCATAGAATTACAGAATGCAACTTCAGAGTTACAGCAAAAGAACGTGGAAATAAAAGATATGCTGTTTCAAGCATCACATGATATCAGGAGCCCGATTAACAATGTTGCACAGTTAGTACAGCTATCCATCGATGCAGGAGAAGTGCAAGAGCCTGTATTAAAGGTGATTGGTAAATCTGTGAAACGACTCAACAGTTTAGTTGAATCTTTGATGAGTTATGGAAGCTTGGATAAAAAGTTTGAAGTAACAGAGGAAGATTTAAATGAGTTAGTTACAGATGTATTGGCTGATTTAAATTACAAGATTGAAGATCATGATGTTAATTTCAGTGTTGAGAAACTGCCAACCATTTTATGTAGTAGGGTAGGAGTATATAGAGTGTTTCAGAATTTAATTGGGAATGCACTTAAATTTCAAGACACACTCAATGAAACTTACATCAATATAACGGTGAAAGAAGATCCGGAATATTGGCAATTTACCGTGACTGATAATGGGATAGGTATTGATGAAGATAAAAGGGAAGAAATATTCAAAGCCTTCACCCGATTGAATACCTATTCTGAATTTGAAGGAAATGGTTTGGGATTAGCCAGTTGTAAAAAAATCATTGATAAGCACAATGGTAAAATTTGGGTAGAAGAGAACCCTACTGGAGGAAGTAAATTTACTTTTACAGTTAGTAAAAATTTAGAATTAACATTATAAAAAAAACGGAGATGCTTCAAAAAGTATCTCCGTTTTAATTTTATATCTATAATAGATTAATTCTTTTTTGCCCAAGAATCTCTCAATCCAACTGTCTTGTTGAAAATCATATTCTCAGGAGTAGAATCTTGATCTAAGATAAAGTAACCCATTCTTTGGAATTGGAAATTATCGCCAGCTTTGTTGTCTTTCAAAGACGGTTCTACTTTACAACCTTCAATTACTTGAAGTGATTCTGGATTTAAGAAAGTCTTGAAATCAATCACTTCCTTAGTTTCAGGATCTTTACGAGAATCAGGAGCTTCATCAGAGAATAAACGATCGTAAAGGTTTACTTTAGCATCAACAGCATGCTCTGCTGATACCCAGTGTAAAGTACCTTTTACTTTACGTTTTGACTCTTCAGTACCGCTACCCGAACGAGAAAGTGGATCATAAGTACAGTGGATTTCTGTAATATTTCCATCTTCATCCTTCACGCAGCTTTCCCCTTTGATGATGTAAGCGTTCTTCAAACGAACCTCTTTTCCAATCGTCAAACGGAAGAACTTACGGTTAGCACTTTCTTTGAAGTCTTCTCTTTCAATGTATAACTCTTTAGAGAAAGGAACTTGACGAGAACCTGAGTTTTCATCTTCTGGATTATTTTCCGCTTCTAACCACTCTGTTTTACCTTCTTCATAGTTGTCGATCACCAATTTAATAGGATCTAAAACAGCCATTACACGAGGAGCAGTTTTGTTCAAGTCTTCTCTGATCGCATATTCCAATAAAGAAACATCAATGATGTTGTCTCTTTTTGTAATACCTACTGTTTTCGCGAAGTTTCTGATAGAAGCAGGCGTATAACCTCTTCTTCTTAAACCAGAAATAGTAGGCATACGAGGATCATCCCATCCGTTTACAACTCCTTCTTCCACCAATTGTAAAAGCTTACGCTTTGACATTACCGTGTAGTTTAAGTTCAAACGTGAGAATTCAGTTTGTTCTGGACGAGTTTTGTCAGCATCAGCCAATTGATCCAAGAACCAGTCGTATAAAGGTCTGTGTACCTCAAATTCAGTCGTACAAAGTGAGTTCGTGATTCCCTCAATGTAATCTGATTGACCATGTGCCCAATCGTACATAGGGTAGATACACCACTTATCACCTGTTCTATGGTGAGCCTTTTTGATGATTCTGTATAAGAATGGGTCACGAAGGTGCATGTTAGGGTTAGCCATGTCAATTTTAGCTCTTAATACCCTAGAACCTTCTTCAAACTTGCCTTCTTTCATGCCTTCAAAAAGCTCCAAGTTTTCTTCTACAGAACGCTCTCTGAATGGAGAGTTAGTACCTGGAGTAGTAGGAGTGCCCTTTTGAGAAGCAATTACGTCCGCCGCTTGATCATCTACATATGCTTTTCCTTCTTTGATTAATTTCACTGCCCAATCATAAAGTTGGTCGAAATAATCAGAAGTGAATTTTGGTTCGCCTTCCCAGTTGAAGCCTAACCATTCGATGTCCCTTTTGATTGAATCAACATACTCCTGATCCTCTTTGGCAGGGTTTGTATCATCAAAACGAAGGTTGGTACCCGCACCTTCAAATTCTTGTGATAAACCGAAGTTTAAGCAGATTGATTTTGCGTGGCCAATGTGTAAATAACCATTTGGCTCAGGAGGAAAACGGAATAATAGTTTACCTCCATTTTTATTTGACGCTAACTCATTCGTGATTTTTTCACGGATAAAGTCCAGCCTTTTCTCAGTGTTTTTTTCTTCCATGTTCAATGTGAGTATAAAAGCATGATAGAAATTTTGATTCCTATCACACTTTATCATAAACTAAACTCTAGTTGCCTTCCTTTAGTTTATTAATTTTTTCAATTGCGATATTAATTCTTTCAGCTACTTCTTTGTTGCCTAAGATTTCTTGCATGATCATCAAATCAGGACCGCCACCTTTACCAGAGATTGCTACTCTTAATGCAGGCATTACTTGTCCGATTTTCATTTCGTGATTCTCCAAGACTTTCATGAAAATGTCCTTCGCGTCATCAGCAGTGAAGCTTTCAGCATTTTCAATTGTACTCGCATATTCTTGTAAAACAGCCACCCCTTCAGGTTTCCATTTTTTCTTTACAGTCTTCGCATCATATTCTTGAGGCTTCTCGAAATAGAAACGACCATCTCTCCAGATTTCTTGAGGGAAAGTCACACGCTCTTTCAACTGATTAGCCACTAATGCCGCTTTCTCAGGAGTTGTTTCTTTTCCTTCAGCAGTCATATCAGCAATTAAATATTGAGCTAACTCAGCATCAGGTCTATTCTTCAAGTATTGTTGGTTGTACCATTTCGCCTTGTCGATATCGAATTTAGTACCTGCTTTTGTTACTCTTTCCATTGTAAATTCATCACATAATTCTTGTAATGTGAAGAATTCACGCTCGTCACCTGGGTTCCATCCTAAGAATGATAAGAAGTTGATGAAAGCATCCGCTAAGAAACCATCTTCTTTGAAACCTCTTGAGATATCACCAGATTGAGGATCTTTCCACTCTAAAGGGAATACAGCGAAGCCCATTTTATCGCCGTCTCTCTTGCTTAATTTACCGTTACCGTCAGGCTTCAATAATAATGGTAAGTGAGCAAAACGAGGCATTGTAT
Source organism: Flammeovirga sp. SJP92 (assembly GCF_001583495.1). Lineage (GTDB taxonomy): Bacteria > Bacteroidota > Bacteroidia > Cytophagales > Flammeovirgaceae > Flammeovirga. The sequence goes on along the minus strand of NZ_LQAQ01000060.1, from coordinate 30,880 downwards.
CTTCCCAACCTAAGTATTTGTACAATAAAACGTGCAATGGAGCAGAAGGCAACCATTCTTCACCTCTGATCACGTGTGTGATTCCCATTAAGTGGTCGTCTACAACGTTAGCCAAGTGATAAGTAGGCATTCCATCCGACTTCATTAAGATTTTATCATCGATAGTATGAGAATGTACCATTACCCAACCACGTACCATGTCATTCAATCTAATTTCTTCCTTTTTAGGAACCTTTAAACGAATAACGTAAGGAGCACCACTCTCAATTCTTTCTTTCACTTCCTCTTCAGAAAGTGTCAAAGAGTTGGTCATTTGTGTACGTGTCATCGAATTGTATTGAGGCGTATTGACACGTGCCGCTTTTAAACGCTCACGCATTTCCTCTAATTCTTCAGAAGTATCGAATGCATAATAAGCAAGACCGTCTTTTACCAACTGCTCAGCATATTCTTTATATATCTCTTTTCTTTCAGACTGTCGGTAAGGACCACAATCACCAGGGTTCCATGGTGCCTCGTCTGCAACGATACCTGCCCATTCTAAACTCTGTCGGATATATTCTTCAGCACCCTCCACAAAACGGCTCTGATCCGTATCTTCTATACGAACTAAAAAGTCACCGCCATTGTGTTTGGCAAATAAATAATTAAATAAAGCTGTGCGCACTCCACCAATGTGAAGAGGTCCAGTAGGACTTGGAGCAAAACGTACTCTTACCTTATTTTCCATTTTTTATATTAATAAATTATATTTTTCTTTTTAGAATGTGCAAAGCTAAACAAATAAGAGCGAAAATGTTTTAAATATTATATTGAACTTTCAAGAATATGAATTGATTTAAGAACATTATAGAAAGTTTTAATAATATCTAGGACTAGAGAAAGGAAAAAAGTATATTGATTAGCAGGAATCCAACATCTAACGGAATATTTATAGCCAATACTTTCTTCATTTTTTCACGTAATTCTTGTAAGAAACCTTTCGTTTAAAAATGAAATACTACAGTATCAGGTGCGGTTCCTTATGACCTAAAAAATAACTTCATCACAATTATCAATTTAATATTAATGGGACTCGTTTTCGATAGATTAGTACAGGAAGTAAAAAAATTACAGAACAACCTTAATGACCAACAGATCTCAGAATGTTTTCAAAGAATTGCAGATTACCTTATGAACTATTGCGTACTGAAAGCAGGGATTCAAAATTATAGGATTGTAGAAATTGAATTTTATTTTCACCATGAAAAACATCCAGACCCTTACGTGCATCAACATGAAAACCAAAAAACATTGGGAAGGTGGTATGTGCATGGAGCAGGGATTGATATTACTTTTGGAACATTAGATTTTTATGGAGGAATATTAATAAGAGGAATCCAAAGAAAAAGTGACAAGCAATTTATCAGTGGCCCTTTGCATGTTATTGCTGAGATTTTTCACTTTATCGGTGGTGTTGATGTGCAGGAAGTAGAATTTGGGTTGAAGGAAAAAGAGATGTCCTATGAGACAATTGCACAAAGCAGCAGGGTAGGTCTTAGCAGCAACAAAAAGGGTGGGGAAGGTTATCTCAAAAAGAAATATCGATTTGTGAGCTGTATTGGACCTAAACATCCTTTTAAGAACAAGAAAATCGTTGCATTGGATTTGGTGGGCGAAAAATCAGTGCAAGAGGTTAATTCATTATTTGGCTATAAAATTATGATGTAATAGCAGGCGTAGTAATCATAGATAATTGTTAAGTAGGTAAGAAAGAGGAATAGTCACCTTCTCAGATTGAATCCTAGAGGTGATATCAACTTCGATATTGAAGGCATTTTAATTACCGGAACTGTAATTGAAATTGGTAATTTTAGATTCGGTTTTAATTCACAATTACATTAAGTCTATCTTCTCTTCTGATTTTAAAATTCAATGGTGTTGACCATTTTCTTTGTTCACCATCTTTGTGTCCTAGAATTTCATGATGTTTATTATCAGAGTTAATCACAAAGTCATCCGATTGCAAGTAGATTTCATTTGGACTTTTCTTTTTGAAAAAACGGAAACCTGAGTTGATGGTTCTTCGAATTGATGGTTTGAAGAGAATTTTAGCTTTGACATTTCCATTGTTTATCTTCTCTGAAGAACTACCGAAACTTTCTTTCTCAAATTGATCACTATCAGTGATGGTGATAAGAAAAGCCTTAGAGGTGATTTCTTGGCCATTAATATTAATGGTGTACTGATCAGGGAAGTGATTTTGGAAATCTTTAAAAATAGCTTTAATGTAATTGATTAAAACTTTTCCATTTACTCTTTTTAAATTTTTTCCCATGAGAGCATCAAAACCAACACCTGCATTACAGAAGAAATACTGATCATTGATCAGAGGAGCATTAATGTTTTTAACCTTTTGGTTGTAGATGATTTTGATTGCCTTTTTTAAACGTACAGGAATTCCAAAATGTTGTGCCAGTCTATTATCTGCACCACACGGAATAATCCCGAAAAGTTTATCGGTACCCACCAAAGCTTGAGCAACTTCGTTGACTGTGGTATCTCCACCAATCGCTACAATAATGTCGAAATCATTGACAAAAGATTTAGCTAACAAGGAGGCGTGGCCAGTGTATTCTGTGTATGCAATATGAACATTGATACTTTTGCTCGCCAAGGCCTGCTGTGTAATTTGTGCGGCTTTTACCGCGGCACCATTACCAGACTTAGGATTCGTTATAAGTATTATGTTGGGCATGAATATTTATCATTAAGTATTGGTTCTAAATTGTTTTTACTACTTAACCGTAAACGTTTGTAAATAAAGAATTTAAGTAAGTGGTGTTCCTGCTCTTTTAATGGTGTTAGTAATTTGGATGTGATAATTTCAAATTCCAGTAAAGTTATATGACCAGTTATATTAAAATATTTATAGTTCTTTAACCACATCTACACAATAGACATTCTTACCAAGTTGCTTAATTATACTCTTTATTTTTAATGGTTAAGTTTTTGATATACACAAATATATAAAATCTTATTTTTAAAAAAAAAAGCACTTTTTCTATAAATTTAGAAAAAGTGCTTTTTCATGGTCTTAAAATAATACCTTTTACTCGCTATCGTAAGCCCATTTTATATAAAGAGAACCCCATGTAAATCCTCCGCCAAATGCGGCAAAAACAAGATTGTCTCCTTTTTTGAATTTCTTTTCAAAGTCCCATAAAACCAAAGGTATTGTAGCACCCGTTGTATTGCCATATTTTTCAATATTAATACATACTCTTTCTTTGTCAAGTTGCATACGCTTGGCAGTGGCATCTATAATTCTAAGGTTAGCTTGATGCGGGATAAGATAAGCAATATCTTTTGCTTCAAGCTGGTTTCTCTCCATGATTGATGCGGCCGCAGATGCCATATTAGTCACAGCATGTTTGAATACGGATTTACCATCTTGGTAGAAGTAGTGCTCATTCTCTGCTAAATGCTGTAATGATAATGGGTAAGCAGATCCCCTTTTGACATTCAAAAGATCTTTGCCTGATCCATCTGAATGAAGGACCGCATCCATCAAACCATATTCCTCGTTGGGCTCAAGTAACACAGCACCAGCTCCGTCACCGAATAAAATACATGTATTTCTATCCGAGTAGTCCATTACAGATGACATCTTATCAGCACCTACAACAACTACTTTTTTGTAATTCCCAGACTTTATAAAGTTGGAAGCCATTTCCAGAGCATAAATAAATCCTGAACAAGCTGCAGAAATATCAAAGCTCATAGCATTGGAATTAATAGCTTCACAAACAATGTTAGCTGTGGAAATAAAACCCATATCTGGTGTAGACGTAGCACATATCAATAAATCAATTTCGTCTCCTTTAGCATTTGCTTTTTCAAGCAAGGCTTGAACGGCGTTGATTGCGAGTGTAGATGTACCTTTATTTTCTCCTTTCAGAATACGTCTTTCTTTAATTCCTGTTCGTGAAGTGATCCATTCATCACTGGTCTCCACCATTTTTTCTAAATCGTGGTTTGTTAATTTGTCTTCAGGAACCCAGCCTGCTACAGCGGTAATCGCAGCATTTATTGGACTCATACGTTTGGTTACTTTTATGGTAATTGTGTGTTAAGAAGTAAAAAAAAAGCAGTACAATGGGGTACTGTTTTCAATTCAACTTCGATGCAAAAAAAGGCATTTTTTTCCGATTAAAGAAAAAATATCACTATATAAAGATGTTTTTTACAATTTATATCAATTATAGAGAAGAATGCATTGTGAGTGAATATTCACTATTTAGAAAGCAGAAAAAAGACTACCTTCATTCACATATTGTTATGAAGATAGTCTGTTCTTTATGGAAGGAACAAGCTTAGTTTTCTTTTGGAAGTTGGAATTGAATAGGGTCACCTACTTTTCCTTTTAACAACGCAATGTCCAATACTTCTTTTGCATCTTTAACAAAATGAAGTGTTAATCCTTCAGTGTATTTTTCAGGAATATCTTTGACATCCCTCTGGTTTCTTTCAGAGAAAATGATTTCTTTAATTCCGGCTCTCTTTGCAGCTAGCAACTTTTCTTTGATGCCACCCACAGGCAATACCTTTCCTCTTAAAGTGATTTCACCTGTCATTGCCAATTTAGCTTTGACTTTTCTTTGAGTGAAAATAGAAACCATTGAGGTCAGCATTGTGATACCTGCTGATGGTCCGTCTTTTGGTACAGCACCTGCAGGAACGTGGATGTGTAAATCATAGTTTTCGAAAATTCTATAATCTATTCCATAGAGTTCGGCATTTGCTTTCAACCATGACAGTGCAGTAGTTGCTGATTCTTTCATGACGTCTCCTAACTGTCCAGAAAGTGTCAATCTGCCTTTACCTCTGTTTAATGAACTTTCAATAAATAAAATTTCACCTCCTACAGAAGTCCAAGCTAAACCTGTTACAACACCTGCATATTCATTGTCTTGGTAAGTCTCTCTTTCAAAGATTGGAGCACCTAAGAATTTTACAATTTCGTCAGGACCAATTGTCTTTTTATAATTTTCTTCTAGTGCGATTGATTTTGCTACTTTTCTAACAATAGAACCAACTGTTCTTTCTAGTCCACGGACACCAGATTCTCTAGTGTAGTTTTCAATTAAGAATTTCAATCCTTTTGGTGAAAGTGTAAAATCTTTTGCTTTCAAGCCATGCTCCTTTCTTTGTTTAGGAATCAAATGTTTCTTAGCAATTTCCTCTTTCTCTTCAAACGTATAGCCTGTAATCTCAATGATTTCCATACGGTCTCTCAACGCAGGCTGAATAGTGTCTAAAGAGTTGGCAGTTGCAATGAATAACACTTTTGAAAGGTCGTATTCAACCTCTAAGTAGTTGTCCACGAATGAACTGTTTTGCTCAGGGTCTAAAACTTCCAAGAAAGCCGAAGAAGGATCTCCTCTGAAGTCTGCACCAATTTTATCAATCTCATCCAAAATAAATACAGGGTTGGAAACTCCTGATTTTTTGATGCTTTGAATGATCTTTCCAGGCATAGCACCTACATACGTTTTACGGTGACCACGAATCTCCGTTTCATCATGTAAACCACCTAGTGAGATTCTATTATATTCTCTACCTAAAGCTTTTGCAATCGAACGCCCTAATGAAGTTTTACCTACACCTGGAGGGCCGTATAAACATAAGATAGGTCCTTTGATATCATTTTTAAGTTTAAGAACAGCAAGGTATTCTAAAATACGTTCTTTCACTTTTTCTAATCCCTGATGATCTTTATCCAAGATCTTCTGAGCATTTTTCAAGTCAAAAGAATCCTCCGTCAGTTTATTCCATGGAAGATCCAACATAAACTCACAGTAGTTCATAGATACTGCAAAATCAGCGGCTGCAGGATTAGAACGTTGAAGTTTTGCTAACTCTTTGTAAAAATGCTCTCTTACTTCATCGGGCCAATCTTTCTTGGCTGCACGTGCTTTAAGCTCTTCAATTTCCTGATCAGGACCTTCCATTCCCAACTCACCTTGAAGTACTTTCATTTGCTGACGTAAATAATAATCACGTTGCTGTTGATCAATATCTACATTAGTCTTGCCCGCAATTTCATTTTTGATCTCCAAAACGTTCACTTCCTTATTCATTAATTTAAGGAGCTTCTCAATTTTGGTTTTACCTTCTGAAATTCTAAGGATTTTTACTTTTTCCTTAACATCTGCAGTGATATTTGTGGCAATGAAATTGGCTAAAAATTCTAAACCTTTAATATTCTCTAAAGCCAAAGAAGCTTCTTGTGGAATATCACGGTTTAAGCTTAAAAGGTGATAAGCGGAATCTTTTAAAGAAGACTCTAATGCTTTCTCCTGATCTGCTGATATATCTTCAAAGTCTTCTTCTTTGACTGCTACATTACCCTTCAAGTAAGGGTCTTGAGTTGTAACGTCAATCAGTTCAACTTTCTTTCTAGCTTGAGCAATAATTGTACAGTTGCCATCAGGTAATTGTAATATTTTTACAATCTGAACAAGTGTACCAAACTTATGCATATCATCAAATGAAGGATCTTCTACAGTAGCATCTTTCTGAGCAATTGCAGTGATGAATTGCTTTTTGTCATATGCCTCCTGTACAAGCTTCAAAGATTTTTCTCTTCCAATGGTAATGGGTAAAATTACATTAGGGAAGAGTACCATATTTCTTAATGGAAGTATTGGTACTTCAAGCTCTGTAATTCCGTCTAATTGATATTCGCTACTATCATCTTCAGCAATCACTGAAATCACAGCATCGTTATTTATATTTGATAAAAGCCCTTGAGCTAATGTATCTTTTGTTTTTCTCATAAATTGAGTTTGTCTTGTCTTTATTATGCCTTTCTGCACAATCAGTATGGTTACTATTATTCAATATTGTACCTAAATGGCAAATGCTGACATATTTTCATGCTCAACTGACAAAAGTGGCGCAACAATGGACGGTATTTTTTTGTATTTCCTTACAATTGTACGGAATTAATTTTTTTTTCGTTACTAAATATAGATATGTTTCATTTTAAGAGATTATCTTATTTTTGCTAAAGAATAAATTTAATTAACATCTTTGATTATCTTAAAGGAATAGAGAGATAAGATAAACTATGGAAAAAACCTTCATTAGAAGCGGACTTTGCCTTATATTTTCCTTACTGTTGCTCATACATAACCCAATATATGGACAAAGAAAAAAGAAAAAAAAGGCGGCATCAGAAAATAAGGAACAAAAAGATAGCGGATTAAAGATTTCGGAATTTGAACCTACTTCTATTAATAAAGTAGTCAAATTGCCAGGATTGAAATTTCCAAATATTAACCGCATTGCATATTACAGAAATGAGAAAATTTTAGCCCAAATCTTAAGACTAGAAAGAAATAAACAATGGGCCGAATACAGAGAGTTATTATACACTTACGTAACTTCTTTTGGTATACAAAACTTTTTACGCAAAGAAGACATGGATCTTGTATGGCGTTTGGCCAATGTATCGGAACATGAAGGTGACAGAGCCTTAGCTAAAGAAACATACAGACTATTATTAAGACATTATAGAGGGGACTTCTCTCAAGCTTTGAAGCACTATGAAGAATTGGTGCTTTTTGAAAAGCCACTTTATGCCAACTTAGATGACTATTTCAGGTTAGTAGATAAAAGAGCACTGATTGATACATTGCAACCGCCGGAAGATGTACTGGTGGATATGGGAAGCTATGTCAATTCTCAATTTTCTGATTACGGAATGACGTTGGGTGGTGAAGATCAAAATCAACTTCTTTTCACCAGTAATAGAAGTGGCAGAGATACTTCTGCTTTCAATCAGCAATTTAATCCTTCACATGCCAATGAAGACATTTATGTTTCTGAGAAAACAGAATTCGACATGTGGGGTCCTGCTGAATCATTTGATGCGATCAATACAAAATATAATGAAGGTTCTCCATATCTGACAAAAGATGGAAAAACACTTTATTTTATCAGATGTATGACTCCTGATGGTTTTGGAGATTGTGATATTTATGTTTCACAAAAAAAAGAAGATGGAACATGGGGCGAACCTAAAAATATGGGGCCAGGTATTAATTCTTACGCCTGGGATTCTCATCCCTCTTTATCCATGACGGAAGATACGCTTTACTTCGCTTCTGACCGTAAAGGTGGTTTTGGTAATGCTGATATCTACTATAGTGTAAAGAAAAGTGATGGCAATTGGGGAAAACCAAAAAACATAGGACCATTTATTAACTCTAGAGGAAGTGAATTGAGCCCGCATCCCCATGTGAAATATCCAGTCCTTTATTTTAGCTCATCTTTAGGAGTCGTTAATTTTGGTGGATTTGATATTTATAAATCATTTATTGTTGATGGGGAATTCACCGAGCCAAAAAATGTCGGTCCACTGGTGAATGGCCCTGGAGATGAATATTATTTTGCCATAGACTCTGATGCCAAACAACTTTATTATGCTAAATCAAGAGTGAAAGGCGATCCTAACCTTGACCTGCAGTCATTTCCACTTCCAATGGAAGCCAAACCAAACAATACAGTACGTTTTTCAGGAAGAGTAATAGAGCCCACTACAGGAGAGGTATTTAAAGGTGTGGTGACTATTATTGATTTATCCGACAGGGTAGAGGTAGCACCTAAAGAAATTCGTGAGGATGGATCATTTGATTTTGAATTAGTCAATGAGAAGAAATATTTATTGGTTATTGAAGGCGATAACTTTTTTCAGATTGAAGAAATATTTTTTGTAGAAGGGGACAAGCATGTTCAAATTCCTGCTATTTCTGTCAATAGTTCCTTGTCGTTTGCATCGATTGATTTTGATCCTGGAAGTTCTAAGCTAAAACCAGAGATGGAAAACAACTTACATTTGGTAGTTGATTTTTTGGTGAAACATGATAATTACAGATTATTAGTCACAGGACATACAGATTCAGATGGCAACTCAAAAGCCAACCTGAAATTATCAAAAGAAAGAGCAGAGGCTATTCGCCGTTTCTTAATCAATTATGGAGAAATGGAAGAGAACCGTGTAATTTCTGACGGTAAGGGAGATGAAGATCCAATTATATATAATCCCCAAAGTGAGGATGAAAAGCGTTTGAACAGACGAGTAGAGTTTAAAATCTTCTTGGATGAATATAGAATTTCAGTTCCTGTTACAGATGATAATTTTGAGTGGAGTGATGACTAATTTTTTGGAAAGTCGATGAATAAATTTCATATTTGGCGAACTATAAAATAATAAACACAATATTCATAATTGATTAACTGTCATGGAACAAGTAAAATCTATCTCTTCACAAGAAGCAATCGCTTTAGAGAAGAAATATGGTGCACACAACTATGCACCCCTACCTGTTGTATTAGAGAAAGGTGAGGGCGTTTTTGTATGGGACGTAGAGGGGAAGAAATACTATGATTTTCTTTCAGCTTACAGTGCAGTGAATCAAGGTCACGTTCATCCAAGAATCTTAGATGTTATGGTGAAGCAAGCTTCAAAGCTTACTTTGACATCAAGAGCTTTCTATTCAGATCAGTTAGGTATTGCTGAAAAAATGCTATGCGAGACATTTGGTTTCGAAAGAGCAATCCTAATGAACACTGGTGCAGAAGGTAATGAAACAGCTATCAAATTAGCAAGAAAGTGGGGTTACGAGAAGAAAGGTATTCCAGCCAATGAGGCAATCATTGTTGGTGTAGAGAAGAACTTCCACGGTAGAACAACTACTATCATCTCAGCTTCAACTGATCCAGTAGCAACAACGAACTTTGGCCCATTCATGCCAGGTTTTGAGATAGTACCTTACAACGACATTGCAGCTTTGGAAGAAGTATTGCAAAATCCAAAAGTTGCAGGTTTATGGTTAGAGCCAATCCAAGGTGAAGCGGGTGTATATCTTCCTGAAGAAGGTTATTTGAAAAAAGCACAAGAACTTTGTAAAAAGCATAATGTATTATTTATGGTAGACGAGGTTCAAACAGGTGTGGGTAGAACAGGTAAATTGTTGGCTTCTGATTATGATGAAATCAAACCTGATATGATCATCTTAGGTAAAGCAATTTCAGGTGGTTTCTATCCTGTGTCAGCTGTTTTATCTTCAAATGAGGTAATGGATGTTTTCAACCCAGGTGAGCACGGTTCAACTTATGGTGGTAACCCATTAGCTTGTGCAGTAATGATGGAAGCTTTAAACGTACTTAAAGATGAAAAGCTTACTGAAAATGCGTACGACTTAGGTGTAATCTTCAGAGCGAAGATGGAAGAACTTTGCGGAAAAACGGATTTATTATTAGGTGTAAGAGGTAAAGGTTTACTGAATGCCCTTCTTGTAAATGATACAGAAGAAAGTTCTACAGCTACTAAACTATGCTATGCTTTAATGGACAAAGGTTTATTAGCTAAGCCAACACATGGTAACATCATTCGTTTTGCTCCTCCTTTGGTAATCACTGAAGAGCAATTGATGGAATGTATTGCTATCATTGAAGAAGTTGTAATGAACTTTGAAAAGTAATCATTTGATTCTTAATATAGTAAAAGGGCATTTAGTTATTCAAAACTAAATGCCCTTTTCTCTTTTAAAAGAGAAGTTTCGTTACAAAAGATAACGTTAATGATGTACTGTTTTTCAGTATCAAAAGAGTACTCAAATCTTAAAGTTTACCCTTTTGTTATGCTTTTTGATTTTCTGTCGCAAAAGCGATTTTCTTCTTTTACCATAAAAGTGCTCATCTTTAATGACAAAGAGGATATAATCTTTCTCCGAGGCAAAACAGTATTCTATGCCCTTGTAGGTATAGCCATAATCACAATACCCATCATATTCTCCTTTCTCTTTTAAAGAAAGTCCGTACTTATCATCAAAGAATTGAATCATTTCTTGAATTTCAGCTTCACTAAAGAAGTATTTGTGAGCCATGAACTGGATTCTGTAAATTTTCCCCTTACTTCCTCTTTTATAGCTATTTCGAATACTATGATATTCTAAAGTGCCATTGATCCCGTTTATTTGAACAGAATCAGGAGAGGTTAGAGAGGACGAGACCGTTTCTCTCAAAGAGTAATTTAATAAGGATTGTGAGTGTGCGAAGTTATTTAATAATAGAAGAGAGAAAAAAAAAGTAATAAGTTTATTCATGATTTAAAAAGTATGTCAGCCTAGGACATATGTAAAAAAATAGGGAAGTAAATTCTGAATACTGTGCTTCAAAATTTATGCCCCTATCTTTTTTTGCCTGACCCTCTGTGATATGACTTTAATGTATTATATCATCTAGAGTAGTCAATGTTATCAACTTCTATAATACCTCTTTCCCTTCCTCATCCACAGGATAAGGGATGAATACGAAATTGACGAAGTCTTCATCAATAACGAAAAGGCAACAGAATTCATCTGCATTTTTATAGTTCTTTTTGAATTCTTCATATTTCTCAGCAAGAATCAGTTCCTTTTGCAGGAATTCTTCAGCGAAAGAAACACTGTAATTCCACTCTAAAAATTCCTTCTGCTGAGGTCCTACAATGTGTTGTCCCACATTTGCCTGAGTTTTGCTTACAGGAAAGATTGGATACTGAGAAAAGTTTCTTTTTCTGACTTGATAGGAAGCCTCTTGAAGTACAGAGTAAACTTTGATAAAGTCTTTTGTGATTGTACCAAGGTATTTTCCTTGACTATTTAATTCTGGCGTATTCTGCATAATCTTTTCTTTGATTTGGAATCACATTTTTCATTGATCCCTCAAATACAAAATTCTAAAGTATTATTGTTCAAAGCAAATCTCTTAAACTAAAGTTAACTTTTCAGTCTATTTCACAATGGATAATGGCCTGAAAACGAAAATGTTCTTCTTTAAATTACTGGATAATAATTTTTTTTGTGACTTTCCCCTCAATTTGTAAGAGGTAAATACCGGAATGTAATGGGCTGATGTCAACAGTGCCATTAGAAATGATATCTAAATGTTTCACTCCAAAGAGATCAAAAATGCTAACTTCTACTTTTTGTGAGATGCCTTGAATAAATAATTTATCCTGAGCAGGGTTGGGGTAGATTGAGAAGTTGTTGTTCAAGTTATTTGTGCTCGTGATAGTTCTTTCTTTTAAAATGAGTGAGAACACTTCAGCTTTTAAATCATTTGTTTTCATTGTCAACTTTCCATCTTTTCTGATTTGATCTGTTGGTGTGTAATAGATGGTGACCTCCAAGGTCTCCTGAGGTCTTAAGAAATTAACTGCTTCATCATAAGATAGTGTAAACTCATCATTGTCTTCAATTTCAATTGATGTGATATCCAAGATTTCTGATCCTTTATTCATCAAGGTAAACATATAAGAGTCCATTGATGCAAAGTCGATATTTTCAGAAATGATGACCTCATTATTGTGCGTAACTTGGAGTACCGGCAGTAAGGAATTCATTCTAACAGTATAAGAAAAGTTGTTGGCACCCGGTTCGTCGGTAGTGATGCTTACTTTTGAATCATACATTCCTGGAAGATGTGGAGTAGCCTTCATTGTAATTTCTTTTTGTCCTGAAGGTTGAAGGGTAAAAGGAAGTTCGTAACCAGAAAAATCCAATGTGTATCCATCATTGTTTTCAATCGAAATTTCTTTTACAGTCAACGGAGCCTCTCCTTTGTTTTGTATAATATAAATGTACTCAAACTCATTTTCATAACGAAGAGGACCATATTCCTCAATATCTCCATTCCAAACTGTAATCGTATTTTCAGGGTTGCTCATATAGAATTGAGATTTGACAGGATTGGCTGTAAGTCTCACATTTTGAATGGGATTTTTGTAATCCGTTGTTTCTACTTTGAGTATTTCTTCCACATATTGATGTGCTTTTGTGGAATGACATTGAATAACTACTTTCCCATTTTCACCGGCTTTGACTTCTGTTTGAGTGTATTCCTTAATTGTAAAATTATCTTGACTGTCATTTTTAAAACTCACATTTTGAATTGTTAATGGTAGGTTTCCTGAGTTCTTTACAAAAAGCACTATCTCTTTTCCTGTGTTAATATCAAATCGTCCGAAATCAATAGGGTAGGATTCTGATACTAAATTACCTTCATACCTAAGCTCTGTTTCATGGTAATGATGGGATGTGTGGACGCTAAAGCGGATGTCATTATTTTCATGAGCATTTGATGTAATATCTATTGGAAAACTATTTTTCGACGTATTATGACCGTTTGGAGTATAAGTAAATGTAACTTTTTGTCGATCGTCAACACCAATATCACCTCCATTATAATCAAATGAAAATTGATTGTAAATGTCGTACACTTCCTTCAATTCTTTGATGCTTAATACCGTATTTCCAATGTTTTTGATATACATTTCATCCATAACAACCGCATTATCTGTAGTTGCCTTCATATCAAAACCTAAGTTTTGTGCAATTTCTTTTCCTTCTTTATCCTCAAAACGAATAATGGGTGCTCCAATTACAGTAGAAAAATCAATTTTAATCACCGAGTTTTCAGCATCAGTAGTATGAAAAGTCAACTCCACCGGTTTTTCTCCGACACTTGAAGGAATTAATTCTAAAGTATAATCAAGTGATGCATTGGGTTGGATGGTTTTAAAAGAACCACTATACGACATATTGTATTCTCTGTCTTCATTTTGCTTTACAGTAACGCCGTTGATGGTCAAATCAGCATTGCCTTTGTTTTTGACATTGAAAGTATAATGTTGAACAGCATAGGGAGCATTGTCTTCTTTGATGATGTTGTCCGCTAGAAGAGTTTTACCTTCATAACTTATTTCAGCTTCGGGCGCCAATACATTACCAATCACTTTAATGTTGTGAACATCAGTTTGACCTCTTTCCAGCTTATTTTTGATGATGGTTTCAAAAGTACCTTTTTTCATCGCTTTGAACGAAAGATTATTATTGAATGTGGTGCCTTTACTAAAGCCTTCTTTTTTGATGTAGGTTGAAATAAACGTATTAGTGTCAGACTCAAATTCTGTTTTATCCACAAACATATAGCCTTCTCCAACATTTTCCATTTCAATGGTGAAGTTGATACGTTCTCCAATTAAAATATCCCCAAGATCTAGTTGACCATTCACAATGGGGTAATCAGCACAGCTCACTTTCAGTTCACCATTTTCTTTATTCACAACTGTATTGATTTTGATTGATGACGCATCAGGATCTGTTGTGGAAAAAGTAAGGTAGCCTTCATGAAGATTGATATTTCCAGAAGCCATATAGTAAACATAAAAATTACCAATCTGACCAGGAGCAATTGTCATTTCACCAGAGGCCGGAAAATATCCAAAAATACCAGTAGCATCAAAGGCAATATCATAAATCCTCAATGATTCAGTGGTGGATTCATTCTTGACTTTTATTTGACGTGTGAGGATAGAAGAGGAAACTCCTGAATTACCAAAATTGATAGTGTCTTTATCATTTAAAGTTTGTTCTGTATTGTCACTATTTACCCTGTAAAGCCCTAACTTTCCTTGTGCTCCAGTAGGTAATGTTTGACTCAGAAATAGGATTGAAATTAGAAAAGTAAAAGTATCTTTTATCATGTGTGTTAGTTGATAAATATTTGAGAGGTTAATAAAAAATTTATACAATTAGTGAGACAAATGTACTGGAGTTATTTTTTGTAATAAGTTTTTATTGAGCGAGATAAAAGGTTGTTTACATTGTTATATGTGGAAGTTTTGAAATATAATTTTGAGTAAATTCTAATAGAAAATTAATGTATTGTGAGAAAGTGAATTGACCAATTTTTGGGTATTCAAAATTTATTTAACATCTATTATCAAGGAGGAATTGATGTTCTATTTATACAAAAAAACCATTCTTAATGTTGCCAAAAAGAATGGTTTTGAAAGGTTGTTTGTTAGTTAATTTTGTTTTTTAACAGGCGAAATTTAAATACTAGTGATAAACTGTTTTTGACTGACTCCCTAGATAATTTCTTTATTCAATGAAATGATTTGAACTCTTCCATGATTTCCATATTGATCAAAAGCGGCAATCTGAATTGGTCCATCAATATTCATTGGTGAAGTAAAGACTTTAGAATCACTATCTAATGTATCTTTCACAGATGCATATCGAATTTGAAGTCCAGGATATGCAACGTTTACTTTCACTACATTACCTTCAATTTCTACACCCACAGGAGGAATTCTGAAGTGGCGTCCCCAAGAAGCTAACCTGTTGAATTCTCTTTGTCCAACAGCGTTTGCAAATACATTCCATTGTTGATCCAAATTCTTGAAAATCTCTTTTTCTTTGTCACCTTTTTTCACCAATGATTGTGACCAAGCTCTTTCAGCTAATGCCATCATTTTAGGGTAAAGTAAATATTCGGCATCTTGAGGAGTTTTTAAAGTCTCAGACCATAATGCCCCTTGAATACCCTTGATGTGTGATAACCCTTTTGCGGTTAAACGCTCTTTATCTTTCATTTCTTCAACAGTTAATTCACCTCCTAATCGAAGTTTATGGCTTACCTCAAAGAAGTTAGTAGGCAAGTAGTTGAAGATATTTCTAGTATCGTTGTAATCCCCCCAGTAGAAGCCAGGTTCATTGACCTCTTTAGTGTAAGCCATATCGAAATATAGACTTGAAACACTTGTCAAGATAACATCATAACCTTCATTTGCTCTTTTGTAACCAAAGTCTTCAGTACCAGTACCCCATGAGTTATCCCAAGCGTTAAGTGTTAAGTTTTCTGGTGACATGCCTTCAGCATGATGTAAAATATCATCCCATAACTGTAATTTGATTTGGTTTGACTTTGCGATCTCAGCCAACTTCACAGCATAAAAACCTTTCAACTCATTAATACTTTTGATACCGTTTTCCTTCATGAATTCCTGGCAAAGCGGTGATTTCTCCCAAACACCATGTGCCACTTCATCACCACCAAGGTGCATTGTTTCTAAAGGAACACCTGCTTGAGCATAAATACTTTTGAATTCACCAATCAAGTCATCAATAAAGTTGTAAGAAGACTCTTGGCAAGGACAGATAGTATTGTCATTAAAACCTTGTACAGAAGAATACTCAGACTTATCATTTGGATCATGAAGAAGGTACTTGTCTGCTTCTTCATCTCCTTCTACCTTACGAAGATTCTCAGCTCTGAATTTCATAGCATTGATGGCAATACGTGCATGTCCAGGAAGATCTACTTCAGGAATGATTGTTACATTTCGCTCATCAGCATAACGAAGGATTTCAATATAATCTTCAACAGTGTAATAACCGTTTGAAACATTTTCAATTCCTTCAGCACCTGAACCATACGAAGGTAATGTGCTGTACTCAGAGGTAGGGTGTTTACGAATACTTCCAATCTCAGTTAATTCAGGAAACTTCTTTAGCTCGATTCTCCAGCCTTCATCATCTGTTAAGTGGAAGTGCAGTGTATTCATTTTATAGAATGACATCACATCCAAAAGGTTTTTAATAGTTTCTTTTGTTTGGAAGTTTCTAGCTACATCAAACATAAAACCTCTGTACTCAAAACGAGGCTGATCAAGAATCTTTGCGGTTTTGATTTTGTTGGATTCACCTTTGATTGGAAGAAGACCTCTTAAAGTTTGAATACCATAAACAAGCCCTTTTTCTTGACCTAGAATTTCAATATTTTTCTCATTGATATTTAATACATAAGCTTCCTCAGAACTATTCACTTTGTTGATTGTTAATCGGATAGCACTTTCAGAGGCTTTAGGGACAATCTCTAATTCAACTCCAGTAGCATCTTTGAAATAGCTCTGCAATAACTTAGCTTGACGAGTTGCTTTTGCAGAAGCCTCAATTTGTTTTAATGTAGTAATATCAATGCTTGATTTTCCTTCAGTTACTTTAAAAGGAGAAGGAATAATCTTATCAGCAGTTTTTAATTCAATTTCAGATAACTTACTATTATTTTCATATCTGATTTCTTTGGTTTCTACCACATAAGTATCAGTTTCAGATATTTTTGCCATTTCAGGCTCTAAGTCACTGTAAGAATAACTTGGCGTATAAAAATCCTTCTTATTGTTTTTATTGAATACAAAGTAAAATCCTTGTGCTCTATCTGTATATTTAATAACTGCACTATTGGTATATAAAGGAACAATAATACTATCTCCTGTAGCTAAACCTTTGAAAGATTTTTTAGGGGTAATTTTGAAGAAGTCGCCGTTGATTTTTTCTATATCCACATCATTTCCGGCAAGATCAACATTTAAATTAGTACAAGGCTTATTGTTGAAGTAAAGTTCCCAATCGCCTTTTTCTAAATTCTGTTTCCCTACATTTTTAATTGTTAATTCAGCAAATGATTCATTTTTTTCATTTACATCGTTTGTTCGTTGTTTCCAATGTATCGTAATATCCTTAGAGCTTTTTTCCTTTGTGCTGGCACAAGAGAAAAGGCCTAAAAATAAAATGAATAAAAGATAGTTAAATGTCCTCATTATAGTAAGATCTATTGTTCCTTTGGCATTGCCAAAACATAACTCTATATATTTATACAAGCAATTTATTATTTAATAAGTGTAGAAAGAAAACTTTTAGCTGAGAGGCAGGTTTTTCATGCCAAACAACATAAAAATGCTGTTTAATGTATTTTGGTGAAAAAAATAGAGGTTACGTAGACACTGTTATGGTGTATAAGTAACCTCTGATGGTATTGTACGGTTTAAGTTTTTATGAATGATGATATATTAAATAGTAACAATAGAGATAATATTCTAAATGAATTTTTGAATGTTCTATTGATGTTATCCGATGGTCAATTTTCATTTTAGTTTAATAGATAATTGAGAACGTAAAGGTTGTACCTTACCGGATAGACAAAAAAGAGAATGAGAAAAACATACGCAAAATAAATAAAATGAAGACCTCTGGTGTGATGATCTTCGGCCGTTCTGCTTTCTCTGCTCAAATCAAAAAGAGATGACTGGCTAAGTTGTACTTGTTCAATCATAATCTTTTCTTCATTTAAAATAGTAATATTGTCGTTGGATAAGTTTTGAGCCACCATTGTTTGAGGCTCATTTGAGAAATGATCAGTTAGAAAAGGTAAAGCTCCTGCTCCAATAAGGATTAGGGTGAAAAAGAAGTACTGAGCTTCTCTTACGATGATTTTTTTTACCTTTTTCACGTAAACATAGTTTTATAAAAGACTGTAATTTGATTTGTCTTTAAAAACGTGGTAAAACAGTCGAGGTTGGAAAATGGACAGTTGAATTTAGAAAAGTTGTTTTATTATAAGGGTTTTTAAAAGAATCAGGTCACTTTTATTCTTTTTTAAAAAATAAGAGCATGTTTGAAATATCTCTTTTAGTAAAAATTCTCCCTTTAAGAACATGAGTTTATTAATTTCATCAACTATAGAACCACTATTTTCTCTGAAATTAATTTCCTCACAACCTTAAATGGAAAATTTTTACGTCTAAAATATATATTCCAAACATGCTCTAAAGGCCAATAACCCTTCAGGATTATTGGCCAATAAATATCAATTAAGATTTCTCGCTTATTTAAGCTTCATATCTTCGATAATCTTAGCAACTCTTTCTTCTAATACAGCATCAGCAGCATCAAACTCATCTGCAGAAGCAATAGAAGTGTTTACACTGAAGTAGAACTTGATTTTTGGCTCTGTACCAGATGGACGAGCAGAAATCTTAGTACCATCTTCTAAGAAGAATTGCAATACATTTGATTTTGGAAGATCAATAGTACACTCTTCTTTAGAAACTAAATCTGTAGCTACTGAAGATTGGTAATCTCTCATTTCAAGCACAGTAGAACCGTTGATTGTTGCAGGAGGGTTAGCACGAAGTTCTTTCATCATGTTCGCGATTTCCTCTGCACCGCTCATACCTTTCTTAGTGATTGAGATTAATTTCTCTTTGAAGTAACCATGCTCAACGTAGATGTCGATCAGTTGATCGAACATTGATTTACCTTCGTTTTTATAGTAAGCCGCCATTTCACAGATCATTGAAGAAGCTGCGATAGCATCTTTGTCTCTTACTGAATCACCGATCAAGTAACCGTAAGACTCCTCACCACCTACAATGAAGTTTTCTTTACCTTCTTTCTCTTTGATTACTTCAGCGATGTATTTGAAACCAGTCAATACATTGTAGCAAGGCATTCCGTTGGCTTTCGCAAAACGATCAATTAAGTCTGTAGTTACAATAGTTTTACAAACGAAATCATTGTCTTGTGCTTTACCTTCTTTCTTACGAGCAGAAATCACGTAGTTGAATAATAAAGCGGCAGTTTGGTTACCATTCAATAAAGTCCACTCACCTTTGTGGTTTTTGATAGCAATACCCACACGGTCAGCATCAGGGTCAGTACCCAATAAGATATCCGCATCAATTTCTTTTGCTTTTGCTAAAGCCATGCTCAATGCTTCAGCTTCCTCTGGGTTAGGATAAACTACAGTAGGGAAGTTACCATCCACTACAGCTTGCTCCTCAATGATATGAACGTTATCGAATCCAAGTCTTTCCAAGATACGAGGTACCATAGTGATACCAGTACCGTGAATAGAAGTGAATACGATTTTCAAGTCTTTCTGTGCTTTGATCGCTTCAGGAGAAACAGCCAAACCTTCTAACATGTTTAAGTAAGGCTCATCTACCTCTTTGTTGATTTTCACAACTTCTCCGGCACCACCTTCCCATTTCACATCTTCGATTGATTCGATTTTTCTTACTTCAGCAACGATATTTCCATCATGTGGAGGTACAACTTGACCACCGTCTGCCCAGTAAGCTTTAAAACCATTGTATTCTTTAGGGTTGTGAGAGGCCGTTAAAACAATACCTGTGTGACAACCTAATTCTCTAATTGCAAAAGATAATTCTGGAGTAGCACGAAGTTCATCAAATAAATAAACTGTAAACCCGTTTGCGGCAAGTACGTTTGCGGCAACTTCAGCGAAGAATGAACTGTTGTTTCTACAGTCATAGGCAATAGCAGCTTTAGGAGTACCTTCTACTTGTTGTTTTACATAATTTGCTAATCCTTGAGTAGCCATACCAACAGTGTATTTGTTCATTCTGTTAGTACCTACACCCATAATACCACGTAAACCACCTGTACCGAATTCAAGAGATTTATAAAAACTTTCTTTGAGTTCTTGTTCGTCTTCGGCTTGTAAGCGTTTAATTTCTGTTTTAGTTGCTTCGTCAAAAGGTCCTTCCAACCAAGCTTGTACGTTTTGGTTTATTATTTGATCCATTATAATATATAAGATAAGATTGGTATATACGCGTGCAAATTAATATAAAACAATAACATGTTAACGGTGATTTATATCAATTACTTCTAATATCTTTCTAAAATTGTTTAAAAATGTTAATTTGTAATATTACAACCGTTTGAAATAAACCAAAACACCCCCAACGAATTTAACTTATAAGATGTTTACCTATTATCAAATACTAGAAATTGACGAAAAAGCCTCCGAACGTGAAATCAAACGTGCATACAAACGAATGGCAAAGAAATACCACCCGGATGTGAGTAATCACGAGAACGCGGAGGAATATTTCAAGTTGATTATTACTGCTTATAACAACCTTTCCAATGGCTACCAACGTGAATTATATGATGCATGGCTTTTTCAGGAAAGATCAAAAACTAAAAAGAAGAAAGCTTCACTACCCAAAAACTATCAACCGGCTTATTCTAATGCTTCTAAAAAGAAAGAAGACAGAGAAGTAGTCCGTTGGGGGATGGTTTCTGTGATTGGCTTCTTTTGCTTGATTATCACTTTTATAGGTGTAAATAACTACCTCAAAGACAAGAAAGTGGAAGAGCAGATAGCATATGAATATTCGTTACTTCAGAAAGCACAAAGAGCCGCTCAGATTAATGATTACGTAACGGCTTTCACTATTTTGGAATCTGTGGAATATGATATGCAATACTTGTATACACAGCACCGTAAATTGTATGATAGTCTTCACTCTGTTCTTAAAAACACCTCGCTTCAGCTTTTTGAAGATAAAGAATACACTACATTGCATTACTTGCTTACCGATTTAAGAGATAGCTCTAACAATGTGTTAACAGAACAAATGTTATGGCATTTAGCACTTTCTCAATTCAATATCCAAGAGTACAATAACAGTGCGAAAACTTTCCGTACATTGATCACAAAAAACAAATGGAATTATGATGCATACGCGGCCTATTCTGAGGTGTATTCTTCAGGTTTGAATGCCCCAGAAAAAGCAATTGATATTTTAACAGAAGGCGTAATGGTAACCACCGAAGAATATGCTTCCACTTATGGAGCCGCTTATGCCGTAATTCTTAATGGTGAAGACATTCCAGCTACACATTTTAATCTATACTATTTAAGAGCCCGTTTATTAATGCAATTGGAAAGGCACAAGGAGGTCATTAGAGACTTGAATTGGGCACTTCGGCTTCGTCCAAAAAACAAAACATTGCATTATATTTTAGGGAATATGTATTCTAAAATTGGTGAAAATGATAAAGCATGTGAGGCTTGGGTGGAGGCTGAACGTTTAGGACATATCCCTTCGACCACTATGCTGTTTAAATATTGTGCTAAACCAACTTCTTAGTTTGAAGTAGAGTTACCTCTTACTTTTCAGTTTGATATACTCATTTCATCAATTCATTTCATATTCAAATTATTACGTCAGAACGTTGATGAAGTAACGGAGTATCTATTTTTTTATTCAGTAAAACAATAGGTATTCCGTTGTTTTTTAGTGATTTATAGTTTGTTGTAGTAGGAGGTTTCTTTTTTAATA
The DNA here is from genome assembly GCF_001583495.1 of Flammeovirga sp. SJP92. Taxonomy (GTDB): domain Bacteria; phylum Bacteroidota; class Bacteroidia; order Cytophagales; family Flammeovirgaceae; genus Flammeovirga. The sequence goes on along the minus strand of NZ_LQAQ01000060.1, from coordinate 9,063 downwards.
TTTCTTATTTGAAGTACTGCATTGGAGTTTGAATAACGTGGAAATACTACTCCTTTTTTTGACGATCATTGAAAACAATATCATTAAGTTTCTGTAACGATTGAGTACTTCTAAAAGTAGACTTAAAGTAGTTCATTTTTTTGAGTGGCTAGTGTGAATACCTAAATTTTCGACTACAAATCAAGTATGATTAAGGCGAAAGCTATTTTACACTTACAACTTTAAAAATGAATGAATTAATTACTTTCAATGAGAAGAGACAGCCATCAAGGCTTTACTCTTTGTTTGCTTTGATTCAGAGCATTCACCTATCGCAAAAACTAAAACCACTCTTGTTTGTTCTTATTTTCTCATCTACAATTTCCGTTGCTCAAGAATACGGTATTGAGGTAGAAGATGGAGTGGGAACGATCTATTTCGAAGACCAAAATTGGACCGGTGGCTGGAATTACATCTGCTTAGGAAGCGATTGTAATGCGGGTTCAAAATCAAATACGAGATGGGAACGTGAGGTGTCTGGTATTGAAGTTGGACAGACTTACTCTATCCAGCTTAAGATCCAAGATAATACGAGTGGTCAGTATCTTTCTCCAGTTTATTCCGTTGTTGCTGTAGCCAAAGGAGACAATCCAGATCCAGTACCAACTTGTGATGATGGCATTCAAAATGGAGATGAAACAGGTATTGACTGCGGTGGGTCGTGTACCCCTTGTCAAGTAACTCCTCCTCCGGTTTCTGCCAGAAAAGTAGAGGTAGAGATGGCTTCTATTTTGGGAGGTGCTTCTATTTACGATGATGCATCGGCTTCTAATGGAAAAGGCGTGGCATATATTTCTTCACAAGGAGCAGGTTTTTCAATTGCAAATACTTCTTCAGCATCATCTGTTGAGCTAGTGTATGCTTCTGAGTTAGAAGGTGAAATTTCCATTTTTGTGAATGGAGTGGACCAAGGAAATATCTCTTTTGGAAGTACGGGAAGTTGGGTTGGTACTTATCAAACGGTTTCACATACTATTGATATTCAGGAAGGCTCTACATTTGAAGTTATTTTCCAAACGGGAGATGCAGCACTGAATATTGATTATGTCAACTTTGTGGGTGAAGCAGGAGAACCTCTGCCATGTACAGGACTGAATAATCCTTCTTCAATTTTCACTGGAGTGGTGACTACCAACGAAACCTCAGATGGTGCTTTAGACGGAACAGTGACTTTCAATTTTAATAATGTCAGTAATGATTATGACAGTATCACTTTTGTGTTAGGAAGCAATGTTTACACTGCATCAATCAGTGACCAGTCGCTTTTAATTCAAAACCTTACATCAGGAAGTTATCCAGCTTCAGTTCAATGGAATAATGGTGAATGTAGTGCAGATTTGGGAACGGTAACTGTTGGTTCTTGTGAAAATGGAATTCGTGATGGTGATGAAACCCAAACCGATTGTGGAGGTATTTGCCCAACTTGTACAGAAGATCCGCTTCCAACTTATGAGGATTTGGTGATTTCAGTGGCAACCTCTACAACGCACGGAGAATATTTGGTGGCTCAGTATGGAGATCAAGCACCAATGACTATTTATACTTGGACCAATGACAATTCAGAGTTTACAAATTGTACAGGAGGCTGTGCTGAAAACTGGCCTTATGTTATCACAGATGCAAAAACCAACTTGATTTTGCCAACTACTTTACCTTCAGGTGTAACCGGCGAGTTTGGGTTGAGTGGAACTTGTGGAGGGCAACTTCAATTAACATTCAACGGACAGCCATTGTATTACTATGTGGGAGATAATGCTCAGGGAGATATCAATGGTGAAGGAGCAGGAAACGAGTGGTATATAGTGAAAGAGTTGGCTACAAACACTTGTTCTGATGGTATTCAAAATGGAGATGAAACAGGTGTAGATTGTGGAGGTTCTTGTACACCTTGTCTATCAGGCCCAGGAGAAGGGTCTTGTAGTGATTTTGGTCTGACAATTATTGATGGACAAGGCATTCTTTACTACAGTGAAGACCTTGGAACGGCATTGTATTTATGTTTGAATGGCCAGTGTTATGCACCAGATGTTCAGGAAGATGGCTATTACAAACGTTTTGTACAAATTGCTGCAAATACGGATTACACAATAAAAGTTCAAGGTAGTAATGAACAGGAAAAAGTAACTCAAGTTTCGCAATGCTATTTTGTACCCACTTGTAATGACGGTATTCAAAATGGAGATGAAACCGGAGTAGACTGTGGAGGAAGTAGTTGTAATGATTGTCCTACTTGTGAGGATGGTATTCAAAACGGAGATGAAACAGGTGTAGATTGTGGCGGAGCAAACTGTATGTCATGCGATGTAGTGTGTAACGGTACTCCAAACCCAAATGCAACTGTTCAAAAGACAAATGAATCTGTTGAAAACCTATCTGATGGTACAATTACATTTGTGTATGATGATGTTGAAGGAAGAGAATTATTCGAATTCTCTATTGATGGAGGACAAACATATCCTTATGTAAGAAATGATAATTCGGAATGGTTTACGGTAGCTGATCTTGCACCTGGTACTTATCATATCATGGTAAGATGGGGAAATGGTGGCGACTGCCCTATTGATCTTGGTAATGTCACAATTTTAGAAGGAGGTCCAGCACCAACTTGTTCTGATGGAATTCTAAATCAAGGGGAAACAAGAGTAGACTGTGGCGGTCCTTGTCAAGAATGTTCAGATGATCCATGTGGAGATATTCCTTTGGTCTTGTATCCATCACCAGCATTGCCAACGCCAGTAATTGGAGTTGCACCGGGTACACATGGTTACACATTTGATCTAGCGGAAGATTTATCCACTGTTTCAGTAAGTTATGGCCAAACGATTGGTATTCAGGCGGATGGTAACCCTGATTTTGAATTCTTCTGTTCATGTAATCAGATTGAATTTGAAGGTGTTAAACTCAATGAAACAGGCCAAGTACCTGTAAAATGCAAAGATGCAGGTAAGTTCTATTATTTCTTCAGATATAAAAAGAAAGGTTACATGACAGACGATCCTGGTGATCAGTATATGTATTCTGCCTTGTTTACAACAGAAGGAGAAAGAATTGACCCAAGAACACGTCCAACTATTTCTTCTATTGGAGCCAATTGGATGAGATTCAGACATCCTCATGCATACGATGGCATTACTGAAGCTATTTTTGATGCCGTTCACAATGCAGACCAACTTCGTTATTTGGACCGTTATGAAACAATAATCACGGATGGACCTGATAATTTGAGAATTGATCCTCAATTGACATCAGCCAATGGTACATTCCATCCTCATACAGGTCAAGATGTAACGGTGGTAAGAATTGATATTCTAGATATTGGAGATTCCCCAGCACCGAGATATGCTACTACAGTTGGAGGTGTATCAGGTACAACGTATGCTGACCTAGGACCGGGTTACAACTATGGTAATATGGTGAATTATGAAATTACAGCTGTTGCAGGTGGTAGTGGAGCCCAAACTTACAATACATTACAGAATTACTTTATTGGTCAAGGTTTCAATACACTTGGAGATCCAAGATTGGCTTCAGCAGGCAAGGCTTCAACACTAATGATTTTACCAAGTTTAGCTACAGCTGGTTTCAATGAAAGAAACTACAACTTAGAGCGAGACGCTATTTTTACACAACATTCTATTACGGTTGAAAGTGAAGATGATGTAGATGATTTCCTAGAGGGCCACCATTTATTCCATGGAGTAATTAATAGAAGTGATGCAGGTGGTTACAATCAGTATCAAGTGGAATTAGGAGAAGCAAAAATTGGCTCTACTACTTGTGGAACTTGTCACTTTAGAGATGGCAGAGGACCTGAAGTAATTCAAACACCAAGAGGACCACGTCTGCCACCAGCGGTATATGGAGTTGGTTTCTTACAGTGGATTGCAGGAGCAGAAGTAGGATTAAGATGGGATGGAGGAGCTAAAACAGTGGAAGAGCAAACGCGTAATGCACTGATTGAAGACCATGGTATTGATCCAGATACGGATATTTCTCAAGAAGATTTGGAGCAGATTGTAGCTTATACCAAGTTCTTGACAGTGCCCACAAGGAGTGCCAATTCTTATAACATTCCAGGGGTAGCAGAAGGAGAATTAGCTTTCAATCAAATTGGTTGTGCTTCTTGTCATCAAGTATCACAAAAAACAAGAAGTGATGCACCGAAGGAGTTCAGAGATCTAGTAATAAGGCCTTATACAGATATGAAATTACACAATGTGAACAATGGTAATTTCAGAACACCAGCATTATGGGGTATTGGCCGAAATATCGACTTATTAGAAAGAAATGGTTTTCCGACCTTGTTTATGCATGATGGTTCAGCAAGTTCTCTTGAAGAAGCGATCCAAAAACATGGTGGAGATGCGTCAGGTGTTAGAGCGGCTTATAACGCTCTTACCGAAGAAGAGAAAAGTAACATCATTAAGTTTATAGAATCACTTTAAAAACAAAAATGAAGGGTTGCGATAACGTGATCCTTCATTTCAAAAAATAAAAAAATGAAGAAAATAGTAACCACATTAATATTGATCTTCGGAAGTTTCATAGGTGTACATGCACAGCAAAATGTTGCCGCTATTACAGTAAAATGTCCACCATGCAGACCAATTGCCAGTTGTGATCAGTGTTTTGAAACACAAGCTCAGGCTGATGCAAATTGTAATTCTGGAGCAAGAATCAAAGGCAATGGTTTGGCTGAAGAATTATCAGCGTTGAGTATCAGTATTTATCCCAACCCAAGTAAAAAGGGAATTTTTACCGTAGAGGGCGAAGTGCCATTAAACGGTAATATCAAACTCTTCTCGCCTGTGGGATCATTGATTAAAGAATTCAATGTGTCAGAAGCAAAATCCTTTAAGGTGGGACAAAAATTAGGACTTACAACCGGAATCTATATACTCTTATATACTGACAAAAGTGGTAAATCAATCACAAAACGTGTGATCGTTGATTACCAAGATTAAAGAAATTATTTGAGGGTAGTGTCTCAAATAGTATTAGATGAATTTTCGATTAGAAATTCTAAATTTAAAGGGGCATCTTTAGTGAGATGTCTCTTTTTTTTGTGGTGAATTTAAAAATCAAGACTCTTCCTTCTTTTTCTCATTTTCCAAAACCCCATTGGGTATTTTTGGGTTTGAAATATAAAACTTCAACTCATAGTTTTCTTCCAAATATTCTTTGATGAATAAGGGGACATCCTGTAAGTAAATTTTATGAGAAATATTGCCTCTGTTGTTATCTTTTTTGAACTTTGCGAAAGCTTTGATAATTTCCTCTTTCGTGTTTTTTTCTTGAGAAAGTCGCCCATTCAACAGTAAGATTTGCTCAACAATTTTCAGTGCTTTTTGGGTACTTTCTTTACCGCTTTTAAGGTTGATACTCCCATTGCAAGTCACTCTGATTTTTTCTATTTGTTGGATGTAGTAATAGAAATCCTTTTGAGTGTTTTCTGTGTAATCCGCAACTTCATGTTTCAGTTTATTAATTTCAATATTCTTCAGATTAAGTAAACTGTCTAGTTTTTCACCTTTATGGATAAGATCGAGAAATGTATTTTGATCAAGTGAGGCCTGATCTGTTTTTTCAACAGTTGTTTCATTGTAAAAGAGTTCTGGAATAGTATTTTCTCCTGTAAAGTCCTGATTATTGAAAAGCAAAATTACCGCAGCAACAACTTCAAGGATAAGTGCGGAAAATAAAGGTGTCAAATATTTTTCTCTGATGCCTTTGATGACATTGGTGATGCCTAATAGGGTAATTACTGCAGTGAGCGAGAAGATGGAGATGAAAACGACAAACAAAATATCTGCTTTCATGAGCTTGAATAATTAATTAGTTTATTTTTTGAAAGAGAATAACGTGAAATTAACATTATCCACACAACATTACAACTCGTTGAGTTCACATTTTATGTCGTATTCATAATGTGTATAGATAAGAAAGTTAGATCTTTATATAAAAATCAGTAAATAATTACTTCAACTGCACTTCATTACAAGGCTTTCAAATGAATAAAAATTAGCATTAATATTGGAGAGATGAAGCATGGTTGCAGTATTAAAAATCGTTGATTAGAGCTTGTTATTGAAGATGATACGTCAAAACTGCTCTTTTTGAAGAATGGATTCCTGTAATTCTAGTAGTAGCTGAATATTATTTCATTCATTACGCATTCACTAAGTTTGAGTCATAAGGTCAGATAAACTATCACCTTATAAAAATGAGCTTAAAACTCATCTAGCTATGAAAATTTAGAGGTCCTTTTTCACCGGATTTCTATGTGTTTTTTTAATGAAATGAAATAATAAAAATTGAAATGAAAAGACTAACGTTACTTTTTTTTGCTACACTTGTAGCCTTGAGTACGTATGCTCAAAATTGTCCTCCGTCACACCCTTATGAAGCTTGTGGCAGATGCTGGGAAAGTGCTTCCCAAGCACAATCAGGAGGATGCGATGAGACAACAGACCCAACCGATCCTCCAAGTGCACCGTCTAACTTGGTGTCAACTTCAGTAACACAAACTTCAGTAGGTATTCAATGGAACGATAACAGTTCTGATGAAGAAGGTTTTGAAATTTATAGAAATAACACTCTAGTGGCTACCGTAGGTGCTGGCGTTACTTCTTATAATAGTCAGAACCTTGCAAGTAATACAACCTACACGTTTGAGGTATTGGCTTACAATGGAAATTTAAAATCTGCCAAAACAAGCCCGCTTCAAATAACAACAGAAGAGGATATCCCTTCAGATGAATTGGGTAATGTTGTACTCTCATCAAGAAATGAAGGAAACGGATGGGTAATTGAATGGAATAGTGTAAATAACGCTACTTCTTATACCTTAAACATCGTTACAAAAGAGGGAAATACTGAATTGTCTAATGATGATGTTGCAGTGACAGGTCTTTCTTATTCAGAAAACAACCCTGTAGAAGATAGAACTTATATCTATACTTTAACAGCATCAAATGCAACGGATTCAAAGCAGTCTAATCCAGTACAAAAGGTTAGATCAAGTTGCAATGGTGCCACAGATGAGCAAGGTAAAGTATCTGGTAAATTTACTCCTAAGAATGGTAAAATTTTAATGTTCTTAGGACAAGACAACAATTCTGTAGATGAATATGTAGGTTCAGGTCAATTCCCTGCAATTGGAGGTTTTACAAACTATACCAACATTTATGATTTTGCAGGTTTGGAAAACATCAACAACTATGGTAGCGGTGACATGTGTATTCAATGTGGTATTGATAAATACCCTTCAGCAGCTGTAGCCATTGGATTGTATATGGTAGAGGACAATGATGGTAAAGGAGAAGACCATCCTAATGGATTAACAGATGTAGTAAATGGAGTTTATGATGCTTCAATTGATAAGTTTGCCAACTTTGCGAAAGCCAATCCTACCACACCGTTTTTCTTAAGAATTGGTTATGAGTTTGATGGTACATGGAACTTCTATGATCCAACAAAATACATTAATGCTTACCGTTATTTAGTAGACCGTTTAAATGCTCAGGGAGTAGAAAACGTGGCTTATGTTTGGCAGTCAGCTGCATACGGCTTCACTTATAATTCTAACCCAATTGATGCTTGGTATCCTGGAGATGAGTATGTGGATTATATTGGTTTATCTTTCTTCTTTTATGATGAAGGCTTTAATGGTCCAAACCTTCAGTTCTTATTGGATATGGCAAGAAACAAGCAAAAGCCAGTAATGATGGCTGAGGTTTCAGCACAGTATTATGATTTTGATGAGAATACTTTTACGACTTATGACAACCCAGGTCTGAAAACTCCAATGACTGGTGAGGCCATGTGGAAACAGTATTTTGAAGATCAATTAATTCCATTTATTGAAGGAAATGAAGATGTGATCCGAGCAATTTCATACATCAATGCAGACTGGCAATCACAAGAGCAATGGATGTGGCCAGATGCTGGAAATGGATATTGGGGAGATACTAGAGTACAGCAGAATGCATACATTGCACAGCAGTGGAACAACTTGATCACTTCAGGAAAATATCAGAATGGAGAGGCTAATTTATATCAAATTCTAACAACAGGCGATTGCGGTACAACACCACCAGACGAGGAAAACCCTCCTGTAGAAGGTGTATTGCCAGGTATTCCTCAAAATATTGCAGCAACAAGTAATTCATCATCATCAATTACTGTAAGCTGGTCGGCGGCGAGTGATGCGGAAAGTTATGTAGTAAAATACAGTGTAGCTTCAGGAAATTACTCTGACTCTGTTACAACTACTTCCACACAAACCACAATTAATGGTCTTGAAGCCGAAACGAATTATTATGTGAATGTGTACGCGATGAATGCAGAAGGCTCTGGAGATCTGGGTACAGAGACTTCTGCTACTACACAAGCACAACCTGTATTAGGAGATAAAATAGAAGGTAAATTCACTCCTAAAAATGGAAAGACTATGTTGGCCATCGGTCAGGATTTGGCGGCAATGTCGGGATACAGAGAAGGTAATATGCCAGAGCCAGCAGCAGCTGTAGCATACGTTTCTTTCTTTATGTTGACACAAGACAATTACGGAATAAACTATGGTGCAACAGGTATGGATAATGCCGGTAACTTTACTGGAGTTGATACAGATTGGGGTTCAGGACCTTTGAATGCATCAAGCACTGCATTAGGTTGGGATCAATCGGCGTTGATTATTGCAATGTCAATCACAGAAAACTGGAACCTGAACGGATTACAAGGAATTGCAAACGGTCAGTATGAGCAACATATCGATAAATTAGCATTATTCTGTAATACATTCCCTGACAAGAAAATTTACTTGAGAATTGGTTATGAGTTTGATGGACGTTGGAATTCTCAAGAAACAGCGGGAGGCGATTATCCAGCAGGATATCACAAACAAGACGAGTATAAAGCAGCATGGCGTCATATTGTAGATGGAATGAATGCAAGAGGTGTTGACAATGTGGCTTACGTATGGCAGTCATCTACTTCACCTGTAGACGATGTATTGGACGGTTA
>NZ_LQAQ01000059.1 GCF_001583495.1 Flammeovirga sp. SJP92 | reverse complement strand
GATTACTGCCTTTAAAAAACTTTAAATAGAACCACTATTTATACGTTTTTCAGCGTTGTACTCACAAAAAATAATGAAGAATTAATTATCATTTATTTTTGACTTAGTACTTAAGTCAAAAATAAATCATAGTATGAGATAATTTTGAACAGGTACTTATTAGATATTAATTGTGTACTATAAAAACAACCAGCAATTGTAGTTTATCGAAGGTCTTTGGAGGAAGACCGTTTATTTGATCAACTGACACCACGAGCATGAAACATTTTTTATTTTTGACCTGTGTACTCTTTTATTCTTTTCAATTATACTCCAAATCCATTGATCCAATTAATGGTGTACCTATTATTACCAAAATTCCATCGTCTATCTATAGTGCAGGTTCTCAAAATTGGTCAATCACCCAAGGAGGAAGAGGGTACATGTATTTTGCAAACAATTTTGGGTTATTAGAGTTTGACGGAAAGAATTGGAACACCTATAAACTGAACCAAGCCAATAGTAATTTGCTTTGTGTAAAGGCTATTGATAAACGCATTTATGTGGGAGGTCAAAAAGAGTTTGGCTATTTTGAAGCAGATTCGCTCAACAGATTGCAATACAACTCTCTGTCAGAGGATTTGCCCCATGATATTGAATTTGATGAGGTATGGAACATCTATAGTGGCAAAGAAGGAGAAATCTACTTTATCTCACACGATTTTATTTTCTATTACGATCACAGCAGAGTGACAGCCATCCAAACCAAAGAAGCCACCCGTTATTCCTTTTTCATTGATGAATTCATTTATTCTTCAAGTGCTGAATTTGGAATTGAAAAATTTATACCGCTTTCTCAACAACGTATTCTACTTACAAACGCAAATTTTCTAAAAGGGAAAAATATCAGAAAAGTTTTAGAATATTCATCGACCAAAAGGCTGATTTTTACATTAGAAGGAGAAATTTATAAAGAAGAAAATAATGTTATTGCACCTGTTGCTAAAAACTTATGGGCGGAATTAAAGAATGCCATGATCAACACGGCGTTGGTTTTGCCGGAAAAAAGAATTGCCATTGGGACACAAAATGCTGGAATTTATATTATCTCTGATGATGGAGAAAAGCAAGATCATATTGTAACAGATCAGGGCTTGACGGATATAATTGTTTATGACCTTTTCATTGACAAGCAAGACAATTTATGGGTAGCTCATCGCAATGGATTATCTTACATAGAGTTAGAATCTCCTTTCAGAATGCTCAATAAGTTTGCTGGAATTGAAGGGGGAGGATACACCGCCTGCAAAGATAATGGGAAAGTCTATTTAGGAACTTCAAATGGCTTGTATGAAAGTCATTACAAAGGAGGCACTTTTATGTATCACTCCGTAAAAGGAGGTAGAGGACAATCTTATTTTGTAGACAAAATCAATGGGCAAGTATTTTATGGACAGCATCTGGGGTTATACAGTATTCAAAGTGGAGAAAGCAAGTTGGTGAATGATAAAATTGGAGCTTGGAATTTGGTCGCAATTGATGAAGAAAAATACTTGCAAGGTGCCTACAACGGTCTATTCATCTTAAAGAAAACAAACAAGGGTTGGACAAGAGAAAAACTAAAAGGTTTTCATGAGTCCTCTCGATTAATGTCATTGAACAAAAAGACCAATACACTTTGGATTAGTCATGGTTTTAAAGGGGTATATAGGCTTAAAATTGATTTTACTACAAATGAAATTACAGAGTTAAAGCATTACGGACAGTCTGATGGATTTTATAGTAATGTTTTAATTAACCTCTTTAAAATCAATGGAGAACTTGTGTTCTGTGGTGAAAGGGGAATTTTTATTTATGATGAAGAGAATGACAAATTTAAACTTCACGGTCTTTACACTAAGCTTTTAGGAACGAATGAAAGGGTGTCTGCGATGACCAATGATTATGCGGGAAATATCTATTTTATTCAAAATGGGAAAGTAGGAATGATCAAGAATATTTTGAGTAATTCACCGATTATTGAAAGAAATATTTTTGGCAGGGTCAATCATTTGGTCAGTGATGATTTGGAACAGATCATACCCATTGATAAAGACCATGTGTTGATCACAGCGAAGGAGGGTTTTATTGATTTTAACCCAAGATACCAAAGATCGTTTATTGAAAAAGTACCACTTTCGATTATCTCATTCAATAGTTCTGATGGATTGGAAAGCCATAATGAATACAATCCTCAGCAAAAGAAAAAAAGTATTGAGATTCCTTATGAAAGAAACACCATCAATGTTGAGTTTGTGGCTTCGTATTATGATGGAATGCATTTCAATGAATATGAAACTTATCTCCAAGGATTTGATAAACAGCCCAATGAATGGACAAAAAGCAACCATGTGAAATACACTAACCTCAAAGAAGGCAATTATACCCTGATGGTGAAAGGCAAGAATATTTATGGAGAGGAAAGCACTGTGACCAGTATACAGTTTACGGTTCTTCCTCCTTGGAGCAGGAGTATTTATGCCTACATTTTATATGTGCTGTTGGTTGCACTGTTGATTACCGTTTTATTCCTTGCTTCAAGGTGGTCTTTCTTGAATAAGGTGAAAAGCCTTTTAGGAGAAAAACAATTGCAGTTGCATAATAAAGACATTGAAATTCAAGTGTTGAAGGAAAAGCAATTAAAGCAGGACCTTGAACATAAGAATAAGGAATTGGCGCTGAGTACTGTGCATTTGACACAACGGAATGAGTTGTTGAGTAATTTGAAAGAGGACCTTCAGAAGATTCTGGAAAGAATCAATAAGGGAAATTTCTCTAAAGTGCGTACTTATGATTCATTGGAGGTCATTATCAAGAAAATTGGTAAAGATATTAATGATGAAAAAGAATGGTCCCGCTTTGAAGAACATTTCAACTTATTACACAGTGATTTCTTCAAAATCTTAAAACAGCAACATCCAGCACTCAATACACAGGAATTGAAAATCTGTGCTTATATCCGTATGAATATGTCTTCAAAAGAAATGGCGACAGCTTTAAATATTTCTTTAAGAGGAGTTGAGACTTCACGTTATCGTCTGAGGAAAAAACTGAACTTAGACAGGCATGAAAATCTTACTGATTTTATAGAGAATATCACCAAGTAGGGGCGGTCCCAATTGACCGCCCAAAACAAAGAATTCAAAGCACTTGATTTTGAGTGCTATAATAATTCTGTAAATAATGGAAAGCAGGTTGAAGTACAGAGTCGAACACCTCATCATCATCCATTGGAAGGTAGACTTTTGAAGCTTCTACTTTCCCTTGCCCTTTCAATAAATAATGATAATTGGCTTTGTGCTTCACCAAATCAAATAGATTGGAGATGATATGATTTTCTGACTTACAAACTTGATGGGTGGGTATATTGATGAAAATATCTTTCAGTTCTTCATTTTGCATCAATTCATTATATAAAACCAATAGTGCTACTTGCTCATAAAGTGTTCCTTTACCCATTTTCCAAAAGGCGTCAGGGTGCTCATCTTCTAAACTATTATTGATTGAAAAATCAGTTTTAGTGTCAATTCCAAGTTGCTTATAAAGAGCATCAATTTGAAACGGCAGGTTATATTTTGCCAATTGTTTTTTGGTGATTTCTCCCAGAGTTACCTCTTTTTTCATCTGAGCAGTGAGTAATAAAAGGGGAAAGACAGCCTTTTGAAATTGAGGGCTCTGACTAATTCTTTTATGAATACCTTTAGCCGTTGAAGCTCCAATAAAGTGGTTGGAAGTAATTAATTCTGCCCCAAATCGATTGTCTTTGATATTTCGGATACCTCCAGAACGAAGAACCTGCTCCTCATCCCAAAGCAATAATTTCAACCTTGGACTATCGGTGAGCTTATTTCTGAAAGCATTCATTTTTTGTAGATGCCTTAACGATAAAGCTTCTCCATTTGGACCTTTGGCTTCATTATCACCAAAAACACCTTCCCAATGATTACTGCTTCCCCAAAGCGGTTTTGGGTGACGCTCTCCATGACACCTGAAACATTCCTGTGGAGCATCGTGTATTTTGATTTTTGATTGAGAAAAATCGACTTGGAAAAGCTCCCAGTTTCCAGTTTCCTCGTTTAATTCAATCCCGTCTACTTTTTGATAGGTGGGGTCATCCAGTTTTGAACTGATATTGAAAAGTAAATGTCCGTCTTCTCCAAACATTACAATACGAGGGTAATCCAAATTAGATTCACCTAGTGCTTTTGTGTGTTCTACCATTGAGAAGTTTTTGCGGTAGACATCAGGTAATTTGAGCATGAAATCTTCTACGGTGGAAATTTCTTTTTCATCAACCCACCGCCTTATATCACTTAAATGCACCTGTTCTTGGTTGTTGTATTTTTCATTGTCGAGAATACAATCTTCCGCTAGTTCTCCTTGATTGGTATTTTTTTGAATTTGACAACTGCCCATTTGAAGGGCGATCAATATTGGTAGTAATAATTCCTTTTTCATACTTCAATCTAATTCAATTAGGATCAAAAAAAGACCGACTAAAAGCATGAAAAGTAATGACGTAATTATTTTTAAAGCCTATGAGGTTGATAAAAAATAAAATTCTTTGGAGTAAGAATGAATTAATTTTTGGGTGGTTTAAATGTTTGATAAATAGTGTTTTGTGTATTGTTAAGCGTATATATGAAGTATTGAAATGATACGGAGAACGAATTGAAAATAAAATTATGACGTAGCATAAAATTTAGTATCCCCATTTCAAGCTACTTATTTCGTGTATCTCAAACATAAAATAGAAATGAAATGAAAACAGTTAATTTAATTCTACTACTACTATTCTCAATGCTTATTTCAGGGTGTGTAACGGACCATCAAGAAGAGGTAAATGAAACAGCCTCTAATTATAGAGTAAGCTGTCCTCCATCTCACCCTTATGTGGCATGTGATCAGTGTTGGGAAAGCCAAGCACAAGCACAATCAGCAGGATGTACAGACACTGGTACTGCAGATGAAACAGAGTCTGGATCTGAGGATACAGCAGCTTCTGGCAATTGCCCTGCTTCTCATCCTTATGAAGCGTGTGGACAATGCTGGGCAGATCAAGTGCAAGCTTTTAGTGGTGGATGTACTGAGACACCTTCAGAAGAAGATAATAATGAAGGAAGCGGTAACTTAAATCCAAACAACACAACATGTGTTACACCTGTAGGAAATGGCAACGATGGATGCTTGAACTCTGATGGTTATTTTGTATCACGTGATGGAGTGGTAAGTGATCCGGAAAACGCCCGTTTGGCTATTTTGGATATCGAAATCAATTTAGGAATTGATATTGATGATCAGTTCATCGAAATGTGCGGTTACCAAGGAACAGTACCTTCAATCAATCCAACAATCACAGCTTCAGATGCTAAGATTTACTTTAAAGCATTGATTGGTGAAGAAAAAGCACAATGGCTGATTGAAGATTTGGATACAAACGGTGATGGTATCTTGACAAGAAATGAAGCAAGTCAAGCTAAAGGTTCAGATCCAAGACAAGTATTAAGAACTGGGTTTGGTGAAGAAAACGGTTTAGCAACAGATGATATTCTTGCTTACATCGGTCTTTATTTAGGGGATGGTGCAATAGACAAGTACGCAGGAGATCTATTGCCAGAAGTACAAGACAACTTAGCTAAATTCACTAGAACTTGGCAACCAGAAGTAATGAATTCGAATGGACGATATAAGAACTAACTACTCCTCATACTTTTACACGGTCATGAATTAGTTTTGACAAACAGGCAATGACCTGAACGAAATTCACAATCTATGAAATTCCCTAATTGTTATGCAATTGGGGAATTTTTTTTGCTGAAAATTTGGATATATCATATTAATGTTCTAATGTTGTAGTGTAATAGTTAATTAGTACACTAAATAATTAATAAAATGATCAACATAAATAATCTGACTTTCGGGTATTCTCGAAGAAAAATATTATACGATAACCTCGATTTAGAATTAAAAGAGGGCAATATATATGGTTTATTAGGGGAGAACGGTGCAGGTAAATCAACACTTCTGATGTTGATTGCAGGGTTAAAAAGACCACATTATGGCACAGTAAACGTAGGAGGGCACTATGCTTCAGACGCATCGCCGGAGTTTTTGAGAGAGGTTTTCTTTATTCCAGAAGAAATGACTTTCCCAAATATTTCAATTGAGAGTTATGTAGGTGTACTAGCGCCATTCTATCCAAAGTTTGACCGTACTGCTTTTTTTGAAATGATTGCAGAGTTTGGTTTAACACCAGATATGACCCTTCATAATATGTCATACGGACAAAAGAAAAAAGCATTAATCTCTTTAGGGTTGGCAAGTAATACAAGATTGCTTTTGATGGATGAACCTACAAACGGTTTGGATATTCCTTCAAAAAGTCAGTTCAGAAAATTAGTAGCAAAATACATGTCAGACGATAGAGTATTCTTGATTTCTACGCATCAAGTGAGGGATTTAGAGAGTTTAATTGATCCAATCGTTATCGTGGACAGCGGAAAGGTGGTATTCAATGAGACATTAGACAGCATTACAGAAAAATTACTATTTACAACTGCAGATAAGGTATTGAGTGAAGATGTAATTTATGAGGAGAAAGGAATCGCAGAAGATAAGGTAGTGGCCAGGAATACTACAGGAGATATCAGCAGAGTGAATCTTGAACTATTATTTAATGCCGTATTAAGTGAGAAATCTGAAATGGTTTCTGCATTGTCAAATTAATTAAAACCTTACAATTATCATGGAAACTAAATTTAACCTCAAAAGAATCTCTTATCTTTTAAAGTACGAGTTAGTATTACTAAAGCAACCATTATTATTAGGAATTTTAGGTGTAGTAGCTTTCATCTTAGCCATCAGTGCAATGGCAAGCAGTATTGAGCCAAGAGGATTGGTGAGAGTAGATACAATGAAAACTATTTATACATTAATCTTCTCATTTGGAGGAGCAATCATTACAAGTTTTTCATTCCACAGAGTTTCTACAAAAGGAGGAGCCATGAATTACTTGTCATTGCCAGCCTCTAGAGAAGAGAAGTTTTTGGTGATCTTTTTAAGCACAGCCCTTGCTTATCCTCTAGGTGTTTCAATTTTATTTGTAGCAGGACAACTACTGGCCAAAGCTGGATGGATGATGACAGGTGGAGAATTCCAAATGTATAATCCTTTTGCAATAACGGATGCAAATACAATCAAGTATGCTACATTAAGCTACTTATCAATGCACGGATTTTATTTCTTAGGGTCCATTTTATTCAAGAAATATTCATTCTTAAAGTCCACAGTAGCCTTCTTTGTGATCTCATTTTTGACATGGTTAGTGCTGTTCATTGTGTTTGTTCTAATAGCAGGATCATTGGAGAACCCAGATATGTTATCATTCCAGATCAATGATGAAGTGATGCTTCAGAAAGTAGGTTATATCGGCCAGCTCATTGTGGTTGTCTTCTTTGTAGGCTTATGGGGATTGTCGTTTTTGAAATTTAAAAAGAAGGAGGTTTAATATGGAATTTACTAGCAATAAAGCTATTTATCTACAAATTATGGATCTCATTTGCGAAAAGGTATTAAAGGGAACTTGGGGAGAAGGAGAGAAGATTCCTTCCGTAAGACAGTTGGCCGTAGAGTTGGAAGTCAATCCCAACACAGTGGCAAGATCTTACTCCTCTCTTCAAGATGACGGAATAATCTTCAACAAAAGAGGAATAGGCTACTTTATCTCAGAAGAAGCCTCCAAAATGGTACAAAACGTAGAGAAATCAGCTTTCATGAAAGAAGATGTACCAACGTTTTTCAAGAAGATTCAATTATTAGGAATCTCTTGGTCAGAACTATCAGATTTATACCATCAATATGAAAAACAATAGGTTTTCTACTAGTGTCAAATAACGAAAACATTGTGTCAAATTAAGTTTAAGTGTCAAATTAAAAACTAACTCACTATCAAGGCCTGCCCATATTGAAAATGGGTAGGCTATTCAAAAGAAATTAAAATAAATATTCAAAGAAGAAATCTGACTTATTCAATAAGAAACAAATAGTAACTAAATCAGTTATTATCTATGAAGCATAAAAATAAATATAGCAATAATGATTAACACCTCACAGACGATGTTTGTGGGGTGTTTGTTTTTTAGATTGATTAGTTCTTTTAGTTTGGAAAGTACCGAACTAACTATATATTTGTGTAAAATATTTACAAAAACATGGAGAATCGAGAGGACATATCAAAAGCAATGTCAATTTTAATTGAAGAGCAAGGGGTTTTATTTGAAAAAAGTTATAAACTATCACCTGTAGCTGCCCGTGTGCTATCTGTACTGGTAATCAATGGTAGTAAAGGAGTTACATTTGATTTTCTTATAGAAATTGTATCGGCAAGCAAAGCAACTATTTCATCTTCTTTGAAAACTTTATCTGATCGAAAGATGATCAGTTATTTTACTAAGCCAGGTGATAGAAAAAGATACTTCACCATTAATAAAACCTTTTTTATCTCACTTCTTGAAGAGGAGGCCGAAAAATCCAGAAGGTCATTAGCAATGCATGAGAAGATCAATGAATTTAAAAAGTTATCCAATACATTACTTGAAGATGATGAAAAATTTGAAATGCCAAACTCCGAGCCTTCACTCTACGCAAGGTACTTACATGGCATGATAAATAACCTCGATTCATTCATCAAAGACTTAAAGAAGTATCACTCGTTAGAAGAATAAATTAACAACAAAACCAAAATGAATTTTAAAAACCAATTAATCTTTGTTGCCATTGCAGTAATGATCTTTACCTCTTGTGGATCAGAACAGCAAAAACAACAACAATCTAAATCGTTAGACTTAAAAACAGAATCTTTAGGAATAACTAAAGTTGAGATAAAGCAACAATATGCCGCAAGTATCGAAGGTGTACAAAATATTGAAATACGTCCTCAAACCTCAGGTTTTATAGAAAGTTGCAATATCATTGAAGGACAAGAGGTAAAGAAAGGACAGGTACTTTTCACCATCAATAGTGAAAATCAAAAGCAATCACTAAGAGCTGCAGAGGCACTCGTTTTAGTTGCTGAATCTAATGTTGAAAAAGCACAGTTAGAGATTTCACAAGTTAAACCACTTGTAGAGAAAGGTATTATTGGCGAGGTAGAATTAGCGACTAAAAGAAGTAACCTGTCTGCGGCAATTGCTCAGTTAGAAAAATCTAAAGCTGATCGTAAAAATGCTAAAGAGAATTTGTCGTATACTATTGTCCGTAGTCCGGTGAATGGTGTGGTCGGTGATCTTCCCTATAAACTAGGATCATTGGTAAGCAGTCAAACACCAATGCCATTGACAACTGTAACAGATATAAGTAGTGTATATGCCTTCTTTACTCAAACTGAAAAGGAGCTTCTAGAATTAAACAGAGGTACACGAGGTATGAGTCAAGAAGAACGGCTGAAAGTAATGCCTGATGTTTCTTTGATGTTGTCTGATGGTATAATGTATGAGCATTCAGGTAGAGTTGTAGCAATCAATGGCCTTGTAAACCCTAGAACTGGCAGTGTGAGCTATAAAGCAGAGTTTCCAAATCCTGACAAACTGATACGAACAGGTAGTAGTGGTATTATTAAAATCCCATCAGCCATTGAAAAAGCTATTCTTGTTCCTCAGGCTGCAACTTATGAACTACAAGGCAAACTATTCGTTTATGTACTTGACCAAGAAAACAAAGCATCTTCTAGAGAGATAAAAGTAAACAGTTTAAAATACGAAGATAAGTACATTGTTGAGGCAGGAGTTAAACCTGGTGATAAGATTGTAGCAGAGGGAATAATAAAGGTGCATGATGGCATTATGATTAACTAATAGCTTCTAAAACTTACCAATTAAAATGATGTGTTTTAAAATACATCAAAAAGCTAAAAACTCATTAATCAAATTATTACAAAAGAAAATGATTCAAAAATTTATAGAACGCCCTGTTCTATCGACAGTGATATCCATTATTATCTGTCTATTAGGATATATGGGAGTCGTAGGGCTTCCTATTGAACAATTTCCTGATATTGCACCTCCAACAGTAACAGTTGAGGCTACTTATGCAGGTGCAAACTCAGAGACAATTCTAAAAAGTGTTGTCACCCCAATTGAAGAGGCAATTAACGGTGTGGAAGGTATGAGTTATGTAAGCTCTACTTCCAGCAACTCCGGAAAAGCAAAAATCAGTGTCTATTTTGAATTAGGTACAGACCCTGATATTGCAGCGGTGAATGTGCAGAACCGTGTTGCTAAAGTCACTAATAAACTACCGCAAGTTGTTGTTCAGACAGGTGTTGAAACCAAGAAAGTACAGAATAGTATTTTAATGTTTGCCTCTGTCTATTCTACAAACCCTGATCTTGATGACAACTTCCTTGATAACTATGCTAAAATTAATATTATTCCAATTCTTCAAAGAATTAATGGTGTAGCAGATGTTGACGCTTTTGGTATGCGTGACTATTCAATGAGAATATGGTTAAAGCCTGATAAAATGGCAACTTATGGTTTGTTACCTGCGGATGTAGCAAAAGCTATTCAAGATCAAAATATTGAAGCGGCACCAGGTAAGTTTGGTGAAAACTCTCATGAGGTCTTTGAGTATACCATCCGTTATAAAGGGACATTGACACAAGAGGAGGAGTATAGAAATATTATTATCCGAGCAGAGGGAAATGGTGACTTTCTTCGTCTAAAAGACATCGCTGATATTGAATTGGGAGCTTTTAGTTATATCTCCAATAATGTTACAGAGGGGTATCCTTCTGTTGCTTTCTCCGTAAAGCAGACTGCAGGTTCCAATGCCAATGATATTATTATTGAATTGGTAGATGCATTGGAAGAAGCCTCTAAGGATTTCCCTCCAGGTGTTGAGTATGTGATCCCCATGAATACTAAAGATTTCTTGGATGAATCTATTAGTCAGGTATTGATCACCCTCGTGATTGCTTTTATCTTGGTATTTTTAGTGGTACTTGTATTTTTACAGGATTTCAGAGCTACATTAATACCGTCCATTGCAGTACCTGTAGCCATTATTGGTACTTTCTTCTTCCTGAAAACATTTGGGTTTTCAATAAATATGTTGACCATGTTTGCCATGGTATTAGCCATCGGTATCGTTGTAGATAATGCCATTGTGGTGGTAGAAGCAGTCTATGTGAAACTCGATGAAGGGATTGAAAGTTCGCGTAAAGCATCTGTTATGGCTATGAAAGAGATTACTGGAGCAATTATCTCAGGAACATTAGTTTTAGCTGCAGTGTTTCTTCCAGTTACGTTCCTTGAAGGGCCTACAGGACTTTTCTATAGTCAAATTGCAATTACTCTAACAATAGCTGTCATTATCTCAGCGGTAAATGCACTCACATTAAGTCCTGCATTATGTGCACTTTTCTTGAAACCAATAAAAGATCGTAAGACTAAAAATCACAAAAGTATAGTTGTAAAGTTAGGTGATGGATTTAATAGTGTTTTTGATAAGATCACTGACAGTTATGTAAATACTATTGACTCCTTTATGAAACGTATTTGGATTCCTATAGGATTCTTGATTGCCTGTACAGTAGCTTCTGTATGGTTTTTCAGTACCACACCTACAGGTTTTATCCCTGCGGAAGATCAAGGTTCTATCTACTGCGATATTGAGTTACCAGAAGGGTCTACTCTTGAACGTACAACGGAGGTAGTAGAAGAGCTTGATCATATTATCTCTCAAATGGATGTGGTGGACACTCGAATGGTCATCAATGGATTTAGTTTGATGAATGGAACCAATGGTTCGTCCAAAGCTTTTATTGTTGTTAAACTTAAGCCATGGAGCCAACGTACTACAGCTGATACACAGGTTGGAGCAGTTGTTAAACAGTTATATGGTAAAGTAACTCATATTAAAGAAGCTAATATCTTATTCTTCACTCCCCCTACCGTTCGTGGATTTGGTAACAGTTCTGGGTTTGAATGCCAGTTGCAAGATAGAACAGGTGGTGATTTGAAAAACATGGAAGCAAAACTGCAAGAGTTTTTAATGAACTTGAATCAACGCCCTGAAATTGCTTATGCAGTATCTTCGTTTTCAACAAAATATCCACAATACGAGATGACCGTTAATGTGGAGAAAACAAAAGAAGCAGGTATTGATGTTAATACTATCTTCAATACAATGCAAGCCTATTTTGGTAGTCAATACATATCAGATTTCAACCGTTTTGGCAAGCAGTACCGTATCGTAATTCAAGCTAAACCTGAAGAACGTGCTACAACAAATGCATTAAATAACATCTACATTCGTAACAATCAGAACGAATCAGTGGCTATTAGCCAGTTTGTTGCACTTACAAAAACAAATGGCCCCGACTTGGTTGAAAGATTTAACCTCTTTAACTCTGCCAAGGTGATGGGAGCTGCCGCCCCAGGATACAGTTCAGGCGATGCTATTCGTGCCATCGAAGAAGTGAGTGAGTCCCTGCCTTCTGGTTTTAGTTATGAATATTCAGGAATGACGCGTGAAGAGCGTAAATCAGGTAGTGAATCAGTGATAGTATTTATGCTCAGTTTAATTTTTGTTTACTTCCTTCTTTCGGCACAGTACGAAAGTTTCCTCATTCCATTTGCAGTCATTCTATCCCTTCCTGTCGGGATATTTGGTGCTTTGATGTTCATCAATATCTTTGGTATAGATAATAACATCTACTTTCAAGTGGCACTGATCATGCTTATTGGCCTACTAGGAAAAAATGCCATTCTTATTGTGGAATATGCTCTTCAAAACCGACATAATGGACAACAACTTGTTCAAGCTGGTATAGAAGCAGCACGTATGCGTCTTCGTCCAATTATTATGACATCATTTACTTGTGTGCTTGGTCTAATTCCTTTGATGGTTGCCACTGGGGCAGGAGCTTTGGGTAACCGTTCTATTGGTACAGGTGCTGTAGGAGGAATGTTGATCGGAACTGTTCTAGGCGTCTTCGTAATTCCAGCATTATTTGTAATTTTCCAATCACTTCAAGAGCGTTTACAAGGTGGAATAAAACACATCTCTAAACAACTTATTGATAAGAAGGAAACTGAAATTGATGAACAGCTGATGATACAGCTCGATTAATCCACAAATGTGTAGCGAATATTGTGTTCCGAGTTTTGGTTAAAACTAAACGAGTTGAAAATTAATTATCCAGATCGAACTGATTTTCCATCGAGCTTAGCATAAAACTCTACTCTAAGGCACAATATTCAACACTTACTATTCAAAATAATTATAATGAAATCAACTCTATATATATTATTAATCATGATGTTCTCGTCATGTTTAGTAACCAAAAAATATAAGCCGCAAGAGAGTAATCTTTCAGATGCTTATAGAGGGATGTCACTTAAGGATACAACTTCAATTGCAGCAATGCCTTGGAGGTCTTTTTTTAATGATGACAATCTAAAAGCCTTAATCGATGAGGCACTTGAAAATAACTTTGACCTATTGATTGGGTATAAACGTGTAGTTGCTGCCGAAGCTATGTTTAAGCAGGGAAAAGCAGAGTATTTTCCATCGTTAGCTGTGAATGCAGAGGCAGCGTCTACAACCTTCTCTAACTTAACACCTATTTTTGCAGGAGCATCCTTTGAGCAGTATACCATGCAAGGGAGTATTGGATGGGAGCCTGACCTATGGGGACGAATTACGGCTAACAAAAATGCCATAAAAGCTTCTTTATCTCAATCTCAAGAAGATGTAAAATCAATCCAAACGGCCTTGATCGCTAATCTTTCGTCTGCCTATTACCAACTTGTAAAGACAGATGCTCAAATAGAGTTAGTCAAGGAAACCATTAAGAACAGAGAAGAAAGTCTAATGGTGATGATGGAATTAAAAAAGAGCGGTCGTGTGAATGAAGCTGGAGTGATGCAAACAAAAGCACAACTCCATGCAACGGAGGCATTATTAATAGACTTTGAGCAAATACAAAAACTCCTTGAGAACACCATCAATTTGATGCTAGGGCGAGATTATACCGAAATAGCACGGTCTCCTTTGAATGTGATTGAGCTGAACCACGAACTTCAAACAGGAGTACCCGCTCAGTTACTTGCTAATCGTCCTGATGTTCGTGCCGCAGAGTTTGGTTTAATGCAAGCCTTTGAGCAAACCAATATTTCACGTGCCAATATGTATCCTAGCATTACTATTGGTATAGGAGGAGGTCTTCAGGCACAGAACATTTCAGATCTATTTTCCACTAATGCATTTTTGTGGAATGCCGCTGCTGGTTTGACACAACCCATCTTTAATAAACGACGCAATCGTACAGCATTAGAGATCTCCAAAGCACAACAAGAGCAGGCAACATTTTATTTTCAAAAATCTCTAATTGTAGCCTCAACCGAAGTGTCAGATGCGTTAATTGGCTATGACACCGCCACTAGAAAGTACCTTGTAAAAGAGGAGGAGTTAGATGCCTTAAATAAAGCAGTTTCCCACTCGGAGGCTCTTCTAACAAATGGTTATGGAACTTACCTTGAGGTGTTAATTGCCAGAGACTCCGAATTATCATCTCAAATAAGTTTAATGGATATAAAAGTAGAGAGATTAACCTCAATGATATCATTATACCAAGCCCTTGGAGGAGGTTGGAGATAATCCATTAATTCTTCAAAGAATACGGTATTTTTGATGACATTTAGACTGGTTTAATCGAAGTACTCTACCAAAATTTCTATAAATAATTTTTGGTAGAGTATTTCGATTATTGATGTATTGCTTTCCGTTGGCCTTAAAAGAAATTGAAAGTAACTTCAACTAGGGCATATTGGGAGTACGATAGTTAACCTATAAGTTCATTAAAGATTAATGTAGTACCAAGTATGAGCCGTAAAGGCAATTACTAGGATAATACAGTAGATGAAAGCATCTTTAAAATCCTAAAATTAGAAATGGTTGATCATGAATATTATTACTCTTTCGAACAGGCTAGAATTGACATCTTTGAATTTATTGAGGTCACCACTGATTCTAAGCATAATCAACCAATAGCGGATAACCTTTTAGGTAGGAATTTTCACGAAAATAGACTTGGTAAGAAATGGGTTTCAGATATCACTTATATAAGAGTAAGTGATAAATGGGCTTACCTGACTACCATGATTGATCTGGCAGATCGTAAGGTTATTGGTTGGTCATTGAGTGAAGATATGACCACAGAAAATACAGTCTTAAAAGCATGGGTAAATGCTAGAAATAATAGAGATATTGAAGAAGGTTTTTTGCTACATTCAGATAGAGGAGTTCAATATAGCATTCTGCTATTTACTTCTATTTTATCAGAGAACCCAACTTCAAAACAAAGTATGAGTCGAAAGGGAGATTGTTGGGATAATGCTGTGGCTGAAAGTTTCTTTAAAAGTATCAAATACGAATACCTTTATCGATTTAATTTTCAATCAATTGAACACTTAAATAAAGAAGTGACCAAATATATCTATTGGAACAATAATAAAAGACTTCATTCAGCTTTAGGTTATAAAACACCTGCTGAAAAAGAAAATGAATTAAAATTTATGAATTTAGAGAGGGTAGCTTAAAATTTGTATCCTTTTTGGTTGCTATTCCAGCTTATTAATGGTAGAAAATGGAGTCCATTATATAGTCGAAGTGATGCTATCATCATAGGAAGGGCTTGGCAAAATCAAGCAATAGGAAGTGGTCTTTTGGGAATAACAACAGGTTTTAGTTCTCTGATATATGAATTTAATTATAAATAAATGAATAGAAAATATCTAGAAAATGATTTAAAAATGTTTATTGAGAGTTTGATAAACATAAATGTTGATCATAAAACAGTTTTTATTGATGATTTAGGAATAGATGGATTAGATGCTTATATTTTTATGAGTGAATTAAGTAAGAGATATTCTATAAACCTTACTTCATTTGACCCAGATGATTATTTTGAACAAGAATCTGATCTATTTAATATATTATTATTATGGAATAAGTGTTTTAATAAGAAGCCAAAAAAGCAATTTTCGTTTCAACACATAATAAGGGTGATTGAGAAAGGGGAATGGTTTGATCCTCCAATGATTTAAGTTTTTTTACCTAACTTCCGCATCAGGACACCCGTAGCTAGAAATTAAATAAATCTCTACAGGACGAATATCTGAGGGAGGAAAATTAGCTTGGAATATTGCGGCAATTGCAGGAGGAGCTATTGCGGCTAGTCAATTTTCAAATCCTGTTGGATTAGTATATGCAGGTTTTGATAACTTTTACCCTGGTGGTACAGAAGCGATGTATTTTGAAGTTAAAGATGCCATGTCAGTTCAATGGGAATCAGGGATGAAATTAAATGTTCATTATCATAATAATGGTGGTGTATTACAAAATTATTGAAGACAAATTAAAACACAATAAGAATGAGAATTTTAGATTTAATGTTCTTAGGACAATATATATTTAGTGAATTTTTAGGTAGTATTGAGCCTAAAAGTCAAAAAGAAAAAATTAAAAATGTGATCTTTTTACATAGTTTTAGTGTTACATTACTAATTTCATCATTTTATGTATATTTTCAATTTTATATTTTTGAAGAACCTCAGTATGAAATAGCGTTAATCTTTGAAATAGTAATATTTTATATTTTTTATAAATTCAACTCAAATCGATATTTAAAATATTACAAAGCTGATCCATTAATTAAATATGGGTATAAACAAAAAAAAATAATTAAATTTTTATATGTGTTGCTAGGTTTATCACCTTATCCGATGTCTATTTTTTTTACGATATTTTTTTAGAAAATCTCCTATTGTTCTGGCTGTTAAGCGATAGCTTCACCCCCACTGTTCGTGGTGTTAAGCGACAGCATCACTGCGAACTTGCTTTTTGAATAGGTTTGCAAATTATAACTAAAAAACAAACACACTCTTCTATCTACTGACACTATTTGCACAGAACCGCTCAAAGGAAATGCTCTTCCAATAGAATAATGCAGAGAATGATTTTGGAAAAGATTCTAATGAAATAAGACTTACTGCAAACCATTATGCACAATTGGGTTCAATGACAGAAGTAAATAATGCAATTCAGTTTTTAACAGACTATGCAACACAGAATAATTTAAACTATAGCGAAGATGAAATACTTTCTGTTGTTATCATGTCGTTATTTACAAATAGTCATGTGCGAGATATTGAATTTAAATTAAATCAAAATATTCCTAATGATGCTCAAACTTTTTATAATAATACAATTGAAAAATTTGGCGGAATTCTTCAAATATTCAGGGTTCGAGAAAATATAAATAAGAATGATTAATTTGAAAATAAACAAGTTTCTATTTTACATACTATTCTCTTTTTTTTGTACCAAAATTTATGGTCAGGTTGATAGAATTAAATTAAGTTTTCCGATTATTGGTTTGGAAGCGTTTGATACTCAAATTGAAGTTTCTTGCAGTTTAGGGATAAGTTCTAATTATGCGGGACATCTTTTTATTAATTCAGATAGTATACCAATTGATGATGCTTTTTTCTTTAGAGATATTTTAGCCCAAGTAAATAAGATAAAAAACGATACAATTTGTGTGTAT
>NZ_LQAQ01000058.1 GCF_001583495.1 Flammeovirga sp. SJP92 | reverse complement strand
ACAACCCAACCAGAAGAATAAGAAGATAATTTCTACAACTATTTTAAATAGAAGTGATATGAAAAATTTGATGAATACATTAATATTATTACTATTTCCTCTTTCTGTATTTAGTCAAGTGGATGAAATTTTAATACAGTTGCCTATTCTTGAGGGATCTAGTATAGAAATTTTCAGTATCACCAAAGACTCTGTAAAAAATACACCTTATATTGGGCCTCTTAAACCTGAAGATAATATTACAGATCGTTGTAAACCTAATTTTGACGAAATAGTAAGAATAGCAAATTTAATAGAAAAAGATTCTATCATTGAGTATTCTATAATATACTATAGTCAAGGTAAAGATATTAGTATAATCTCTTTAGCTGAGAAAGGCCATATAGTAAGGCGAATTATTAAAAAAACTGTTTACAATAAGGAAAAAAGTAGAATACCGAAATACAAAAATGACAAGGATTTGAAACTATATGAACAGATTTTAATGTCTTATTGTAAGGACTGAGGTTTATACTTTTAAACTCATCACTGTTCTGAATATTAAGCGGTAACGTTATCCAGAACTAGCATTTTGAAAAAGACAATATGTAATGCAAATAAATCCTTGCCACTTCTATTTCCAATAGTTAGTAAGGGTTTGTATTTATCTATCAAAAGCACTGTTTGTAGTACTCTGTTCGTGGTGTTAAGCGACAGCATCACTGCGAACTTGCTTTTTGAATAGGTTTGCAAATTATAACTAAAAAACAAACACACTCTTCTATCTACAGACACTAATCTCACAGAACCGCTCAAAGGAAATGCTCTTCCAACAGAATAATGCAGAGAATGATTTTGGAAAAGATTCTAATGAAATAAGACCTACTGCAAACCATTATGCACAATTGGGTTCAATGACAGAAGTAAATAATGCAATTCAGTTTTTAACAGACTATGCAACACAGAATAATTTAAACTATAGCGAAGATGAAATACTTTCTGTTGTTATCATATCGTTATTTACAAATAGTCATGTGCGAGATAAAGAATTTAGATTAAATCAAGATATTCCTAATGATGTTCAAACTTTTTATAATAATACAGTTGAAAAATTTGGCGGAATTCTTCAAATATTCAGGATTCGAGAAAATATAAATAAGAATGATTAATTTGAAAATAAACAAGTTTCTATTTTACATACTATTCTCTTTTTTTTGTACCAAAATTTATGGTCAGGTTGATAGAATTAAATTAAGTTTTCCGATTATTGGTTTGGAAGCGTTTGATACTCAAATTGAAGTTTCTTGCAGTTTAGGGATAAGTTCTAATTATGCGGGACATCTTTTTATTAATTCAGATAGTATACCAATTGATGATGCTTTTTTCTTTAGAGATATTTTAGCCCAAGTAAATAAGATAAAAAACGATACAATTTGTGTGTATAGTGAGGTATGGCCTAGTGGAAGGGATGTTTACTCTATAAAATTAGTGCATGAAGATACTATGGTAAGGAAAATTTCAAAACTATTTCTTATCGATCCTGCTATGGAAAATCGTGAAAAGTATAAAGCTCAATATAAAGAGAATATGGATTTAATATACTTCAATATAGCTGAAGAAAAATTAATGGAGTTATTTAGGCATTAACTATAAAACACAGGGCTTGTTCATAAAAATTTTCAATCGTTGTCTGTTCCTAACAGCATATGCAGAAAATGAAGGCTTAGGTTATTCTAAAAAAGATATTATAAGTGTTGTTATTGGATCTTTCACTACTGGTACAACAATCCGAAATGAGGATTTCAGTCCGAAGGATAATGTTCCAGAAGCTGTGAAAAAATTATATGATGAACTTGTTAAGGATTATGGAACAAATTATGGTGATGCATTATGGCATGGTTTTAAAGTAGGTGATGGAAGGATATCACCACAACAATCAGAAGAATAAGAAGATAATTTTTACAACTATTTTAAATAGAAATGATATGAAAAATTTGATGAATACATTAATATTATTACTATTTCCTCTTTCTGTATTTAGTCAAGTGGATGAAATTTTAATACAGGTACCTATTCTTGAGGGATCTAGTATAGAAATTTTCAGTATTACCAAAGACTCTGTAAAAAAAACAGCTTATATTGGGCCTCTTGAGGATGAATATAATATTACAGATCATTGTAAACCTAATTTTGAGGAAATAGTAAGAACGGTAAATTTAATAAAAAAAGATTCTATTAATGTATATTTTCCAGGTGACCTAAGCCCTGGTAAAGATATCTGTATAATTTATTTATATGAGAAAGGTATAAAAATTCGACAGGTTAAGAAAAAGTATGTAAACGATAAGAGAAAAAGTAAAAAAACTAAATATAAAAACGATAATGATCTGAAGTTATTCAATCAGATTTCAAGCTCTTTTTGTAAGGACTGAAGTTTATACTTTTAAACTCATCACTATTCTGGATATTAAGCGGTAAAGTTACTTATAACTATCCAACTTATCACAAAAAACAACTCCCCGCAAGCCAAAAAAAACTTGTGGGGTATCTCACATTAAAAGAAAAATCAAAAAGTAATACACACCACTACCAAAACATAAACAAAAACCAGTATTACAAATAAAAATAACAGCATTACCACTACAACACCCTTGGATTTAGAAGCAAAAAAGATTACTTTAAGTCACAATCTAACTGTCTTGAAAAGATAACTTAATATTGCGTCCGATATAATTCAGTGCAGATCATCAGAGAAACCCTATTGATGCGATACTACAAAGCGGAAATTATATTGTATGGATCGTTAAGTTTAATCATTATTCATTTCTCATTTTACTCCAACAATAACTATGGCACAACTTGATCTATCTCAAAGAGAACAATTGGAATACCTTCTTCGACATGGAGGTGCAAAAAAACGTATTGCACAAATCTTGGGGATTCATTTGTCTACTTTGTATAGAGAAATCAAAAGAAATAGTGTGGATGGAAAATATGTTGCTCAAAAAGCCAACGATTTAGCGGTGGCCCGAAAAAAAGTGGTAGGCAGTCTCCCAAAGATAAAAAGGTCTAAAAAAATTAAACGAAAAAACCGATATGAACTCTATGCCGACCGTAGGCATATTTATTGGCATTCAGATACACCTTGGGTAAGAAACACCTACTTTTTTATCCGTTGGCACTTTGGAGGTAAATACCATCGTTATAAAATTCGTTTGGGTTGGGAAAAAAGATATCATTATAAAAATGATATTCTTATTCTACAACAATTGGTGGAGTTTATGCTGAAAACACGAAAGCCAAGTAAGCATGTGGCTTTTCGTGCAGAAAGAGGAAATAAAAAAGCAAAAGAGGAAGCAATGGTGAAGTATGCGAGGGCGGTGTTCTATCAATATGTTAGGAGGGCATGATATTTCATGTTTAATGAGATTACTTTGCCTTAATATACAGTAGCGTATGTTATACGTATAGGTGAGAGGAAATAGATTCTTATTTTGGGTATCTTTTCCATAAATAATCATTGAACATAATTGTAAAAGGGTAAGAGCATTGGGTATCGTTCCATATTCTTATCCTTTCTTTTTTGGTTTTATAGCCTTTCGCATTTGCTCACGATTTTTTTTATATAAAAAAGTGAGTTTGTCATAGAATACAGTTTTTGGAGTAGTATCCATTAGTTGAACATGATGATGGTAGTATTGTCCTTGTACTTAATAGTAAATTTTGATCCACTGAAATAACTTCTCATCTTTACTACAGCAAACAGCTTTTTGTAAGTAATAGTCATCCGTTAAATCTATCAATTCATCCATTTTGATTTTAATAGAACATTTCAATCCCAATTATCAAAATTTGCTTGACCAAGAACACTTGCAGGTGTTGGTTTCAAACTTGATGCTTTTGCTGGAATCCAACTTTCCTTATGAAAAACAGCCTTATTTTAAAGATGAAATTATTCCTGAATGGGAGGCAATCAGGAAGGATATTCAACAAAAGAAACAGCATCTGGAGGCTGAGCATCTTGAGAATGAAGAATTAATAGTAAAGTTGATAGAGACCATAGGTATGGAACACTTGCTACTGCTTCTTGGACAACGTTTAACGTCTGCTAGTGTAAGAGATCAGAATGGTATTCCACCTTTGAAAAGTTTATTGATAGAAACTGCTTTTTCTCCTTTTAATACTCAAATCAGTGTGGCGACAAGGGCTTGGGAGAAACATGCAGGAAGACATGCTGATAATTTTTGGGGAGAAGTGAAAGGTTCGCCATCTGATAAAGAAGAATATGTGAGAAGTTTAATTCATCAAATGCTGGAGCATAAAACGTGGTGGAATGTGTTTTTCCATTACAAACATGAATTGGTGTATGAAGCTAGGGTGGCTTCTGGGCATGGAATCCGGTGGTCGCATGGAGGAAAGAAACTAATCGGTTTTTTAGAACCTTTTATTAATGAATAAGTACAAATTCAAAACTATCTAATACTAATTCTATTTATTGTCTTGCGATAGCTTCCATTAAAAAACTTTCAACGCATTGTAAACTAAGTTTTCGTTATTTATAGTGTTTAGAAATCAGGAGATTTCTGATGATCTGAAGGACACGAATGATGTTAACGCTTAACATTCGTGCCATTGAGCTTTCTACCATTATAGTTTGGTAGTACTCCCCGTGGCATTGAAGGGAAAAGCGTTAAGAATTTCATGAATTGAGCCGTTAAAAATGATTTTCTTGTTTGAGCAAAGCGAGTTTAAAATCATT
>NZ_LQAQ01000057.1 GCF_001583495.1 Flammeovirga sp. SJP92 | reverse complement strand
TGATTCATAATTATAAAAATCCTTATAGGTATGTAATTCGATCAAATTATAATCTCTTCCATCCACTTGTTTTAATAGAGGGGTATTATATAAAGCAGGCGTTTGGGCTATTTTTTCAAATGTGTAATCTTCATCAAAATCTAACTCTCCTAAAATCATCTTCCAGCATATTGATATTCCTGTAAATGGGAAATCGTTTAAATGACGAAACATAATGGCATTAGTATATTTTCCATTAGTAGTTTTATCATTAATTAAAGTCCCAAAAACATAAAACACAGGAACTGTTAGCTCCAAGAAAAAAGGTTTATAATAATTGAAAAGATCATTAAATTTGTATTCACTCAGAGTTCCTTCATCAAAGTATAATTTTATGGATGTATTAGAATATTTTTTATCATGATCTCTATCATCTTTATTATCATTATCTCCTAACCTAGAAAAAACCAAGTAAAAACCTGTATTCCTTAAGTAAATATTAATATTACATCCTTTATAATCATCTGAATTTAAGAAGTTAATAATATCATCTATTTCAAAATCAGCTTTTATAAAAGTCTTATAATCTCCTAAGAATTCATATTCTAACTCCATGGTTTCAAATTCTCCAACAAGTGGATTAGTAAACAAACCTTGAAAATAACTATTCTTGAGTTGAATATCATTCAATTGTAAACCTAAAAATTGCAATGCATTTTCCTTCATATCAGTTCTTTTTATATTATTCTTAGCTGTCCTTGATCATCAAGGTATTTCACTCTGATAAAACCTTGCTCCAATACCTTAACTTTCTTTTTCTCAGTAATTTTTTGAATCTGTTTATAAGCCTTCTCCGCTGCCATTTTAGCATTATCACCAGCTTTTTTACCTACTTTATGTTCAATAAAAATATAGTCCACTCCATTAAGAATAAAACTTTCAATATCTTTTATGCTTATGGATAATGAGAGGTTGAAAATTAAAAAACACTTCCTAAATTACTTCAAGAAGTGTTCTCACTATTCCACAATTACTATCTTTTTTCGATTATAACTGAAAACGCTCTTCCAA
>NZ_LQAQ01000056.1 GCF_001583495.1 Flammeovirga sp. SJP92 | reverse complement strand
TATCCTACTCTTCGTTAGATTTTTATCGCGTAACTAAGGCTATGCTCTGCAAATCTGCCTTGATTAGAATAAAAAATATTAAACTAAAATCATCCCTTTTCTTCTGTTACAGTACTTAGCGTACTTTATTTTCTGGTCATTCGAAAATAAAGAGTGTGTTGTTGAAGTTCAATTCAAAAACGTCACAAGATAATGTAGTAAAGCCAAAAAAGCTTTATTTTTTGAAAATATTAAGGAATCGATTTCAAAGAAAAAAGACCTCCTCAACTTTAGACTTTGAAGTCTGAAAATTGAGGAGGTGATTTATTATTTGCTTAAAGCATCATCGATATACATCAATACTTTACGCATCAAATGTACTCTGTCTTTACCTCTAACGTTGTGAGGGTGTCCTGGGTAAGTGAAGAAATCTACTTGAACACCATTTTTTACAGCATTTTCAAGGAACAAGAAAGAGTGCTGTGGAACAACAACATCATCTACTAATCCGTGAATAATGAGTAATTTATCTTTCAGCAAAGTAGTCTTGTCTAATAATTTTGACGTCTCATATCCTTTAGCGTTAAGTTCAGGAGTGGACATGTATCTCTCTGTGTACATCACTTCATATAATTCCCAATCCATTACCGGACCGCCAGCAACACCTACTTTGAAAGTATCAGCTGCTTTTGTCATTAAAGAAGTTGTCATAAAACCACCGAAACTCCAGCCGTGAATGGCCATTCTGTCTGCATCAACATAAGGCAATGATTTTAAGTATTCCACGCCTAATAATTGATCTTTTACTTCTTCAGTTCCTAATTTCAAGTGAGTAGCTTGTTCAAAATCTTTTCCTCTGTTTTCAGTACCTCTACTGTCTACAGTGTAGATGATGTAACCGTCTTGTGCGGCCTTTTGCATCCAAAGCGCCGCACCAGCCTGCCATCTATTTGTGATCAGTTGTACACCAGGACCACCATATACATAGACAATCACAGGGTATTTTTTAGCAGGATCAAAATCTGCAGGCTTAATCATTCTTGTATTTAAGATCGATGTGCCATCAGCAGCTTTAATCGTTGAAAGTTCAATAGGAGAGACCTTGTAATCT
>NZ_LQAQ01000055.1 GCF_001583495.1 Flammeovirga sp. SJP92 | reverse complement strand
TAAATACCTGCACCTGTCGTGATTTCCGCTCTGTGCAATAAATCGGCTTCCATGAATCTAGCATTTCCTGCTAAAATTTCTTTACGCGTTGCTTCGAAAATAACGCCTTTTTTCTTTGCCGCTCTGAATAAGTGACGTTGTTCTTTAGATGTGTCTACTTTTACACCTGCCATGATAATAGGTCTTTAAAATTGAGAAATTTGTTAGTCTTTAAAAATAAGTAAGGTGAAGTGACTAAGTTCACCTTACTTTGCTTGTATGAATAGAGATTTGAGTGTTCTTTGTTAAATGGAAGAGTTTAGCTCATTGCCATAATGGCTTCCTCCTCTCCATTTAGGCCGTCAAGTTCATCGTCTAAGTCGTCGATCTCGCCTAAACCGTCAAGTTCGTCTTCGTCATCAAATTCACCTAAACCGTCTAGGTCTTCAATATCGTCTGCATAGTCTAAACCTGTCAGATCTTCAATATCCGCTTCGCCTAAACCATCAAGTTCATCCAGATCATCAAATTCACCTAAACCGTCAAGTTCATCCAGATCATCATCCAATGAACCCATAGGCAAACCTCCTACTTGGTACAAGTTGCCGTGTTCATCTTGTCTGAACTGGTTGCCTGCAATACCGTTTTGACCTTGAACCATGTACATCTGACCGTCAGGACCGTACACCAATTCACCACTTCCAAGACCATCTAAACCTGAGACAGCGTTACCTGCTACTGGTGCTCCTAGATAGTTTTTCATGAATGGGAATTTTTCAACTGTTTTTGGGTTGGACACAAAACCAGTTGCACCTGCCGCTACAAGTGCTGTACCTAAATGAGCTAGGTAAGGATTCTTGCGGTCTGCTTTTGATGCTGCTAATCCTCCTGCTACAATCGCTGCAATGGAAACTAAAGGCTGCTCACTATATCCGAGCACTTTTTTACCCACGATGGCACCCACCGTTACGGCTCCGGCCCCAATAGCGGCCTGTTTTAAATTTTCCTTATCGAACATTTGTTAATAAAATTAAGTTTTCAGGAATTTGAACCCGCTATTAATGCAAGGAGCCCAATAGCTCCATACATCAATAGGTTATTGTTAGTTTTTGAGTTTGGTTGTCGTTTATTTTCAGCTATTAATGCCTGATACTTTGCAAGCTGAAGTGCCTTGG
>NZ_LQAQ01000054.1 GCF_001583495.1 Flammeovirga sp. SJP92 | reverse complement strand
CGTGCTAATGCTTCGGGATCGTACTCCGCGCATAAGGGACTTGCACCCTCTAGAAGATTGAACTATATTTAGAAAAATATAGATCGTGCCCATTTTGGGCACACACATCAGCTAATCTCCATCCATCGGGTGACGCACCCGCTGGTCGTAGTTTAGCCATCACGTTGGCTGTAATAAAAGCATCAACTTTTAATAGACATAAATCATAATAAGGAAAACATGAATTTGATTCGTAGAATAATTCAGAATAATATTAATAGGATAATATCACAATCTGAGGATATTTCAGCTTTAAGCCACAATCCTTCGATAGGCTCTGTTCGAGAAAGCTTCTTAATTGAATTCTTTAGAGAGTTGATTCCTGATTCTGTTTCAATAAAATCAGGGTTTATAACGGATGCTTCTGGTAAAATAAGTCCGCAGTTAGATTTTATTGTTGTCAAAAATTCTTCAATTCCATTTTTCGAAATGAAGGATGATATTTCTGTAATTCCAATTGAGTCAGTTCTTCTAATAGCAGAAATAAAATCAACTTTAACAACAACAGATTTAGAACAAATCAAATCTCAAGTTTCTGTAATTACATCTATGAATTTAACAGGCGAAATAGGAAAAGAAAATTTTATTGTACCCAATATTATTCTAGCATATGACACCAATATAAAAAGTGAAACTCTCGTTGATTGGATGGAAGAAAACGGTAATTCGGTAGCTTGCTGCACTTTGAAAAAAGATACATATATAAAAGATGACAAGATTAAAGTATTTGAAAATTGTGCATTTAACATACAGCATCATGGGGTATTAGCATTTGTTTCAACATTTCATAAAATGCTTGATTACTTGGGTACAAAGCGTGATTTCAAACCAAACATGGACGTTTACTTAACGGGAAGAACTAAATAAATACTACATCCAACACTGTATATAGCAAATAGGGCGATCAGTGGATAACGGAAGGTTATTGGTTATTTGAAACACCGCCAAATCGTTCATTTGGCTTTTAAGAATGAATAAATTAAAAACAAAATACAACGTTTTGGCTCAGAGCAAACTTGAAAGTTTATCACTTTCTATTGCCCTATACTAAACGTTATGTGAAATTTCCGATAACCAAAAATGAATAAAATAATATTAGTAACAGGAGGAAATAAAGGTATTGGAAAAGCAATATCTATTCAGTTAGCCGAACAGG
>NZ_LQAQ01000053.1 GCF_001583495.1 Flammeovirga sp. SJP92 | reverse complement strand
TATAAGGATTTTTATAATTATGAATCAGATGAAAGTATGAAATCTCTTAGGGAGACTTATGGTTACTTGAGAGAAGCTATGTTGGAGTTGGAAAAAAAGGATATGATTCCACCTTTGGAAGAGCGCTTTCAGTTATGATCGGGAAAGTTATTAATTGTAGAATAGTAAGAACACTTCTTGAAGTAATTTAGGAAGTGTTTTTTAATTTTCAACCTCTCATCATTCAAAAGCATAAAAGATATTGAAAGTTTTATTCTTAATGGTATGGACTATATTTTTATTGAACATAAAGTAGGTGAAAAAGCTGGTGATAATGCTAGGATCGCGGCGGAGAAGGCTTAAGATCGAATAAAAAAAATAGCGGAAGATAAGGGTGTTGATTTATTTTACGAGGACTTAATCAGAGTAAAATATATCGGCTCAGATGGTAATTTGCAAATAATTAATTAAGAGAAATATATAGATGAAACGGAATTTATTAAAGTTTTCAGGTTTACAATTGGATAAGAATCAATTAGGTAGTGATTATTATAAAGTCTTATTTATCAATGATTTTATAGAAAAGTTCGATTCTATGAAATTGAAATATGAGATTGATAATGATTTTAAGACTTTGGTTGAAGGTGATTTTAAATTGAATACCATTTTAGATATTTTAAACTCAAGAGAATATCAAAATAAGAATATTCTTTTTTATCTAAGGAGTAAAAATTATTATCTAGAACTTTTAAGATTAGGAGAAAGTAAAGATAAAAGAGACTATGAAAGAAAATATTCAAAAATCTCAATTGATATTTATTTTTATGAATCAGCGTTAAGGGAGAAACAGTTTTCAGCTATTTTTGATTATTATAAACCTTTTTTTTTGAGATTTACAGTGCCTATTTTGTACTATTTAGGTTCACAGATAAATAGTGAAACAACAAATGGAAAATATACTAATGCCATTATGTTTCGTCATTTAAACGATTTCCCATTTACAGGAATATCAATATGCTGGAAAATGATCTTAGGTGAATTATACTTTGATGAGGATTACACTTTTGAAAAAATAGCCCAAACGCCAGCCTTATATAATACCCCTCTATTAAAAAAGGTGGATGGAAGAGATTATAATTTGATCGAATTACATACCTATAAGGATTTTTATAATTATGAATCAGAGGAAAGTATGAAATCTCTTAGGGAGACTTATGGTTACTT
>NZ_LQAQ01000052.1 GCF_001583495.1 Flammeovirga sp. SJP92 | reverse complement strand
TTTTAAGGACATTGAATAATCCTTCTGAGTTCTTTTAACATATTGACTTTTATTGTCTTCCATAATAACGATTGTTTTAGTGTATCGTTATTTTAGGACTTTACAGAAAGTCATCATAATGGGCACCCTTTAATGAAGAGGGTGCCCATTTTTTTATGCTTCATTAGGACACCAAAAATAGGTTGCTTAATATTTTAACTTAATGATATCATATCTTTATAAGAGCATGTTCGAAACATCTCTTTCAGTAAAAAAATCACCCTTTCAGAACATGAGTTTATTAATTTTATCAACTATAGAACTACTATTTTCTCAGAAATAAATTCACTCACAACCTATAAAATGGGAAATTTTTACTTCTAAAATGTATATTCCAAACATGCTCCAAAGGACAGTTGAATATTATTAAAATAATAGAAATTATCACACCCATAATTTGGGTTTAAGCAAATTCTTTGATTAGTTTGCTATAGTATTTAAGTGAACTATTTTTTTATTTATGATAGACAATATATTCTTTTAAAAGAATCCATTTGATTAATGGAAAAGTACATGTTCTAGTAGGGATATGTGAAAAATATGTAATACTATAAGAACTCTTCAAGAAGAGTCTCAGAATGCAAACGGAATAGCTTAACCTCATGCCATAATTTAAGATGTTCTTTTTTGTGATTCTAAACAAAATGAAATTTATAGTGTTCCATATAATTTTAGGATTTAATTCATTTCCTAAATGTTGATTATGTATTATTAAAGCTAACTAAGTTTATGAAAGAGAAGAAATTAAAAACATACTCCTCTAAAAAGCAAAAGAAAAAAACTACAGATTATAGTGCTATAGCTGCGTACAGAAAACAAAGAATAAGTGAAGGTAACAATCAGTTACCTGAAAATGACCCTGAAAAACGTGCCGCTGAAAAGGAAAAAATCAATGAGTTAAAGGGGGAGATAAAAAGATTAAAAGAGTTAAACCCACTAGGGTTAGAAGATCAAATTACAAACTTGAAAAAACAGATTGAAGGGATAAAAAAATATGGTTTAGGTGAAATTAGTAATGGAATTGATACTCGTTATAACATAAAAGGTTATGATAACTTTTCTAAAGAAATAACATCTCAAATGACTGGTCAGAAAGTTATTCTCCAAAGTCATCATGGAGGAGGCACATCGTCAGCTGTGATTAAAAATGAAGTTTGTCATATTA
>NZ_LQAQ01000051.1 GCF_001583495.1 Flammeovirga sp. SJP92 | reverse complement strand
GTTAGATTTTTATCGCGTAACTAAGGCTATGCTCTGCAAATCTGCCTTGATTAGAATAAAAAATAACAAGCTAAAATTATCCCTTTTCTTCTGTCCTAGTACTTATAAATCCTAAGCCATTTCCCAATAGGATAAATCACTTCAATATCTGGAGTGATTTATCCTCATATCTCAGCATTTGTAACCAGGTAGTAAAGCACAAAAAATGGTGTTGTAATTACTATCCCTGGAAGCCTATGCTTTATCAACAATAATATTTCTGTAAAATAAATTATCGAATATTTATAACATCTAGCAACCAGGAGATTTTTTGATGACCTGTAGGACATGAATGACGCTAACGTTTAACATCCACTCCAATGGACTCTCTACCTAACCTGTATGGTAGTTTTGACTTCAAAGCCTTGACTTTTTTGCTTCGTTTTTGTGTTAAGACAAAAATGAAGAAGAAGGAAGTTTGGAAGTTTATTCTATAAGTTCATGTAGAAAGATCGATTGAAGGTTGACGATAATTTAGTTTACAGTGTAGCAATTACTTACTTAAATTTTAAATGAAATGAAACGAATTTTACTTACAACACTTGTTGCCTTATACTCATGGGCTACCCTTTCTGCACAAAATGAAAGCGATTTTTACACCGACAAACTCAATACTGTAGACCGAGTGGTGGATCTTGTGGAAGATTACAATGTCAACAATAAAGACTCGAAGGATGATACAGAAAAGCTTCAACAGGCCATTGATGATCTCACAGCACTTAAAAATGGAGGAAGGATCAATATTCCAGGTGGGGATTATTTCTTCAAGGAAGTTCACGTAAAGTCAAACATTCACTTGGTCATCCATAAAAACGCTACAATCTACCCCACCGACCCAGGAAACGACAAAAACTTCGGTATTTTTAATATTGGCAAAGATGGTGAGCTTACCAAAAATGTGAGTATCAGAGGGAAGAGCGGACAATACACTGTTGATGTGAGTACTTCACGAAATCCAAATGTGAAAGTGATTACATTAATCAATACTAAAAACTTTTTAGTATCTGACATCGATGTTATTGATGACAACACCAAGTTTTCAGCTATCACTATGGGCTATTCCCAATACAATGGTAAGTATGTGATGTCAGATGGAGGTGTGATTAGAAACTGCAGTATCGAGAAGGCACATTATGGTTATGGCCTGGTACAATCTCAAGCACTCCGAAATGTATTTTTTAAAGATATTTGGGGCGAT
>NZ_LQAQ01000050.1 GCF_001583495.1 Flammeovirga sp. SJP92 | reverse complement strand
TGATGAAAAACGAAGCAAAAAATCTAGGCTTAGAAGTCAAAAGCTAAATTTCATTCCACTCGCCTAAATGATTTTAAACTCGCTTTGCTCAAACAAGAAAATCATTTGTAACGGCTCAATGCATGAAATTCTTAACGCTTTTCCCTTCAATGCCAGAAGGAGTACTACCAAACTATAATGGTAGAAAACTC
Organism: Flammeovirga sp. SJP92; assembly: GCF_001583495.1. Taxonomy (GTDB): domain Bacteria; phylum Bacteroidota; class Bacteroidia; order Cytophagales; family Flammeovirgaceae; genus Flammeovirga. The sequence continues at coordinate 1,048 of NZ_LQAQ01000050.1, read as the reverse complement.
AATGGCGCGAATGTTAAGCACAAGCGTCATTCGTGTCCTTCAGATCATCAGAAATCTCCTGATTTCTTAACACTATAAATAACAAAACTTAGTTTACAGTGTAATACGTTTTTTGAAGGAAGTAATCGCAAAACAATAAATAGAATTAGTATTAGATAATTTTGAATTTGTACATATAAAACGCTTTCACTAACAAAAATAAAATTAAAACTTCCTTTCTTTGTGCTGTACTTTATCTTTATTGAAACTAAATGAAATTTGAGCAAAAAATAGTAATAGATCTTGAGGAATTTTTCTGCAAAGGTCAATTTGATTTTTTAAAACTAGGGCAAACAAAAGAATGGATACTCAATAATTTCCCTAATCCTGATGGACTTGAGAGTAACCATTCAATATTTCAAGATGATGTTTGGAGGTATGGAAATATTGAACTCCATTTTCATCAGGAAAAACTATTTCTTATTTTCTCAGATTATATTAATGAATTAGACGGAGGTTCATCCTTAGAGCTTAAAAAGTGGTTTTTAAATGAAAAAGGTCATCACACTCTTTCAAAGGTTTTAGATCAAATGAATCAAAAACATATCGACTTTCATAAAAAAACTAATCACCAACTGAAAACAGTGTCTCTAACGTTATCAAGTGGTGTTAAATTAGGTTTTGGACTGCATGAAAATGACGAAGAGACTTATGATGAATACCTGAAAAGAGCATCATCAACAAATCAAAGTCAATATCAATTGATTTCTTTTTGCCTTGTAAAATAATAAAACATACAAACTTCATATAAGCTCTTTGCAATGTAACACCCCTAGATCAGTAGAGGGAGGTAGAACCACCCAAAAGACCATAATTTCAATTATGGATCTACGGATGAGAACAAAAACATCACAAATGATTTGATTCTTCATCATTTCGTATTACATTGAAACAGCTTAACAAAATTATAAAACTGACTGTTTAACAAATCTCATGAAAAACCTTCAACTTTATCATAGAAAAGTCATCCAACGTCTTATTGAAGATAAAAGATTTACCGTAGCAGAAA
>NZ_LQAQ01000049.1 GCF_001583495.1 Flammeovirga sp. SJP92 | reverse complement strand
CGTTTCAAACGGTCAATATCCATTTCGAAACGCCATTTCTCTCTGGTCAGATCATCCACTTCCTTTTTATAATCATCCCTCTGACGAGTGACAGTGATCAACTCATTGTCAAGCTTCATGTTCAAACTCTGAAGATGACTTACCATCAGGTCCTGCATCTCTGCCGGTGGAGTTAGATTCCCAAAACCAACGGATGCCTGGGGAGAATAAGAATGACTTTCAGAAGACTTGGTAAATCTATACTCAGGCTTCCTTCTTGGTGACTTCCCTTGCATTTTGATAGGTACAATTGAAATCGTGTTTCCTTCCTCTAACAAATGCTTTGAGTCTTCAATTTGATTGTATACATCATCAAATGAAGTTATTTCATGTCCTTCTATAAGGACAACCGCCTCATCCTCTTTTTTTCCTTTTTCCTTTAGTAGTATATCAAACTTATCATAGTTTGCTACCAATGCTCTAGCAATAGTTGTTGAATCCATTATTGTGTGTTAGGTGTCACCCCACGGCTTTATATTGATAAAGCCGTGGGATTGTTTAGAATAATCTTTTGAAGAACCTTTTTACTCTATTATGAGGCAGGTTTCTTCTGAAACGGTTGAAATGGCTGAAAACTCCTCTCCCTCTTCTTCTGCCTCTTCTTCGACCTTTGTAAGGCTTCAACCCGTATTTTCTACGGATTTTAGTACTGGTCAGAAAAATACGTCTAGCAAAAGGGCTTTTGATTTTTCTCAGCTTATCGTAATATTTCTTCTTCAAAGCTCGCTTTCTGGAACTTGAAGACCTTCGCCTAGAAGTTCTTCTTCTACGGTTGAAAGTCCCCCTTCTTCTGCTGCTTCTAATTCTTCTTTTGCTTCTGCTGTACCTCGCACGTTTACGGTAATGCTTTGCGATTTTCCTCATGCGTTTGGCTTTTGATCGGTGTTTTGAATACCCCCTCTTGAATTTCACAGAAGCTCTTTTATACCTTGATGCTAAAGTTCTATACTTCTTTGCAAGTGCTTTGTTTTTACGGTTGACTCTTGCAAGTTTTGCATACCTTTTCGCATATGCTCTTGCTCCCTTGTATCTCTTGTATAAAAGACCGTATTTACGTCTTGCACCTTTATAAGAACGTTTTGCACCTCCGTACTTACGTTTGTAGCTATACGCAAACTTTCTATACTTTGAAGTATTTTTGTAACGCTTACGCATAGTAGCGTTTCTACGTTTTTCCTTTTTCAAAGCACCATAGACACGTACATACTTCTTCTTGTAAACCTTGGCAGT
>NZ_LQAQ01000048.1 GCF_001583495.1 Flammeovirga sp. SJP92 | reverse complement strand
CGTTAGATTTTTATCGCGTAACTAAGGCTATGCTCTGCAAATCTGCCTTGATTAGAATAAAAAATATTAAACTAAAATCATCCCTTTTCTTCTGTCACAGTACTTATATTATTAGAATAATGTAAATGTGGTGTTTATTTAAAATGTGTAACATTTAACTTCACAAAAATCTTATACTGAATTTTTCAATATAATTGGATCAATCTTGTCAGAAGTAAGACACGGGATAGTGGCAAATTTGAAAAATTCGTAAAATTGGTTCGTTAAAAAAGGATTGAATTCTAAATGTATGTATCAAATAGTAGCTCATGTAAAACCAAAAAAAGACTCTAAATATTATAAAAATGTATTAGGAGCCTATGTTACTTGTTTTATTAATTATAAAGAAATCGATGGAGCAGTTGTTTTAACCAAACACTATATTGAAAATGAAGGTTGGGAAGAAATAGAATTGGAAGACGAATATTTCATTATTAATTCAATTGAAGATATGGTCGACTGTTACAAACAATACTATAAAGAAGTGTTTGAATATGGATATTCCCTTATTTTTAATACTTATAATAAAATTGAGGAGGATGACTAAACTCCAATCACAATTGGCGTAACCGCTCATGACGTTGTACAGCATGTGTGAAAAAATATTTGCAGGCAAATTGTGACTACACTCCATCTGCTGGCCGTAGTTTAGCCATTATATCAACAATAATTTAAAAAGAGAAAAATATTATTTACTGAAACTAAATTGGGTCTAACCACTCGCAAACCTTCCCTTCATAAAATTATCATGATTTACCTTTTAAAGATTATTATTTTAAAATTTTTCCTACTCAATATCATTTCAAATGGATTTGGTCAAGGTATAACAAATGATGTAAAACTAAATATCATTTCAGAATCAGATACTTTAACGGAACACAAACCCTTATATCTATATTTTGAAATTGAAAATCTTAGTGACAGCACTATTTACTTATCGAAAAAAGTAAAGCTTATTAGTTCTGTATACCCAAATGGAAATAATTTAGTAGAAACAGATGGAGGAACTCTTTCTATGCATATTACACCCATGAATCCCTTTGCTTCAATATGGAGTGAAGATGGATGGCATGTTAAACCAACTTCTAGAATTCAAATCTTGAAAGTAAAGCCAAATCAATCAAAACAGCTATATAAACTTGATATAGGAAGATATTTCAGAGAAATTAATCAAAAACTTGATGATGATAGTCTTAAATTCAAACCCCATCAAGAGTATGAATTGCGCTTTGAATATTACAATTATACAAAACTGAAAAT
>NZ_LQAQ01000047.1 GCF_001583495.1 Flammeovirga sp. SJP92 | reverse complement strand
GCATTGTTTATAGCTTGTCCATTATTATACCATTGGAAGGTATTATTAGCGGTATTAGTATCAAAATCATCAGGCAGGTTCAAAGTGGTACTTACACCACCTGAAACATCGAGGTATTGTTCTGATCCAATTTTGCTTTGTGGAGTATAAATAAAGTTTTGAGGTAATGTAGTAAAAATGTTTTCAAGACTTTCAAAAGTTAGGCTGTTATTGTGTACAAATAAGGTGTCAAGCTGATCAAGATTAGCAAATGTACTTGGAATAGTGTCGAGTCCTGCATTATTTACTTTTACCTGATTAATTCTTCCATTAGCGAATGTGATACCTTCCCATGAAGTAATAGGTTGATTAATATCCCATGTTAGTGTGTTATTAATATTTTTAGTGTAAATATCAGCAACAGCACTTGAATCTGTAACGAATTGTTGTGCATTGAGAATTAACTGATCATTCGATTTAAGTGTTAGATCAGGGAATTCAGAATTGGTTATTAGGCAATAAAATGACCCCATTTCATTTGTTGTATAAGTACTGCTGTTACCGCCGGTAACTATTATTATATTATCCTTATACCACTGATAGGAATTATTGGGGGAATTTATTTCAGCCGGTAGGTTTAAAGTGATGTTATTTCCAGTGTGGCTATATATTAATGTTTCTCCTACCTTATTTTGTGGAGCATAAATAAATGAGCTTGGAAACGCCTGAGTTATTTTTTCAAGTTCTTCAAAAGTAAGATAGTTATTGTCAATCTGTAAAGAATTTAAAGCATCCAGTACATTAATATCATTAGGCAATGTACTAATATTCTTATTTTGGATATTGATATCAGTGATTCTATCTAATGGATTTCCGGAATGTGAGATTCCATTCCATGTTGAAATTGGAGAATTTAGATTCCAGTTTAGAGAATTATTGTTGTTTAGGGTATAAATTTTAGCAACAGCTGTGGAGTCTGTCAGGAATGGCCCTGCGTTAAACATAGTATATGTACCAGTTTGTACTTGCGCTAAATCGGGGAAGTCAACATTGGTGATAATACAGTGATAAGTTCCATCTTGTGAGATACTTATTGTTCTGTTAGTTTCTCCGGTCATAATTCCATTTTCATCATGCCATTGGTATTGGTTGTTTGTAGCGGAATCAGGAGCATACAAGGTAAAGTTATTATCAAAGTATATTGTAGAATCCTGTGATATATTGTTTTGAGGGGAATATACTGAGCTACTTTGTTGCAGAGAAGTAGTATTGATATTTTCGAGGTCAGAGAAAGACAGGTTATTATTTTCTATTCTTAGAGTAGATAGAATATTAGCATTGATGAAATCGGGACTGATATATGAAATGTTATTATCTCTAATGAAGATTTGATTGAGTTCTGTCATGTTACTAAACCCATCAATTATCCTTGTGATTTTATTACCATTAAGGTTTAAGACTTGCAAACTTTCCAGAGATGTTAATTGTTCGGGTATTGTATGTATGTTGTTGAATTGTAATTTAATAGATTTAATATTAGTTAGGTTCTCAATATCAGAAGGTATTAAGGTTAAATTTTTATCGGGTAAATTTATTTCAGTTACTCTGTTGTTTTTAATAGTGATTCCACTCCATGTGCTTACAGGTTGATTTAGGTCCCATGTCAGAGTGTTTTCAGGGTTTTGATTTACAAATTCTACAAGTGCAAGTGAGTCTATTTGGTTTGTTCCGTTGTTTTGGGTAATTATTTGAATATTTGATCTATTTCTATAGCTATTATGATTCTTACTATAATCTATATAGATGGGATTCTCTTTAAATGATTGGGATAAATCAATTGAATTATTTGAAACTAAGTAGAAACATAGAATATAAGCAATTAATTTCATAAATTTTTATTGATGAGTCAACTTTTATTATCTTTGTTATACTGAAATAACACAAATTAATATTATATCAATAAGTAGTGTTATTTGTATACATGTTTATAAACAAATTTAATGATTAACGTTAATAAAAAAAAAATAGATTTTGTTGTAGTTGGAGCTCAAAAAGCAGGTACAACTGCTTTAGATAGGTATCTTAGAAAACATGAAGGAATTAAAATGCCTTTTAGAAAAGAACTACATCATTTTGATAATGACTCTACATTTAAATATTATCCTCATTTTTATAGAAATTTTGTTTATCACAAAAACTTCAAACCTTTTAAAGATTTATCTAAAAAATATGGAGAAATTACACCCATTTATATGTATTGGGATAATTGTATGGAGAGACTTAAAAGGTATAATAGTGAACTAAAAATTATAGCAATATTGAGAAATCCAATAGAAAGAGCTTTTTCTCATTGGAATATGGAATATGATAGAGGGAATGAAAAACGATCGTTTAATGATGCTATTTTAGATGAGAGATCAAAGATAGTTGAATCGAATTACGTTAAGGATCGAGTGACTTCTTATCTTGATAGAGGTTTTTATTCTAGACAGGTAGAAGAGATATTTTCTTTATTTAAAAAAGAACAGGTACTCTTTATTAAGTACGAAACATTTAAAACTGATCAAGAATTTCAATTACGTAATATTTTTGATTTTCTAGGGGTAGATAGCGATAGTTATTTTTTTGAAAAAAAAATAGTGCATGAAAGAAAAAAACATTCATTTGTTGAACCTTCTATAAGAAATATGTTGATTGAACTATACCAAGAAGATATTTCTAAATTAGAAGCTACACTAATGTGGGATTGTAACGATTGGAAGGTGTAATTTTTTATGAGTAAATAGCTAATTTTTTGAGAATTATTATGGATAATAAAATTATATGTATTGCTGGAATGCATAGATCAGGAACCTCATTGTTTACAGACTATTTGCAACAATTGGGAGTGTTTATAGGAAAAGACTTATTAGGTTCTGCTTCAAGTAATAAAAGAGGACATTATGAAGATAAAGAATTTTTGAAGTTACATGTCGAAGATTTAAAATTAAAAGGATTGGACCCTGATGGGTTATTACATGTTAAATCACCATTGTATTTTGAACCTAGTATATTAAGGAAAGCTAAAGATCTTGTAAATCGAAGAAATGCAGAACATTCACTTTGGGGGTGGAAAGAACCTAGATCAGTTTTGTATTTACAACATTGGAAGGAAATCATACCGAACTTGAATATTATTTATATCAATAGACCAGATATAGAAATAGTAGATTCTTTAATGCGAAGAGAAATTAAGATAGAGGAATATAGAAGAACACTATATAGAAATCCGATCAACTATATAAAAAGTTATATTTTATTTAAATTATATTTGAGAAAAAGAATTAAGGATTATAAAAAAACGTGTGATGTGTATAGAGAATCAGTTGAGAAAGTAAAGAAAGATGATTCAAGGTTTTTAGAAATAAGTTTACACGATTTACTGAAAGACAATTTAAAAGTTTATCAGCTTATAGAGACATTTTTATCAGTCCCTTTAAATAAAGTAGATATTACAAATTTTTTTAATCCTCAATGGATGAAGCAAGATAGCCCCTTAATAAAAGAAGCTAAATGTGAAGATATTTTTCTTGAAAGGAATATAGATAATGAATAATAGCCTAAACCCAATCAGACACTTTTTAGCCTCTTTTATTATTATAACGCATTCTTATACTTTATTAGGTTCACCAAAAAAAGATATTTTATATCGATTGACTAATCATCAGTTGTCTTTATCTTCATTTGCAGTGAATGCTTTTTTTGCTATCTCTGGATGTTTGATTTTCAAGTTATTAGATAAGTTAGAGTCTATTATTGATTATATAAAGAAGAAGTGTTTCCGAATATTTCCAGCATTATGGGTGATGTTATTGATATCTGTCTTTATAATTGCTCCTTTTTTTTCTGAATCTTCAAGTGAAGAGCATTATCAAAATAAAAGTGTGTGGATTTATTTCATATCTAATATCTTTTTATATACTCATTTCAAAGGAGATTATTCTTATGGAATATTTTTATATGGTTTTTTTGTGCTACAAATGCTGGTTGCAATATTTCCATCAATCACAGTTTTCAATTTAGCTTTATTGAGTATCGCGTTGTCATTTGTCTTTGTTTATTTTTCATGGCACATTTTTGAGGAAAAAGCATTGGGACTGAAGAATAAAAAAATACAAATATGGAACTTTCAATTATAATCATTAACTACAATACATTTAAAATGACTTGTGAATGTATTGACTCTATCTATAAAGAAACTAAAGATATTACTTTTGAAATTATAGTAGTCGATAATGCTTCTCAGGAATGTGATCCAAAATTATTTTCAGAAAAATACTCAACTATTACTTTGATTGAAAATCAAACAAATGAAGGTTTTGGTAGAGCAAATAATAGGGGTATGAAGGCTGCAAAAGGGGATGTTTTTTTATTATTGAATTCTGATACAATTATTTTAGACCAAGCGATCACTAAATGTTATCACTTTTTAATCGCAGAAGAAAATAAAGAAGTTGGTGTACTTGGTTGTAAGCATATCAATTTAGAGAATAAGGAAGTAGATCCTGTATTTTTGGGAGAATATAATCTTAAAGAATATTTTTTGAATACAAATCGTTTTATTAAACTTTTTCGATCGAATGAGAAAAAAGACCTTAATGGAATAACAGAAGTTTCAGGTGTTTCAGGTGCTTTCTTTATGTTGAAGTCTGAAGTTTTTAGAAAGACAAAAGGTTTTGACCCTCATATTTTTTTATATTCTGAAGAAACAGATTGGTGTAGGAATAGAATACGACCATTATATAAAATAATATATTACCCTTATGCCAAAATTCTTCATAAAGAAGGAGGTAGTGGTGTGAAAGAGGTTATGGCAAAACAAGCATTATTATCTTTTATTTATATTTGGTTTAAAAAAGGAGTTGTATCATATTATACTTTTTTATTGATATATTTTATCAATGCTGTTACGAATTTAGATAAAAAAGCATTGATGAGGTTGTTTTCTCTTAGATCATATTTGAGAAAATCTTATTTTGAAGATATTCTTTTAAGGCACGATATGTTCTTTTTGAAAGAATTAGATAATCGTAAGGATAATTAAAGGATACTAACTTTAAAAATGATATAGAAACTAATTTTATATACATGATATTTCAAATTATGAGAAGTTATTGTGTGTTGTAATAATCTGAAAATATTTTTTTTTAAAAAAACTAAATGAAAACAGTCATCTTCGCAGGTGGATTAGGTTCTCGGATCTCTGAGGAATCACACCTAAAACCCAAACCAATGATTGAAATTGGAGGAAAACCAATTTTATGGCATATAATGAAAATATACCAGTCTCATGGTTACAATGATTTTATAGTTTGTTTAGGCTATAAGGGGTATATCATAAAGGAATATTTCGCAAATTACTTTCTGCATAATGCAGATGTAACATTTGATTTAGCCAATAATCAGATGGAAATACATAAAGCAAATGCTGAGAATTTGAAAGTAACTTTAGTGGATACTGGTTTGAATACAATGACTGCCGGTAGATTACAAAAAGTAAAATCTTATTTAGAAGGAGAAGAGGAGTTTATGCTAACTTATGGAGATGGTGTGTCAAATGTTGATATTACAGCATTAGTGAATTTTCATCGTCAACATGGGAAAATAGCTACAGTCACAGCGATACAGCCTGCGGGTAAGTTCGGGGTCTTAGAAACAAATAGTAATGAAGAAGTTACAGGATTTGTTGAAAAACCCAGTAGTGGAGGAGCTTGGATTAATGGAGGCTTTTTTGTTCTGAAATCGGATGTATTTAAATATCTTGAAGGGAATATGGAGGATGAAATGTGGGAACAGAAGCCTATGAAAGGGTTAACCCAAGATCAAGAATTGGTCGCTTATCACCATCATGGTTTTTGGAAGTGTATGGATATACTAAGAGATAAGGTTGAGTTAGAAAAAATGTGGATTACTAATCCTCAATGGAAAAAATGGAACTAAAGGATATATTATCAAAATCGTATAAGAATAAGAAAGTTTTTGTCACGGGTCATACTGGATTTAAAGGGGCATGGCTTATTCTTTTATTACATAAGTTAGGAGCAGAAGTAAAAGGATATGCATTGCAACCTGAAGAAAGATCATTATATAACGATATATCAGGTGATAATTTTTGCGAATCTATAATTGGAGATATTAGAGATCAAAGTAATCTAATAAAAGAACTACATGCTTTTCAGCCTGATTTTGTTTTTCACCTTGCCGCTCAGCCTTTAGTATTAGCTTCTTATGAACATCCAGTATATACCTATGAAACGAACGTAATGGGTACTGTGTATTTGTTGGATGCTATACGACAGATGGAAAAAAAATGCCATGTTGTGATGATTACAACTGATAAGGTGTATGAAAATAAAGAATGGCTCTATCCTTACAGAGAGACAGATCGTTTAGGTGGTTTTGATCCTTATAGTTCTAGTAAAGCAAGTTCAGAGATTGCTATAGCCTCTTTTATTAAAAGTTTTTTTCCTGTTGAACAGTATAATCAACATCAAAAAGCAGTTGCTGTAGTGAGAGCTGGAAATGTAATAGGTGGTGGAGACTGGGCAACCAACAGAATCATTCCTGATATTGTAAAGGCATTGTCAAATGAAGAAACAATAAAGGTGCGAAATCCAAGAGCGGTAAGACCATGGCAACATGTTTTAGAAGCATTGATTGGCTATTTACAGATTGGGAAAAAGTTATCAGAAGAAAATGATATTGCAGTCTGGGCAAGTGCTTGGAATTTCGGTCCTCTTTACGATGAATTTGTGGATGTAGAAACATTAGTACAGAATGCTGTGGAAATTTGGGGAAGTGGTAATTATGAAGCAGTTGAAGTAAAACAGCCTCATGAGGCAAAACTGTTAAGACTAGACTGTTCTAAAGCATCCAATTTATTGGGGTGGCAACCTCAAAAAAATGCTTCTGAAGCCATTAATTTCACTATTCAATGGTATAAGGCAGTACTTCAAGAGAAAATTCCAGCATCAGACTATACTAATCAACAAATAGACGAATATTTAGGATGAAAATAGCTTTAATAGGAGGGTCTTCATTCTTAGCGGAAAAGATACTAGAACAGTATGCTTTGAATGATCAAGATGAAATAACCATTTATACAAGAACAAAAAAATCTTGGATGTTCTATCCCTCTCAAGGGGAGGATCATTCAAGAAAACCTAAGTATAGAATTAAAACGTTCGATGCTTATGAAGATCAAATTCATTCATGGGTATACGAATGGTCGAGAAATGATGTCATTATTAATACAATGGCAGCAGGTGTGCAACCAAAACAGGAAGTAAGTTCTCAAGATATTCTAGAAATTAATGCTTTCTTTGCGATTAAATTGATAGAAGGACTACTTGAACATGAGTTTAAAGGGAAACTATTTACTTTTGGATCCTATTTTGAAATAGGTGATACTGGTAGTGAGGAGTTGTTATCCGAACAAGATTTTGTTTTTTCAAATAATAAACTTCCTAATACCTATTGTATATCAAAGAAAACCCTAACACAGTTTATACACCATAAACATCAATCGTCGCCATTTGATTTTGAACACCTGCATTTGATTTTGACTAACATCTATGGTAAGGGGGAAAATGAGAATAGGCTATTTCCTTATATAGTTCAATCTGTAAAGGATAAGAAAGATCTCAAGTTTTCTTCAGGTTTACAACAGAGACAATTTACACATATTGCAGATGTAGCTAAATTGGTGATTAAGTTGGCTAGTTCAACTTCTCATTATCACGGAATATATAATATTACATCTGATAAAACAAATAGTGTAAAAGAGGTAATATTAATGATGCTACAACAACTTGAGGAAAAAGGTTATGTGTTGCCAAAGTATGAATTTGGTGAAGTCAATAGAAGAGATCAATCCATGGAATTTTTGGGTATTTCATCAAAAAAAGCTCAAAATGAATTAAATTGGAACCCCGAAATATCTATTGAAGAAGGGTTAAAAGAATATTATGAAAATAATTAACAGTTACTTTGAAGAAGTACACCATATAGAGAGTCATTTTTTTAGTGATGAAAGAGGTGTTTTTTTAAAAGCATTTGATAAAAACACTTCAGTTTTTAAGGATTATGTTATTCAACAGTCGAATTATGTGCATACTAAAGAAAAGTACACTTTAAGAGGTATGCACTTCCAGAAAGAGGAGTTTGCTGAAGCAAAGTTTTTTAGAGTAGTACAAGGGAAGGCACAAATAGGCTTTGTTAATGTCTCAGGGACCAAAGAATCTGAATGTTTAAACTCAGGATCCATTATTTTAAATAATCCTAAAGAAAGTGTATTTATACCAAAAGGTTATGCAACAGGGTATTTAACTTTAGAACCAGATACAGTTGTTTTGTACTTTTCTGATAATATTTACCAGCCCGATTCAGAGAGCGGAATTCTTTGGAATGATTCTCGCATAAATATTCCTTGGGAATCTCAAAGTCCAATTCTTTCACAAAAAGACAAACTCTGGTAAAACAAACTTATGCTGTTAGATATTTTAATTCCAACTTATAATAGATCACAAGAATTAAAGAATAATTTGATCTATCTAATTGATGAAATTATAACAAACAACCTCAATCAACATATTTGTATACATATTTCTGATAACTGTTCAAGTGATAATACAGAAGCTGTTGTAAAAACTATTATTAATTCTAATGAAGATGTGAACATCTTTTACTATAGAAATTCTGAAAATATTGGTTTAGAGAGGAATGTAGTTTCAGTGTTATCTAAAGCTACTTCTGAATATATTGTATGGCTTGGTGATGATGATATATTAGATAAGGGGTATTTGAAATTTTGTGTAGATGAATTACAGTTTAATAAAAATATAGGATGTGTCATCACTGGTATTTTAAAAGAATACGAAGATGGCACTTTGGTAAAAGTTAGAAATCCTGGTTTTGATTCTAAGTTATTAACTAATTCATTTTCTGATATTTTAAATTATTCGTATTTAGGACATCAATTGTCTGGATTAGTAATGAAGAGAGAATCTTTATTAGATGATTATATAAAAAATGAAAATTATAGAAACATCTATCTTTTTATTTATTTTGTAACCAATAGAATGACTAAGTATGATTCTTTATATGTGCCTAAGTTTAGAACAAAAGTACCTGTATTCAATACAAAATTTTGGGAATATAATAAAATAGGACTACTAGATGAGGTTTTTAAATCATATTATCCATTTTTAAAGACCCTAGGAACCAGAAATGTTGCTAAACTTATTTCATTTTTCTTGATTCAACAATCAGCCTTTCGTCTTAATATTGAAACTAAATCTCCCTTGAGATTATTTAGACAATATATTGAAATATTAAGATGCATACCTTTTAAAAGTAATAGATTAAATTTTGAGATTTTTCAAATTCTCTTAAAAGAATACATTCTGAAATTTATTAGATGAGAGTTTTAGCAATAGATCCTGTACCTTCATCATCTAGAGGAGGACAAGAGAAAAGCTTATTTGATATAATAAAGGGATTAAGGAAAAATGATATTGATGTAGACCTTTTATATAAATCAAATGGTGATTATATACCTGATTATAAGAATTTAGGAGTGATATGTATGAAATATCCATCATTGCATATTCGTCATTCAGTTCTTTCTTTATTACAGTTTGTTTATACAATAATTTCCTTTTTATTGAAAAGGAGGAAATATGATGTTATTTACATTAATGAAATCTTAGAATTACCTATAGCATTTATTATAAGTCGATTTACACATAGTAAAGTCATTTGTCATCTGAGGCTTCCTCCTAATATAGAGAATGGTAATTTTTATATTTCAAAAAAAAATCAAATCGGTTTGTTAATTGATTATGTTGATTACTTTATTGTAGCTAATCAGGTAATGTTTGACTTGTATTCAGATGTTGGTTTACCTGTTTCAAAATTAAAAATTATCCCAAATGGTTTTTGGGTAGATGAACTTCCTTCAGTTAAGGCAGAAAAATCCAATGAAATAAGAAAACTAGTATACCTTGGAAGAATCACAAACCAGAAGGGTGTTCATGAATTGATAGAAATTTTTCATGAACTAGTTAAAAATAATGATAAGCTTAGTTTAGATATTATAGGAAAGCCTTTAAATAGTGAACAAGACAAATATTTATATGATTTAATAAATAAGGTAGAAGTATATAACTTAAATACAAAAGTAAACTTTATTCCTGGAACGAATAATCCGATCAAAACTCTCAACAACTATGATTTGTGTATTTTTCCTTCAGTATGTAGTGAAGCATTTGGCAGAGTATTATTTGAATCAATTTACGCAAATACACCAATAATCGGCAATAACGTTGGGAGTGTGTCTAGCATAATAGACGACACAAATATGGAATGGACTTATACATCTAATGGTGATGCAGTCAGTAAAATATCAAACTTTATTGATGATCCTTCAAGTTATAATCTTCTTGAAAGAAGAAAGTCTATGTTAAAGAAATATGATCTAAACCATATTATTGAACAAATCATAATTTTATTTAAAGATGAATAACAACCCTAAGGTTTCTGTTATAATGCCTGCTTATAATTGTGAGCAGTATATAGAAAAAGCAATAAATAGTATTGTTAATCAGACATATTCAAATTGGGAGTTATTGATTGCAGATGATGGGTCTTCTGATAATACGAAAAATATAATTGATAACTTTAAGGATAAAAGAATTTTTTGTTACCATAATGAGCAAAATTTAGGGAATTTACACACATCAAATAAGTTGTTTAACTTATGTACTGGAGATTTGATAACTATACAGGATGCAGATGATTGGTCAACAACAGATAGATTAAAATTACAAGTAAATGAGTTCTTAAATGACAAAGAATTGTGTTTATGTGGAACTCAAAGTATAAAAATAACCAATGATCAAAAAATATTAAAAAAGTCTTGTTTTCCTAGTTCCCATATTGAAATCAAGAAAGCGTTGCCAAATGAATTCCTTTTTACTTCTGCTTCAATTATGATTAAGAAGAAATTGTTAGATGAGTTTGGAGGATATCCTCTTTTTTTTAACAGAAAGGGAGGTGTTGATTGGTATTGGTTTGGGAAAATGATACTCAAGTATAAAATGATAAATATAAAAGAACAAACTTATTTTTATCGTTATAATCCTGAGTCAATAACTAATAAAATTCCAAGTGATCCGAATAATATGATTATTGGTAGACTTGTTGTCTATTTACTTAATCAAAATTTAAAATATGGTAAAGATGGTTTGGGCAATGATGAAGAATTGAAAAATAATTTCAATTGCTATCATGAGTCTTTATTAGAAAAATATATTAAAGATAAATATTTATTAAAAAGAGAATATCATATTAGAAGATTTCAAAATAACAAAGAAATGAAATCCTTATTCTTTTTATTTATGAATTTTATTTCATCTCCAAAATATTTTGTGAAATATATCCTTAATAAATTATTGTAAATAGAATACAATTCTATTGGCAATGTGAAATTTCAAAATTTCTTTACTGTTAATTATTTAAACTTTGAATTAATATATAATGAAGTTAAAATTTAAAGTAACTCATATATTCTATAGTGGCTTAGGTGGACATGCAAATGTTTTTTTTTCCTTATTAAAGGCAGATAAATTATCGCTTTATGATTCAAATGTAATTTTATACGGAATAGAAGACCCTCTAAAGGAGTACATAATAAATTTTGAGAAATATAACATTACATATACATTTGTGAGGAAAAAAAAGGGGATGGATATATTTTTTTGGTTAAAAATTTTTCAAAATATTAGAAAAATTAGACCTAATAGAATTTTTCTTCATGGTAGTTATAATATAATACCCTCTTTTGTTTATTCCGTATTTAATAAAACAAAAATAATAGTAAGGGAAACACAAGCAAATCATTTGAAAACAAAGTTAGAATGGATATTACTTTATCTATCAGTTTTCTTAAGTGACTATTTAGTTTTTCTTTCAAAAGCTTATCATACAGAGTTGATAAATAACTCTCCTAATATCTTTATAAATAGAAAAATACGGATAATCCCTAATGGGATTGATTTAACCTTCTATAAGCCAAATAAGATGATTAATATTGATAAGCGGTTTATGAGGATTGGGATGATAAGCAGGGTAGTTCCAATTAAGGATCATATCACTTTATTAAAAGCTTTTTCTAAATTAGTAACGAAAAACAGTAATTTAATTCTAAGAATTGCTGGAGATGGTACTGAATTAGAGAATTTAAAGGAATTATCACAAAAATTAAAAATCCAAAAAAATGTTGAATTTTTAGGTACCATAACTCAAAGTGAAATACCTGAATTTTTAAACTCATTAGATATTTATGTACATGCGACATTTGGAGAAACTATGAGTACATCAATTATGCAAGCTCAGGCTTGTGGATTACCTATAGTCGGAACAAATGTTAAAGGAGTTAAAAACATAATTAAGCATAATGAGAACGGATTATTATATGAGCTGGAAGATGCATTAGATTTAGAAACTCAACTAATAACTTTATTAACATCAAAAGAAAAAATGGAAAAATTCTCATTGGCATCTATTCAATATGCTAAAGAAAAGTTGTCAAATGAAAATATGTTTAAAGAGTATGTTAAGATATTAAGTTAAATAAGTTGATTATTGTATTAAATAAATATTAAATGAAAGTACTTTTTATTCAGAAAGTTAAAGGACTTGCAGGTTCAGAAAAATATTTTTTAGAATTATTACCAGAGTTAAAACGTAAAGGAATTGAATGTCAATTTCTTTCTGTTCGTTTAATGCAAGATGGAGATAAACCTTTACTTTTCAACAGAAAGCTAGAAGAACTTGGAATTAAGGTTTTTGATGTCAAATCAAATTCTGATATTAGTTTCCAATTATTAAATAAAATTAAAACAATTATTCAGTCAGATAATTTTGATTTAGTTCACACACATCTTATTCATGCTGATTTTTGGGTTGCGTTAATACAGTTGTTTTTTAATGTGAAAATAATCCAATTATCAACAAAACATGGGTACGACGAAAAGTATATTGAACTTCATGGTTTTAAAGGGGAAAAAAAAATAAGAGATAAATATTATTATATATGTAAATTCAGTGAAAAGTTTATTAAAAAATCTTTCGCAGTTTCAAAAGGATTACAAGATTTATTTATAGACCTAACTATATCTAAACCTGATAATATTTCAACAATTCATCATGGTTTTAATTATCCAGCTATTGATAATAGAAAAGAGTTTATCACGCAAAAGCCTATTTATCAACTAATAATTGTAGGACGATTAATTCCATTTAAAGGGCATAAATTATTATTTGAAGCACTTTCAAAAGTAAAAAATCATATACCAAATGTTAATCTATTTGTCTTAGGAAGTGGAGAGTGTAAAGAGTCTCTTGAACAACTTTCATTAGATCTAGATATTGAAGAAAATGTTAGTTTTATAGGTTTTACTGAGGATGTAAATGAGTATCTCTTGAAATCTGATGTGATGATAGTTCCATCAATATCTGAAGGTTTTGGGTTGGTATTTTTAGAAGGAATGAATGCTAAGCTTCCTATTGTAGCATTTGATGTTTCAGCTTCAAATGAAATTATTAAAGATAACGAAAATGGAATATTAGTTAAGCCATATGATATTGAAAAGTTAGCAGAAGCAATAATATATTTATTTGAAAACCCTGAAAAAAGGCAAACTTATGCTATAAATGGTTATGATAAACTCATAAGCTATTTTTCTTTAACGAGAATGGTTGAAGATACTATCTCTTTTTACGAAAAGGCTTTAGTTTAGAGTTTGATTTACTGTAATTAATAATTAGATATATTATATAAAAAGGCATTATAGGGGTTTTAAACCTTTGTAAAACACCATAATTGAAAGATATATACCCTGCAATAAACCCAAATAATAATGAATAAGTAAGTATAAAAGCTAAATTTGGATCATTAAAAGTATTTTTCATATTTCTTATGGGGCCAACTTTTATAAGAATAACTAAAGTCATGATAAGAATAGCAAAACTTTCAAAAGAACCAATGAGTTGAACAAGTTTAGATGTTTCCCAAGGAAATGGTCTAAATAATGTGTAGCTGATTGCTTCTGGAAAAGATTTTAGCATACCTAATAAAGATAAATCTCCAGCAGTACTTAAATGATATGTTGAGGCTTCACCTCCTCCATGACCTTTTGAACGAGAACCATGATCACCTTGGAATCCAGAAATGGTACTTTGAGCTGAATTAAATTCTTCGCTTTTTTGAATGAATACTTGTAATTTTGGTAATATTATATAAAAGGATAATGGAATTGATATTACTAATAGAAAAGAAAATGTAAGTTTATAAATAAAAGTAATTTTTTGATAATAATTTAAAAATATTAATAATCCTAAACATGGAAATAATACATAGATAGTTGCTCCTTTGACCCATTTGATCAAAAGAAAGCAGACAATCAAATTAATAATGTAATTTATTTTTATTTTTTTATTCAGTATTTTGTAAAAGTAAAAAACAAAAAAACCAATACCTCCTGTTGTTATTGCTTCTTTAATTATACCACTAGACCAAAAAATACATGATGGAATAAATAATACTGCAATACATATCATTTTGTAATAATGCTTATATAATGTAGTAAATAGTTGTATTAATTTCCAAGTGCCTAAAAAAGACCATAAACCAAAAAATAATGATGTAGTATAATAACTTTTAAAGGTGAAAAGTTGAATAATACCTGTTATCTGAACCATCCTCCATGTACTAATATCTCTTTTATAAGGAATTTTACTAAGGTATGAGGCACTTAAACCTGATATTGAACTTTGGTTGTAAGTGAAGACTTCTGTACCAATTAATGGTGATTCATAAAAAGCGTCGACAAGATCCTTGCC
>NZ_LQAQ01000046.1 GCF_001583495.1 Flammeovirga sp. SJP92 | reverse complement strand
TTCTGTACCAATTAATGGTGATTCATAAAAAGCGTCGACAATTACAGATCCTTGCCTGAAATATGAAATAGTATCTCCAAACCCATAATAAAACTGATATATTGCACTAAACGCAATAGCTCCAAACATTTTGGCAGTTAACCCCAACCAAAAATACTTTCTAGTATATTTATTAGTCCATCGTTTTGCAAAATAGGGTGCGATTACAACATAAATAATCAAAAGATAAATTGGTGTGATTAATAAGTTGTATAAAGGATCCATTAAAAAAATATTGAAATATTAGGATTATTTGAAGGATCAAATATAAACTAATTTTCTTAAAACATCTCAACCAAATTCTTTGAAAAAAGATATTCGTGAGCAAATGCAACAAAATGTAAAATCAGGTCATAAAAAAACTCCTTAATGGAGTAAATGGGAGAGGAAAATGGAGCAAGATGAAAATTTTATCTTCGTGCTAAGTTGTGGGAAGTTGAAATTTTGAAATAGGGAAGGAGTATTCCTGTCTATGCAATTTTTTTGATAGAATTAAGTATTATTTCAATTGATTTTGTAGAGAAGGGTTGTTTGGAATAGATATACTTTTCCTTATGCTCTTTCAATAATAGAAAGAGAGGAAGATCGTTTCTAAAATGAAAGGTCTTTTTCTGATGGAGTCTTTTACGGTAACGTTTTTTCTTTAATGTTAGCCGTAGTGAGGTATTTCTGAGATAATGAGAGTAGACGAGTCTTGCATCTGAACACCAAAATATTTGCCTGCGGTCGGCATAAAGACGATATGGATTTTTTCGTTTGTAGCGTTTCGTAAGTTTAAGTTTCTTTTGAGAACCTCCAGCAAGTTTTTTTCTGGCCAATGCCAATTGTTGTGCATATTGAGCTTCATATTGTTTTCCTTTTGAATTTCGTTTGATTTCGCGATAGATCGTAGAAGGGGAAACACCAAGCTTTTTAGCTATGTGTCTTTTGCTTCTTTTCATAAAGAGAGCAAATTCAATGTATTTTCTATCGGCAATGTTCAGGTTTTTCATTTTAGTTGTAATACTAAATTATCGTCAACTTTCAATCGATCTTTCTACAAGATTTTATAGATTCTGCTTTCAAGCTTGCTTCTTCTTCATTTTTGTCTTAAAATAAAAAAGTAAAGGGGTTGTATGGTATTACAAACCCCTTTTGTCGTTTGTTAAGCTAGTTTAGCTTTCAGACCATAGTCATCAATGGTCCAACTTTGTGTTTCCACATAATCAAAAATATTTTTTAACACCCCCAGAAGAGAAGTGATTCTTAGTTGATTAATGTCGTAACTGAGGCCTCTGATAATCATCTCGAAGCCATAACTATTTTGGAGATCGAAGTTGGTCTTTTTGACTTCAACTTGAAGTTCTTCCATTTCAAGTTCCAGTTCTTTTCTACGCAGATCACCTTCCTCAAGCTGTGGAATACGGCCTTCTAAGTAAAGAATTCTAGCTTCATCTTCAGCTAAAGTGGCTTGATTTCTTTCTTTCCTGTCCATGGAATTATCTAAGTTCAGGTATTCACGAGTGCTTCTTGAGGAATAATCAAGGTAGGTTTCATTGAGTTGATTGATCAATAGTTGAGCATCTTCTTGTGTTTGGGCAAACATATTGATGTTTGTAGCATTGATAATGCTATTAAGATTAATCGTTTTCATAGATTTGCTTTTGAGATTAGAAATTTATTGAGTACCAAGAGAAATTTTGAATAGATCTATTTTTGAACCGTTGGCTTTTATGTATTCGTAAATATTATTAAAAATGTTTTATGTATTTCACATTTCATAACAATACTTAATATAGATTGAGAGTGTGCAAGGTGTTTTGCTTGAAAGTTAATATATATTATGTAGTCATTATTGATCTCCATTGTAAATATAGCCATCCCGTAGGGGCTGACCTATGTGTCTGCCCGCTGTCCCACCAGAAAAACCAGTAGTGAATTGTAATGTAGCATAATTCCATGTCCAATTTTTTGTTATTTCATTGCCATTTAGGTTTAATGCTATGATAATGGCTTTTGTAATGGTTTGTGTTGTGGTTCTGCGGGTAGACACGCAGGTCTACCCCTACATGTTTACCTGTTGTCTCACGAGAAAAACCAGTGATGAATTATAATAGAGCATAAATTTCTATCCAATTTTTGCAATTGCATTTATGTTTAATGTTATGATAATGGCTTTTGTGATGGATCGTGTTGTGGTTCTGTGGGTAGATCCGTAGGGGCAGACCTATGTGTCTGCCCGCTGTCCCACCAGAAAAACCAGTGGAGAATTATTATCAAGCATAATTCCATGTCCAATTTTTTGTTATTTCATTACCATTTATAATGGCTTTTGTGATGGATCGTGTTGTGGTTCTGTGGGTAGATCCGTAGGGGCAGACCTATGTGTCTGCCCGCTGTCCCACCAGAAAAACCAGTGGAGAATTATTATAAAGCATAATTCCATGTCCAATTTTTTGTTATTTCATTACCATTTATGTTTAATGCTATGATTTTTGTGATGGATCGTGTTGTGTTTCTGTGGGTAGACACACAGGTCTACCCCTACGTGGTTTTGTTTTAATGGTAAACATATGATTTAATAGTGCTGAATATTACTGAAAGAGTTAAGGTAATAGACATCATTAGTCATAAAAAAATAGCACTTAAGACAACTTAATTTTTAAAACAAGTCCAGTTAAATAAAATATTACTGTTATATTTACAATAGATATTAAATCGATTTTTGATGAATTGATTACTTTTTTGATCTTTATACTGCTTTAAAAATAAGTGTGATTTGGAAAATGAAATTGAGGTTTATAAGGTAGCCGTTCCTTTATTAATGGTATTCATATGATATATTGGAGGAAAGAATCATACCTTATGAAGGTAATGTAATTGACCTTATATTTAGGTTTGTGTACCTGTTTTGAATAGTTGTTCATCAAAAAATCTAATAATAGTTATAGTTGAAAATGAAAGCTTTTACATATAAGAAATGAAGTGATCAGTAGAAATTATTGGTCATATAACACCTTTTATGCTATTTGTGATGGCATGAGGATGCAAAGACATCATAGGGAATGTATTGAATCTTTTTTGGAATTATTACAAAGATATTTTTTACAATGTATGTTGAATACATCCTATGATTTTGAAGAGAAGTTGGAGTTTGGAGCCCGACAGTACAAATTCTAACAAGAAATATCGTAATGGAATTATTTCCTATTACAATAATTATTGAAGCACTTTTTCTGCATGGATTAAGTGCTTCAATTTTTTATAAAAAATAAGCCCAGGTTTAATTCTGGGCTATTTTAAGATCTCAAAGGTTATTTCTTAAATAGCGTGTCTAAATGGAACACTGTCCAATAAAGAATCATCTGTATTGAGAATTACTTCATTTAATTTTTCAACTATAATGTTTCTGTCTCTTGGTAATTGTGCATCAAAACTTACAGAGTTAATGGCATGAATTCCCATATATAGAGTAGGTACATTAACAAGCTCAATTGTTTTAATTTGTTCTTCTAATACTTCCCTTTCTGTAGAAATGCTAAAGGTTCCTTTTGCAACGTCATTTTCTAAAATAGTGCCTTTGTTAGCATTTAAAGTGGTTGGTACAATACCTAAAGGTTTCACTTTATTGATTAAACGTGCGTTGGCTTCTGCATTTTCAATACCTCTTTCACCTCCAGCAGCACCAAACATAAAGCCGTAGAAGAAAGTTATACCAAACTTATTTAAGCGCTCTAACTGTTCCTCTGTATCTTGTAAAGTCGCTCCTTTATTGAGATAATCTAAGGCATCGCTCAAACCTGTTTCAACACCAATCCATAAATCACCAATTCCCGCCTTTGCAATAGCAGCTAAGTCTTCATCCGATTTATGCATAATGTTATTGATGGAAGCATACATTGTGATCATCTCCACTTTTGGAAGGTATTGATGAATCAGGTCTGCAATGGCCTTTAGTCTTTTTCCTGAAAGTACAAAAGCGTCTCCATTTACTAAAAAGATTCTTTTTACATCAGGATATAAAACTTGGGCCTCTTTTAAATCCTCTTCTATTTGTTCCATTTTAGAAACCGAAAACTTTGTTTCTCTATACATGGTACAGAATGTACACTCATTGTGTGCACAGCCAACGGTCACTTCTAATAATAATGTATTGCCTTCATAAGGCGGTCTATAAACTTGTCCTGTATATTTCATTCTTTTCTAGTATTTTATTTGTGAAAGCGATGAGTTTTTTAATTTCATTTTTATTGTATGCATCTGGATGAGCAGAAGTATATCTACCAGAGTCATTATCGAAATAATCACCATTATGATGTTTGTGCTTTTCATCAAGTGCTAATTCAATCAATAGATCTGAACCTTTTTCGGCTGGTGACCAAAATTGTCCATATGCATCCAATGCCATTTTTGTTTTTAATAATGATCCCGGATTCACTGCAATGGAAGTGATATTTTGATATTGCTTGGCTAACGAAGTATTCCAAATAGTCAATGCCAATTTACTTTGGGCATACGCACTATTAGTTTCCAATGCTATTTTCCCTTCAAGCTTATTATAATCTAACTTTGTTTGAGCAGCAGAACTAAGGTTAATAATCCTTGGTTGTTTTGACTTCTGAATTGTTTCAATCAGCTCATTGGTTAGAATATAAGGTGCTAAATAATTGACAGTGAAACGTAAATCATATCCATTCGTACTTTTAGATGCATTACCATAAAATACCCCAGCATTATTGATCAACACATCTATGTGTTCTAATGTCCCGTTAATTTCATCGGCCATTTTCTTCACTTCATCCAAGTTGGAGAAATCAGCAGCAAACCCTTTTATTTTATGATTTGTAAGTGTCTCAATTTCTTGAATTAATGTATTTACTTTTACTTTATTTCTTCCATGAACAAATACTTGATGCCCCATTTTGGTTAACTCAATTGAAGCAATTTTACCAATGCCATCCGTACTTCCAGTAATCAGAATTATTTTACTTTCCACTTTTACCTCCTTTTTTATTTTTTTGAATGACCACAATGCAAATACAGCTATGCATTGTGGTTTTAAAGTTTTTGATTTTATGCTAAATCATCTTTTGCTTCAATCAAGAAGTGATGACTTATAGATCCAGCTGTTCTTTCTTTTAAATGAGGAACATATCCAGGATCTTTCATGAAATTTAAAGCAGCATCTTTAGAAGGCCATTCAATTACAATTCTTAAAGCAGCCTCAACTTTGTCACCTTCCAATTGTTCATGACTAGCAGTTCTTGCAAGGTATTTCCCTCCATGCTTTGCCACCAATCTGTTGGCAGGTTCAAGGTAATCAGCAATCCAAGCGTCTGTAGTTGGTGTCACGTCTAGTATTGAGTAGTAAGCCATAGTACTTAATTTTAAGTGGTGATTAATAACAACATTACAAAGATACTTGGTGGAAAGATGGATTTGATTGTATCAATATTGGTAAGAATTGTATGATTATTGGATTTGACGTAAAAACAGATTTTTTATTATACTATTTTGAGTTGTATAATCTAATTTTGTACTATAAATAATGAAAAAAGTCCAATATAAGTACAATGAAAACAGAATCAATCAATAAATTATTAGAAATACATGTAGAAGAATTAGATACTTGGGTGAAGCGACCTTATAAGAATAATTTCTTTGAGATTGTATTTGTTGAACAAGGTAAAGGAAGACAATGTATAAATGAACATGAGTTTGAATACAGTGAAGGGAACATTTTCTTTTTGCCACCAATGGACTGCCATTCCTTTAAAATAAAAGAACCTTCAAAATTTTACTTTATACGTTTTACTGATCATTACTTTCTTCAAAAAGACAGTTTGATGGATTATAAAGCTTGGTTTGACCGTATTGCTTATGTGATTGCAAACTACAATAAAGTACCTGGAGATATAATTTCTACCGATCAAGATCGTCAATTTATCATCAACAATATCAAATCTATTTATAAGGAATACTTATTGGCAGATGCTTACTCTACCTCTATCATTACAGGTGTGATAGCATCAATATTAAATATTTTGGCGAGAAGTATTGAGAAAAAATATGTAGATAAAGCCAATGAATCGGATAATCGTTTTGGTGAGATTTTACGCTATATCAATACCAACCTTCTGGATAATGAAAAAATAAGATTGAACCACCTTTCCGAACAGTTCGGGATCTCAAAATCTTACTTCTCAGAATACTTCAAAAAACAGGCGGGAGTGAGCCTTGGTGATTACATTTTAAAATCAAAACTCAAAATTGTTGAGACAAAAGTGTTGCACACAGATTTGAGTTTGAAAGAAATTGCCTGGCAATTGAATTTTACAGACAGCAGTCATCTTGCTAGATCTTTCAAAAAAGTATATGGAAGTACAATAAAAGAGTTCAAACTAAAAGGGAAGTTGAAATGTGACGTTTATTAGAAACGTTATTCTTAAATACCTCTTTTTGTATAAATAATTATTGAATTGTGTATTCTTTATATTTAAGTTTGTACTTAATACAATACAGCAAACTAATTGATTACAAACAAATGAGAATATTTATAATATCTATTGCATCTATGTTTACTTTTCCTGGAGCTATAACACTTATCATCTGCTTTTATAGTGCATTAGAAACCTTACAGCAAACTAAAATAGAAGATAAAATGAAGAAGAACATACTAACATGGAGTAAAATTATATTGATCTCTTTCTTTGTGATTATTCCACTATTCAGTTTTAGTCAAGAAGAGTATCTTTCTAGGTTATCACTTGCTGGAACAGTGTCAGAGTTTGCAGTTTCTCCATCAGAAGAAATATGGGTTGCTACAAGCTCGGGTAATGTATATTATACAAAGGGAGTAGGGAAATTGTGGCACTTAGGTCCGTTTGGGTCGTTAGAATACAATCCCTACCAACATCGAACTAAAGATGAATTTAAAAGAATTTATTTTATTTCTGAAGATAAGATGATGATTTCAGGTTATCTAAATGATGATGATACCAATAGAAGTTTTGTATACTGGTCAGAAAACCATGGAGAATCTTGGGATAAAGTTTATTTTAATGAAAGGAATTGGTTTAAAAATGCATATACTGATAATAAGGGGAAAGTATGGCTAATCGACAGTTATAATAGGATCTACTTTTCTAATGACAGTTGTAAAACATGGCAACCTATTGAAGGTGTCAACATTAAAGATTTTTTACCACGTATTTTATCAGTACATTTTTCTGAAGATGGAAAAACAGGAATTTTTGGAGCATTTGATAATAATATATTGCAAACGAAAAATAACTGTAAAACTTGGGAAAAGGTACCATCTCCTCTAGATCAAAATAAATATAAAAAACTTTCCAAAAATGAAGATACACGCATTCGAAAAGTCAGAGTCTTTGGAGATTATTTTATTCTTAAACAAAATGGGAAATTATTCTATACAAATAGAAATTCTATTGATTGGCAATACGTATCAAGAGTGTCTGATTTCGAGGTCTCTGAAAATGGACAATTTTATACTATTAATCACGATTATAGCATATCTATTTATGATGCTTCTTTTTTAGAAATATGGAAATCGAATGAAGTAATAGATGATGAATTAAGAGCTATAACAGTAAAAAACAATAGCTTATTTGTATTGACTTATGATAACCTCTATAAAATAGATGAAAAAGAGTTTAAAGTATCACCAATATTTACGGATGAACAACCAATAAAGGAACCCTACAGGAAAATCAATTATAAGGGACAGCTATATGGTTTTTGGGGTGAAGATATTTTACACTTTGATCAAAAATTGAAATTGTGGTCAAGATTAATGACAGCTGATTTTTCAGTTGGTGAAGCAAAGATAGTTGAAGATAAGTTATTGATTACCGATAGAGAGTGTAATAAAAACTATTTTGTTGATATAGAGAATAGAGCTTTAGATGAATATATAATTAGAGATCATCTTTTTTCAGGATTAATAGCTCAAGAATTACATTTTGAATTGACAAGTGATGGCTGTTTTCATTCTGAAGATGCAATAAGAGTGTATACTAAAAATGCTGATAAATTTGTTATTGACAACAAACGAAGTACCTCTGATTTCCTGTCTGATGCTCTCACTCAGATTGACTATAAACAGGTAGAACAGCTAATCCGAACTGTTGATCAATCAAGATCTAAAATGGTATCGATAAATGATTTGAATATCACCAAAAATGATGTGAAAAATTTTATTCAGTTTATTGATTATGTAGAAGCTATTGTCAAAAAAAATGATGTTTTATACCTAGGGTATGAAAGTCTTTATGATTTCCCTGGAGAATATTCTGATTTTAATTTTTACAGATCTATAGCAGACTCTCTTTCTACTTTAACTAAGGAGGAAATTAATGATATATTTTCTCAGGCCTCTGGAAATCATAGTACAACTACTGATATAAGAAGAATTAAAATAGTCTTTCAAAATGGGAAACAGCTCACAATTGAAAATTACGATGATGAACCTAATTATTTATATACTCCATGGGTTGTAGACTTTGAGGGTGTTAAATTTAGGATGAATTCAATTTTATTTGGTCAACATATAGAGGAGATTACAAATTGCATGTTTTTTACTGATGATGTAAAAAACATAAATTACGCGATATTCAAAATAGCAAATTATTTATACCGAAAGAAATTGAATTAGGGATATGACATTGAAACAACTTACAAGGAAAAAGCTATATAATATAAAGTATAAAGATGCATCAGTTTTGCTATTAACTAGAAGTAAAATTCATCTTCTTAAAAAGTTAGTAACGCCGTTTTTATGGGTTTTAATTTCTCAGGTTATGCTTATTATACCCCTTGCTGATAACAATTGTGATCTCATTGATGTTTTTCATGAGCATCCTATTATACTAATTGGAGGTCTATTTTTTATTGGACCTATCTATGATTTTTTCAAGCACTTGATCTCATTTATACGAGGTGAGGATTTATCTTTTCTTAAACAGGAAGACGCCTATAAAAAAGGAGAGAGGTTTCAATGTCAACTTTCAGATATTCAAGGTGTTCAGATTAGAAAATACTATGGTGATAAATTGGATACCTATGTTTTATCTTTGATGACAGCTGAGGGTTTGATTAAAGTTGACAAAGATTCAAAATTGGATGATATGATGGATTTGTCAGAGCAATTAGCAGACTTCTTAAATTTATCCATTACTTTAAAAAAATAGACTGTCTGTTTTTACTTTTAAAAACCACTGTATTTTGTATAGTAATACCTATTATCTATTCTGGAATAATGATAGAGAGAAGAAAATAACCTTATCGCTATCGAAGAGGAAAGTTACTATTAAAAAGAAGAGTGTCCTTTCAAAATCAATTATTTACAGGGTTTTGGAAGGATTTTTTTCTTCTAATAGAACACGAATTAGTACAATTATTGAAGTACATCATCATATTAAAATTAACAAACTATGATACGTGATATTAAACTAGACGATGCACAAGCAGTAGCAAATATTTATAACTATTACATTGAAAACACTGTGGTCACTTTTGAAGAGGAAGCAGTTAGTGCTGAAGAAATTCAGGAAAGAATTCAATCAAAACGTGTAGATTTACCTTGGATAGTTTTTGAAAAAGATAATGAGGTAGTAGGTTATGCTTACGCTTCTGAATGGAAATCAAGATGTGCTTATAAGTTTTCAGTAGAGAGTACTGTTTATCTTAAAAACACAGTTCTGAAAGAGGGGATCGGCACTCTATTATATACCGAACTATTGAATCGTATTAAGGCAACGAATGCCCACGCTATTATTGGTGGAATTGCTCTTCCTAATGAAGGAAGTACCAGATTACACGAAAAATTAGGCTTTGAGAAAGTAGCACAATTCAAAGAGGTAGGACATAAATTTGATCAATGGATTGATGTGGGGTATTGGGAGTTAATTCTATAAACTAAGGGATAATAGGATAAGCAATTAACTAATTTAATTATCAAGCATAAAAATGGATCACATTATTAAAAACTTTATTGAAGAGAAGATCATCAATTATGAAATATCAATTTTACCTCATAATTACCCTAAAGGAATAGAAAATGGATTTGATTTTTTCCAAGACGGTTATAGATACAATGGAGTGACTAAAGAATCCTTCGTAGGAAAAAGTTGGGAAGAGGATTTATATGTTATATGCTCAAATTATTATTCTGACCCCTATGTAATTAATATTCGCGAAAAAGATGATGGATATCCAGTTTATTATTGCGAGCATGGTAGTGGAAAATGGGCTTTTAGAAAAGTATTTAATTCAATTGAAACTTTTTTGAATTTTATTAAATCTGTACCTCGTTATGATATTGAAACAGAAGATATAAATTACAACAAAGTTCTAGAATTTTTACGAAGTTATCCCCAAAAAAATAGTTTAATTGAAGAGTGTATAGAAGAAGTTGAGGAAACTATAAACCTTGATGAGGGATAAAATTATTTCAACTAAACCAATTTTATAATAAAATGAATAACAAACTGCCAATTATCATTTATGGCTTAATCCTTTTAAGTTCATTTCGAATGATTCCCGATCTTACAATATCTCTTGAAGGTGATAAAGTAACAATAGGAAAGAAGTTTATTGAACGATTGAAAAGTCAACAGGAACTTAATGATTTGTTTACAGATAAATGGTTTTTAATTTATCATCAGGATGATAGGTGCAATGGATCAACAGACGGTAAAAAAGATGAATTGACGAATCTAGAAATAGACAAACCTATCAGTCTTGAGGTTATGAATGATGGAGAAGGGTGGGCCTGTCCAAAAAGAGATCCTAAAAAATCAATCTATACTTTTGACCTAAAGAAATTAATAGAAACTTGGAATAGGATTGAACTTTCAGGAAATGAAAATGGTACAGATAAAATATATATTGTTGGAGCAGGTGAGTCCGATTATATTATCTTACATTTTACTGCCGAAGGTTTGATTAAAACTTTAGAATATAGGAGTGAAGATCCAGGATGATATTTGTTAAGAGTAATTTAAAATGTTTAAAGCTAAAGAATTATAATACATAGTACTGTTAATGATATAATTTAGGAACGATTGATTCCTTAGAGAATGGAGTGGCGCTGTAATACAATAAGGACGTGTTATGCCATAACAATTTTAGGTTATTGTATTTCGACAGTTTTTGATGCTCATTTAGGGTGTGACAAATTCAGTTATAACAATCTATATTCTTCAAAAGATCTCAAAATAGATTAAGTTTCTCCCTCAACATTAATAAGAGAAAAGTCTTTATTCGAGATAAATAGAGACCCACTGAGCAATCATTCTACCTACATACTGAGAATATTTATTTTTAGTCAATAAATGATCAGCACCATCCAGTGAGATAAAACTTTTTGGATGATGAGCATAACCATAAATTTCAGCAGCATTTTTGATTTCCACTGTAGTGTCTTGTGGAGAGTGGGTGATGAGTATAGGTTTTCGTAAAGAAGACATCAATTCTTCCATGTCTGTAGCCGTGATGTCATCAATAAACTGCTTAGAAATTGTAAATGGACGACCGCCTAGTTCGACTAAAGCTTTTCCTTTTTCTTTAATCTCATCAATACTGTGTTGAAAAAGGTGCTGTACATGATGAGGAGCAGAGGGAGCACCAATAGTAGCTATAGCTTCTATAGAATCAATTTGTTTTCCAGCATAAATTGCAGCCGCACCACCAAGAGAATGCCCAATCATCAGTTTAGGAGCTTTATGCTCTTTCGCTAAAAAGTCGGCTACATCTATAAGGTCCTGTACGTTGGAACTGAAATCAGTATCACCAAAATCTCCATCACTTTGCCCTAAACCAGTGAAATCAAAACGAAGCACAGCTACTCCCATAGCGTTTAATGCTTTTGCAATATTTACCACCGCATTGAGGTTTTTCGTGCAAGTAAAACAATGGGCAAACATTGCATAAGTAGTTGTTTCTCTACCTTCTGGCAGTTCAAGTTTAGAAGACAACAAAATGCCTTTACTATTCTTAATTTTTAAGTCAATGGATTGCATATAATAGTTTTTGATAAAAGTTGGGTCCTCTACAATTTAATACATTTAGGGATGTTTTTACAATTGCTTTTTTAGTTGTGTAAATATCTTCTTAAAAAACTGATATAGAAGTGCTCACTTCTGGTTGTAGTAATCCCTAGAAGTATGAATTTATAGTATGTAAGTTTTAATAAAAGAAGTAAATCAATAGAATTAGTCACTAATTTTATTTACATCTTTTAACCAATAACCAGATGTGAAATTAGTTATAGAATCGGAATGAACAGTTTCCATTTTTGAGTTAAACCAAATTTTGGTATCAGAAGTATCACTTTGGGGTAACATCAACTTTGAAAGCTTATTTTTTTCAAAAGCTCTACTGCCAATTTCTGTAAGGTTAATATTATTTGAAAGATCTACATTGGTTAGGTTGTTATCATAAAATGCGTATTCCCCAATTTTGTAAAGTAAAGTACAATTGTTAAGGTTAATACTCTCAATTTTATTACATCCAAACACTCCACTTTCTATTATCTTAAGTTGAGTATTATTAGATAGATTAATATCAGTCAAATTATTGAAAGCGAATGCACTTGCCCCTATACTAGTACAACTTATTGGTAGCTTAATGTCAGTTAAATTATTATAGATAAATGCTTCAACTCCTATATAATTAACTTCAGTATTAGTAAAGTCAATCTCAATTAAACTATTATTAGCAAATGCTCTTTTTCCTATATACTTAATTTTAGTATTAGATAAGTCAACATTAGATAAATTATTACTGGCAAACACTTCATGCCATATAGAACTAACTTCAGTATTAGATAGATTAATATCCGTTAAATTATTACTAGCGAAGGCTTTATCTCCAATATTATAGAGTTTAGTATTTTTAGATAGGTCAATTTTAGTTAAACTATTATTTGTAAATGCATTACGCCCTATGCTAATGAGTTCAGTAGTATTAGATAAGTCCACATTTATAATTTTTTTGCTTACGGAACCTACCACATATATTTTATTAAAATCACAGAATACATCATCATTAATACTAGTTATTGGTTTATCTAAAAAGCATCTTGGTATTTTAATATTATTATGAACTCCTAAATATTCAATAATCTCCCCATCATTAAAAATAACATCAGAAAGTTTAATTTCATAGGGTTCATCATACGTATAATAATAATGTGAATAAAATGTAATAACTGCTTCTCCCGAATAACCAATATTCCAAGATCCTTTAAACTTTGGTAATGGTAACATAAAAGAGGTTCCTTGAATAATATTTTTTCCAATATCGACGAGTTCTGTATTATTAGATAAATCAATACTTTTGATATCGTTTTTATAAAAAGCATTCATTCCAATACTTGAAAGCATTATATTTAATGATAAGTCAATTTCAGATAGATTATTATTAGCAAATGCATTTTCTCCAATTCTTCTAAGTGCTATACACTTTGAAAGATCTATTTTTATCAAATTTTTATCTTCAAAAGCATTTTTAGCAATTGAAATAACTTGTACCCCATCTATAAACTCGGGAATCATTATGTTAGTGTGTTTGCCATTATAATTTATTATTTCGCCATTCTTAAAGGTTACATCTTTAGTAGTAATTTCATAAACTTCATGAGTTGAAAATGGAGTGTAATAGTAGGAAAATTCTAAGTCAGTTATAGTTTCACCTGAATTACCTGAATTCCACTTTCCTATTATATCTGGTGTTGGTAATTTGAAAGAACTTAGCTGATTATATGCAAATGCACTAAAACCAATACTAGTTAATTTAGTGTTATTTGATAGGTCTATATTTGTTAATGAATTTTCATAAAAAGCGTATTTTCCAATGCTTACAAGTGCAGTACTCTTAGAAAAATCAATATTAGTCAATTTGCAATTTCTGAAAGCAAAATCACCAATACTTGTTATTTCAATTCCATTAATAGTCTTTGGAATTGAGATGTTAGTATATTCACTAAGATACTCTGTAATTTTTCCACCTCTTATAATAACATCCTTCTGGTTTAATTGATGTGTAAAATTTTGGATGAAAAAAAACTCTAATAATAAATTTGTTATCTCACTATTAGACTTTCCTTGATTCCAAGATCCAGAAGAATCTGGTATAGGTAAGGTAAATGATTTCATCTGATTGAGATGGAAAGCACCTGCTCCAATATGAACTAATTTTGAATTCTTAGATAAATCAATATAACTTAGTTTATTATTTTCAAATGCATAGTGACCAATATATGATAAGGCAGTACAGTTAGAAAGTTGTACATTCATTAGTTGATTGTTGGTAAATGAAAAATTATCAATTCTACTTAAATTTGTATTGTTTGACAGATTGACATTTATGAGTTTGTTATTAGCAAAAGCGAATTCGCCAATTTCTTTAAGAGCTATATTGTTTGATAAGTCAACGCTCATTATCTGATTACTAATAAATGCTTCCTCTCCAATTTTAATAAGAGCCCTATTATTAGAGAGATCAACTGATGTTAATTTGTTAAATGCGAAAGCTTGATTACCAATCTCATTGAGAGTACTAAGATTAGACAAATTAATATTAGTGAGTTGATTTTTATAAAAAGCTCCATTTTCAATTTTAATTAGTGAGTCATTGTTAGTTAAGTTTAATTCAGTTAATTCATTTCTAGCAAATGCCTGTACTCCAATTTCTTTGAGCGAAGTATTGTTAGATAAGTCAATTTTAGTGAGTTTATTTTCATAAAAAGCTCCATTTTCAATTTTAATTAGTGAATCATTGTTAGTTAAGTTTAATTCAGTTAAATCATTTTCAGCAAATGCCTCTATTCCAATTTCTTTGAGCGAAGCATTATTAGGAAAGTCAATTTTTTTGAGATGGTTTTTATAAAAAGCTCTAAGTCTAATTTTAATAAGAGAAACATTGTTAGTTAAGTTTAACTCAGTTAAGTCATTTCCAGCAAATGCCTCTATTCCAATTTCTTTGAGCAAAGTATTGTTAGACAAGTCAATTTTATTAATTTGATTTCTATAAAATGCTCCTCTTCCAATTTTAATCAGTGAACTATTGTTCGCTAAGTTTAACTCAGTTAAATTATTATCAGCAAAAGCGTTTTTTTCAATTACTTCAAGAGCCGTACTTTTTGATAAGTCAATACTAGTTAACTGTCGTTTTGAAAATGCACCTTGACTTATTCTAGTAACTAATTCGCCATCTATTTTATTAGGTATAATAATATCTTTTTGATGACCATGGTATTTATATATAGTCCCAGAAACAAATGAAATATCTTTATTAGTAATTATGTGTGCTTTTTTGGGAGAGTTAAAATCACTAATCATAAAAAAACTACTGATGTCATCTTTACCGAAATGACCGAAAATTGGGTTAGTATTAGTTTTCCCTAATAAATGATTATAAATATGAGATAGTGTGATAAGCTTGTTTGATCGTTGTTCTAAGATTTCTAATAAAGAATAACAAAAAGGTGAATAATGACCTGGTTTACCATCTAATACAGGTTCTTTTGCTCCTGACGTTAGATACAACCGTCCTTTTTTATGATACTTTTCAAAAAAAACTTTGTTATCAATATCAATCTTATTATTAGTTTTTCCTCTGTTGATTAATTGATCATTAAATGTACCGCCAAAACAAACATCTAGTATAACTCCAATGTGTTTAGAAGGAAGTACATCTAAAATTCTTTGAAATTTTTGATACCCTAAATAAGAGTTATGAAAGATGTCAGATTTAGGGGATTCTGAATCCTTGAATACTATAAAACCATCTTTTTCATATGTTTCATCAAAGTCTCCATGTCCAGCTATATAAATCAGCAGTCTATCATTTTCTTTTAGAGTTTCATGATATGAATAGAGCTGTTTTTCTACTTTACTTTTTGTTGGTGATAACAGAAGATTACACTCAAAGCCATATTTGTTAGATAATACTTTTGCTATAGCCTTTGCATCTGTTTCTGCATTGTATAATGTAGGCCATACGGAAGAATTATAATTATTGCTTCCAATAACAAGTGCATACTTACCATTGCTATTAGTACCTGTATTTGAAATTTCATGTGGTTGTTTTTGAGCAAAGGTAAAAGTAGGACTTAAAAAAATACTGATGTATAAAGAAGTTAATATTAAAAAGTTTTTCATATCGATGATAAATTTTCAAAAAAGTATGGATTAGCTTTTTAAACTCTAATTTTCAATTGTTTTTAGTTGCTTTAGTTTTGTACATGCAGCTTCATTTCCTCCTTCACATGCTTTTTTATACCATTCTTGTGCTTTTTTATCATTTTTCAATATTATTTTACCTTTGAAATATAATTCGCCTAACATAAACTGGGCATTAATATTACCATTATGTGCAGAAATTTGATACCAATTATAAGCATCGAATATGTTAGATACACCATTCTTTTCATGATAACCTATTTCTCCTAACATAAATTGGGCATCAGAGTTACCATTATCGGCAGATTTATGATACCAGCTGAAAGCTACCTCAAAATTTTGAGGAATATTACCTTTCCCATAATAATACATTTCCCCTAATTTGTACTGTGCATCTGGATTATTCTGATCCGCAAGTATTTTATACCAATCAAATGCTTTTGAATAATCTTGAATAACACCATTACCGTAATAATACATTTCCCCAAGTTTAAATTGAGTATCCTTATCACCTTTATTTGCCCGCTCAAAGAGATTTGAAAGTTCGAGTTGTGAGGCATAATTAATATCACCAATAATGAATAAACTTCCTGGATCATCGTATCCAAAATGGTCATAAGTTGGGTGGGTATTGTTACTGTTTATAGCTAAGTTGTAAATCTCCATCAGCGTAAGTGGTATTCCTTCAACTAATTGATTTTGTATTAGGCTTTCTAAAAGAAGTTTTGTGAAAGTTGAGTTGCTGTAATTTTCAAATCCAGATAACAATTGAATTCTAGCCTTTTTGCGAAACTGTTCATTTATATATTGCTCTAGATTTTTCTTTATATCACTTTCTGATTCAATATTGCGATTGTTTAGATCCGACAATTTTTCATTAAACGCTTTACCAAAAGATATATCTAATACTAACCCTATATGTTTGTTTGGAAGTTGATCTACCATTCTTTTGAATTTTTGATAACTCAAATATGAATTATAATAAGGGTCTAATTTTGTCAATTTAGAGTCTTTTACTGCTATATATCCATCCTCAGTATATTTATTATCAAACTCACCATGTCCTGAAATGAAAATTAAGAATCTATCATTATCTTTTAAAGTTTCGTGATAAGAGTAGATTTCTTTCTCTAATTCATTCTTAGTTGGAGATAACAATAATTTGCATTCAAAATTATACTTCTCAGATAATATTTTGCAAACAGCTTTTGAATTTCTTTTTACATTTGGAGGAATTTGACATATTAAATTTGTGTATTGATCATTTCCTATTATTAGGGCATATTTCTTACCTCTATTGACTGAGTTTGTGTCATTATTTTTTAGTTGAAGCCCTCTGCTATTTTGACCTATTAAGTGTGAATTAAAAGTGAGAAATGAAACTATAAAGAAAAATAAAGTGATAGGATAATTCATTTTTAAAAACAATAGGTTTGCATATTATATAGATAAATATAAATGTATTTTTCTTAATTTTCATTTTGACTTTTAAATAACAATTTGAAAACAATTTTCAAAAGCTATTTGGTGTGTTTTTTATTAAAGTTATACTTCTCAAAAGCAACAAATTACAAAATTTTCCTTCAAACATGTGATTACTTAAATAGCAGGTAGGCTTATACATTTAAACCTACCTTTTCATTTCAAAAGAGTTAGTGTTGTAAATGAAAAATCATAGTATAAATGATATTTTAAGTTATGCATCTATACTATGATTTTCTATGATGTCAATTCATTGTTCTCAATCACTTATTGACTAATTGTTACAGAAGATTCATACTTTATAATCTGACAATTTGGAAGTTTACTTTTGAATATCTCTTCATTAAACTCCACATGGTCAGAGATATGTAATTTTTCTAATGATGGGAGGTCGTATATACCTTTTGGAAGGGTTGACATACTGAAATTGTATTTTAGATCTAGTTCTTTCAGTTTTGATAACTCACTGATAGAGTAGGGTAGAGACATTAAATCGTTGTATGAAAGGTCCAAAACTTCTAGATCTACATACTCAGAAATTGACTCTTCTATTCTTCCTTGTTTTGAATTGTTGAGAATCAAATGAGTTACTTTGTGGTTTTTCAATACTTCGTTTGGAAGAGGGCGGTGTGCGTTGAAAAATGAACCTTGCTCATCTGGAACATCTGTTCTCTTTCGATACCCTAAAGCTTTAGTCCAGTCTAAAATACCATCTTCTAAAAAGATCGGAATTACTTTTTCCCATAGCGTCGTTTTCTTACCAAAAACTACAACATAACGAAGGCCTTTGTTGTATTTTTGATAGATAGAGTAGGCCAGTTGTGATGCAACTTCTACACCCCAATTTTTACTGAGCTTTTTAAACTTGGCAAACAATTCGTATTCTTCAAACTTCTCAGGGCCTTTTAATCCTGATCTGTCATTTACAGCCGTAAGCATTTCATTAGGAGCATTTGCTTTTAGCACCTTCGCTGTAGCTTTTCGGATTGAATTATTACTTGTTGTTTTCTGTATAAAGAATAGCTCATTGATAATATCTTTCGGTATTCCTCCAGTGTTAAGCATTTCCAGTGCCAACAGCTGACTTGATTCATCATCTGAGTACAACAAGCTTTTTATATTTTCACTGATCTGTGAATCATTGTTAGCTTCTTCAATAATATACCCTGGGCTAATTGTATTGATATAATCCGTAAGATCAGATTCAGTGATAAACTTCTTGTTCAGTTTTTCTTCCTCCAGTTTTAAAGCCTCTTTTGGCAATCTTCCCAATACAATATGAGTGACTTTGTCATTGAAACGATTACTGATGCTGAAATAGGGAGAAAACTTGTCTTTGAATTCGGTTTTTGAAGAAGAAAGTTTACCCATCACAAACAGGTTTGAATTCTTATTTAAAGGAACATCCAGCTGTTCAGAAATTCTTTTTTGAAGTACTTTATCCACCTTCATTTGCCACTCTTTATTGTTTACAGTACTACTGCATAATAACTCATGGATAGATAAATGATCTAAAGCCTCCTTTTTTTGGATTACGTTAATAATTTTTTCTTTAAGCGGTATCGAGATACTAGAACTGATGAGTGCCGCAAAAAACTTAGGAGAATCAGAGTGCATTGTTTTATTACCTTTAAAGCCTGTGAAGTTTTTGCAGTTCTTAATACTCAATATTTCTTCTTTACTATTGGCAGTGAAATTCGAAATTTTTAAATATTCAATTTTCTTGATCTTACTAATTCCTGTACAGTCTAGTTTTTTACCATTTCTGATAGAAAAAGATTTAATCTCAGAGAAAAGTTGGAAGCAAGACGGTAATACATCAAATGAAGTATTTTTTAAGTCAATGGAAAGGTTTTTAGCATCTTTGACCAGATTAGGGTCGGCATTTGTAATTTCAGTAAGCGGTTCACTGATGGTCAGTTTTTGAAGATAACCTAAATTGAATACCCTAAAATCTAAGACGGTAAACTTATTATTCTCAATGGTAAATTGATTAACAGAGGCATTATAGATAGATTCCGGAAGACAAGTAATTTGATTGCCTTCCAAGTGGATATTATTGAAAAATAATCCATCACCAAAACCTTCGGGAATCTCTGGTACAGAAGTCCTTTTTAAGCTAAGTGAATTAATACTCCCTAAACTAGCAATAGATTCAGGTAACGTTTTTAGGTTGGGGAAATTAGATAAGTTAAGTACTCTGAGGGATGTAAATCTATCAAATTCAAAAGGTATTTCTTGATCAATAAACCCTTCCAACTGAAGGGATTGTAACTTTTCACAATTGTTTATTGAACTTGGTAAACTCAATGAAGATGTGTCTGTTGCATTTAATTTTAAATTCATCAAATTAGGAAGATCATCAAAAATGCATGGAAGATTTAATACTTCATCTAGAGTTAGTTGATATAAAAAAGAGGGTTTTTGAAGCTTTTCCGGAAGAACTACTTTGGCATAGTTTACATTAATGACACCAATAGAGGGAAATTCAAATAATACGTCAGGCAGTGTAACCTTTATATTATTTATTCTATAGTTGCTACTAAAGGAAAATTGCGTTAATGATTTGAATTTTGAAATCGTTTCTGGAATTTCTATCTCATAATCACTTTTATCACTACTATCTCTTCGTAAATAAATTGTGAGGTCATTCAATTCTTTAAATTGTAATGCATGCTCAAATGTTTCGTAAAATTCATCAATATCACAATTAATTGATATTGATCTAACTTTTAATGGATTAACTTCCGATAAATCGGTTTTTAAATCGAAATGGTATAAATAGGTTGACATATCTTTTACATTTTTTGGAGTAACATTTTACCGATTTCTACATCGGCCATCACCATCTTTACAGATGTATTTTTTGATGTCATCAAGTCTTGAAGCATCGTTAATCGGATATCATTAGGTAAAAATTCTAGTTTTATAAATTGTTTTAAGTTGTCTAATTGAGTTTTTGTAAGTTTTTTCGTGTTGATTTCTAAATAGTTGACCATACGTGTGCAGATTGTGGCAATGATATCAACCCTTAATGTCTCTTTTAACACCACATCAGCAATTTTTGTTTCAACACCTTCCTTAAATTTTTTCGCATTCAAAATATCTTCTGAAGATATTAGTTTCTCTAAATTCTGATTTACAAAAGCGATAAATGAATTGCCTGCTGTTTCATCTAAACAAGAATCGGCTAGCATTTGAACAAGCCCCAAGTTTTCTGTAAGGTCTTTAATAGAAGATATAGCATCAAAAAACTGTACAAGTGTTCTTGGAGTAGTACGGTCGCCACTTACAATTTCGGGGTAGGTGAGGACAAAGTTGATTCCACGCTCATCTACACCATTTTTCTCTGCCCATAATGCCCAATCTTTGTAATCAAATTTCATGGTTACGTGCATCATACGAGTCAGCATTGCATCATCCATTGGTGTTACTGAATAATCTCCGCCATCAGGATTGGCTGTCAATACAATTTGCCATCCTTTAGGAAGTTTCCAGCTGACCAATTCATAATTTTGAAGCAATTGCATGATACCTCTCAGAATTCTATCATCGGCTCTATTGACATCATCAATCAACAAAATTCCTGGGCCTTCTTCCGTTGGCACCCATTCTGGAGATTTAAAAGTAGTTACTCCATTTTCAACTGTAGGCATACCCACCAAATCGCCCATTTCTTCAAACTGAGCCGGAGCAATATAAGACCATTTGTACCCATTTTCTTTTGCAATCTGCTCTACAATCTCTGTTTTACCAATACCGTGTCGGCCCCAAATACAAATTGGCGTCTGCTTTTTACCTTTTTCTTCTGCTGATTTATTGGATTCTAAAAGATGATGTACAAAAGAATATACTTCTTGAGCTTTCGTTTGTGTTCCGTAAAACGTATAGTTATGATTTGATTGTTTGCTCATTTTTATATTTTAAATATTTATGTTTTTAATCAATATTTTTTGCGGAATGCATTAATTTTTCATTCTCACTTTTCGACCACTCAACTCATTCCATGTTGTACTGTCTTCATCAATTCCACTTTGAGTAATCATCCAAAGTAAAGGATATCTTGAATGAACTGAAGGGGGAGGGGCATAGCCATCTGTGAAATAGACAATGCAGTCGGGGTGAAGCTCTGTGTTTGCATACTCAATTGGAGCTTCAAATGAAGTGCCTCCTCTTCCGTGAATCACGTTAGGTGGAGTCCCATTGTAACGGTATTTTTTATGAATTATCACATCACATTCCACTATATGAATTTCAGCTCCTTGTTTCCAGATATGGTATATTTCTCCAAAGAAAATCATTAGCTCTTCGTTTGAAACACTACCTGAAGTGTCAATGGCCACAAGCAATTTATTTTTTCTTTTGATTTTTATACCTGGAGTTGTTCCGTAACGTTTGGAAGGTCTTTTAAGAGTATTTTTAAGAAAAGTTTTTGAGCTTGAAGAGGTGAAAAGCCTCAAAACTCTTCTCCAGTCCACTGAAGGTTCAAATGATTTGAATAACTCTTGAAGATATACAGATAAACCTGCAGGCAAACTTCCCCACCAATTCACATTGCCTTTGCTTTTCAATCTTTGAGCCGTTTGTTTCAATAACTCATTAATATTGATATCTAATATTTTTGTTTCACCTTCCGTTAAGCTCTCAATTTCTTTCCATAATTGATGTCTTTTCAACTCACTGTTGTCATCGTCCAAAAGATCATTGATCGACAATTGATAGTCTGGGCTTGCAACTGCTTTTTTTTCTTTACTTTCTGAAGAAGTTCCAGCAGATGTTTTACCTAATAATTTCTTTAAGATATGATAGTAATACCCAACATCTTTATTGCGTTCAAATTCAAAATTATGTTCTTTTTCTAAATCAGCAAAGCGTTCCAAAGTGATGCCACCTTCCGGAAGTTGATGCTTTTGTATGTACTGATTCACCACCAAATCTGCTGCAATATTATAAAGATATTTATGTTCGTAATCTTTGTATTTATGCAAATGCTTTAGAACGATATGAAGTATTTCATGTTTGATCAATCCATAGCGTTGTTCCTTATCTGTTAGACTTTGCCAGAATTCTTCATTTACCAGTAATTTAAAAGCATTGTGACCTTGAATTGTCACAGCAGCAGTATCTATTCTCTCTGTAACCTCTTTTAAAAGTCCTGTAAAAAAATGCCCATAAAAAGGCTCTTTTAAAATTAGTTGAATACTTGTTTTCGAAACTTCTTCTAGAGTATTAGTCATTGCTAGAATTTTAGATGCAATAGTTATTTCAAAAGTAAAAGTAGAATAGAAGAACGTAAATTGATTACGCACTTCTATTCTTTCAAATATTTATATCATTATTTTACAATTTGGTAAAGCTTTTTTTACCTCATCAGGAATTTCAGTGAATCTATTTTTCTTCAAATTGATCTTTTCCAACGTAGTCACTTTCATCAGATCTTTAGGAAAGCTTTCCAATTTGTTATCACTCAAATTGATCTCTTTTAAGGACTTCACATTAGTAGAATCAAATTCGAAACGCTCTAAATACGAACATGTAAGATTTAGGTATTCCACATCTTTCACGCCTTTCATTATTTCAGAAATATCCTCTTCACTGATTGATGAATTTTTGATTTCTATTTTCGTTACTTTAGTAAAATAGGGGAGATCCTTTGGGAATTTGAAATAGCCTTCAATTTTCACCCTTTCTCTTTGCCAATAAATTCCTTCATTATGAACAAGGTACTCCATGACTGGTTTTCGTCTCTCATCGTAATAATCAGTATTACACAGAATGAAATAGTAACCTTTTTCGTATTGCTCAAAAATTCTCGTTGCACAATACAGTAATAGTTCTTTGCCCCATTTTCTGGATAGCATTTCTAGTTCAGAAGATGCCTTAGATTCTTTATATCTCGTAATTTTATCAAGGTTTTTTCTATCATTGAGTACCACTTGAAATTCATCTGGCAATGATTTCAACAATACTTTTTTCAAACTCTTTTTAATGCTTGTATTCGTCGTTATTTTCAACCTATATATTAATTCATGCCACAGTGATGGTGGAACACCGCCATTTTCGATTAATGAGATGACTAATAAAAGGTTTTCTTCAGAATTTGGCTGAAGCAAGTCAATAATGCTTGATGTTAATTCACCTTTATCATTTTCATCCTCTACGAGGTAATGTTCTTGTTGGTTGAGTAAAACATCATTTACTTTAGTAGAATTGATGATTTGATACTCAAATGGTTGATGCAAGTCAAATGCTTTTAATTTCGTTCTTAAGTTTTTACCTAAAGCCACATGTGTAATTTGATCATCTATTTTTGAAGTAGCTTTAATGCCAATTTTTTGAAAAGCTTCTATGATTTCTTTTAAAGAGTAATCAAATTTTCCTAGCAGAAGGACTTTACTATTTTGATTTAAAGTTTTCTCACCTTGAGAAGAATGATAGGCAAGACTTTCTATCAAGTATTTTTTTATTAAAGTACCCTTTAAAAGTTGCCCATTTATACAGGCTTCTTTTGAGATAATTCCTTTAGGTTCTCCGTATTTCAAAGCAATAAAACCCACACTCAGCAATTCTTCTTTAATCGCAATACTTGTATCTAAATCTTTTATACCATCAATAAATGATACTCCTTTTGAGTCTGAGTTATTGGCTTCATCGTTTAGTTTTGACGGTATATCTAAAAGGTAAATTAAACCTTCTACATTAAGTTGATTGGTCTGTGGATCAATTACTTTTTTAGGAAATCTAGTATATCTTAGATCTGTTAAATGTTCAAACCCACCATTGAATATATAGTTTTCAGAATCCCATGAAAGGTTGGTAACTTTTGATACTGTAGCTATTTTCTCCACTTCTAAGGTGTCGCTACATTGTAAATTCAAATACCTTAAAGAAGGATTTGTAATGAGGTTGGAAGTAATAAATAGGGATTGAGCTGTGATATAAACACTACTGAGTTGGGGAAATTGTTCACTCTCTATTTTTGGAATACTTGTAATCTGATTTCCTCCTTGAATATTTATACTCTCAAGAGCAGATATTCCTGTAATCACCATTGGAAAGTTATCAATACTTTTATTACAAGTGAACATTATCGATTTCAGCTTATCAAAATTTCCCTTCAACTGAAATCCTTTTTTAATAGGTAATTTAAGAGTAGTTAAAGGTGAAATATTCTCTTCATTTTCTAAGTCTAAGGCTGTTTCAAAGCCATCAAAAGTGGAATCATATCTTTTTGAAAATACGACGCTTTCAAGTTTTGGAGAGGAAAAAAATTCTTTATCTAATTCATTTGAAAAACCACTTGTCAACTCTAATGAAATCTTTTCCA
Organism: Flammeovirga sp. SJP92; assembly: GCF_001583495.1. GTDB lineage: Bacteria > Bacteroidota > Bacteroidia > Cytophagales > Flammeovirgaceae > Flammeovirga. The sequence goes on along the minus strand of NZ_LQAQ01000046.1, from coordinate 66,027 downwards.
GATGCTCAGCTTTCTGTAATGTAATGGAGGCGTGACCAGCAGTAATTTCAACTTCTTTCAGTTGAGGATGATTTCCTAAATCTAAATTCAGATCTGAGGTTGAATAAAGTTCAATCGTCTCTAGCTCCTTCATATTTTCAATAAAACTTAAATCTTCGCTTTCCGTGTAGGAGCTTAATTTAATTTTTTTGAGTGAAGTACAGTTTTCTAATAAACTTTGAGCATTTATTAATCCTTGTTTATTTTCTAGATTGATTTCTTCAAGACGATGTATAGATGGAGGATCATTTTCAAAAAAGCCTTTTCCATCATCTTTACTATGAATTACAGTCAATGATCGTAAATTGAGATCATCTGGTAACGTATTTATTACTGACTGAACAGTATTGCAATAGGAGAGTTTCAATTCATCAAGCTGTTTACAATATTTGAAATCCACTACTAAGTCGTTGTTATCACCTGAGAAATCAAACTCTTTTAATGCACTATTCTTTTCAAAGTTAATTTGAATTTCAGTTCCACTTTTATTGGAAATTATATTAAATCGTTCAACAGTTTTTGGGATAGATAAAAATGTTTCGAACCCTTTTTTTCCATTAAAAGCATTAGACGAATAAAGCTTTATTTCTTTTAGATTGGTAAATGCATGGAAAAAATCATGTGACAATGGATCTCTGTTGACTTTACTGAAATATCGACAAAACTCTAGTTTCTCAACTTTTGGAAATGCCTTAAGATAATTAAAGTCAGGAAAACGTGTGCCATCAAAGGTTAACTCCACAACAGATGGATGTTCTGAAAGATCAGATGGAAAATCGGTAAGATCGTTTGATGTAATTTCTAATTTCTTAATTGTACTTGAATTAAAAATCTCTCTTAGACCTTCTTCGTTAATATTGTTTACAAACAGACTAGTAAGGTGAGTCAAGTTACTTAATGAAGGAAACATACCATCGTCATAACAATTAACCTTTAAGAACTGTAGCTTATGGAGTGTTTTAATATCATTAAAGTGATCTTGACTATTGACAGAACATATACTTAAAAATTCAAGATTCTGGGCTGACTTTATAATAGGAGAAAAATTATTAGAAGAGGAGGTGACCTCAAGGTGTTTTACAGTGTTCCAAACTGAGCTAGTTGAGTCAAAAGGTAAGTCATCAGTTTGAATAAGTGAAACTGTAACTAAATTTTTAATAGACTCATCATTTTCAAAATGATAATACTTTACCCGGAATAGTTCAATTTTTTTCAAAAGAGGCACATAGGCATAATTAATATTCACATCATGAGAATGATTTATTGATAAAGCTTCTAATTGGGAAATCTTTTCAGAACATGGAAAAGTAATAGAATCAAAATAATTGATTTCTAATTCTTTTAAGTTGTGAAACTTATGAATGTTGTCCCAAAGGTCATTTTCATCAATAGAGCTTTTGCCATAGATAAATATTTTTTCGATTTCTTTTGCTTGTTCTTCAGTAAGAGCATTGAAGTCCGGTTTCTTTCTAATAAAAAGAAGTTTATTCGAAGTCATGGATATTTAATAGTTTTAGTTTTGTACACCAATAAATGCTATTCAACATTAAAAAGTTTGCTATTAGTCTAGCATGCTGTTTTACAATTTTAATTTACAAGGAATCATATTTTTTTTCAAAAAAATGGATAAGTAATTTTGTCTAACAATTTTTATGTTTCTTATAGTTATTTCGATTTGAGCACTTTATATCTATAAATAAAGATATAATTAACAAACTTTGATATATACTATTATTTTAAATATAATTTATGTTATGTTAAATATAAGTTTTGAGAAACATAAATAATAGTTTTATATAATTCATTATCAATGATTTGATGGGTATGCGTTTGTGATGTATAATTTATCAAACAACTACTTCATATTATGAAATATCTTTTGGTGTTATTCCTAACGGCCTCTCTCCTTTTACTTCTAATACGAAATCAAGAATTGATGTTATAATTGATGCACTATTTACTTTAGTTTTTCTGTAAAACTAACTGTGAGGTAAGATGATGAATTTTTAAAATTAAAGACGATTTTTTAAAGCACTGCTCCTTCTTGAAAATGAGATAACTTGGAACATAATTGAGTACATTAATGAATTGTATTCAAAAAAATACAACAGCAATCGACTAGTTCTAGCTCATGAAATTATTGTTTGGAAAACTGAGATAATCGTATAAAAAAAAGGGATATAAATCCCTTTTTTAAAATAAACACTATCTGGTATGTGAGTCACACATCTTCATTGTGGGATGCACCTCTACTTTTCCCTCATTGTTGACTAGTACTTTATCTCTTTCTATTAAAAATGCTAATGCTTCTTCTTTTGGAAATGGAACACCTGAACATGCTACAAAATGAACATCAGCTCCCATCTTCTCAGCAATTGCATTATTTAAACCTTCTTCAGTGAAAACACCATCATTATCTTGAACTAAAAATATTACTTCGTGTATGTGTGTAGTATTCATCTTATTCTATTTTGTTTTTGTATACAACAAATATAATAAAAGATAAAATAGTCTTTTATTATATTTACATTTATTTAATCATTTTGAGCAAAAAAAAATAGCAACCTGTCTTGCAGGTTGCTATTCAACTCTTAAAAAAGAAATTTGAGGGTCATTCTGATTATATGTTGAATCTAATTTCCTTCACCATTTGTAACTCCAATTGTCATGGAACTGATGGTGCTTGGTTTTTGAGTAGTAGGATGTTGTTTTCCATCTGTCAACTCATCCACTTTCATGGCAATAAATAAATCTAATTCTCTTAATGAAATGATATTATCTCTTGAGTAATCAGCTTTACCCTCTCCTAGCCCATCAATCAAAGCGGCAGTGAATGCACCATGTTGCCATTCTGGAGATTCTAATGAACTTTCATTACCAGTAGAACCAGACATAATAACCACTCCATTTTCATCTGAGGATAATTGACGGATGCTTTCAGTATTATCTGACCTAGAAATGTCTTTACCTAATTGTCCGCTATTGCAGGCATCAACATACATTAATACTTGTGATGGAAGTGACGACATGACATTAGAACAATCGGACCAACTGACTGCTGTATTTTTTACATCATCTAATTTTACATCATGTGGAATGATATAAAAGTTATCTTCATAATTCAATCCATGCGAAGCTATAAATACAATAGCAAGGTCTTTTGACGTAGCATTTTCAGACAACCATTTAAAACCATCTACTATATTGGCTTTGTTAGCTTCTGCATTCGTTAATTTTTTCACATTCACTTGATTGAAAACAGCTCTACTTTTTTGTTTAACATAGATATCAGCAATTGCGTTGGCATCGTTGTCAGCAAATGTGAGGTCTAACTCTGAATTTTGATATTTTGAAACACCAATGGCGAGCAAGAAAATATCCGCTTTATGTGACGCTACGTTTTCTGGAGTATTAAACATTGCTTCTAGATCAAAATCCATATCCAATGAATTTGTCTTTGAGGGCCTTTTCGAAATTACCTTTCTTGGTTCTGAAGTGATTTTAGTATTTGTATTGGCAGCGAAAATTTGGAAGTTGATTTCCTCTTTTTCCACCTTAATATCTTTGTTGACAGTATAAATAAAATTACCTCCTTGTTGCACTGGGCTGGCCAAAGAGATTACAGTAGGTCTACCATCAACCAAGATTTTTAAGGACTGAAGTTCAGAACTACTTTCTACTGTAGCTTCCACTTTTGCCAATCCTCCTATTTCATGAACATTATTAGTAAATGTTGGTGAGATCCATTCAATTTTTGGTTGCTGTGCCACAACGTTAGCTAACGCCACGGTAGTAAACATCATTTCTTTCTTAGCTTCTTCATAAGAACCTAATTCAATGATTTTAATTAAGATATCTTTTTTGTGGAATTCATGTGCGGCAAAACTTACTGGATAATAAGTGGCCAAATTTCCAATACCATTATTTTTAACCCATCCTATGTATTTTTCCCCACCAGCAGAAGCGTGATAATAACCTTGAGGGGACCAGCAAACCCAATCATTTGTTGAGCTTACAAAAAGCGAAACGAGCAACTCCCCCGTCTGTAAATTCCAAAGCTTGGTAGTTTGGTCAGTACTTGATGAAATTAAGTATTTGCCATTTTCAGATACATTAGCTGTTGTCACAGAACCACTGTGTCCTTCAAAAGAGCTTATTAAGCTTCCTTCTTTATTATAGAGTTTCAGAGAACCGCCACTGGCAACAACAATATCATCCTTTGGCGTAAAACAATAAGCATTGATGGCTTTGTCTCTATTTTTATCATTCTCAATTTTTACAGTGCCACATTGTAACACATAGGCACTTATTTTCTTTAGAAGAATACCATTTTGATTTATCTCAGGCATTTTGAAAGCAGATTGAATAGGTTTTTGAAGACCCATAGAAAGTGTTTCAAAATCGAATGTCTTATTATAAGGTTGCTTTAGTTTAGGCGTAATGGATAATGCAAAGTTGAGTTGTTCACTTCGTCCAATTCTTTTATTAGAGATTCCTTCTCCTCTAAATTCACGGATTACTTTCTTGTTTTTAAGGTCCCAAACTTTAATTACACCTTCAGAACCTGTAGCAATCACAGCATAGTCAGAAGATTTATTGGCAAATGAAGCCGATGTAATCACTCCATCTTTTACATTGAATGCATCTCTCTTTAACCATACATCAGTACTGTAGAAAAATACGTTGCCTTTAGCATCTGTAACCATCAGTTTTTCACCATCTTCTGAAAAATTCAAACTACTGATAAAACCTTTGGTATCAGAAAGTGTAGCAACCTCAGTACCGTTGGTATTCCAGACAATGACTTTTCCATTCGTTTGTCCGCCAACTACATATTGATTGTCATTTGAAATATCTACATTAGTAAATTTGTTGTTTGTCTCCCATACCTTAGCAAGGTTTGCACTACTCATAGCAACGGCCATTGAATAGAGTTTCACACTTCCGTCAAAAGAACAGGTAACTAGCTTTGTTCCATCTTCAGAAAAATCAATATTATATACTACATCAGAGTGATCACTGATCGTGAGTTTTTCATAAGGCTCACCTTCAAAACCATTGTCAGAAAGATCAGGAATATACCAGATTTTTACTGTTTTATCTGCGCTTGAAGAAGCGAGCCAAAGACCATCAGAAGAAAATTTCAAATCCGAAATAACATTTTCATGTCCTAATAAAGAAGCAATTTGTTTTCCACTTCTTAGATCAATAATTCTGATTTCATTATTCTGTAAAAATCCACCAACAGCTACAATAGCATTATTTGGAGATAGTGCTAATGCATTATACCTCCCCTCTTTGCCTTCGGTATGTTCTCCCCAAATGGTTTTGACTAAACTATTTGATTTTAAATCCCAAACTCTGATGGTTTTATCTTCAGAGACAGAAATTACTTTTTGATTATTGGAAGTAAACGAGACTTTTCTAACCAAAGAAGAATGTCCTTTGGCATCAATCACTAAGTAAGTATTCTTTTCTTGAGAATATGAGTTCCCTATACATAGTAAAAAAATAACAAGGGTAATAAGAATTTTATTCATAAGAGTAAATTTTCTCGTTTGAGTCAAAAAAGCATACCTGATAAAAGCTTATTTGAAGTAAACAGTTTAAGAAAAAACTTAAATCTAAGATAGTGAAGAGATAATTTAAACTTGAATTCTGTTTCGATAATCAGCAAAATAATCTTAGTCACGTACTATAGTTCAGGAATTTTCATTAAAAAAGATGTTTCAAACATGCTCTAGTATAAAAATACATTAACTTACGTGCTAATTTAATCAAGAATTGTATTTTTACGTTGATTTAAATACTTTTTATTAGAAAAAATTCATTTTCAGTCGAATAAATTGAAACTAAATTTTTCACTTTTTAAATAACAGGGTATCAAAAAATATTTTAACATATTACAAAAAAGCTTCATCTGGAGAAAACTGAGTGAAATTTTTGAGCTAATTACTGAAGCATGGGAAGAATTTAACTTAGATCATGCCTATATTTATGGAGCTTCATTAGCGTATTATACCATCATATCTTTACCTGCCGCCTTAAACTTGCTGTTTTCTGCATTAAGCTTGTTTTTTGATGAAAATAGGCTCAAAGAAGATATGATTGAGGAGTTAGAATTGATTACAGGTGATGTTGTTGCTGGACATATGGAATCTATGATCAACAGTTTAACAGCATTGGAAATTGACAATACAGTATCTACTTTGATCAGTATTGGGACATTGATTTTTACCTCCACTCTTTCATTTCATACGCTCAAAGTAGCATTAAATAAATTTTGGAAAGTACCACAGAGCCAAGCTAAAATCAAGCAATTAATTATGGATAGATTAATTGCTTTTTGTATGGTTTTAGGACTCGGAATGATCTTTTTAATGCTGATTGCTATCGATACGTTGATTAGTTTCGCCTCTTCATATTTAAAAGAATGGTTACCTGTGGCGGCAATACAAGTTATTTCTGTCATACGGTTCTTAACAACCATGTCGATCTCATTCACTTTATTTTCAGGGATCTTTAAATTCATCCCTGATGTGAAAATTAAATTGACAGATGCATTTGTAGGTGGCATTGTAACCACTATACTTTTCCAAATAGGACAATACGGTATACGTTATTACCTAGCACATATGGAAATGGCTTCTACTTGGGGAGCTGGATCTCCTATTATTATAGTAATGGCCTGGACTTTTTATTCTGTTCAGGTGATGTTTTATGGAGCAGAATTTACCTACGCCTATGCTCACAAATACGGGCATGGAATTCTTCAACAAAAGAAATTAAATAAGGATGTCTAATTATACCATTAAGATCGCTAAAGATAGAAGTTTAATTCAAACTATTGCTGAGTTTCAAGTGAAAATGGCAATGGAAACGGAGGATTTTGAACTTGATCTGGAGACAGTAAAAAAAGGAGTTCAACATATCTTTGACAACCAATCGCTCGGAAGATATGTCATAGTAGAAGACAATGGACAATGTATTGCTTCTATGCTTAATTTATATGAATGGTCAGACTGGCGTTGCGGGAATGTAATTTGGATACATTCCTTGTTCGTGATTCAAGAATATAGACGTAAAGGGATCTTCAGAGATATGTATGATTTTGTGAAACAAGAAGTCGAATCATCTGATCAGCTTATGGGACTAAGACTTTATGTTGAAAAAAATAACGATAGAGCTCAAAAGACCTACAAAGCAATGGGAATGACAAAAGAGCATTACGATATGTATGAATGGTTGAAATAGTCATTTTTCATAGTCTATTTTATCTTTTTTAATGAAACATTATCTTAAATCACGAATTAGATTTAACTTTGATGTGCTTAGAAAAGTAACTCGATTATTTTATCTACGATCTAAATCTACCTTGAAAAAACTTTTATTTATAATATTATCTTTTCTTAGTATTTCTAATTACGCTTTAGCACAAGAGGAAGAAAAAGAAAAAGGCAAAGAAGAACCCAACAAAGAAGGTGTGGTATTGGAACAGGATAGTTCTTGGTTAAAAGGCCCTCAGACTACTTGGTACATAAAACAGGATGATTGGTATAAAATCCATTTTGAGGAACACATGATGGACTCTTCTTATACACACTTACACCGATATGATGTACATGGCCAAAATGGCTACAGATATCAAACATTGGGCAACAACGGTTCTCCTCTAAGGAGCTATTGGGAAAGCCCTGTCAATGAATTGGGACAAACTGTTGGTATAACAGGTTTTGATTTATATGCTCAAGATATTTATGATTGGGAATATTATAATTCTTATGTTCCAGTTACAGACTTCAACGGTGTTGTGGGTCAGGATAACAGAGGTAAAGTTGGTGGTAAAGTATCCAATAACATTGACCCTTATTGGTCTGTCGGTATGCTCTTTCAGAGATATAGTGAACCCTATATTGTTGGACGTGATAAGATCAGTAATTCTTACAACGCTCAACAGCATACTGGGTTTGGTTTGAATACAAGATACGAAAGTGAAAATAATAGATATAAAGCACTAGCCAGTTATTATCAATACTTCCATGAAGGAGCTGAAACAGGTGGTATTAACACACCTGAAATTGTAAATGACGAAACTACTCTTGATGATTTATTCCGATTAGGTAGAGGTCAATTAACCAACTATTTTCCAGAAGGAGCTTCTTCTTTCAAATGGAATTATAACTATCACCTCTATCATCAATATGCTTTAGTTGATACTGCAAAGCTTCAAGTCTTTCATGAATTCACAAGAAATCAATATAGATATCAGTACAGTAATACAACTGGAACGATCTCAACAAATCGAGCCTACTATGATCAGTTTAATGATTATACAGTAGAGAATCTACGGTTGTTGCCGGATTCTGTTTTGAATAATCCAGATGCTAACCTACCTATTGCTTCAGATTATGATTACGGAGATCAGCCGTATGTAAGTTTGGAACACCAATACATTGATAACAAACTAGGTGTAAAAAGTAGATTAGGACCTACATTCTGGTCAGGTTTTATGCGTTACAGGTATCAGAAATACCAACAAAGAACGGCTCAAGATTTCCTACCTGTTCCTGTAGATAATCAACTTTTTGTGGGTGGTGATGTTGAATTTTTATTACCGAAAAACCTTGGAGCTGTAACAGGTCATGCTGAATTTGAAATGTTAAATGGGGATGCTTATAACATTAATGCAAAGGTAGATGCTAAGTATTTAAAAGGTGGCTTTACTTTAGAAAGGACTTTAGCTCCTCTTATGGCACAGCATTTTACTACTGTATTTATGTCATGGAATGAGAAAAAGGATCCTATTGCAAAACAGCAGATATATGTGGCTCCTCAACTTCCATTGGGAGAAAGAGGAAATGTGGAAATTTTTGGAGAGCTGAATAATATCAACAACTATATTTACTACGATAAATTTGCTAGACCACAACAGCATAATGAGGCTTTAACTTACAGCCGATATGGTACACGATTCAAATTAAGACTTGGAAGTTTACAACAGATTGCTGAAATCATTTATACTCAAAATTCACATCAGGATGTGATGCCAACACCAGACATCTTCGCCACTTATGAGATTTCTTATTTCAAAGAATTCCGCGAAGGTATGATCAGTGTTTATACTGGTTTGGATACAAGGTTCATTTCTTCTTATTACGGAATGGCATATAACCCTGTGACACAGCAGTACCATATTCAGGATGATTACGAAACTGAAGGGTACATTAACGTGGATTTATTTGTGAACTTCAAAATGAGAAGAGCGATGGTATTCGTTCGTGTTGCAGATATTTTCAACATTATTAATCAAGCTAGTGGATATTGGGCCACACCAGGATATATGGGACCAGGTTTTGGTATTTCTTATGGTGTAAGGTGGTTGATGTTCGAATAAACCTAAAATAACAAATCATGAAAAAGACAATACTTCTGTTTTTCTTATTCTTAACCACTGCCCCACTTTTTGCACAAAAGTTTTTGGCAGTTGATAATTACGGTCGCAATAGAAAAAAAATATATGAAGGTGAGCGAATCATCTTTAAAATGAAAGGAGAAAAAGCGGTGTATAAAGACGAGATTCATGCTCTGAAGGATTCTTCTTTTGTATTATATAAATCTGGAACAGAAATTCCTTTATCAGAAGTGGAAGTAATCAAATTTCCAAGAGCTTATCCAAGAGTACTATTTGGTGGTTTTGGCTTGATTGGTACAGGTTTCTTAATATCTGGAGCTGTTCATCCTGTTGTAGGTGATGCTCAATATGATCAAACCCAACATTTCATTCAAGGTGCTGCATTTTGGGCTTTGGCGTTTGCAATGCGTCCATTTTTCTGGAAAAATTATAAACTAGGGAAAAACAGTCAGGCACAGGTATTGGATGTAACTATTCGAAAATTACCTTGATCCTTTGTGAAAACATTAGTAAGTTAATGTTGAATTTTTTTTAAATCCCTTATGCAAAAAATCAAACTTACAGTCTTACTTTATTTTCTTAGTTTACTTTTAAATTTCGCTCACGCAGAAAAATCAATTCAGATTGATTTTATGACAGAAATTCAAGGATTTAAACTTCTAGAATTAGCCAAAGATTCTACTAACATAAGTAAGTTAAAAGAATTAGGTGCTAATATTTATATTGGTTTGACTGACTTTTCTTCAGAGAGAGTTGAAGCATTGAAAATCTTCCAAAATAATGGAATAAATTGTCATGCCTGGTTACTATTGTCCAAGGGAGAACACTATTGGCCTAATGCACATAATGGATCGGCAGTGCTGAAACGTTATGAAAAGTTTAGAGAATGGACACTTTCCAATCAACTTTCATGGGAGTCTCTAACATTAAGCTTAGCTCCTTATGGAACAGATACAAGAATTGTAGAAAATGGTCCTCTTTCGATTAGTAAAGTAATACTTAAAAGATTGATTAGCGGTTCAGTACAAGAACACGGAGATTTAAATTACGCTCGCTTAAGAGCCCTTTCTAAAGGGGATAATCTAAAATTGGTAAGTATTATATCTCCTTATGAGGTAGATAGCAGAGAAGTAAATGTAGAGACTTGGAAGCAGATTACGGGTACATTCAACATTTTGAATGATCAAGAGGTGTTATCTATTTTTAATTCTTATGAACCTTCATCTTCCTTGACACTTGCTCAGTTAAAAGAATATCAACCTGGTTTTTCAACAATTCTCATTGGATCAGCAAATAAAACAAAACCATTAAGTAATATTGAAAATGACAGGGTTTTGAATTGGGATGAAACCTGCAAGTACATTACGCTTGCCCGTCAATACGATAAAAGTATCATTATTTACGGTCTTGAAGGAGCAATTAAAAATAATATTCTTGATCAGCTTTCTAATCACTTGACAGATGTTAAGCTTCCGAATTTGCAGGAAGCGGAAAAACAAATTGCATTAGAAAGAGAAAATACTCAAATCCTTTTTACAATTTTAGCGAGTCCAGGTTGGGTTGCATTTGCATTTTTCTTTATTGCAGTAACTTTTGGAATTGCAATCTTAAGAACCTTAAAACTAATCATATAATGCATATTAAGGAGCATTTTAAAACTTGTCCAAAATGTCAAAGCAACACTATCCACTTTCAAACTAAACATTTTGTCTGTTCAGATTGTGGTTTTGATTTTTACATCAATGCTTCAGCTGCAGTAGCGGTTCTTATTACAAATCCAAAAGGAGAATTGTTGTTGACGGTTAGAAAATTTGATCCCTTCAAAGGAACCTATGACTTACCTGGAGGTTTTGTTGATATTAATGAAAAGGTTGAAGATGCAGCAATAAGAGAAATTAAGGAAGAATTGAATTTGGAAATTTCTGATCTAGATTATTTCTGTAGTTTTCCAAATACTTATACATATAAAGAAATTGATTACTATACTTTAGATATGGTTTTCAAAGCAAAGGTAAAGGACTTATCCCCTCTTCAAGCCAATGATGATGTGGTAAGTGTAGAATTTATCGCTCCCAAAAAAATAGATACAACAACCATTGGCTTAACGTCCATAAAGGCTATTGTATCTAAATATATTGAGTCAGCAGGTTAATCTAGCCTAGTTGACATGTACTTCTTTAAAATACTGAGCAAAGATATTCTTTGCTTTTTCTATTTCTTCAGCTGTTGGAGGATTGACACCTTCTAAGTCATACTTCAAGCCCAAAGCTTCCCATTTGTGTACACCTAATTTGTGGTAAGGCTGAATTTCAATTTTCTCAACTGTTTTATAGTCTTTGAAAAACTGTCCTAGCTCATGAAGGTACTCTTCTTGATCAGACCAACCCGGCACAAGAACATAACGGATCCACATTGGTTTACCTTGTTTCTCTCTCATTTCAGCAAGTTTTAAAGTTGCTGAGTTAGATACCGTTGTTAATTTATGATGCCAATCGTCATTGATATGCTTCACATCCAACATCAATAAATCTGTGTATTCCAAAAGCTCTTCCACTTCCTTATTTACAAGTCGACCATTTGAATCTAAACAAGTATGGATACCCTGTTCTTTTAATCTTTTGAAAAGTGTAATTAACTTTTTACGATGCAATAATGGTTCCCCACCTGAAACTGTGATTCCACCTTCATCACCAAAATAAGGACGTTGTCTTAATACTCTTTTCTCAATTTCATCTAACTGTATATGCTTTCCTCCTTTTACATCAAAAGTATCAGGATTATGGCAGTAAAGACATCTAAATTGACAGCCTTGTACAAAGACAATAAAACGTATTCCTGGGCCGTCGTGTGTACCGAAAGTCTCAATGGAATGAATTCTTAACAATTCAGGGTCTTTATCATTTAAGATAGATGGATCTTGTTGTGGGAAAGTGCTCATATATAATTTTCGTTTTTTCTAAACAAATTTACTTATTATATATCAGTTTTTAATTACTGAAATCAAATAAAATCTTAAGTATTTCTTAATGATATGAGGTAAACACAGTGTTAGAAAAAGAGGCAAAAGTAATCTTTAATTTCATCCCCAGAAACATTGAATTAGTTCTTACTGTTCCATTGCTTTATGATGTCTATCATATAAGGAATTCCTTCTATGATAGTGGCAGGTCCAGGTTGCAACATGAAAATTGGATCTACTTCATGTATCTCATTATTTTTGAAAAAGGAAATGGATTGAATATTAGGTCTTTTTAGTACAGCTTCTTTATCAAATTTTTTCCCGCACCAGCAAAACAAGCCAATGTCTGGATTTTTCTTTACAACGGGTTCGAAACTAGCCAATACTCTACCTTGAGCACCTTGTTCTTCAGCATGTTCAATAAATGCATCTTCACCACCACAAAGCGTAATGATTTCAGATACCCATTGAATGCCCGTAATAATGGGGTCATCCCACTCTTCAAAATAGATTTTAGGTTTTCTTTGAAGTGATGCACTGAAACTTTTCGCTTCCGCAATTGCACTATTCATGTGTTCTAAAATGACTTTAGCTTTTTCATCAGCTCCAACCATTCTAGCAATCATCATTAACGTGTTGATGATTTCAGAAATCGAACGTTGATTAGTAATTAATGTAGGGATTCCCTCTTTTATAAGTCTTGAAGCTATATCTGCTTGAAGATCAGAGAAACCAATGACTAAATCAGGCTGAGTGGCTAGTATTTTCTTATAGTTTGCACCCGTAAAACCACATACCATTGGTTTTTCTTTTTTAGCTTCTTCAGGTCGGTCTGCAAATGCAGAAATTCCCACTATTCTGTCTTGTTCGCCTAACAGATATAACCATTCGGTGACTTCATCTGTAAGGCAAACAATTCTTTTGGGATATTGATGGTCCATAAATCAAAAAAATATTGTTATTGCTACCCCAATTTAGCACCAATAACTAAAATATCATCAGTTTGTTTGTGATGATTCTCATCAACGTTCATCCAATTATCCAAAGAACGTTCTACAATTTCTTTTTGCAAATCAAGTTCAAGAGCAGTGTTTTCTTCTAACAATCCTCTGAAATTTTTTGATCCAAATTTTCTGTCCTTAGGCCCACCAAATTGATCTTGGTAGCCATCAGAATACATATAAATTGTAATTGGCTCTTCTATTTTAATCACATGTTTTGTAAATGAGACTTGCGGTTTGGTAGAGCCAATTGAGTTTCTATCCCCTTTAATCATTTTGAAACTACCTTTTTCTGTATACACTAAAGGGTTTCGGGCTCCGGCAAACTCCAACTCCTTTGACACATCATCAAAAACAATCAAACTTACATCCATACCATCTTTTAGTTGATAGTTCTCTTGATAGAGACTTTTTAGAATTTGTTGATGTAAAGCCTGTAATATTATTTCTGGTGATGTGATTTTGGTTTTTACCACAATATCTTGAAGCAGATGATAACCCACTAATGACATAAAAGCACCAGGAACACCATGTCCAGTACAATCCACAGCCGCTAATATCTTTTTGTTTCCAACTTTTGCACACCAGTAAAAATCTCCTGATACGATATCTTTAGGTCTAAAAACTAAAAATGAATCGGGAAATAGTGATTGTAAATGGGACAATGAAGGAAGCATAGTCGCCTGAATACGCTTTGCATAATTGATACTAGCTTGAATTTTATCTTTTGATTCAACAAGATGAATTTTTTGCTTTTCAACCATGTCTCTTTGACTTGCAATTTCTTCATTTTGCTGTTCCAGTTCAATGTTTTTATTATTGATTTGTTCAAAGGCTTCTTTCAAAGAATTGGTGTTGAATTCCAATTCAACTTGCTTTTCTTGTAATGCGGCTGTTCTTTCATTTACCTTTTCTTCAAGTTGGGCATTGGCCTGTAATTGTTGCTCTAAAAGCTCTTTTTGAGCATTTTCTTTTTCTCGCTTATAGAGTTTATACTTATCACTTAGTGCCAATGAAAGGAATATTACCTCAATAATACCACCGTATGCCAAAACATTTTTAGTGAAATTATTTTGTTCAATAAAGTTATATTTCATTAAGGCAAAAATAAAGGTTCCAACCAAGTAGGCGGTCCAAGCAAGAATAAAGAAACGTGCAGATTTGTTGCCCTTATACCATATCATCAAGCCTGCAACAAACATTACCAATGAATTCACTAAAGTAAGTTTGCTATTGACTCTCACTGCAAATCCATAACTGCTGATAAATGGTAAAAGTATTCCAACAGCTCCCAAAATCATTGTAACAATTAAAGCAATATCAGCTGGCTTTGAATATTTTTTTGACTGTAAGGAAGATTTAGCATAAAATGAAGAAGTCAAAATCCAAGCGGCTATAGATATCACTGTCACATTGTTAGCGACAGCAGGTGAATTTGGAAATAGGTATTGAAAATGATGTCCGGTTAATGACAGGAAAAAGGTAGAGTTGGCTAAAATTGGAAAGGCATAGTACAGATAATTTAGGTCTTTGAGTGATAAAAATATTAGAATATTATACAGTACCATGACTAGCATTATTCCTATATAAATACCGTATGCTGTTTCCGTTTTTAAGTGATTTATAAAAAATTGAATAGGTGTAGAAATATTCAGCGGTACCTGCAATGCACCATTGGTCTGAATTTTTAAATATAATGATTTTTCAGTGTTAGCATCAATATGAAATGGAAACAGGTTTGTTCTGAATGGAAGTATACGTTCAGAAAAAGGAATTTGATCTCCGAGTAATTGATAATTCGATAGTTCCCCTCCATCTATTTCATAGATTTCAATGATATCAAGGTTGCTGTTGCCAATTTCTAATATGAAGTCTTTGTCTTCATCCAATGCCATATTTACGAGATCAAGTTTTAACCAAAGAGATGCTGCATTAAAACCAATATTTATAATCTCTTGATTATTAGGTGTAAAAGATTTCGCTTGGAGAATTTTCTCAAAGGGAATAGCATTACTAGAGTCTAAAAAAATTTCTACATGTTCAGAAACATTTTCAATGTCAGTAGTGGAAGCATCTATTAAGATTTCATTTTCAGAATATGCAAGACTAATATTTAAAAGTAGTAATATTGTAGTTAAGAGTCGCATAAATAAAATAGTCATTTAAAAAATGGGATATATTATCCCTGTAAAAGTCTGACTAAGTTATAATAAAAAAGTCACATTCCAATATTTTGGAATGTGACTTTTGAGAAGGTCCAAAAAGCAATGATCTAATTACTTTCCTTTGATTGTTTCCATTACTCTACCACAGTGTAACATTTCATCACCGAAGTAAGGGTTTACCACTTCTTTTGTAGCACTTAACCAATCAGCCCCTGTGTTGTTGAAAGCCATTGGACAATGTACCAAGTAAATGTCCATTCCTGCTTCACCTTTTTTAGCAATATCAAGGAAATAAGCGGTTACTGCTTCAAAGCTTTTACGCTGTGCCGCCAAATCTTCTGTATTCGCAATTGCCTCAATAGATTTCATTACTTCCTCAGTGCCTTCAGTAGGCATAACAGATTGTAATCGCTTTGCATATGTTTGAGCAGCTGTAGGATTGCTGGCAATTAAGCACTCCGATAACTTCATATAAGCCTGAGGTGCTTTTGCTTTATCAGCATCATATACTACTGCTGTTAATTTCTCTTCTTCTTTAGCCGTTTCTTGCTTTTGATGAGACTTTTGCTCTCCCCCACAGCTCATTAGGAACGCTCCTAAAATGAATGATAATACTATTGTTCTCATAGGTTTATAATATAATTAAAATAGATCGCTTGATAAATATTTGTCTCCTCTATCGCATACAATAAATACAATGACGCCTTTGTCAATTGTTTTAGCCGTTTCAATTGCTGCATACGCTGAACCACCACTGCTCATTCCAGCAAAAATACCTTCTTCAAGTGCTAGCTTTCGTGTCATTGCTGTTGCATTTTCCTGGCTCACATCAATGGTTTTATCTACTCTTGACGCATCAAATATTTTAGGTAAATATGCTTCAGGCCATCTCCTAATACCTGGAATTCTTGCACCTTCAGCGGGCTGTGTTCCTACAATTGTGATATCAGTGGATTGTTCTTTCAAAAATTTTGAAGTACCCATTATGGTTCCTGTCGTACCCATGGCTGAAACAAAATGTGTGATTTCTTGATTGGTGTCTCTCCAAATTTCAGGACCAGTAGTTTTATAATGGGCCATGTAGTTATTTGGATTGTCAAACTGATTCAACATCAGATGACCACCTTCTCTAACTTTATTCAAAGCATAATCCCTTGCACCTTCCATAGAAACCGCAGCAGGAGTGAGTGTTACTTTTGCACCATAAGCCTTCATTGATTTTACTCTTTCAATTGTAGCACTATCAGGCATTACCAATTCAATTTCAACTCCAAAAAGAGAAGCCATCATGGCCAATGCTATTCCTGTATTTCCACTAGTAGCTTCAATCAATTTCATTCCCTTTTTGAGCTCACCACTTTTAATTGCTTCATTGATCATATTAAAAGCGGCTCTATCTTTCACACTTCCACCAGGGTTTTGTCCTTCCAATTTTGCATAAATTGTAACGTTAGGATTAGGATTAAGCTTTTCAAGCTTTACTAATGGAGTATTTCCTACTAGAGATAATACTGATGACATAATTAATATTTGTTGATAGTTTAGAGATCAAATACAAAGTAATCTTTGAATAATTTGAACAAAGATACACTTACTTTATTTACATTAAATACATCTAAAACAGAAATTTGTTTTTTTAAGTACTAAGTCAAAAAATAAATCATAGTTAATTCTAATATATTTTTTGTAAGCATAACGCTAAAAAACGTATTAATAGTCGTTCTAACAAAAGTTTTTTGAAGGCAGTAATCGCAAAACAATAAATAGCATTAGATAATTTTGAATTTGTACTTAGATTTAAAAATGAATAAAAAAAATGAGCCTACGAATTACGTAGAGCTCATTTCTGATTTAAATTAATAGTAATTGGGTTATTGAAAAATCTTCTAGTACTATTTTATGTGAACAGTGTATTGTAAAAATTTTTTCTTAAGAGATTCACCCGTTCTCCAATTGAACTTGTTTTTTCTTCAGGAACAGGTACAAACTTTTTCTTACTCATTTTTATTCTGCAAATTTTCGCATAATGAGTAATAGAGTTATCAATTCTGATTTGAAGTTCATTTAGTGAGACTGGCTTTTCTATAAATCCAGCTACTCCTTTGTTCAATAATTCTCCTTTCTGAGCCAAATCAAATTGTCCAGAATAAACAAGAATTGGAATATCAGTGTAATTTGGTGATTTTCTTAAGTTGAGGATAAAGTCAAAAGTAGTTTCCTGATCTAGGTTTAAATCAGTAAGCACTAATTTTATTAATTCCTTTTTGAGTATCTGCTTTGCTTCATCTAATGTCTGAGCAGAAAATACTTCATATTTATCTTTTAGCGTGTTAATTGTTAATTCACGCATAAACTGATCGTCTTCTATGATAAGTATAGGGTACTTCATAAATGCTGATTTGGGTTTGTGAGGTTATTTTACTTCTAGAACATCAATAGTATTTTATAAGTTCAATAAATTTTAATATTAACAAATTGATAATTATGCTGATTTTTTGAACTTAATTAAGTTGATGAGCCACCTTCTAAATTGAAATGTATCTTTCTTTTTTTGCATTTTAGGAGGGTTGTCTTGTATGAGAACATCTTTGATTCTGATTTCAAGTTCGTTCATGTTAAAGGGTTTTTGAATATAATCAGCTATTCCATGGTCAATATAATTGTCCTTTATAATAGGGTCTTGGTTGCTTGAAAATACAATAACTGGTATTTCTTTTTCTTTTTTTTGGTGGATGTCATCAAATAGAGATTCACTTGATTCCTTCTCTAATTTTATATCTAATAGAATAAGATCAACGTTCTTATTCTCAATAATATTCCTTGCATTTTCCACGTCTTGAGCTAATAAAATGTCATTGTCTACTCCCAAAACATGTGAAGTGATGTCTCTGATAAATAGATCATCATCTACAACTAAGATTGATTTTCTCATTATGTAAAAAAATGTACTATGGGAATATAACAATCTTAATTGATGATAGTTGTGTCTTTAATATATAAATACAAGACATTTCACAAAAAGTGCTATTATCAATTATTCTAGGTGGAATACCAATGTTAACTCTCAGAAAAATGATGTAAGAATAGAACTTATTTTAGAAGGATTGTGTTGAAACGAATAGCTGGTATAAGGCGTTTTATTAACTCAAATAACCTAATATGTTTAACGAAATATTACTTTTGGATGATGACAGGTTCATGCAAAAGTTTGTTAGAAACCTATTGTCTAAAAAATACACTGTTTATTGTTCAAGTACTATTGAAGAAGCACTATCAATTTTGGATAAGCATCAGATTGATTTGGTGATTACGGATATTAATCTGAAAAATGAATCTGGAATTACGTTTATTGAAACAGTGAAAGATAATCCCCTTAAGTCACATTTACCTATTATCACACTATCAGCAGAAGATGCATCGGCCAAAAAAATACAAGTACTTAACCTTGGTGTTGATGACTATATCTCCAAGCCCTTTAATCCATCTGAACTAGATGTCAGAATCAAAAACGTACTGAACCGTTACAGAAAGTACAAGGAACAAGTGAAAGTGGAGGTAGAGAAAAGGAAAACATTTGCTGAGACTCTAAATTTTATTTATGAAAATAAAAGCCTGATAGGGAAACGTGGATTTGATATTGTGTTTTCTTTATCACTAATGATTTGTCTCTTACCAATTTACCTTCTAATAGCCATTGCTATTTACATTGAAAATCCTGGCCCTATCTTTTATGTCTCAAAAAGAATAGGGAGAGATTATGAGATTATTCCATTTCTGAAATTCAGGTCAATGAAGGTGAATGCTGATCAATTGGTTGAAGGACTAATGAAGGAAAATAGCTACACTGATACTTTTGATGCAAATACAGTTACGGCATCTGGGACTATGATCACAGGTGATGACGGTTTTATGATCGATGAAAAAATTTACAAAGCAAAGAAAAATCAATCTACTTTTTTCAAACTAGAAAATGATCCAAGAATTACAAAAGTTGGATCTATCATAAGAAAAACGAGTTTGGATGAACTGCCTCAGTTGGTCAATGTATTGCTAGGTCAAATGTCAGTTGTAGGAAACAGACCTCTACCATTGTATGAGGCAGAAAAATTGACGACTGATAATACTGTAGAAAGATTCAGTACTCCAGCAGGTATTACTGGACTTTGGCAAATACAAAAATCTGTAGATCCATTTATGAACAGTGATAAACGTATGAAATTGGATAATAAATACGCAGGAACTCGAAATACTATTATGGATTTTAAATTGATATTTAAGACATTACCAGCTATGATGCAAAAGGAAGAGTAAATTAATACTGATGTATTTTAAATAGAGAACCAGCCTCGTTTTTGAAAAAGAAAACGGGGCTTTTTTAATCCAAAATGAGGAAAACATAGGTAGATCTTTAGCATTTTAGCATGGGTAAGATATTCTGTTAGATTAGATCTATTATTATCACGGTTTTGAATGTGCTATAACTTTTTTTTAAAAAGACATTTTCATGATTTATTACTTTTCACATATGATCTATTTTTAGACTAATAAATCAATAATTGGTGTAAGTATATTTTAATACCTTTATTATCTCTCTAATAATAAGAGTGGTATAATGATGATACACCTTGGCATGTCTATGGCCTTTCTGATAAGTAATTGGATAGTATTTCTATAGCCTTTCAATAAATATACTAGAATAAGTATTATTTGTTGTGAAATCATATGCAGTACTATAGAATAATATTGGCACTATAGTACTGCATGAATATTTTTAGTTTATTAGAAGGTATGAAAAAAGACCATCAAATTATGATGGCCTTTCCATTACACATTATGAAACTTGAAATCTATTCTTCAACTTCTTCAAGGTCTAAATACATTTTATCTGTATTTCTATTCCCTTCATCATCGGTATACCAGTTTCTGAAGGATAAACCATTTGAAGTAACAAATCTGACAAAGTTGTTATAAGCTATTGTGATGTCTATATTCTCTTTTGGAGGATGAAACTTGTGTGTAATACTTAAGCCCCAAGGGTGTCCTGAACCAGTTCTATAGTCACCAGCATCAACACCGGCTGTTCTGTAAGCAGTATTAAATTTGATGGTTGGTTCGTGGCCAGGTAAATGGATTTCCCTTGCTCTTTCTTGAGCAAAAATGAATGGGTTGAAATCTGCAAAACCTAATGTTTCTACTGAAATAGGTGAAGTAAAGACCATTTCCATATCAATAGGGTCGCTGAATTTGATGTCTCCTGTATTTTTAACAATGGCATTTTGATTATCAAATACAATAATTACAGGATGATCATCACTCACGCCTGTTTCAGTTCCTTTCCCATTCAATGATACAAGGTTGGTGTTTATTACAGATCCAGTTACTGAGGCTAGAGAATCGATGTGGAATGGCATGGCAATTCCAAAACCAGAATTAAAAGCTGCTTTCACACTTTTAGCAACATATTTTGTTTTTACCTTCACTACTTCATTTCTAGCATTTGTAATATAATTATGTCTGTAGTGGACAATTACATCATTGAAGTCATAGTCACCTTCATTCGGATATAAATCTTCAAAAGCATATGTGCCAAAACCATTTCTACCTGGATAGAAATTATTGAATGCCATTGTTGAATCGTTAGGAAATTCATCAAATCCATCGCTAATACCATCACCATCGGCATCATCACTTACAAAATCATCTTCAGAGCAGATAAATGCCGCTAAATCATTAATATTTCGTGTAAACCTTTTTACAATGGCATATGAGCCATCATTTTTATCCATTCTGATAATTTTGGAATTCTTTCCGTTTGTAGAAACATAAATATTATCAAAGCGATCAATGGCTACACCTGTTAAATAATATGGGAAATTATCAGCACTGATTCTTGTTGCTGTATAAACGGTAGTATCAGAATTCATATCTAATCTGTATAAACCACCACTACATGCTTGATATAAATCTCCTTTCGAGTCAAAAACTAAATCACCACCCGCATTTTTGTTGTCTGGAAGGTTTTGAACAGTGATATTTTTAAGAACAGCACCGGTAGCTGGATCAAGAATAGCGTATGCACCTTTGGTCCCTATGTATAATTTGCCATCCTTTAGTGTCATTCTTGGGTAACCATTATTTAAATTTGTATCAATTGTTCTCATTGTATCGATCAACACAGAAACACCTGTTGATAGTGTATGGCTGTAAAGGTTTCCTTTTACGTCATAATACATGATGTCATTTTCTTGATCGTAAGCCATTGCGTAGCTTTTCTCATAGATATCAGGATATTCTACGAGGTTGTAATCGTTTTCTTGGTGGATAGTAAATGCTTTACCTTTTCCATTTATAGCTACCAAATAATCTTCACAAGCATTTTTTGTTCTTTGGTTGGATGAAAATTGATCATAAGCAAAAGCATCTATCACATTTGAATTTTCATCAAAAGTAAAACTCAAGTAATTGGAAACGACATCTACTTCCTCTTCCCAGATCAAACCAACAGCATTTTTTGTCATGTAAAGTTTCTCTACATAAGAGGGAACTGTGATTTTTGTAAGAAATGCTCCTTCATCACTTGAAACAGCATTTTGAATTTCGACCTTTTGATCGTTGTTGTCTACATAATATAGACGCAACATACTTTTTTTTGGATAGTTTGGTGATGTTACTTTAATATGTAAGTCTCTGTTTGTTTCATAATTGAAACCTTCAGGTACAGTTACGTCAGCAAAGCTTGAATTAGCATCTTGATCGTCATCATCCACTATTGTGGGTGCGTCTTCGTTGATGGTCGTTGTACAAGACCAGAAGAGAAGCAGTGGTAATAGGTATTTCAGATATTGGGTCTTCATAAGGTTATTTTCTAATATTATCGAACACACCTCTAAAACCTTAGTTGAGTAATAATAATTCATCAGAGAGAAATTACTTATGTAAACTGAATCAGTGAATTACCATATAAAATGTTATTGAAACCTCGAAATAGTATTAAAATATTAGATCAGTGCAATTTATTATCCCTATTGTGTATGTAATAAAAGTGTGTACTTACCTCACTTTTAGTCAAAAAAAGACAAAAAAATAAAACTAAAAGGGATGGACCTACTTGAGGTAAAGGTTTGTTTATTGTTTAAAATCAAATTCATCTTACTTAGGCACAGAGCTTTTGGAGCTTTATTAAAGTAAATAATAGAGTTGTAATGAAAATGGGGCTAGTTTAGGTGAAAGCTAGTATGGTCTCAATTATGGAGATCGATAATTTATCTATACAGTTAATTATATATAATTCCAAAACACAAGACTTTCAAATAATTAACTCATTTGAAAGTCTTTTTCATTCAATAGTAACATCCTCTAAGCAGTGCCATATTTATCAAAAATGATAAATAATTACCTATTTAAAAGATACATTTTTACCGTTTCTCTTTTGAAATACCGCTTTTAAAATAAAATTTACCTATTCCTCCTATCCTTCTCGAATAGATTTGTAATAGATACAATTCTAACTTTTTAATTTAATAAGTATGCCGATGTCTAAATACTACCAACTACAACTGATCACAGCTATATTAAGTATTAGCTTAACTTTTTTAACCTCTTGTCATAAAGTAAATCAAAATACTAAAATGAATAAACAAACCATTTCCCTATTGGATCATTGGGAATTTAAACAAGTCGAAAAGTCAGAGTGGATGAAAGCGGAGGTACCGGGAACTGTACACACGGACCTTATGAATAATGGTAAAATTGAAGATCCTTATTACCGCATGAATGAAAGAGATGTACAATGGATTGATAAAGTAGACTGGGAATATAAAACGACATTCAACATTGAACAATCTTCTTTAAATAATCAACATATCCATCTTCATTTTGATGGAATTGATACGTATGGCATTGTCTATATCAATGATCACAAAGTGGGAGAAACTGACAATATGTTTATAGAATGGGATTTTGACATCAAACCATTTATTACAGAAGGTCAAAATACTTTAAGAGTGGTGTTGGAGTCTCCTATTCAAAAAGGATTAGAAGAATTAGAAAAGCATGGTTATGGCCTTCCTGCTGTCAATGATCAATCTGAAATTGGTGAATTAGGTGATAAACAAGTTTCTATTTTCACGCGTAAAGCGGGTTATCATTATGGTTGGGATTGGGGTCCTAGGTTAGTTACCTCAGGTATTTGGAGAGATGTAACGGTTCAGTTATGGGATAATAATAAGATTGACAATGTATTAGTACATCAAAACACAAATCAAGAGAAAGCAGATTTAACCATTATAACGGCATTAGATCAACCTTCAAAAAAGGCATTGAAAGTAGTGGCTAAAATTGATGGTAAAGTAGTGAACGAAACTACATCTGAAGCTAATGCAACTTCTATTTCTCAACAATTTACCATTGAAAACCCAGAGTTATGGTGGCCTGCTAATTTGGGTGAACCACATTTATATCAATTGGAAATTGAGCTTTATGAAGATGCTGAATTATTAGACATTCACAAAGAGAGAATTGGACTAAGAACCATCAAAGTTGTGCAAAAACCGGATGAAGACGGCAAAGGGAAAAGTTTCTATTTTGAAGTAAATGGTCGCCCTGTATTTGCCAAAGGTGCCAACTATATTCCTAATGATTTATTCCTCCCTAGAGTTTCAGACTCTACTTACCATCATATGATTCAGTCTACTTTGGATGCCAATATGAACATGCTTAGAGTTTGGGGTGGCGGTATTTATGAAAATGACATTTTCTATGATTTATGTGATGAAAAAGGTATTTTAGTTTGGCAGGACTTTATGTTTGCCTGTTCGATGTACCCTGGTGACAAAGCCTTTTTAGAAAGTGTGAAACAGGAAGCGATTGATAATGTAAAACGATTGAGAAATCATGCAAGTATTGCCCTTTGGTGTGGTAATAATGAAATGGAAATGGCTTGGGCTCCAGGTCGTGAAGATATGGGTTGGGGTTGGAAACAACAATACACTCCTGTACAACGAAAAGACATTTGGGGTGATTATGAAAAAGTGTTCCATGAGTTATTGCCTGAAGTAGTAGCTGAATATACGGATGATCAATTCTACTGGCGTTCTTCTCCTACTGGAGGTGATGGTGAAATAGCACATTATGAGCATCGTTCTGGAGATATGCACTATTGGGGTGTTTGGCACGGTGAACATCCCTTCTCAGATTTCAGAAAATACATTGGACGTTTTATGAGTGAATACGGTTTCCAATCTTTCCCTGAATTCAAATCGGTGAAGAAATATACTATTCCAGAGGATTATGATATTGAGTCTGAAGTGATGGCATCTCACCAAAGAAGTGGCATTGGTAATTTGAGAATCAAAAAATACATGGAAGATCATTATCAAGTGCCTACTGATTTTGAGGATTTCCTTTATGTTGGGCAACTTTTACAAGCGGAAAGTATTTATTCAGCAATACAGGCACATAGAGAAAAAATGCCTTATTGTATGGGTTCTTTGTATTGGCAACTCAATGATTGTTGGCCTGTAGCTTCTTGGTCTTCCATGGATTTTTATGGTGAATGGAAAGCCTTACAGTATTTTGCTAAGGACGTAAATAAGAATACTTCATTGATTGTGAATCATGATGATGAAAAGCTTTCGGTGAAAATTGCTTCTGATATTGATGTTGCAAATGAATCAGAATTGAATATCAAATTGATGAATTTTGAAGGGAAAATATTATTTGATATTTCGAAAACAATCAAATCTATTAATGCAAATAATACAGCTGAGGTATTTTCAAACCCTATAGCTGAAATCATAAAACAAAGTAAATCTGATGAAATCCTATTGGTGACTACTCTAAAAAATAAAGAAGAGGTAGTAGATACAGATTATCATTATTTTGTATTGCAGAAAGAATTGAATTTACCTCAACCTAAAGTAGAATTTGCATTTACTGAGAAAGGTAATGATTTGTTAGTGACGGTCTCATCTGATCAGTTGGTTAAGAATTTATTTATTGAAGTAAATCAAGAACAAGCAGAATTGACGGACAACTACTTTGACGTCTTACCAAATCAAAAAGTAGAGGTATTAATTTCAAGTCGCAAAAACGAGAAAATTTCAAAGAATAACTTGAGATTTAAGCACCTTCAACAAACTATGGTTGAGGTTGTGAAATAATTTCATCCATCATTCAACCCATCAATAGCCTATAATCTAAAGTATCGGTTATTGGTGGGTTTTGTGATTCAGAGAACTCCTCTTAACTTTGGCTCTCAATAAATAAAAAATGAAATATGAAAATTAAATACTTCACTATCTTACTTACTTCCCTCCTGTTTTTTAGATGTTCTAAACCAAGTGAAAAAGAAAAAGTAACGGATCTGTATGAACAACAAGCCAAGCAACTCATTGGCTTTTTTGATGATCATGCATGGTCTGAAGAGCTAGGAACCTATTATTCTGAAATTGATAATGAAGGAAAGGTAGTTTCCAATAAAGTATATACAGTAGCCACAAGTAGGTTGATCTACGGCCTTTCATTTGCATCAAAATATGATCCTGCCTACTTGGAGAAAGCCCAAAAAGTCGCCGAATTCCAAAAGCAAAATCTTATTGGAAAATCTGATAAGGGATCTTTCTCCCATTCATTTATTGAAGAAGAAAAAGCAGGTATTCAAAGTACTTTAGATGTTTGGCAACAGGCCTACGGATTATGCGGATTGTCAGAGTTATACCGACAAACTAAAAATCCCGAATTATTGCCTATTCTTCATGAACTTCATCAAGGGTTTATTGCTCGATTTAGAGATACAGAAAAAGGTGGTTTATGGGGAAATTATGATGTTGAAAAAGGACAAGTTTCCGGTTCAAAATCATTACAATCTTTGATGTATCCATTGACGGCTTATATGATCAACTTATGGGAAGCTGATCAAGAGCATAAAGAGCTTTATGAAGGTCAGATTAAAGAAAACTTATCTCTTTTGTATCAATACGGATGGAATCAAAATACAGAATGGGTAAATGTGCAACTCAATGATGATTGGTCTCCAAAAATTAAGGAAGATGGGACAATGGATTTTACCGTTACTGTAGGACATAATTTTCAGCTATCCGCTTTATTACTCAGAGCTTCAAAATTTGAATTTTTAGATCATGAAACACAAGAGCATTATAAGAAGCTTGGACAACAAATTATTGATATTACTTTAAAGAAAGATATTTTTAATCAGCAAAAAATACAAAAGGGATTTTATTCAGAATTTGACCCGAACACTTCTAAAGTATTGGACGACAGAAAGACGTGGTGGCAACATGCTGAAGCGATCATAGCACTGTCATTGTATGAAGGAAAATATAGTGACGAAGAACATTTGTTTGAACAATATTTCTTTGATACCTTTGTTGACCGTAAATATGGAGGTGAGTATTTTTATGCTTCAAAAGATGATCAACCGATCACTTCTGAGCTGAAAGGAAGCATAGGAAAATCTACCTATCATACAATAGAAATGATACGATTTTTAAATAAGAAATAATAATTAGACCTATAAATAAAATGATGAAACTAAATGATGGGAATCAAATCCCAAGCCTAGGTTTTGGTACCTATTTATCAAAAGACGAAGAAGTAAAACAAGCGGTATTAGCAGCTTTAAAAGCAGGTTATCGTCACATTGACACCGCTATGATTTATGAAAATGAGGAAGGTGTGGGTCAAGCGATCAAAGAATCTGGTATTCCAAGAGAAGAATTGTTTATCACAACTAAGCTTTGGAATGAGGATATTAGAAATGAGAATGCTGAAGAAGCATTAAAATTAAGTTTGAAAAAACTACAGTTAGATTATATCGATTTATATTTGATCCACTGGCCTGCAAAAGGTTATGTGAAAGCATGGGATCAATTAATTGAATTACAAAAATCAGGTTTAATCAAATCTATTGGTGTTTCTAACTTCAACCCTCATCATTTGAAAGATTTAGAGGAATCTGGAGTTGTTCCTGCCATCAACCAAATTGAAATTCACCCTAAATTACAGCAAGCGGATTTGATTGCTTACTGTAAAGAAAGAGGAATTCAAGTACAGGCTTGGGGACCATTGATGCAGGCGGCTTTATTCCAAGATGAAACGCTAACAGCAATTGGTGAAAAGTACAATAAATCTACTGCTCAGGTGATGTTGAGATGGCACTTACAAAGAGGTGTGAATGCATTGCCGAAGTCCGTTACTCCATCAAGAATTGAAGCGAATTATCAGATCTTTGATTTTGAATTATCAAAAGAAGATATGGATCAAATTGCTGAAATGAACGAAGGTAAACGTGTGGGACCAGATCCTGAAACGTTCGACTTTTAATAGAATATATTGATTGATAACAAAAAATCCACTTCAAATATTGAAGTGGATTTTTTTATAACTTAAACTACTAAATTTATATCTAATGTTATCATAACAACCTAATTGTTTGCTCATTATCCATAGTACAAAAGTAGTAGTTTTGAGAGGGAAATGTTTTACACGAAAGCTTTAAGAGTTTACACAAAAGCTCTAAATTGAAAGAAAATAGGTTGATATGTATAATAAGGAAAAAGAAATACGCTTTAAGGTAAAAGAGGGTGATATTAGAAATTATATTGATTCATTTTTAGAGCACCTAGGTGGAACTTTGAAGGGAAATCATTATATCCTGGATAACTCTAAAGGAAAAATAGATTGGCTGTTGTATGAATTTATCCCTGGTTTTCAATTAGTGATTGGTGATGTGTATATGAAACAATCAACTGTTGTAGAAAGAGAATTAGAAGCCAACACTGATCACTTACATATTGGAATCTTTAAATCTGGTGTTATCCATCATCAATTTGAAGATGATTCTGAAGTATTGGGACCTCAAGAATCTAAAGATATTTTCATTTCTAATGGTCTATTCCCTATTGAAGCCCACTTGCCTACTCATCAATACAGTGCTGTGGGTATAAAAATAAAAAGAGGTACTTTTTCACAGTTACTCCCTCATTCCGATGCTTTGTTGGAAGAGCTTTTTCCAAGCAACACCCCAATGAGATATCACCTCAAAAAGAATAATGAGGTGGAAATGTTGATGGAAAAAATATTCCATTCTATGACTTTAAAGGATTGGAAAAATCCATTAGTGATGGCGAAAGGGTTAGAAATTTTTACTTTTGTCATCCAATCCATTCAAGCATCAAAGGGAAGTGACGAATTATATGGTTTACATATTGAAGACTACAATCGTCTGATTGAAATTAAAGAAAAACTGCTTTCTAATTTTGAGCAGAAAGTGGTTTTGGAAGAGCTAGCAACTGAATTCGGAATAAGCGTATCCAAACTAAAAAGAGATTTCAAAATTTTATTCAATAGTTCCGTCTATCAATATTTTATGAATGCAAAAATGGATGAGGCCTATAGAAGGTTACAGTCTGGTAAATATAGTGTCAGTGAAATTGCCTATGATTTGGGATATAAAAACTTGGCTACTTTTTCTAGGATGTTTAAAAAAGTGAAGGGAATAAGCCCTACGGATGTAACTATAATGAAATAAAACAGCAACCGAATTTCTTCAGCTGCTGCCTTAGTATACACTTAAACAAAAATGATTGAAAAGTTATTTTGCATTGTACCAAATTGGCGATGCATAAGCTCTCTCTTGTGTTTCTAATTTAATACCCTCTCCTACTTCAGAACCGAAGAATACTTTGTCATAAAGTGTCCAACGTGGAGTTGGAATTTCTAAAACTCTTACATAGTAGAATGCATTTTGTGAAGCGTCGAACTCAGGATCTTCCCAGTAAGTTGTTAATTCTTCAGCTCCAATATCGTTAGTATAAGTTGCCTTATCGTAATCGATAGTCGATCCAACATTTGTCTCACAAACACCTGCATTATTAATCTTACGGTTATCTGATACTGCTGCATCAAATACTTTCTCGAAAGTGTTACCATCAGCATCGATCCAACCTTTAATCACTTGAACACGGTCTAAGTTTGCACCGTCAGGGTCTTTTTGAGCTCTGATCATGAAACCTGGAGTTTGACCATTTGCCTCAAGATCACCACCCATTGGTACACCTTTAGAGTAACCGTTATCTACTAAGTTATCAAGATCGTTGTCAGAGAAATCAAATCCACCGAATACACGAACTGACATACGAGTACCAGAAGTAGCATACACTTCTTTACGCTCCATTGCATCGAAGATAGACTCACGGTTGTTTTCTTTTGCCCAAACTGCACAAAGACCACCTGCACCGTTTTCGCCACGGAAAATAGAAAGTTCTTCTTTATAACCTTTTACCATAATACCGTCGCCACGTCCTGGACTTGGCTCCATAAAAGCACCTTTACCAAAGTAGTTCTCATTTCTTTGAGAAGAGATACCACCGTGGGCATCAGTTGAACCAATCATACCAAATTTGTAAGGGTTCACACCAATTTTACGTTCGATTTTAAGGCCTTCTAAGTAAGCATAACGTGCATATTCTTTGTAAAGCATGTCATCCGTTTTTTCAACTGAACCCATCATGTTACCACGAGACATCGTCACGAAATCAGCAAACTGATCATCAGGTGAAATATTAGGGTGAGCTTCAGAATCACCTTTCATCTGTGAAACTTCTACAATCGTTTCAAAACGGCTTCTTGTTTCTACCCATTCTTTCGTTAACTCATGACCTTCGTAAGTCTTATCATCAAACATTAATCCGTTTGAAAAGTTCGGGTTGTGAGGAATAGCCAAAACACGACCTCCAGTTGTTTCTTCATACTCCGCTAAGAATTTCCACATATCTTCTGGATTTCCAGAATCAAAAGCAGAATAAGGGAAGTATTGCAATGCTTCCTCTGCACCGTCTCTAAAAATTAAATTTCTGTGTAAGTTATTTGAGTTTGGTGCTGACGTAAATTCATAACCAATGAATGTAGTAAATTTACCTGGCTCATAGTATTTTTCAGCATTATCAACCACACGTCCCCAAATAGTCTCTACCATTTCTGGTACATTAATTTGATCGGTATTGATATTACGTGCCCATTCTAAATAAGCATTGTAACCTTCACCATTTTTAAACATTTCTAACCAACGCTTACCCGCTTCACTTTTCTGTAAAAGTGGATCTTCGTTACGGATAAAATCTGAAAGACCTAAGTTTTCTGCATGATCAGAAAGTAAAACGAAGTCTAATGGACGAATTAATTTAAATTTAAATCCTGACTGAGCTGTCACTTCTTCACCTCTTGCCGCACGGTATGCAATGTCTGGACCTGGCTCGATACCTAAGAAACCAGCATCTGTCGACCAAAATGTATGGAAGTGAGTGTCACCAAAAAGTGGTTTATCATAATTTTCAGGAAGTGGACCTGGATCAAAATCACCAATATACGGAGAGTATTCTTTAACTTTCTCTTGCTGTACTTCTTGAGCTGTACTAGACAAGAACGTACCTGCAGCTAGTACAAGTGTCAATAATTTTTTCATAATCTATTTGTTTTTGATAATTAGTTTTCAACACGATTTATAAATGATAAATAAATTTTCGTTTATCTCTTTTTATCAATGTTGATATTACAAATGTAGTAGCTGCACACCCCTAATTCTCTTCCAAAAAGACCAGTGTAACTCCCAAAAAGATCATGTTATTTTAATGGATCAGGCTACATAAATAGTTTAACTTTTGTTCTAAAAATAGTCTCCATTATTAAGGAACAATCTATCGTAATTGCCTAAATTAGATTATTCAAAATAATAAGTAATATGGATACATTTAATCTCAACTTTAAAGAAGGCATGACCATTAACTTAGTAGACAATCTACTTCAAGAATTTGGTGGGGAGTTCCTCGATAATCATCAATACAGATATAATAAAGGCAAATCAAAAATTGAACTTGATATTTATATGTATTGGGAAAAGTTTGAGATTCTATTAATTGACTTTCTGTCAGACCTCCACTTTACTACTTCTAGGACCACTGATGAAGATCCCGAGTTATTGCATATTAATCTGATTAAAAATGGAGAAATCAATCATTTCTTTGATGACAAAGAAGAGTTTTTAAAAGCTGATAGTAATAAAAGAGTATTGATGCACAATGGATTATTTGAGATCAATAATTTTGCTCCTGCCAATACAAAAATTCAAACTGTTGGATTTCGTGTTTCTAAAAAAGTAATTAATGAAATTATGCCTGAGTATTTGGAAGAAATAAACCAACTTTTTCCCGAAGATACAGGTATAGCCTATCATACTCCCCTTCCTGCTGAACTTATTATTTTGATGGATGAAATGTTCATCATCAAAGAATCGGCTACTAAGCCAACACCTTTAATACTTGCTAAAGGAATAGAAATACTAAGTAAACTTTTCGACTCTGTCATTTACTTAAATAAGGAAGATGATTTGAATGGATTACATATCAGTGATTATCAACGTTTGTTGGAAATTAGAAAAAAACTGGTCAATCAACTCAGTGAAAAAATTGTCTTGAATGACCTCGCTCAGGAATTTGGCATGAGTGTTTCTAAGCTTAAAAGGGATTTTAAAACCCTTTTCAATACTTCAGTTTATCAATATCATCTTCAAGTAAAAATGGAAGAAGCAATGCGTAGATTGAAAAGTGGGGAATATTCTATTTTAGAAATAAGCCTCGATTTGGGATATGAAACACCTTCAAAATTTTCGCAGATGTTTAAGAAAATCAAAGGGGTGAATCCTAAGGAGATTTTACCATCCAAATAACACATCCTCAAAAACCCATGAATTAATTCATGGGTTTTTGAGGATGAGGGTTTATGGAACACCCTAAACGTGCACCATAGTTAAAACTATGGGCAAGTAATATATAAAACTATCAAGACTAAAGTCTCTCGGTTTTATAACTGAGATATTACTTGAGTGATATTGCACAAAATTTTGAATTTATTATTTCATTGCCATCAACCCAAACTTCTGCTTTTTATAGCTTTTTGAAGTCTTCTTTATAGTTGACCAATTGTCGTTATTGGTTGATTCAATTTCTTCTAGTGAACATTCTGTTCTCTGTTCTTCATTTTTTTGATTCATCTCAATATTTACAATTCCTACAAGAAATAGAATACTGAAAATCAATATATATTTATTACGTAAGTAGCTCATGATTGTAGTATTTATAATTTTCTAACCCAAATAAGTATTCCTGTGATCGGTAGAGAACATCCAATCAAAGTCACAATGAAATAGAATATCACTCCAGGAAGTCCTAGGATTTCACCTGTATGCAAAGGAAGAGAAACTGCTTTAAATTGATCGGATAATGTCAAATCAGAGAACAAAACTTCCTTTTTAAATTCTCCATTTTGGTTATAAGTGATTTTGTCTGGAGCGATAATATTTAACCATCCCTCTTGATTGATTTTAGTAACCTCAATTTCTGTTTTATCATTGATAGCTAATGCGATAGATCTGCTTCCCTTGTAGGGTAATCGCTGATTTACATCTTTAAGAAGTAGATCTATAGAAACGACTTCTGCCATTTCTTCTTGATGCACATTCAATGATTCTTCTAAGAAGGATGCAAATTTATTTGACAGCTCTTCTTGCACCTCTTCTTTATTGGATTCATTTAATACAGGTTGACCTCCCAATGAAACCAAAACTACACTTTTCATCCATGGATAAGCAACATACAAACCTGTAATTGAAATAAACACTAAAGGGAATAAGAAATAGAATCCAATCACTCTGTGTAGATCATAAATTACTCTTGGCAATTTTGCTGACCATTTTATATTCAAACTATTCTTTAGTTGTATCTTATTTTTTGGAAACCAAAGTACAATTCCAGACAACAATAAAAAGACAAAAATGAGTACCGAAACCCCAACAATCTGTTTTCCAACTTCACCTAACAAGAGGTTTTTGTGCAAGGCTTTTACTGTTTGAAAAAAAGAAGCTGTAGATACATACTGTTTTCCTACTACCTCTCCGTTTGATGGATGGATGTAAACGCTTCCTTTTTGATTAAGAGTTGAATTTTGATACGAAACTAAAATATTTCTTTTAAAATCAGCAGGATAGTCTATTGAAATAATTTCAAGTCCTTTACTTATGAAATTATTATTGATATCATCAGGACTCACCCATTCTTTAGCACTCTTATCTTTATTGAAAACAACATCATAATTCAATAATTCAGTGATTTGATTTTTAAAAGCAAACACTGCACCTGTTAAGCAGACTACGATCAAAACGACAATGGAAAGTAGTCCAAGCCACAAATGTGACAAGGACATAAAGTACTTTAACAGTGATTCGTTTTTTCTCTTTTTTCGAAGTAAAGATTTAGAGAGTTTCATTATTTTGATGAGAATTGTCCTCTATAACTTTCCTTCGTTGTCAGTTCAATATATTGAGCGTATTGCTCCTGTGAAAATAACTTTTTCAAGGCATACTTTCTTGATTCGTTATATTGATTCCAGTACATTGAAGCTGTTTGTTTGTTTCCGTGGAACTTGTCATGCGAATCATGGAATGCTTTTACAAATGCATTATTGATAGCTAAATATTGTTCTACCTGTACTGAATCTAAGGCTAATGTTTCGATTACTTCAGCTTTCAATTCATCAGAATAATCCACTACGCCTGGCATATATCTTTTGATAAATTCATGAGCAATTATTTTTTGCTCTTCATTCAAGATATTTTCTAAAACGTGCTCTTGGTATTGATAAGAGATTTGCAAAAGCTTATTTTTCTCTTTCTTAGAATCATTTCCAGTAGCTTCTAAATCCTTTAATAAGGACGCTCTATCTTCTTCAAAATATTTGATAATTTCATAATATTTTAAAGTCTGTTCGACTGATAGATTTAATTCTAATTTTAATTTTTCAAAGTCCATTCCAGACTTTTTAGTTTTCTCTTCTGTACACGAGAATAGTACCGTGATCGTAGTAAGTATAATAAGTATCTTTTTCATTTTGATTGATTTTGAATTGTTAATTTGTTATTTGAATGTCTTTGTGACGTATACCCATGACTGAAGTCATGGGCTTGTGATGCTAACTCCGACTACACTGAAGTGTAGTCTTCGTATTTTGTTGTTTTACTTATAAATTCCTTGGACGTAAATATTCCCTCCGTCTAATTTTGCTCCTTTTTGAGCTTGATTTCCTTCAAATTCCCAAATGTAGGCATCTGAACCGATTGGGCTAACTGCCATATAGAATTTACCTTCATGAACAGCTCCTGATTGATAGAACCACATATTTGATTTTGGTACATCATATAGTATTTCTAGTTCTTGTTTATCAACATCTATATAAGCCATATTATAAGAATTGTTGTGGTCAATGCTGATATCATCGATTGCGAGATAGCCTTTACCATTACCTACATGATGCCAGTTGACCGTTCCAACTGTTTTTCCTAACTGATTGGAGATATTAAAGACGTAATCCTGATCATATTCTCCTTCTCTATTCAATCTTGCAATAACTGCGTCCGAACCTTCTGTAGTCATATTCACCTGATAGACATGTTGATTATGAACATACATTGACTTTCCTCTAAAACCGTAAGTATCTCCTCTTGATACATCAGATGTGACGATTTTAAAACCATCTAAACTAGGGTAATCAACTACTAAAGTTGCCATTTCTGATGGGCGTTCAGTACTTGGTTCACCATTATTAGGTTGGCCTAACAAACGGTATTGTGCTCCGTAGAAGAGTTTATTTCCCATAATTACAGGAGCATCTACTCTATTAATATAGGCATCTCCTATTTTATAAGTTCCCAAATCATGTTCTACAAAATCTGTAGCAACATTAAAGTACAAACCAGGAATACTGATCTTTACAATTTGTAAGGTTACAGTAACTTCTGTGTTTTCATTATTAAAAGTTTCAACAACATTATGTGCCAAAAGCATATTATCACTTACTTCGGCATATCTTGGGTGAGTACCTACCAAATGGCTGATGTCAATCTCACTTACTTTATTATAACTTGAGGCTCCATTATGTTCCAACTCATAAATCTGACCTGTTCCATAATTCAAATTATAGATTCTACCACCTGCGGTTAATACTCTTGCAGAACGTTCACCATCCATTTCATAACCATTATTGATAAACGTTAAAGTAGTATCTGTAACATTAGATGTCGGTTGCATAAAAACAGAAACATTTTCATCTGGGTCAGTTACGTCTGCTGCTACATGAAATACATCTTTATCAATTGGTCTTTCACCTTCATAAGGTTGATCATCCTTAGAGCAAGATGCAAACGTGCTTAAAACTGCCATTGCACCGATGGCTAATTTTTTTGTTGTATTAATTTTAAACATGGATTAATTAGTTATAATTTTCCTATCTATTTTTCTATTCTTAGGTCCCAAGACTGAAGTAATGGGCTATTGATGTTGTTTCTAAAATATCGAGTAGTTTACTTTGAAATAAACTCCTCTTCCAGGTTGTTGAATGGCGAAGTTGTCAAACACCTGTGTATTAAACATATTCTTTAAGTCAAGGCTCAATGCCAATTTATTGTTTGGTAATCTGTAAGAAACACCAAAATCATTAATCAACTGACTTGGAATGATATCCTTGTTGTCACTTCCTATGTTTTCCCAATGTCTGTAGTAATCATAGACATAGCGCATATTCCAAAACATGGTTAATTCCCCTTTTTTGATCCATTGTCTACTAAATCTATATCTTACACTGGAATTAAACTGAAGGAAAGGTTCGTTTTTCAAACGGGATCCATAGTACATATTTTCCCTTCCATAGATATCATAAAGCGACATATACCTTGTGTCATTATAAGCACCTGACAGCGTGATTTCAAACTGACGTTTATAGTCATAATCAATTTGAAAATCAATCCCTTTTGAAATGATTTCACCAAAGTTTTCATTGACAAAAATATCTACACCATCCACTACCTGAGTGCTCTGCTGAATCATATTTGACACCGAGCGATGGAATAATGTTGTAGAAAATGTCATTGAATGCTCATTCCAATAATATTCCCCAAATCGAAGACCTAGATTTACATTCTTACTCACTTCGGATTTAAGGTCAATGGCTGAATGAATATTCTCTGAGAAGTTACCGAACAACTCATCAGGTTCTGGTAGTCTTACTGCTTGTTCTGAAGATAATTGTAACGTAATATCTTTAGTGATATCATAACCTATTGCTAAGCCATATCCATAATTATTATCCGAATTGGAATGATAAACCGGGTGATATTCACCATTTATATATTCATGATCCAACATATTGACACTGTAGTTATAAACTTTACCGAAGACGTTAGTTCTTAATCGATCGTCGAAAGAAGAATTAGAATACGATAAACCCATCAAATTCTTAGACATCTTGGTGTAATTATTACTTGTATCTTGTCCAATTGGAGCCTTTCTGTTGAAAGCTGTTCTTTTGTAATCTGTATGGATTACGTTGAAATTAAATCTATTTTGATCATTGATACTGTAGCTTGCATTGAAACGGTTGATTAATGTTCCTTCATCTGTTGTAGAATGTAAAGGAGTCCCCGCTTCACCTCCACTTGGATTTTGTGCCCAGATATCTCCATGCCAGTTGTATTTATTGGTTGTAGAATCAACTAACGTTCTTGAGTTCATAGCATAGGAAGTAAAGACATCAATCTCTAAACCTTCAGTAAGGAAATCACTTTTCTTATAATGTACACTTGGAACAATATTCCCTTGAGTATAAAACCTTTCTCCGAAAGGCACATTCATTGTTGCACCATGTTGTACTTCTTTATACATATCAGAATAGAGAAAACTTACCATAAATTGATCCGCCCATTTCACATCCGTAAAGCCAAAGTCCAATTTTGTACCCATGGATTCAAATCCGTCATTAAAACGTTCTGCTACTATAGACCTGTCGATACGACCTGTATTTGGATCAACGACATAAACATCATCTCCCCAAACTTTATAATTATTGTCAGAGTAATTATAGAATAATGCCCCTCTAAATGTTAAACCATTATTTTTATTTCTATAATTTCCATTCAATGCCACTTGATGTGTATTAAATGATCCCATCGAATAAGAAAAATCAAGTGTATTTTGTCCTTGATTTTTGGTTTTAATATTTACAGCTCCACCCAATGCATCTGCTCCTAAATTGACAGGCACAACTCCTTTATATACTTGCATTTCTTCAATCAAGGAAACAGGAATAGAGTTTAAAGAATAGGAAGCTCCATAATATTCCATGGGGATACCATCAATGAAAAACCTTACTGAATTTCCACTTAATCCATTAATACTGTATCGTGTTCTTGAACCCAAACCACCTTCATTTCTTACATTAATTCCAGAAGTTTGGTCAAGAATAGCGTTCAATTCTACGGATTGGATCTCAAACTTTTCGGTTGAAATAGAGGTTGAAGAATATCCTTCTTTTTCCATCTTTGTAGCCTCTGATTCACCATAAACTACTACCTCATCTAATTTTACATCCTCATCTTCTAATTGAATAACAATACCTGAATGGTTATTCCTAGAAAGTTGAACACTAACATTAGCTGTCTTATGCCCAATATGATTGACGATTAACTCAACTTCTTTTTGATGTATATTTTTGATTTCAAAACTCCCATCTTCTTTAGTATATCCCCCCTTATCTAATCCTTTCACTACAACTGTACAAAATGGAATAGGCATATCTTCCTGATCTATAACTACACCTTGAATGGTGACCCCTTCCCTGCGTTGCCCGAAAGCAAAGGGAGATACAATAAATATCATTACTAGAGGGAGCAAATATCGATGTAACATAAGGCTGATAGTTTTGTGTTTAATTCAATCGACGTATTTTTATTGCATTACATTATTTTCATTTATGTTATAAATGTTCAGCAATGATCTTAAAAACAACAGTAGTTTTTAATTACAATACAAATGTCGATGGTTACCTTACCTTTTTCTCTCCCGAAAAGATCAGCTCAACTCCCAATAGGGTCACATTTTATTTTTCATAAAAAAACGAAGAAGAAATACAGTGTTTCTCCTCCGTTAAAGCAAATATATATGTGTGTAGTGAATTAAATCGACATCAAATTAACTTCATCATCAGTCCACTACTTTAGTGGGCTGATGATGAAATGATTCGTTTATTTAGGAATTAGAATGTATACCCAACCCCTAATTGAAGGTTCAGATTTCTCATCCAATTTTCTTCAATCGGTGAAGCATTGATATTACTTAAACCTAAGATGGTTCTACCACCAACATGGAAATTAGAGTTAGGAACTTTGTATTGCAATCCCATCGTAAAACTCACTTCTACAGGTCTGAATTCTGTTTGGTTTACTAAATCATTAAAATCATCTGTAACATCAACTTCGGCAGAAACTGATCCGTCTAAATATTCTCTATAAGTTGCAGTTCCATCAAAGTTAATATTTGAACGGGTAAAGAATCCGACGATGAATCCTCCTTCTAACACCCAGTTTCTTTTCTTACCCATAGCGTATTGAGCAACAAGAGGAATAGATAAATATTCTGTTCTAATATTTAATCGACCATCCATCTCAATAGAAAATTTATCGTCTCCTAAGTCTGGATCAAGATCTGAAGCATACATGGATTCATACATGTCCAACAATCCGAATACACCGTGTTGGCCGTATTGAATTTCGGCTTGTAATGCCCAACGGTCATTGATTTTATAATTGGTATA
Source organism: Flammeovirga sp. SJP92 (assembly GCF_001583495.1). Lineage (GTDB taxonomy): Bacteria > Bacteroidota > Bacteroidia > Cytophagales > Flammeovirgaceae > Flammeovirga. The sequence goes on along the minus strand of NZ_LQAQ01000046.1, from coordinate 26,742 downwards.
TACTCCACCAAATCCACCAAAAAGGAATCCTCCTTCATCAGGATTCGCTACCATAATTGCAGTGGTATTTAATCCCCCTTTTACACCAAAAGTAAAAGGTGATTTTGTTTCTTGTGCCATCAAACTTTGGCTAAATAGTAAGCACAACAATGAAAATAATAAAGTTCTCATAATTAGGTTTTTAGTTTTATGAAATGAAGACCTTAGAAAACTAAGGCCCTCACCCTCATAATTTAATTGATTTAGCTTGGATCAAAACACTAAGCTGTCAAGGCTTATTCTCGACTCCAAATTGTACTACAAAAGTCGTAGTATATTTTAAAAATTTCTTTTTAAAAAAGGTCATCCACTTGCCCAAAAAGGTCAAAATTGAATCAAAAAATGAACCCCGAAAAATGGAATCACTTTTCGGGGTTCAAAACAATTAGCAGATCTATCTTATGAAATAGATATTGTTCTATTAAAAATTACATTGTTTTTTTATTGATCTTATGATCTAAAGCCGGAGTTACATCCATATTGTACCAAGCAAAACCAAAGATGTCTGCATACTCTTCAATGATCATACTTGTTGGTTTTCCTGCACCATGACCAGCATTTGTTGCAATTCTGATCAAAACAGGATTTTTTCCGGCATCTTTTGCTTGAAGTTCTGCTGCAAATTTAAAAGAGTGTGCAGGAACTACACGGTCATCGTGATCTGCTGTTGTGATTAAAGTAGATGGGTAAGCTACTCCTTGTTTTACATTATGATAAGGAGAATATCCTTTCAGATAATCAAACATTTCTTTAGAGTCCTCAGCTGTACCATAGTCATAAGCCCACCCTGCACCTGCAGTAAATTTATTGTAACGCAACATATCCAATACACCAACGGCAGGGAAAGCCACCGCAGCTAAATCAGGACGTTGTGTCATCGTAGCACCTACTAGAAGTCCACCATTTGAACCACCGCGGATCGCTAGCTTTTCGGAAGAAGTATAACCTTCTTTTTTCAAGTATTCAGCGGCCGCAATAAAGTCGTCAAAAACATTTTGCTTATTCATTTGTGTACCAGCCGAATGCCACTTTTCACCATATTCACCGCCACCTCTTAGGTTTGGAACGGCATAGATGCCACCATTTTCTAACCAAACTACATTGGCAACAGAGAAACGAGGTTGTAAGCTTACGTTAAATCCACCGTAGCCGTAAAGTATGGTTGGGTTCTGTCCATTCTTTTCTAAACCTTTTTTATAAGTAATGATCATTGGCACTTTTGTACCGTCTTTTGAAATATAAAAAACTTGCTCGGAAGTATAATCATTCGGATTGAACTTCACATTAGGACGGATATATTCCTTTGACTCACCACTTTCGATAGTATACTCAAAAGTAGTCGAAGGCATGGTGTAAGAAGTGAAAGAATAGAATAATATTTTATCCTCATCATCTCCATAAAAACCAGAAGCTGTTCCTACACCAGGCAATTTGATTTCTCTTTCCTTGTTCCCTTTTAAGTCATATTGATAAACTTGAGAAATCGCATCTTTCATGTATTTAGCAAAGATTTTCTTTCCACAAGTACTTACAGATAACACGTTTTCTGACTCAGGAATTAAATCTTTCCAATTGTCTCTTTGTGGAGAGTTAATCGGAGCAACCACTACTCTACCGTTAGGAGCATTATAGTTTGTTTCAATCCAGAAATTACTCTCATTAGAATAAATGATATTGTGGTCATTCTCTGTATTGTCAACTAATGTTACAATCGGAGCATCCTTTTTAGTAAGATCTTGAATATATAATTCATTACCTGAAGTATTAACCGCTGCAGAAATCACTAAATATTTTTCATCATCTGTTACATAAGCACCAACATATCTTCTTGGTGTTTCTTCACCCCCAAACACTAGCTGATCTTTCTCTTGAGGAGTACCTAATTCATGGTACATCAATTTATGATGCTGTGTCATGCCAGATAGTTGAGAACCGTCTTTTGGTTGATCATATTTACTGTAATAGAAACCCTTACTTTTATTCCAAGCAATATTCGTAAATTTGGCATTTCTTACTGGTTCTTCAATGATCTTTTTTGTTTCAGTATCGATAACATAAATGTCTCTCCAATCCGAACCGCCTGTTGATGTTGCATATGCGGCTAGTTTTCCATCATGTGTAAATTTGATGGTCGATAATGAAGTTGTGCCATCTTCAGAAAAGGTATTAGGATCAAGGAAGACCTCTTCTAACTCAGAGTTAGGTTTCTTTCTGTATAAAACATATTGATTTTGCAGACCATCATTTTTATAGAAATACAACCAATCACCATGTTTTCTTGGTGCAGTGATTTTTTCATAATTCCATAATTCAGTTAAACGATCTTGAATTCCTTTTTTGAAAGGGATTTTTGAGAGAAAAGCCTGAGTAGCTTCATTTTCTGCGGTAACCCATTGAGCAGTTTCTTCTGATTTATCATCTTCCAACCAACGGTATGGATCTGCTACCTTAGTTCCAAAGTATTCATCTTCAACTATTTCTTTTTTAGTTTGCGGATAGTTATAATCCATTTGCTGTTGACAAGCAGTAACAGCAACAACACTCGTTAGTAAGAGAGCCGATGCGACTTTATTGTTCATGTTAAATAATTAAAATGGTTATTGGACTCTAAGTTATCATTGAATTGAAATGTTTTCAAAATTCATTTCTTAAAAAATCTTTATATTCTTGTTTTTAATTCCTTTTCATTTAATAAACAACGGTTTAATACCTCTTTCAATCCTTTCTCGTAAATCATTTGTATATTTAATTAGAATCATCAATAACCCTCTTTTACTATTTCGTTTTAATGAAGAATAAGGATACTCAGTCAAAGTCAGAGATCAAAAAATTTCGTCAGATTACCCAAGGAGCTTATTTGCTAGGTTTCTTTGGGCACATCAACGCATTATTTCTGTTTTGGTATTTAGATATTCCAGAATTGGTTTACTTCAATATTTTCTTTAGTGTACCTGTTTTTGGTTTGGCACTGTATTTAAATTCATCTGCCTGCGAAAACAGTGCTTTTTCACTTGCATGTATTGAGTTGCTGTTTCATCAGGTAGCTTGTACTTATTTTATTGGCTGGGGCTTTGGTGCCCATTTTTGGTTAATTTATTTAGCGGGGCTTAGTTTCTTTAACCCCAATTGGCATCGTTTCCTACAATTTGGATTTTTGGCCCTTATATGTGTTGTCTATGTTTCGATTTCTTACCTTTTTCAAGAAGGAATATACCCTTTATCGGAGGAAATGCAACACTTCTCCTATATGACTAATGCTGTGAGTACGATCTTAATTATTTCTCTTCTGATTAATTTTTATGCAAAAACAACTAAGAAATTAGAGTATGAATTGTTAGAAGAGCAAAAGGTAACGGAGAACTTATTGAGTAAAATTAAATCTTTGTTTGGTCAGCAGATTTCGCATAAAGTAGCCAAACATATCATGGAAAATTATGAAGAAATTAAAACCACTCAGTTCCATGTTTCCATTATGTTTTTAGATATTCGTGATTTCACCGTATTTGCTGACTCTAGAAAACCCTCTGAAGTTGCCAAATTCCAAAATATTGTTTTTGGAGCTTTGATAAAGATTATTAGTGAAAAACACGGGGTTGTATTACAACTTTTAGGAGATGGATTGATGGCCGTTTTCGGGGCGCCTATTAAATATAAAAACCATGAGAAAAATGCTGTTAAAGCGGGTTATGGTATTCTAGAATGCATTAATACATTGATTGAAGAAGATAAGATTCCCCCTATTAAAATTGGTATTGGGTTACATGCTGGAAATATCGTAGCTGGAAATATTGGTAACGAAGAAAGAAAAGCGTATTCCCTCACGGGTAAAAATGTAATTATTGCCGCAAGAATTGAATCCCTTAATAAAGATTTCAATAGTCAGTTTCTTATCTCTAAAAGTATCTATGAAACTATAGATAAAAGTGAATCTGATTCAATTGAAGACCTTGGTGAAGTAAAACTCAAAGGTTTTGGCACTCCAACAAGGGTATATAAATTAATATAAAGCAGCATATATCATGAACGCTCATAATTAACACGTTGTATTACTTCTTCATATTGTTTGAACTGTTCTTCAGAAAAGACCCTTTGTATTGCATTTTTACGAGCGATATACAACTGATTCCAATGAGCAGTAACATGCTGTCTGTAATCGTAATCTGAAGCATTCATATTCGAATAGATCTTATCATAAGTAGCATTAATTAATTTATATTGCCTTTTTTGATAGGAATCAAGAGAAAGTGTTTTAGACAGTTCTTCCCTTATGTCATCTGCATAATGGAATTGTCCAGGCATATGCTTTTTAATAAATTGATGTGTGATTTGCTGTTGACGTTCATCCATCATAAAATAGAGGTCTTTTTCTTGATTCTTGTATGAATTTTTCACTTTACTCAACAATAGGCTATTTCCAGAATCTGTCTTTAAATCACTTTTATAAATCAGCTTTCTCCTTTTAATAATATATTCTTTAACAACCACTTGAAACGCTTTTTCTTGCTGTGGTGTTAAGTTCAATTCTTCTTTAATCGATAAAAAATCTATTTCTAGACTATCCTCATTGAATACACATGAATAAAATGGAAAAAGAAGAGCAATGAGAAATAAATATCGTATCATCATAAATAAGTATTTGTGATTATTTTATGATACAAAAGTAGTGGAAGGGTAATGGGAAGGCTTGCAAAAAAGAGTACAGATGTTGTATAAAAAGGGATTTTCCGTAGGGGCAGACCTATGTGTCTGCCCGCTGTACCACAATCAGAAACACAAAAATCAGTAATGTGTCTACCTACTGTACCACAATCAGGAATACAAAAAATCTGAACATATAAGATAATTAGCACATTGATTTTTATCGATGACAAATATGGTTTTGGCGGTCATATAAATAAAACAAGAACCACAATACTTCAATAATTTGTATTGTGGTTCTTGTTGTGGTTCGGTGGGCAGACACATAGGTCTGCCCCTACGTGGTTCGTGATGTGTTTTTGTAACGAATTATAATTTAATTTTCTCTATATCTCGCTCTTTCTCAGCTATCAATATCTGCAAAATTATTATCCCCATTGATTTTATTGAACATCAAATATCGCTTTGCACTGGTTTGATCGGTATCTGGATAAATTAAATAAAATAAAACCACAACACTCCAATAATTTGTATTATGGTTCGTGTTGTGGTTCGGTGGGCAGACACACAGGTCTACCCCTACGTGGTTCGTGACGTGTTTATGTAACGAATTACAATTTAATTTTTTCTATATCTTGTTCCTTCTTCTCGTCCAATTCCAGATAGATAATCTCCTCTCCTATATTTGAAAAATCAATTTCTTTCAGGTCTATCATTCTTACTCTTCTGTTGTGCTGTGTATGATAGCTGTATTGCAAATCATTGATATTTGCTGCTGAAGTCCAAAGCGTAGTTGAACGTAATGAATTGTCAAAGTGATCTGCATTTGCTCCCTCACCGCCGTCAGGACCTAATGGAAGGTTAAAGTTGTCTAGAATTCTGAATAATTCATAAACGGCTTCCTTAGCATCTGTTGTTTTTCGAGAAGTATGCGCATAGGCAGTCGCTCTTACAAACCTTGAGACTGGAGTATTATCTCCTGGTAAACCTAAGAAACCTGATCCTGCACCAAGAGGTTTGATCGCTATATCGTTGATCTCAACTGGATTTTGAGGATGTGGTGTAAGGTTTAAGTAATTGCTAAGATTGGTTAAATGCCAGTCATAGTTAGGAGCATTTGTAATTACTCCAACATTTGAGTCGTACATTTTCAATTCACCGTTTGTAAACTCAATCACAACTGTAGCTCCAGTGGCATCAGACATCATCCAATGCCCTGGAAGTTCCAATCCTACAGATTCTAGAATAACACCAGTAACATTAACCTCTAATAATCCTTTTTTAACTTCTGCAACATCTTTAAAATTACCGAGCATATAAGTCAATATATCTTGTGCTGAAATTGTGTTGTCAGCTTTCTTTTTATCATAAGCAGGATAATTTGCATAACCTGGGTGATAGAAACCACCTCCTGCTAATCCTGCTTCATTCATACCATCAGCTAACACATCATCACCAAAGGCAGTGACTGCTATAAAACCATATTTTGATTGATAATCTTTTCCATTTCTTCCTTCTGGAGTAAGTCCCTTGAATTGATGACCTTGAGGAACTACGACCATTTTTGAATTGAGGTCAAATGCACCCCATTCTAATGTTCTACCATAAACATAACTTCCATCTTCAGCTTTTAACTTAATGCCTGTACAGGCTTGTGAAAGTGGAGATACATAAATTAATATAGCAATAGATAATACGATAGTTTTTAAAATATTCTTCATATCAATTTTTAATTTTTGTTGATCTTTGAATGATAAAGTAAAGGTAGAAACTAGATCATGCTTCAACGTATCGTCAACGTTCAAGCAATTATCGAATCAGCTCAACTCTCTTTCCCAATCATCAAAAAAGGATTTACTTTGCCACATTGAACCATTACATTACTTTTGTATTGATGAAAGAGAAAGAACAGATCAAAACCTTCAAATTGAAAGAAGGGAATGCTAAGAACTATTTTAAGAGTTTACATGATGTACTTGGAGGTGAATATTCCGACTCTTCTTTTTTATATCATGGGAAACATACCGAATTAAAAATGTCTTCCCTCCAGATTATGCAAGGATTAGAGTTGATTATTTCTCAAGCGAAATTTGGTCACCCTCTAATCATGGAACGTGAACCTGACAACGATTCAGATACAATTCATATCTATATTGTATATAGAGGGAATGTAAATCAAAATTACAATGACCAATTACTGATGTTGGAAGCGGGAAGTATAAATAGTGTATTTATCTATAATGGGTTGTTTCCAACAGTCACTCACTTTCCTGTAAGTTCGAACTATAATTCTATTTCATTAAAATTATCAAAAGATGTATTGATCCAATTATTCCCTCATTCTTCATATGATCTGATAAATGCTTTAATTAATAATGAATCTATCGCTTACCATACAGGTTTACCTATTCAGATGGAAGCACTTATTGATGATATTCTACATTATGAAAATACAAAGTTTGAGCGTATACCCATGCTAATGGTAAAAGGCTTAGAGCTGTTCACTCAGATTATGTTATCTATCAAAGCCCTTATTCAAAACGATAAACTTCATGGATTGCATCAAGAAGACTATAAACGATTGTTGGAAATCAAAAGCTATATTTTATCAAAACTGGAAGATCAATTAGTAGTTGAGGACATGGCATCTGAATTTGGTGTTAGCATATCGAAATTGAAAAGAGATTTTAAAACGCTGTACGATACATCCATATACCAATATTATACACATGCTAAAATGGACGAAGCCTATCGCAGATTAAAATCCGGTAAATACTCTGTAATGGAAGTTGGCTACGATTTAGGTTATACCAGTATTCCTAATTTTTCATCCATGTTTAAAAAAATAAAAGGAGTTAGCCCTAAAAACATCATCCCGTAGGGGCAGACCTATGTGTCTGCCCGCTGTACCACAAACAGAAACACAAAAATCTGTATCTATAAAATAATCATCAACATTGTTTTTTATCGATGACAAATATGGTTTTGTGGTCATATAGATAAAACAAGAACCACAATACTTCAATAATTTGTATTGTGGTTCGGTGGGCAGACACATAGGTCTGCCCCTACGGAACTGTTTAATGTTTCCTATTATTTAGAAATATCGAAAGTTACCTTTTTCAATTTACCTGGTGTAAAGATGAATTTACCTTTGTCTTTGTAGTTTTTAGAAACGATACAACCTTCGTCTCTACCTACATCAAATACATCACCACCGTAAGAAATACCCATTGTACGCTCTAGTTCGATGGTATCAACAAGTTTGTCATCGATGTATAATTCAACTTTTGCTGCACCGTTCATACGTCTCTCAGAAGTAATTGTGTGCTTCAACGTCACTTTATAATCACCTGTAGGAACATCAACACCTTCATTCTCATATAACCAGTAACCTAATACTGAGTTTGTGTAGCGAAGTTTACCATCAAGAACGTATAGTGCGTGACCACCCATCGCTTTACCAATGGCGTAGATAACACCTTCAGTATCTTTATCAGCTCCTTCGATGTGTGCGTTGATTACGTAATCGTTTGACTTCATCTGAGGGGCTGCATTCTCTGGTAATCTGTACACGTTAGGTGTAAGTACCCAGTTTGTTTTTGCGTCCATAGAAGTATTAGACTCAGGTTGAATCACACGACCCATAGCACCACCAATTGGGAATACATCGTACTTCTCAGCCTCTTCCCAGAAGATTTTCTCTAACTCCTTGATTTTCTCAGGATGCTGATCTGCAATATTCACTGATTGAATCGGATCTTCGTCGATGTTGTAAAGCTCCCACTCCATATCAAGAGGCTTCAAATTAGCCAATGCACCTGCACTCATTTGCCAAGGGTATCTGTAAGGCTTACCTGCTAAGCTCCATCCTTCGTGATAAAGTCCCATAAAACCAAGACACTCGAAGTATTGAGTTGGGTGATTTGTTTCTGCTTCTGCATCATTCCATGCATACGTTAATGATTCACCAGGATATTCTCTTCTCTTCTGACCATTTACATAATCTGGAGCAGGTACACCTGTTACTTCAAGAACTGTAGGAACGATATCCGTAACGAATTGGAACTGACGTCTCCACTCCCCTTGTGCTTCGATTCCTTTAGGGTAACGAATTGCCATTGCTGCCATTGTACCACCGAAGTGAGAACCTACTTGTTTTGTCCATTGGTAAGGAGTTGATAATGCGTAAGCCCATCCTGTTGCGAAGTGGTTACTCATATCTTCATTACCCCATTCTTCAAGACCTCCCATACGATCTAACCAATCCAATTGCTCATCCATTGTCAATGGTTCGTATCCATTTTGGAAGAAAAGTTCTTGAATATTACCTGTTGGTGTTCCTTCACCAGTTGTACCATTATCTGCTGTAAAGAAGATCACTAGTGTGTTATCTAACTCACCCATTTCTTCAAGGTGATCAAATACACGTGCAATTTGTGAATCTGTATGCTCCAAGAAAGCAGCGTTTACTTCCATCTGACGGCTTAAGTACTCTTGTCCTCTCTCACTGAAAGTATCCCATGCTGGAATTGATTCTGAAGGCCAATCTACCAACTTCGCATCTTGAGGAACAAGTCCTAATTCTTTCTGATGCTCAAGCATTTGATTACGCATCTCTTCGTAACCTTCGTTGAATTTCCCTTTGTATTTGTTTCTCCAATCTGCTGGTGGCTGGATTGGTGCGTGACAAGCACCTGGTGCATAGTACATAAAGAATGGCTCGTCTCTAACTCCTCTCCAGTTGTCCAACCACTTGATCGCTTTGTCAGTCATATCAGTAGTGAAGTGGTAATCAGAGCCATCCGCATTTTTCTTTGGAATATCCACTGCTGTATTGTTTTCGAATACTAATGGGTGGAACATGTTCATCTCACCACCTACGAAACCGTAGAAGTACTCAAATCCCCAGAAACTACCTGGCCAGTTGTGGAATGGACCTGCAGCAGAACCGTCATCCAATTTTGTGTTATGCCATTTACCGAAGGCAGAAGTAGCATAACCGTTTTCAACAAGGATTTTACCTAATGCAGGTGTAGTATAATCCACCTCATTGTTATATCCTGAATAACCAGTTGAGAACTCACTTACGATACCTGTACCAATTTGGTGCATATTGTATCCTGTTAAAAGTGATCCTCTTGTTGGTGAACAGATCGCATTCACTGCCATGTGTGAATAACGAATACCTTCATCACCAACACGGTCGAAAGCAGGAGTATTAATTGGACCACCATAAGATGAAACTGTACCGTAACCGACGTCATCTAACATAATAATTAAAACGTTCGGAGCATCTTCCGGAGCTTTTTTGGTTTCAATAAAATAAGGTTTTGAATTGTCTATTGTTTTTTCAGCAACACCTTTCCACTCACCAAGAGGGTAAGGAATACTAATCGACTCTTTGTCTGCGCCTTCTTGTGCAAAGCAAGAAATTGAAAGCGCTGAGAATAACATAAAAATTAATTTTTTCATTCTTCTGATTGTAGGTTAATTTTTAGAAATATTTTTTGGTTGAAAGATGAGCTTTCATCTTTGTTGAATTGATGTCATGATGTACCAATCCTACCACAACTAATGTATCTTAGTATAGATTCTACATAAATTTTGTAATGATATGAGAATTAATAGAGGGTAATTATTCGACTATCAATTTGTAAACTTTATGATACAAAAGTAGTGGGTGAAAAAATGGAATTCATGCCCTCACAGATCATTCAGTATCCGTGATAGATCAAGTTTATTTTTTCTGAAAATTTCTTTAAATACAACTTTCAGAAGGTTTTAAAATCTACTTGGATAAGATATCTTTATACTCTAACTAATTGAAAGCAGAGCATGGAGAAGTTTGAACTCACTTTTAAGGAAGGGATGACCTTTAGCGTAGTTGAAACATTATTAGAAAAAATTGGTGGTAATCTGATCAATGAACATCAGTATAGATATAAAAAAGGGAGATCTAAGATTGAGTTTGACTTTTTCAATTTTTGGAATGGGTTTGAAGTGATTCTTATTGACTATTATAATCCAGTTGATGCAAACATTGATAGAATTCCAGATGGAGACCCTGACCTGATACATATCAATATGATTATCAAAGGTGAAGTCGTTCAATTATTTAATAAAAAGCAAGAAGTATTAAAATCCGACTCTGCCAAAAACGTGATCATCCATAATGGTTTATTCCCTATTGATGCCTATGTACCTGCTGACAAACACTATCAATCAGTGGGTGTACGAATCACCAAACAAGTATTCAAAGGAATCATGCCGGAAATATATCATGAGATAGAAAAAATGTTTCCCAATGATGATGGCATCGGGTATCACACCTCTTTACCTGTAGAGTTGATCTCACTCCTTGAACAAATGTTCCTTTATAAAACTAATCAAAAGCTCAAAACTCCTTACCTTCTCTCTAAAGGAATAGAGGTATTGGCCATTTTAATAGAATACGTCATTTCGTTAATTCATAAGGATGAGTTGAAAGGACTTCACTCTAGTGATTACCAAAGACTATTACAAATAAGACAAAAATTGGTCACCAACTTCGATCAGAAAATTTCTTTAAATGAAATTGCGGAAGAATTTGGTGTGAGTACATCAAAGCTTAAAAGAGACTTTAAAACTCTTTTTGATACAAATATTACGCAGTATCGAATTCAAGCTAAAATGGAAGAAGCGTATAAACGATTAAAAAGCGGTAAGTATTCAGTGCTTGAAGTAAGTATTGATTTAGGGTATGAAACTCCTTCAAAATTCTCTACAATGTTTAAGAAAATCAAAGGTGTTAGTCCTAAAGATATTATCCCATAGGGGCAGACCTATGTGTCTGCCCACTGTACCACAATCAGGGCCACAAAAAATCAGTTAAATTATTATGTGAAATGATCAATGACAATCGGATTTTTGGATTGTTATTGATCATTTCATTGGGATTTAATTATGGTTTGTATTGTGGTTCAGCGGGTAGACACATAGGTCTACCCCTACGTGGTATTGGAATTAATTCATGTGTTTCTGAATATACTTCGCCATCTTTTCTACAGCAACTTTAGTTTCAGTTGATTCAGTAGATTTAATTTGGAATACGTGAGGCATTCCTTCATAAATATCCAAAGTTACAGTCTGACCTGCCATATCCATCGCTTGGTATAAACGTACAAAGTTACTTAGGAAGATTTCTCTTGTACCTCCTTGGATTAATGTAGGTGGGAAACCTTTTGTGAAATCGCCATACACTGGAGAAACATAAGGATGCTTTTGATCTTGAGGAGCTGCATAAGCATCAGCAGAAGGACCTAAAACCTTTTCATAAACATAGTTTGATTCTGCATGTTTTAGCGTCATGTATGTATCTCCTGTTTCAGTTATATCCGCCCAAGGAGACCAAAGGACAACAACTGCTGGCATACCAAGACCTTCATCTCTTAATCTCAAAACAGATCCTCCTACAAGCCCTCCACCTGCAGAGTCACCGAAAATACCGATGTTTTCCATAGTGAATCCTTGTGCATTCAAACCTTTGAACACATTCACTACTTCACCTGTAATTTCTTTCCATTGAGCATTTGGTGCGACTGTATAATCAACAGAAATCACTTTCATTCCTGTTGCATTTGCAGCTAGGGCAGCACTTGTAATTGTGTTATCAGCACTAAACATAGTATAGCCACCACCGTGAGTGTAAATCAAACGTTTTCCGTCTTCTTTCCATCCTTTCGGAGTAATCTCTAAAACTCGAACGCCACCAATTTCTTGTTCCTCAACAGTGATTTGATACTTTTCCTTCACATCTGCTTCTCGTCCAAATGCAACTTTAGACATTATGGCATTCAACTGTTTCCAACCTTCAATGTTATCTGCAGTTGGAGCATTAGGTCCCGCTGAAGGATCAGGAGTATTTTTAAAGATATTACCCCAACTTTCAGAAACTGTAGAAGCAGCATAATTTCTAATATCTACTTCTGGTGATTTTGATTCTTGTCCATGTGATATCATAGCAACAAAATTTAAAGCAAATAAAGTTAATACTAATACTTTCAATTGTTCTATTGATTTAAATATTTTTCTCATGTTCTATTTGTGATTTTTTTGATTGTATTGATGCTACAAATTTATATATCCAAGCATCATAATTTACTTCTTATCAGTTCATGCAATGATCCAAAACGCTCAAAATATGTGCTCAGTAAAATGAAAAATCACTATCTATGCAAAACATAAATAGTGATTCATATATTATATTCCTGCAAAATTAATTTATCCTTTATACAGGTAGAACGAAAATGCTATGTTATTTTGACTATTTTTTGATGAACTGAACAACTCTTACTCGAAAGTAAAAGCTGTTCACTATCATTCAACTAATTATCCAATATAGTCTTTTAGGAAATCCAAAATAATTGGATTTAATTTATCAGAAGCGTCCATTGTAATCCAGTGGCTTACACCTTCGAATGTATGATACTTAAAATCGCCGTTTACAAATTCTGCTGTTCCAGCCATTTGTTCTTCAGCTAATGCCATGTCTCCTGTACTCCAAACTGCTTGTACGGGGATTGTTGCATTTGGTAATGGTAGCTCACCTGAGAATGCTGCCATAAAATTGGCTCTATACCAGTTTAAACCAGCTGTCATTCTTCCTGGACGTGAAAGGTCTTTGATCCATGTTTCAGCACCTGGGTGATTTTCTACAAAGGCTCTGAACAATGCCCAATCATCTTTCGCTAACATGGTTTCTGCAATTCCTTCGAATTGATAGAATAATGCATACCATCCTAATTGTTTCTGACGAATACCCGCCTTTGCATAAGAGTTTGGATGACCAACAGATAATGGCATATAACACTCAAAACGATCTGCATGAACAGTGGCTAAATACCAGCCTACAAATGCTCCGAAATCATGGCCTACTAATCTTGCTTTTTGAACCCCTAAATGATCCATCAATGCTAAAGCATCAGCTGCGATTTTATCTATAGTATAATGTTCAACTCCTTCTAATAATTCACTATCACCAAATCCACGTTGATCTGGAGCAATTACTGAATAACCAGCATCTACTAAAGGTCCTATTTGATTTTCCCATAATTCTGCTGAGTCCGGAAATCCATGTAATAATAATACTGCTGGCCCTTCTCCTTCATAAACATACTTAAGGTTAATTCCATTAATAATTTCTGACTTTTTTTGATATTTCATCATGATATATTTTTGGTTTAAAAATTGTTTTCTGTTAAAAGAAGTATCTCGCTTTGATCGTAGGAGCAAATACAAAGTTGTTTGCGGGGTTGAACGATGGGTTCATTACAAACTGTGCTCCTGGCGTTAACCACATATCTGGGAAAAGTAACATTTTCCAATATACCTCTGCTTGCCATTGACCTTCTGAACGTACAGGTCCTAACAAAGTACTTAAGAATTTCTCATCCTCTGTTGTAGGGTTATTCAGTTTATCTACATTTCTAGGGTTAATTCTTGAATAGTTCACTGCAAAGTTTAACTCACCTTGAATATTGAAAGGTTGTAAGAGTGCAACACCTGCAGACGCAACGATATCTGATAAAGTGGCTGCACCTGCTGCACCACCTGTAATATTACTCCAAGCACCATTGGCAAAACCTACCACATTTCCCCATTGCTTACTACCGTGTACTTTCACTGACCAACCTGGCTCAGAAAAATCTGAATATAGTGTTTCTGCAGCTCTATCAGTCCACATTACTGTAGCATGAAGGTGATCAAAATCGTTTGCTCCACGCACCCAATGTTTACCCACTTCTAGACCTGCCACCACAGTTCCGTGTCTTAATCCACCCCAGTCGATGATACCACCAATCTGGTTGTTATCTTGGACAATACCTGAAACATAAAGTTCTGAATCTGCAATTGGTTTCCAGTTAAAAGCGACACCTACTGAAGATGCTCCCATTGGTAAAACATGCCAAGGCACTGTATTGGCACTATTCGAAAAGGCTACCCTGTTATCTTTGAATCGGTTAAAGTCTAACACGCCTAAAGGAGAAATATAACCCGCTCTAATCCATGCACGATCTTTTTTAAATTTTTGTTCCCAGAACACGAAAGGCAAAGTAACGCCGTTCCAAACGTTAGTCATGTCAACTCCACCACCAACACCAGTCGATACTAAAATAAACATTGGTGAGATATCGCCATAACCATGTCTTACATCCATAATCACATTAAGGCTACCTTCCCAATCTTTTCCTTTATTAATTGGAGTCCATTTAAAATCCATGGCAAATACTCCTGCACCTGCAGTGTTACCCATTTGAGGAAATTTTAAATGAGACTTTGGAACAATAGAGAAGACATTGTGATAACTGGCTCCAATTTGAATTCCCGTTTTTTCGTACAACTCTTCTTTCCATTTAAAATAAGGCCCAATCTTCATATTAACGATTGCACCAGGTTCCGGAAAACTATGGTTCAAATCTGTTTTAATATCTCTAGGCTGTTCTGGTGTTAAGCCATCAAGATTAGGATAATGTGGTAGAGTATCTGAGTCGTATCTTATATCCTTTTGTTTGTTTTGAGCATAAGATTGATTGATAAAAGTTCCTGAGACGAATACAGATATCAGCAGAGACTTTATTATTGGTTTTATAATAGATTTCACTTTATTGTTGGTTTATATCTTTGATTTTGTAGGAATATTATATGTAATAAGCTATCCGAATAAATGTAGACGAAGGCTCTTTACATTTTAGTAGATGTATGCGATAGTCTTTGATCGACCATCGCATACTTGAGAAGATCATTTATTAGATTGCATCAAAATTCTTGAATAAAGAAATTGTTGATTGCTCACCTTCTATTTGGATTTTATTGCCTTCTATTAAATCTTCAATTGATTGAGGATTAGTAAAGAAAGCTAGGAATGTTTCCTTATCCATTTTCAAAGTTGTTTCTGTAGAGAACTTATAGTCGTTGATATTATCGATATATTGACAAACTCCTTTTCTTACATGGAAACCTGCTAATTGTTGGTCACTATCTGTAATTTCGATGGCGATAACATGCTCACAGTTCTCTGTGGCTTCAGGATTGATTCTTACTCTTAGAGCATCAATAAACTTGTTCGCATCTTTATCAATCTCAAATGGTTGAGGAGCAATATTCTTAGGCATTGGACCTTTACCAGTCAAACCTCTACCTTGAGATAACAAGAATCCTCTAGCAATCGATGAGGTTTGAGAATAACCTGTTTCGATCATTAATTCTCCTTTCCACTTCAGAAGGTCTTGATTGTTTTCATCCAATACCAACAAGTAGTTGATCAACTCCATACTCCAAAGCAACTCCTTATTTTCTTGTGCTTCTTTTGCTAATTCTACTACTTTATCATAACCTCCTAACGCACGTACTAAACGCTCTGCTCTAGCTTTTGGAGGAAGAGCCAATATTGTTGAAGCATCTCCGTTCCACCATCCCATCGCAATGTTAGCGATATAAGGAGGATACCAAGTTAATGTACCATAGTTTTGAGACAATTCAGGAGTATTCAACATGTGCTCCGGCAATTTGACAAAGTCACGTAACTCTTCAGGACCTTTACCTTGAAGCATACCTCTTAATGTCTGATCCATCACCAAACGTAAGAAGTCACCATAAGCACTCAAACGCTTTGCAATCTCTTCTTTTCCAACAACTGCTCTCGCATTTACGTTGATCAAGATTTCAGGAGATAATTCCTCTAAAACATCGATTGATTCTACCCAGAATGCTGGATCTCTGTAGTCCGCACCACGAGGAGTGTAAAGGTTAGGCATCATTGGAGCAAAATTGTTTGTGAAAGCAATATTTCTCGATGGTACCCAAAGTGTCAAACAATCATCTGTATCACTTCCACCTTTAGTAAAGAACTGAAGATCAAGTCCTGCGATGTTCATCATCTCACCATTCTCTACTTCTTTCGTAACAGGTTGGAATCCACCTGGCTCATAATTTAATGAGAATCCTACTGCACTATCATCTCCTTCTTTTGGAAGGTACATTTGTACTTGCTGGATTAATCTACCCCATTGTAATGGCTGAAGCTCTGGGAAGCTACCGCCTGTTCCTCCACTGTTAGCCATGTTGTAGTTTACTTTTGGGTGACCGATGATCATTACATCTTCTTCACCATCAGTAATATATTTTGTGCCATGTACATAATGAGAGTGACTATAAATTACCGCTTTAATAGGTTTGTCGGTTACCTTACGAATTTCTTCTTTATATCTGATGCCGTCTTCGCTATTTTCCCCAGCATCGTAAACAATAACACCCTCAGGGGCTACGATAAATGAAGCATTAAGACCTACACCAGTAATTACATAGAAGTCTTTGGCAATTTCAATAGTCTCTTTCTTTTGATAAAAAACTTCTTCTAATTCACTGAATACTTGCTTATGGGCTTTACCTCCATTGGCTCCCTCACCATATTCTACATCTATTCCCATTGCATAGTTTAAAGAAGGATCTTTAAATTTCCCCTCTTTATCTTGGGCATTTACATTGTTCATAAATACAAAAGCGGAAAGCACAGTGGCTGCTAATACGTTTCTTCTTGTTGGTTTCATTTTCTTGTTCTATTTGTAATTTGATAATACAAAAGTAGAGCAAGAATAGCCGGTCAGCTACTCTGATAAGTTCATGTGACAATCCAAAAAGTTCAAGAGGATATTTTATTTGAATCTTTACAGAAAAAGGGACTATTACATCTTATAAACAATAAGAAGACAATGGAATGCTTATATTGTAATTCATAACATTATTATCTTTTTTATGCTTGAATTAGTCTATCAGGAAGCGAATATTGAACAATTATTTGAAGTATTGACAAAGGAATTAAAAAGAGATGCTAGAGAAGGAAATCACTTTCTTTACTCTCATGAAGACTCCTTTATTCACTTCTATTTCTATAAATTGATAGAAGGGTTTGATGTCTTTATCTCAAATTGCAAATACAAGGAGGATATTCATACACAGAGATTACCTGATAATGACCCCGATCTTATTTTTATCAATATTGTCAGAATCGGAGATGTTTCTCATGAATTGGTTGATGAAGAAGACCAAAAACATCTAGATGCCGAAAGTCAAAAAAGAATATTGATTTACAACGGCATGTACCCTATCGAAACGCTCTTTAAGGCCAATACACACTTCCAATCCTTGGGCTATTATGTTTCCAAAAATGCATTTACACAATTAATGCCCGATCATAAATCTGTTTTCCGTCAGTTGTTTCCTGGTACAGAAGGTTTGGCATACTATACTTTCCTTCCAATAGAACTGAACCCTTTATTGGATGATGTATTTCATTTTAGAGAAAAAGTGATTGGTTCCAATCCTCTTATTTTAGCACGTGCATTGGAGATTTTTGCTTTGTTATTCCAATCTATTATCGGGATGCTAGATAAAGACGACTTGAATGGACTGCATTATGATGATTATCAGAGACTATTAAAGATAAGGACAGTACTTAGCGGTAATTTTGATCAGAAAATAGTTATTGATGACCTTGCAAAAGAGTTTGGGGTTAGTGTTTCTAAGTTGAAAAGGGATTTTAAAACACTCTTCAATTCGAGTATCTATCAGTATCACCTCAATGAAAAAATGGAGGAAGCCTATAGAAGACTAAAAGAAGGCAAACAGTCTATCACCGAAATCAGTATGGATATGGGTTATGAAAATCCTTCCAAGTTTTCGGCTATGTTTAAAAAGATCAAAGGGCTAAGTCCACATGAAGTGATTCCTAGTCATTAAATAGGATAATTGGATGTATTCCGCCCGTAGGGGCAGACCTATGTGTCTGCCCGCTGTACCACAATCAGAAACACAAAAACCAATTAAATGATGATTTGAAACTATTAAATGCAATTGGGTTTTGGATTGTATAATATGGAATTTAATAATATTTCGTTATAATTCAATTGACAGGTGGTTCGTAATGAAAATGAATTTGGTTCGTGTTGTGGTTCGGCGGGCAGACACATAGGTCTGCCCCTACGTGGTTCTTGGAATAAAATTTGTTGCGGTCATGTGAAACGAACTATTCATTTAATCTTAACGATTCATCATGTTAAAGCAACTAACATCTCGACGTTCTATACGTCTGAAAGGCTATGATTATTCTCAATCTGGACTTTACTTTATCACTATATGCGTTCAGCATAAAAAGCACTTATTTGGGAAAATTGAAAACCATGAAATGATATTGAATGATGCTGGTATTATGATCAAGCAATGGTATCAGGAGCTAGAATGTAAATTCATTAATATCGCTTGTCAGGAAATGATCATTATGCCCAATCATTTTCATTGTATTATTGAAATCAAAGAAGATTATAATTCCATACCTATTGGCTCAATTGTTCAATGGTTTAAGACAATGACAACCAATGATTATATCCATGGTGTTAAAACCAAGAAATGGAAAGCATTTGATAGACGTTTATGGCAACGTAATTATTGGGAACATATCATCAGAAATGAGTATGAGCACGAAAAGATAGCTAAATATATCATCGATAATCCATTATGTTGGGCTGATGATAAACTAAATGTCACCCTTCCGTAGGGGCAGACCTATGTGTCTGCCCACTGTACCACAATCAGAAACACAAAAAAACATCAGGTAATTGATCACAATACAATAATCAATCATTGGATTTTGTAAGATGATATCTCTTTATGGGATTTAATTTTGGTACGTGTTGTAATTCAGTTGACAGATGGTTCGTTATGAAAATGAATATGGTCCGTGTTGTGGTTCGGTGGGTAGACACATAGGTCTACCCCTACGTGGTTCGTGATGTGGTATTTATCAATTAATTTTATCCAAAAATACAATTTCTTGGCAACCATTAAATACTTTAAATCTTTCTAACTCCTCCATTAAATCAATATGAAATGCATTTTGGTCGTTCATGTTTTCTTCTAAATGAAGACTAATTACATTCAAAATACCCTTTTTTCTATCCACCTTACAATCTATTCTTGCCACAAGGTTGTCGTGCCATAATATAGGCAGGGTGAAATAACCATATTTTCTTTTGGATTGTGGCAGATAGCATTCCAATAGGTAGTCGTACTCAAAAAGGGCTTTTATTCTTTGGCGTTGAATCAAGAAATTATCAAATGGAGATAAAATCTTAACCTTTAGTGAATGCTTATGATTACCAAGGTTATCAATTGTTGAAGTTAATGTATAATAACTTTCCCCCTCAATTTCTATGATAGATAATTCTCCATCTTCTACCATATTATGAAGTGTTTCTTGTAAGATTAATTTGATATTTTTCTTCAATAAGAAACCAATTTCAGGTAATTGGGCAATGCCTTGATTGTTCAAATACCTTCGGGTAAGGTACTTTGCATATTCAGTATCCGTTGGAGTAGAAGTATCAACAGAGTTTGGCAATACCCTTTCAGTCAAATCATAGACTTTATGAAAATTTCTTCTTTCAGAGATCATTAAATCACCCTCCATAAATAGCATTTCTAAAGCTTGCTTATAAGGTGCAGATTTCCAAGCGGAAGAATTGGCTCCTTCAGATTTAAAATCTTTAGCCATCAATGGTCCTTCAGTCTGAATACGTCGCTTGACCTCATTCATTAGCGTTTTATTTTTTTGGTGCCAATGTTTCTCTTTCCCAGCTTTTAAAGCATTTTTCTTGGGTAAAGAGTACCTGAAATCTTTCATTGGAAGATAAGAAGCGGCATGTGACCAATATTCAAATACTGATTTATTTTGAATAAGTTGATCAATATGTGATGTCTGATAGTCTGTGTTACGTGACCAAAATATATGATGATGGGCTCTTTGAATGACAGCTATTGTATCTATTTGAATGTAACCTAAATGCTCAATGACCTTTAAAGTAGAATTCAGTTCATTATTAGTTAATGGGAAATTGAACTGACGATCAAGGATTATTTGTTTTGCTTCAGCTTTGGAAATTGCAATTTTTTTCATGGGTTAAAGCTACATAATTTATCGTGCTTAGAGAATATAAAAATGCTATACATTAAAGAAGTTCATAAGTGTATCAAAACTACTTTTAATTAGCTTCTAAAATGACCTTGACAGATTTAGGTGAGAGAATATTTCACTAAAATGAGGTCATTATTTTTACTTTCTAAAGATTGAATTGAAAGAAATCACTTATTTCTGTAACACATTGCATTTTTATGAAAATAGAGTGGTCTGTCTATAGGTTATTATTCAATCTAAAAACTTGACATAAAATGTAAAACAAACACTATAAGTATTGAAAACAGCCAAAATAACTAATCATTATTGAAATATTGGAGGAAAAATCAAAACGATATCATTATCATATTTCTATTAAATAATATACAGTTTTTGTCTAGTGTTGATTGTTGGGGATGTAATTCTTTACCGCGTATTTGGGTTTGAAATGAGATGCTATTTATCTACATGTAAACTTAAATCAAGCCCATACCAAATGGGCAGTATTAACTAATTCAAAATGAAAAACAATTATCTATTAATCTTATTTTTCTTCTTTTTAGGAAATGAGATTAATGCTCAAGAATGGAGCAACATTCCTGTACCAGCTTATGCAGGACCAGGCAACACATGGGAACTTCAGGGCAATCTCTCTGATGACTTTAACTACAATTTCAACGCAGTAAATTACAAAACTAATTTTGGTAACGGGAAATGGTATAACTTCTATCATAATGCTTGGGATGGACCAGGTACAACCTATTGGAAACACAATAGAGTGAAAGTGGATGGTGATAACCTCGTTATTACTGTTGCAAAGACAAACAACACTACAAAAATGGGAATTCCGGGTGTTTTATCTGGGTGTGTAACATCTAACAACCGAGTAACTTATCCTGTTTATGTGGAGTCAGCCATTAGTGTGGCCAATATTTCTTTGGCTTCTTGTTTTTGGCTTTTAAGTCCTGATGACACACAGGAAATTGATATTATTGAAAACTATGGTAATGTGCCTTGGTTTAAACAATTTACACATATCAGTCACCACTCGTTTATTCGTTCGCCATTTACCGATTATCAGCCGAAAGACTGGAACAGTTGGTATCAAGATAGCCGAGTGAATGGTAATTATGGATGGGGTGATTGGTGCTGGAATAATGGCAACAGAAGATATATGAGAATGGGTGTCTATTGGGTTGGTCCAGAGCACTTTGAATATTATATTGATGGGCAATTAGTAAGAGTGATGTACAACAATGCTACTGCTACAAAGGTAGATGGTACTTGGCAATATCAGTATTTCAACTCAATGTCTGGGCAATTTCCAACAAATAATTCTAGCGGATATACAGCGGTAACTACCTATGCAACAAGCTCGAATTATAACTTCTCAACGCTTCAAGCGGCAAGTAATAATTCTAATGGTATCAGCGTAGTAGATCCAGGAAATTTCCAAGGTGGAAGAGGTTTTACAAAAGCAATGGATATCATTATCAATGTAGAATCACAACAATGGTTAGCACTTAACCACACTCCTTCTGATTCAGATTTAGCTAGTTCTGCTAGAAACCAAATGAAGGTGGATTGGGTGAGAGTTTATAAGCCTAAATCATCTTCTGGGAGTGGTAGTTCTAACGGAACGACTTGTGCGGATGCTCCTTCCTATAATGGTAATTCTAATAGCTATTCAGCAGGTCAATATGTAATTAATGGAGGTATTTTATACCGAAAGCGTTCTGATGGACAATGGGATTATATTGCCAACTGTGGAAGTAATTCAAGAATTTCGGACGCAGTGGTAGAAAATCTTGCTTATGAGAGAATCAGTCTTTCACCAAATCCTGCTAAGAATTTTGTAAGAATCTCAGGATTGGCAGAAGGTGACTTCGAAGCGGTTATTGTTTCTTTACAAGGCAATGTGATTTCAAGTCAAATAGTCAATAAGGAAGCCAATACCCTTTCTACTACACATCTTTCTCCTGGAGTCTACATCATTAAAGTAGCAGGAGAAGCTCAAAAACTTCTAATCAATTAATCAAATTGTATTTAAATAGCATCTTGTTTTATGGGAGTTCCAAACGAATGGAACTCCCCTTTTTGATATAGGATGCTTACATTTAATTACATCATCAAAAAAATCAACTTATTTCTTTATATCAAAAGTAACTTTCTTCAACTGTCCTGAAGTGAATTTAAATTTCCCTTTGTCTTCATAATGATGACTGACTGGCATTCCTTCGTCACGACCAATATCAAATGTTTCGTGTCCTCCATACATTAAACTTACAGTATGACCGATTTGTACTGTCTCCACCAATTTGTCATTGATTAATAATTCAACTTCAGATGCACCGGTAATTTTACGTTCCTTGACGGTATGTTTCAAAGTAATTTTCAACTCACCATGGGGAATCTCAACTCCTTCTGATTCATAGGTAAAGTAACCTAAAGTTTGGTAGGTAAACATTAACTTTCCATCCAAAATATAAAGAGATTGTCCACCCATGTGTTCACCTAAAGCATAAATGATACCTTCCGTTGTTTCGTCTGCTGTGATGAAAGCATTTACCTCAAAATCATTTGTTTTCAATTCCGGTCCAGCCATTTCAGGAACTCTATACGTATTGGTTGTGAACTCCCAATATTTCTTCGCTCCTTTTGCCGCACTTGATTCAGGTTGAAGCAAAGTACCCAATCCACCTCCAACTGGGAAAACATTATATTTTTCGGCTTCTACCCAGAATAATTTTTCTAACTCTTTTACTTTCTCAGGATGCTGGTCTGCGATATTTTTGGATTGAATAGGGTCTTCGTCGATGTTATATAACTCCCATTCAGTAGCCAGAGGATCCATATTTGCCAAGGCTTGTGCATCGAACATCCAAGGAACACGGTAAGGCTTCGCCGCCAAACTCCATCCTTCATGATAAATACCAATGAACCCAACTGTTTCAAAATATTGCGTGGTATGATTTGTTTTTGCTTCAGCATCGTCCCAAGCGTAGCGCATAGAAACACCAGGATAGTCTATTCTTTTTTGACCATTTACATAATCTGGAGCAGGTACGCCGGTTACATCCAAAATAGTTGGTACAATATCCGTTACGTTTTGGAATTGACGTCTCCACTCTCCTCTTGCTTCAATTTCTTTCGGGTAACGAATTGCTGTAGAAGTCATTACACCACCAAAATGAGAAGCCATTTGTTTGGTCCACTGGAAAGGAGTTGATGAAGCATACGACCAACCTACAGCATAATGGTTTGCCATATTAGGACCTCCCCATTCTTCTAATCCTCCTAACTTTTCTAACATATCCAACTGCTCTTTCATGGTAAACTCAGGGAAACCATTTACGGTTAAAAGTTCAGAACAAGATCCTGTTGGAGTACCTTCTGAGCTACAGCCATTGTCTGCGGTCAAGTACATGACAAAGGTATTGTCCAATTCTCCCATTTCTTCAAGGTGAGTAATTACACGCCCGATATGGAAGTCTGTGTATTCAAGAAACGCTGCATTTACCTCCATTTGACGGCGTAAATATTTCTTGCCTTCTTCACTAAATGAATCCCATGCTGGAATAGAACTTGGCCAATCTACCAACTCTGCATCTTGAGGCACTAATCCAATTTCTTTTTGCTTAGCAAATTGTTCCAAACGTAATGCTTCGTAACCTTCATCATAACGCCCTTTGTATTTACCTCTCCAATCTGCAGGAACATGAATTGGCGCATGTACAGCACCTGGAGCATAATATATAAAGAAAGGATCATCTCTTAAACCTTTCCAGTTATCTAGCCATTTTATGGTTTGATCCGCCATATCTGCTGATAAGTGATAGGTAGAACCGTCCGCATTTTGAGTAGGTGTGTCGATTGGTGTAGTACCTTGATAGAGCAATGGGTAAAACTGATTGGTCTCTCCTCCCATAAAACCATAAAAGAAATCAAACCCCCAAATACCTGTTGGCCATCCTTCAAAAGGGCCTGCAGGAGAAGCTTCTTCCAACTTGGTATTATGCCATTTACCAAATGCGGCAGTAGCATATCCATTGTCTTTTAGGATTTTGGCTACGGATGGTGTCGTATAATCAATTTGCGAATTGTAACCTGGGTAACCTGTTGCCGCCTCATTGATCACGCCAGTACCTATTTGATGCATATTATAACCTGTCAGCAAAGAACCTCTGGTTGGTGAGCAAATAGCATTGACAGACATGTGTGTATAACGTAAACCTTCTTCACCAATACGATCAAATGCTGGCGTATTCATTGAACCTCCAAATGATGTAGCACTAGAGTAGCCTGTGTCATCGAGCATAATCACCAAAACATTGGGAGCATCTTTTGGTGCTTTTTTAGAACTTATAAATGCAGGTTTTGACTCTTTTAATGTTTTCCCTTGCACACCTTTCCACTTCTCTAATGGATAAGGGATGGCATTCATTTCTGAGGTGGATTCTTGTCCAAACACAGAACAGCTTGCAAGAAGTAAACCTATTAGTAATTTTAAACTTTTCATGATTGATAATTTTTCTATTATGGGTGATAAAGTATTTCTCTTTTCGTATCTATTTGTATTAGAAATCCTCTACCTGATCATTTCAATCACAAATTTATTTTAACTAAATATGCTATAAAGACATAAAAAGGAGTTTTATTTGCATAAAACGACAAAACAACCCTATGAATCATTATCAATTTGAGTATTCTGAAGTCACGAAGGAAATTGTAGAAGCAACTTCACATTTTGAAGAAGGAAAATGGGTGGACAATCATTTTCATTTAGATAATCGTGAAGGTAAAGTAGATATATGGCTTTATGATTTATTTGACCATCAAGTTCACATTATGATCGGTGATTTTTTGATGGAAAAGGATTTGATTTTAGAGGAAAAACCCATCAACAAAGAATTGCTCACTTTTCGGTTTGTTACTGATTCAGAAATCACACAAGAGGATTATGTGTTTGGGAAGCATCATCAAGAAGGAGCCGTCTTGTATAATTCTTCTCACCCCTCAAAAATTCACCTAAAAGCCAATAATCCTTTTAAGGGTGTGACCATAAGAATAGATAAAAGGTTTATTCAGCATGTGGAGGATGAAAAATGGAATGCTTTTGAAAAGCATATTAATCAAAATGATTACTGGTTGTTCTTTGAAAAAATCACTCCCGAAATGGATTTTTGCATCAAGGAATTATTTCAAATTCAGCAACAAGAGTTAGGCCAACAAGGATTAAGTTTTTCTGTTTCATTCAAGTTAGTCGCCCTTTTTCTTGTAGAGTTTTATAAGCATCGGATATTAAATCAAAAAATAACCCTCTCTAAAGAATTAATAAATACCATTTACCAAATAAAAAATCAGTTGTCAGAACAATTAGTTCAGCCACCAAGTATAGAAGAACTTAGTGTTCAATATGGAATGAATGTTCAGAAAATCAGGAAAAGCTTTCAACTTGTATTTGGAGCCTCTCCCCATCAATATGTTATGAAAGAAAGGGTTTTCAGAGCAAGAAATCTGGTTTTAAATACAAACCTGCCAATGTCAGAAATTGCAGATGAGCTGGGTTTTTCACATTCTTCTCACCTCACTCGACTGTATATTAAGGAATATGATATATCGCCCCTGAAAGAAAGAATGCTTAATAAATGATGTTTAGGCGTCACTGCCTTATGTGATGATGTGTCCCCTTATAATGTGACACATCATCACCTTATAAGGGGAAAGGCTTCACCCTTACCATGTGGCACTCTTCACCCTTATAAGGTGGCAGACCTCACCCTTATAAGGGTGAACATCCCACCCAATTAATTGTGAGGACTAAAGCTCTTTTTTATAATTAAATCAGTTCAATCTCACTAGGCCTCCAAGTTTGATCGAACCACTTTTCAGTTGGACCAAACATTCGCAACATGACAAACCAACTTTTATTTGGAATGGTCTGCAACCAATTATTTTCATACCCTTTTGGTGCTTTTGGTCCGAAATAGATGAGATATGATCCATCCTCTTCCATTCTCATGTTTGCCAACTGACTTCCAATAGTAGGTGTTGGTTGATCCGTTTGCAACATCGATCTT
>NZ_LQAQ01000045.1 GCF_001583495.1 Flammeovirga sp. SJP92 | reverse complement strand
GGTGTGACCATAAGAATAGATAAAAGGTTTATTCAGCATGTGGAGGATGAAAAATGGAATGCTTTTGAAAAGCATATTAATCAAAATGATTACTGGTTGTTCTTTGAAAAAATCACTCCCGAAATGGATTTTTGCATCAAGGAATTATTTCAAATTCAGCAACAAGAGTTAGGCCAACAAGGATTAAGTTTTTCTGTTTCATTCAAGTTAGTCGCCCTTTTTCTTGTAGAGTTTTATAAGCATCGGATATTAAATCAAAAAATAACCCTCTCTAAAGAATTAATAAATACCATTTACCAAATAAAAAATCAGTTGTCAGAACAATTAGTTCAGCCACCAAGTATAGAAGAACTTAGTGTTCAATATGGAATGAATGTTCAGAAAATCAGGAAAAGCTTTCAACTTGTATTTGGAGCCTCTCCCCATCAATATGTTATGAAAGAAAGGGTTTTCAGAGCAAGAAATCTGGTTTTAAATACAAACCTGCCAATGTCAGAAATTGCAGATGAGCTGGGTTTTTCACATTCTTCTCACCTCACTCGACTGTATATTAAGGAATATGATATATCGCCCCTGAAAGAAAGAATGCTTAATAAATGATGTTTAGGCGTCACTGCCTTATGTGATGATGTGTCCCCTTATAATGTGACACATCATCACCTTATAAGGGGAAAGGCTTCACCCTTACCATGTGGCACTCTTCACCCTTATAAGGTGGCAGACCTCACCCTTATAAGGGTGAACATCCCACCCAATTAATTGTGAGGACTAAAGCTCTTTTTTATAATTAAATCAGTTCAATCTCACTAGGCCTCCAAGTTTGATCGAACCACTTTTCAGTTGGACCAAACATTCGCAACATGACAAACCAACTTTTATTTGGAATGGTCTGCAACCAATTATTTTCATACCCTTTTGGTGCTTTTGGTCCGAAATAGATGAGATATGATCCATCCTCTTCCATTCTCATGTTTGCCAACTGACTTCCAATAGTAGGTGTTGGTTGATCCGTTTGCAACATCGATCTTGTTTGAGAATCATATATTGTCAGTGCCCAAAAATCCTTTACTGGAGGGTTCGGTGGAATTCTTAATTTATAAGTTCTCTTTCCATTAAATGGACGTTTTTTATGATCTAACATCAGCAATCCATAATCAGAACCTTTGCCGGGTGTTTTAACAGACATGGCTGGTGAAATCCCTGAATAAGGAAAATGAAGCATCGTTCTCGCATCAGAATTCATGGTATGCCCGTCTTCTCCTGTGAAGAAAACATTTTGGTCCGTAAATAATCTCATCCATGCACTTTCAGTATCAGGATACATTTGTACACCATTCATATGGTTGATAGTGCCGGCCGTTCTTGGATACCAAACAATTGAGCGTGCTGTGGCATTCCCTATTAGCACCGCATCATTGAGTATTCTTTTTAAACGTTTATCGGGTGAAAATGACTTCCCTTTTTCGATACCAATTGAGGCTAAAAGACCTCTTGTCTCTGCATCAATCATATCTAAAGGCTCTTCTTGTATTACCTCATGAATAGCTTCATAAAAGTGAAAATCGTTTGGGTAAATGGTATTAAAATCTTGACCTGAACCATCAATAAACACCATGGGTTTCGGATTGTCTTGTGCTTCTAATGGGTAAATCTTAAGATTGTTGACGATATGATCTTTGGCACTTTTAGCTCCATTTTCTAAAGTCATTCTCATCAACATCCAAAGTCGGTAAGTGGAAGAACGGATGACATGATAACCTTCAGGCACTTCATCATCATAGGCAGGTGGCAACAATAGATACTTTCCACCCTCACCTTTATCTGGACCAAAAGGGCCAATGTCAGATACATAATAAAACCAAGCGTCATTAATGGCTCCCGTCATCTCTGAGGGGACTTCCATTACTAACGGACCTGTTTCTTTTAAATTGATAATGGGGTTGACATAAAGTGTGGAGGTATTGGCAGTGAGGTAAAGTGATTTAGAATCTAACTGCAAAAGCATTACTCGGTTATACTCATCCGCACCTAATGCTTGAGGGCCTTTGATCAAATGACGCATCGATGCTGCTTGCATACATTTCAGGTAAACGTCCACTCCTCTCATTCTGTCTAGATTGTCATAGGTCAAATCTACAGTCTTTTTTATAGGAACTCCATCCATAAATCGTAATGTACCAATGGAGGTTTTTATTTTATTAGGAGTAATAATACCTTCAGGTATTTCAGTGGTTTGACTGAAAGAAGGGATTTTGTTATTCTCGTGATTTAGTAATAACAGTAATAGGAAAGAAATGCACAAGATGGCTAGAATAGCATTCATCTTCTGATTTTCAGTTTTGAATATTGATTTCATGGTTTAATAATTTTTAGAAGAAATAGATGTTGAAATTTTATTCAGTTATTAAATGATATTTCTGGTTAGAAGGCTTCAATATCGTGCACCATAGTTTTAACATTGGTGCACGAAACACCTGCTTGTATTTTGTCCAAATGTTTAAGCCAGATGAAATAGATTGATTAGAAGAATTCGCTAATGCCGAAATAAAACATATGACCGTCTTTTCCACATGCATAATCAACATTAATATTCATCCGTTCGTAAGGCAGTAATCTATAGCGGGCACCCACTGAAAAAGCAGGCAACCATTCTGAGTTTCTAAAACTTTGAGACATACCCGTTTCGTCATCGCTTCCGAAGACTTTACCAATGCCTACGGAGCCTACAAAACCTAGTT
Source organism: Flammeovirga sp. SJP92 (assembly GCF_001583495.1). Taxonomy (GTDB): domain Bacteria; phylum Bacteroidota; class Bacteroidia; order Cytophagales; family Flammeovirgaceae; genus Flammeovirga. The sequence goes on along the minus strand of NZ_LQAQ01000045.1, from coordinate 6,903 downwards.
TGTGATTTAACCAAGGCGTTTCTTTACGGTACTCTGCTTGGAAGTTAACCAAGTTCCTATCCATTCGGCGACCTGCTTCATATCCTCTCTGTAATACTTCTGCAGCTCTTCCGTAAGTAGACCAGAAATCTCTAGCGGCATCCTTAGAAACAAAACGTCCGAAACCTTGGAAAGCAATCACATTACTGATATGGCCAACCGTGAAGAATTGTCTATAATCTGCAGTAAAAATATTTTGACTGTTCTCTCCAAGCATCTGATCCATTCTTACATTAATATACTTTCCCTTGTAAGGGTAGTTGACATTGTCTCGTGAATCATACGTCAAAGCATAACGTAAACCATGGGTGTTGATAAACTCATTTCCAAAACCATTGGCTTCTAATAAACGATCAGATTCTTCATTTCTCCCTTCGGTCTGACGTCCTGAATAGATATACCCTAAACCTGCATAGACTCTTGAGAAGATCTTTCTTTCTACCATCATATTAAACATAGTAATATTAATAGCGACATCAGCTTGTTCTAATGCTTGATCTTCATTAGAAGGATCAGGAGATAACTTATAGATTTGATTTGCTCTTCCAAAAACACCGAAATTATTTATTCTCCATAAATCTTCTTTTAAATAGAGATCATTGAAGAATCCCATAAAATAACTTCCGTTGGTGGTATAATTACCTCCAATTCCCGACATAGAAGGAGGAGAAACCAAGTCATCTTTACTTGGATAATAAGTTAAGGTGCCAATTAAAGCGGCACCCCATTTTGTAGCGGGATCATAAGACGGTAAGGGTACAAGATTGAATTTCACCCCTTTTCTTTCTTCCTCGTCATCAAATTCAGGTCGGTCTTGATGCTTTGCTTTTTTTGTATCATCCGTTTTATTTTGAGCAAATGAATTTAATCCTGTTAGCATCCAACAGGCTAGTAGCAAAAATTGTAATTTAGTTTTCATTTATATTGTTGCTTGTTATTATTATTCCCCAAAAGCATCCCAAGCTTTTCTTTCCACTACAATTAGTTCTTTATAATCAGTGGGCATATCCCAAGTACCTGCATAGTTTTTTGGTACAAAAAATACATCTCCAGGGAAATAGATTTTTTCTTCTTGTCCTTCAGGTTGAAGTTTAACTTTCCCGTCTATGACCAATACAAATTGATCATAAGGATAGCCATCAACTTTCAACTTCCCAGATTTTGACATCCAAATAGCACCTACTAATTCCTCCCCTTTATAAACCACTTTTTCCCATTGTCTTAAGTCTCCATGAAGTTTATACTCCTCTGGCCAAGAAGGCAATGCTGTTAAAGTTTTTTCATTATAAATAGAATGATTCTTTTGGATTGTATTAAAATTCATAAAATCTCTTTTTGTATCGATAGAAGATACGATACCTTCTTTTTCTCCAACTTTAATTCCTTTACACCCGAAACAGCACATTATTAACAATAATGCACTCACTAACTTTTTCATATCTATTGTATTATTTTGATTGTTTCTTTTTCACACAGAATAGATAACACTTGGATTTAGTTTTGAAAAAACACGCCCTATTTATAAAACAGGACGTGTAAAAAATTATTAAACTAAAATACGTGATTTTAATATCTATTCATTATCAAACTATTATTCTATTTTAGAAGTTCACTCCAAAGATCAAGTGAACAGCTGAAGCATCTGGATTGTAGACCGTACCACAAAATAGGGACGGACTATACTTTTCAGTAAGCTTCAGATCAAAGGTTTTCGTCAAGCTAACATTGACTAAATTGAAATTATCGTTTAAGGTATACTCATGATTACCCGCTCCGACTATCAATTCAAAACCTTTATAGTTGTATCCTACTTCAACATAAATATCATTGTCTTCACTGAAGTTAATGTATCCTGCAAAATGGAAATCCTTTATTCTTTGTATTACTCCTAACTCAAATGAGTGTCCAATACTTGATTCATCTTGGTCAACGTGATGTGTTGTTTTAGGACTATCAAAAGTAGCTGTTGAGTAAACGTAATCTATTACCTGTAGGCTTAACCCTATTTTCTCAAAAGTGTACCCTACTCTATATTCAAATTCATATACTGCATTACTCTTCAAAAATGCATAGGTTCCCCATCCTCCAACATAAAAACCTTTGTAATTCAATTCTACATCCGGCTGTATGGCAGGGCTGTAACCGTAGTCAATACCTCTCCATACATAGTGATTAACAAGATCAGCTCCTGCTGAAAACTGCAATTTGTCTTGAGCATAAAGATTTCTAAAAACCATTATGATCAACAACATTATTAGTAGTATAGTCTTAATTATTAATCGCATTTTAGTTGTTCTTTATGAAGAATGAGAAATGATGTTGAATCATTTTCAACATTACAAAGTTGGCACTTATCTCATCAACTTTATGGTATATTAAAATCTCTTTTTGGTAAAAAAAGAAAGCCCTTTGTTTACCCAATATCGACATAATATAATCTCCTCCATTTTTTCAAGAAATAAGAAATTAGTAGTGCTATTATCATCTTCTAATATTTTAGTTTTGCTGTTCCTCTGATACATTACAAAAGTAGTATATGTACTTCCGAATCTTTTTTAAGAAAAGGTCAGCCTATTTTATAAAATGGTCAACGTTTCTTTTTCTTTTCAAATAGTCTATTAAATTTCAAAGGTTTGATAGTATGATCAATTCTAACTCTTATGAGCTTACTGTTATTGTTCATCAAGTTCTCGTTTCCAATAAAGGATCTTTCTTTGATAAGTTGAATTGTTAAGAAAGTGTTTTTACTCACATTATGAGAGATACCAAAAACAGTTCGATTACTTGCTAACTCTGGTCCTGATGGACTGTTAAGGTTAATAAAAGGTTCAAGTCCTACTGACAAAACTCCAATATATGTAGGTAAACTCACAGATGGACTATATCTTAATCTAACATTAAGAGGTCTTTCATTATCAAAGAATTGTTGTTCGAAACGAACCCTATTAGTAATACTCAAACTACCAATGCGATTATTAATAATAATGTCTTGAAAAGGTCTTAATTCATTGGGAACGGTATTCCCATGCAAGTATTTTACTCCTCCTCTTAAATGTACATTATTGGTCAGTTCAAACCTTAATCCTGTTCTATATTGCCATCTCTCAAAACCCATGATATCACTTCTGTAGCCTATATCTGAATCTAATGAAAACCGGTAAGATAATTTGTAGGTATTGAAATAGTGCAACCATAACACATGGTCTTGAGCGATCACATTGGTTTGACTCAAAAAGAAAACCAATAGAAAGGATAAACAGCTGATTATCTTTTTCATATTGGTGCTTTATTAATTTGGTGGAAAATAGAAACTTTAAGTAATGGGGAATTATATCTTCTTTTATAGTATAGATTTGATTCTGATAATCGCATTTTAGTCTTGTTTAATTGATACTTGAGAAATAATTATTACTCCTTTCACAAAGAAAATTAAAAGACAAATAGGACTTTGGTAGATTCAGAAGAAGTAATGGTAAAAAAGAAAACTTCTCTTTTACCAACTTCTTCTTTGAAGAGAGAATACCCAATCATAGAGGAGTGTAATGCTCTGTTCTTATTCAACCTAATCAACTGTATTTTTGGGTAAAATCAATTAAAAGAAGTGTTAGGCTTTTACTTCTTCCCTATTGATGATGTTACAAATGTACAGTGCATGTTACTAAATTACTTTTAATAAAAAGTCACCTGCTTTTAAAAAGGAGTCAACAATTTATACTTGAATTTTTAATCGATTTCAGCCAGCTCTGCTTAGTCTATTTTTTAATGTCCCAGTCTTCTTTATTTTATTCATTTCTGAAAAAAGAAGTAAAAAATAAACACGGCTCTCTTAGAAAGAAAGCCGTGTAAACTACTAAAATACGTGATTTTGTACTATCTGTTGTAAATTACCTTATCCATAAATATTCACATAGTTAGTGTTTGAGTCTATGTCTTTAATACATTACAAAAGTAAGCAAGTTGGTAATCAATCTTTTTTAAGAAATAGTCAGCCAATTTTATAAAATGGTCAAACTTCCTATTATCGTTTCTTTTTTCTTTTGAATAGTGATTTTGATTCCAGAGGATGTATTTTATGATCAATCTTCAAACGAATAAAATGTGTTTGCTCAAATGGACTGATTTCAGATGATGTAAATGTCTTTTCATTAATATATTGTAAGGTAATCATGGTGTTTTTCATCATATTTCGACTAACACCAAAGTAGATCCTATTGCTAGTAATTCTTATTTCATCCCATGAGTTTGTATTAATAAAAGGTTCTGTACCAATAGACAACACACCGAGTTGTGTGGGAACTTTTAAAGTTGGGTTATACCGGATTCTAAAATTTGTAGGAGCATTATTAAATACTTGTTGCTCAAAACGTACTCTATTTGAAATAATCAAGCTATTAATCCTATTATTGATAATTATATCTTGGTAAGGTCTGAACTCTGTTCTTGGACTATTCCCATGCACGTACATCACCCCTGCTCTTAATTGTAAATTATTGGTAGCTTGATATTTTATACCACTTCTATATTGCCATCTTTCTTGCCCAAATAAATCAGTACGATAACCAATATCAGAGTCAACTGAAAACTTATAAGTCAACTTATAACTATTAAAATAATGCAGCCAAAGAATATTGTCTTGTGCATATGACGTTATGGTTGACAGTAGTAAAACTATCAATAAAGACAGAGGTATAATAAAACGGTTCATCTACGTATTACATTTATTGGATCTATTTGATAGTTATATAAGTACTAGGACAAAAGAAATGGGACCTTTTGAAGGTAAAAAAGTGGTTCGTGTTGTGGTTCAGTGGACGTTGTAATACAACGTCCCTACAGCCTACTTTCAATTTTTGGTAGAATATCATTTATGATGGATACCGTTGTAGGGATGTTGCATTGCAACGTCCACTGAACCACCATAAAAACTATTTTACGAACCATAATTCTACTTTCTTAACTCTTCATTCAAAAAGAACCTTTTCTTCTGTCTTAGTACTTTAGTTTACCCAGGTCTCCACTAAGGAAGACCTGAAGATAAACTTGAGGATATAAAAATTAATTGTAATGTTGAGGGTTTTCGTTTTTACTCTTCTAGAAGAAATACCTAGCTTTGATGGTAGGTGCAAAAATAAAATCTGTATTAGTATTCATAGTAGGGTTCATAATAAATTGAGCACCTGGAGTGATCCATAAATCTGGCGTTACTAACATTTTCCAATACACTTCAGCAGCCCATTGGCCTTCATCTCTAACATTTGGAAAAATAGTACTTATTAAAGCTTCTTGATCTGTTTCAGGATTCCTTATTTGTCTCACTCTTTCAGGGTTCATTCTAGCATAATTAATCCCGAAACCTACTTCACCTTTAATATTGAATGGTTCAAGGTAAACTAAACCCGCTGCAGCGGCATGATCTGCTTGTGTGGCCATTCCCATTGTACCCCCAATAGCAGTATTATAGGTATAGTTGGCAAAGGAAACTAATTTGCCCCACTGTTTTGTGCCATGTACTTTAAAACCCCAACCTGAACTTGTAGGTAAAGGAGAAGTACTGACTTGATCAGTGTGAAAAACAAGTAAATGAGCGTGATCAAAATCACCTTCACCTCTGAACCAGTGCTTACCTATTTCTAGACCCGTAAAAACTTCACCGTTTCTAAATACTGATCCCCAATCAAATTCACCTGCAACCAAGTTGTTATCTTGGACCGAACCAGCAATGTATAATGAGTTGCCCTCAATCGGTTTCCAATTAAAAGCCATTGCCAATGAAGGAGCTGGAATAGGGAGCGATGCAACTGGGTTTGTAAATCCTTGATTTGAAAATGATGTACGACCATCTTTAAAGCGGAAGAAATCTAAAACCATCAGTGAAGAAAAGTTACCTACTCTAAACCAGAACCTATCTTTTTTACCTTTTTGCTCCCAGTATAACGTAGTGAAATACGGTCTATCCCAATGAAAGAAAGTAGCATCCGTTCCATTTAATGATCCATTTGCAATTGGTGTGACAGCGGGGCTTATGTGGCCATATTGATGTCTCCCATCTAAGACAGCTGTAATACTACCTTCCCAATCTTTGCCTTTATTAAAAACAGACCATTGTGCTTCAAAAGCATAGATCCCGACACCTGCAGTGGTTGAGGTGTGTTCTGCTGACATATTATGTGATAAAGGATTTCCCGTAAACATGGTTGAATAGCTAAAACCTAGCTTTAAACCATAATTTTTATAAAGATCTTCTTTCCATTTAAAGTATGGACCAATATGAGGTTTGCCAAATATTGCTCCATGCTCAGGGAAACTGTGCTCTAAATCTGTTTCAGTATCCAAAGGGTTCTCAGGTCCAACATGATCATCATAGTGATGTATATGATCTAAGTGTTTTTTTGGCTTTTCCTGTGCTATTAACTTATCTGTCGAAAATAAAATTAACGACAGCCATAATAACATCATGGATGACGAAGTATTTAATAATTTTCTCATCTATCTTGTTGAAATAGTCTAGTATTTTATTTGATTTTTTTTCCATGCTAACCTCTTTATTTCAATGATCTAGTATTTAATATTGGTTTTTCATTATGCATTCTTTTGAATTCATTTTTTGTAATTCAATGAAAAGAGATTGCTATTAAAAAGGTAGAAGAATTGCTCCTTCTACCTTATTGTTGATATCAACTTGAACGAAAAACAAAAGCTGACAATTTTTTTATATTAGAAATCTGTGAAAGAACCTGCTTTCATTCTTTTAGGGAATTCTTTGAAAGTCATTTTGAACTTCGCTAATTCCGAAATCAAATCATAAGCAACAGGTGCCGCATCATAGTAGAATCCATCATAAAAACCTGATTCCATGTGAGCAGA
>NZ_LQAQ01000044.1 GCF_001583495.1 Flammeovirga sp. SJP92 | reverse complement strand
ATAAGCACTCAAGCTAAACCAACCTGTATCATCACCCCAAATGACTAGGATGTTTGGTTTCTTATTGTCTTGTGCAAAGACCGAAGAAAATGTTAGCACAAACAAAAGCAACGTTGCTAAATAATTCTTTTTCATAGTTCTATTTTTTTAATTTGAAATAGTGTTTTGTTTTAATCACATTACAAATGTAGGGGGGCTATGAATGGATCTTTTTTAAGAAAAGGTCAGGGTATTTTAAAAAAAGGTCAAACCGAAAAAGTGTCTCATATCAATATTGAAATCGAAATCAAGCATAAAAAAACACGGCCCACTTACTAAGTGAGCCGTGTAAAAAAATATTAAACTAGAATACGTGATTTTGTATTATCTCTATTGTAAACTACTATATATTCAATTTCTAAAGTATAAATATTCTTTATTCATCTTTAATACATTACAAAAGTAAACAACCTCGTTATCAATCTTTTTCAAGAAACAGTCATGCAGTTTTATAAAAAGGTCAAATCTATAATTCTCTATCGAAGCGTACTATTTAAAAACATGTTACAACATTGATTGAAAATGTACGAAAGTCTAGTTTACTGAACTTTCTCTAGGATTTAGTCGTCTTTTTTAAATGCAAAAAAGGTAGAAGAATTACTCCTTCTACCTTATTGTTGATATCAACTTGAACGAAAAACAAAAGCTGACAATTTTTTTATATTAGAAATCTGTGAAAGAACCTGCTTTCATTCTTTTAGGGAATTCTTTGAAAGTCATTTTGAACTTTGCTAATTCCGAAATCAAATCATAAGCAACAGGTGCCGCATCATAGTAGAATCCATCATAAAAACCTGATTCCATGTGAGCAGATTCAAATGGATCTTCTCTTAGGTTGACGATAAGCGGTGCAGTTAAATCTGTGAAAGGTGTTCTCCAAATTTCAAAACCTTTTGCTTCAACTTCTTTCTTGATACTTAAGTGTACTTTCCAGTCTCCTTTTCTGATTGCTGTGATTTTACCATCATCCGCAGCGTAGAAATGTACTTTACGTGGAGCTTCAGTTGTTTTACCTGTCATGTAAGGCAAGAAGTTATAACCATCCAAGTGAACTTTATAATCTCTATCGATCATACTTGTACCCTTTTTAAGTTCTTCTGTAACATTGTCATTACCAGCTGCAGCTACTAAAGTAGGGAACCAATCTAAGTGAGACATCATTTCGTTAGAAATTTGTCCTGCTTCAATTTGTGCTGGCCATTTGATCATCATTGGCACTCTTACACCACCTTCCCAAGTTGTGTTTTTCTCACCTCTGAATGGAGAAGCACCAGCATCAGGCCAAGTACATTTCATTGCACCATTATCAGTAGAATAAACTACAATTGTATTTTCATCAATACCTAACTCTTCAAGGTAATCTAACACTGAACCAATTTGTTCATCATGCTCAACAAGTCCGTCATGATATACAAAACCTGTCTTCTTAGATTCTTCTTTCAAACGAGTCCAAATGTGCATTCTTGATGTATTCAACCATACGAAGAAAGGCTCATCTTTTTCTACAGCTTCTTTCATAAAACGCTTTGAAGCACCAATGAATTCTTCATCAGCAGTTTCCATTCTTTTCTTCGTTAACGGGCCTGTATCAGAAATACGACCATCTGCATAAGAATGAATAACACCTCTTGGCATAAATCTTTCCGCAAACTCTTCACCTTGTGGATAGAAAGGAGATTCTGGCTCTTCTTCAGCATTTAAGTGGTAAAGGTTTCCGAAGAATTCATCAAAACCATGGTTTGTCGGTAAATGTTCATCTCTATCCCCTAAGTGGTTTTTACCAAACTGACCAGTTGCATACCCTTGTTTCTTAAGAGCACTAGCAATTGTAGGATCCAATTCACTAATACCTTGAGGGGCTCCTGGAAGACCTACTTTTGAAAGTCCTGTACGAGTTGGATGCTGTCCTGTTACAAATGAAGAACGTCCCGCAGTACAACTTTGGTCACCATAAAAATCTGTAAAAATAATTCCCTCGTTACCTATCCTATCAATGTTAGGTGTTTGAGCTCCCATAATACCTCTGTGATAAGCACTCAAGCTAAACCAACCTGTATCATCACCCCAAATGACTAGGATGTTTGGTTTCTTATTGTCTTGTGCAAAGACCGAAGAAAATGTTAGCACAAACAAAAGCAATGTAGCTAAATAATTTTTTTTCATAGTTCTATTTTTTTAATTTGAAATAGTGTTTTGTTTTAATCACATTACAAATGTAGGAGGTCTATGAATGGATCTCTTTTAAGATAAAGTCAGGGTATTTTAAAAAAAGGTCAAACCTAATTAATTATATTTTTTTACTATGAATAATGAAAGTGATGAATTAAACCGTCATAAATTATATCAAAAAGTTAGCGAGAAATATGACGGGAATTGGGATGGTGAAGAAATGTCTTTTTCATGTGTTGAAGGAAAAGTGGAGGTTATCTCTCTTCAGTTTTTTGAAAATTTCTTTGTAGGAACAAATAAAGTCACGTATGCCAATAATAGTGTATGGAGACGCTCTGCAATTAGTAATGATAATTTTATTACAATAAGGCTAGGATCACATGGGGAAATAAAGGAACGTTCTAAAGGTACTTCAATGGCTGAAGGTATTTATATCTATAATTCCCAACAACCACTTACATTTAATTTCCAATCTGATACTGAATTTGAAATTTTAGCCATCACATTTCCTTATGAATTAATTAAGAAGGTCAACATACTTAATGAGTCCTCCAACTTAAAAATGATATTTGAAAAGAAGGATTTCTTTTTTCAGTATTTCCCAATGTCAATTGAAATTGAAAACTTAGTACGTTATGTATTTGAACATAGAAATAACAAAGAACTTCGAAAATCAATTTTCATCTCCAAGGCATTCGAAATTATTGGACGACTTGATCAGAAAATAGTAGAAAAAGAATCAGTTAGTACCAATCTTCATCCGCATGACTTAGAAATGATGATTGATCTTAAAGTAAAAATACTACAGGATTATACCATACAGCCGAATTTAGATATTATTGCCTCTGATTTAGGAATGAGTAAATCTAAATTGCAACGCTCTTTCAAATCAGTATTTAAAACTTCTATATTAAAGTATTTTAATTCTCAAAGATTGGAAGAAGCCAGAAGAAAAATTGAATATACAGAAGATAGCCTGTCTTACATAAGTTATGATTTAGGGTTCAATGACATTTCACATTTTAGTACTGCTTTCAAAAAGCATTTTGGTATAGCACCTAGTGATGTGAGAGAGAATGCTTAATATTTCAACTATTTTCAACATCTAAGAATAAAAAGATTATTAATAATGAATATCCATTACCTCAATGGTCAGTACACTGAGAGTGCATTAAAAGATTATATCTCAACTTTTGATGAATTTAAAATAAATAGAAATCACTATTGGGGAAAATCGGAAGATGGAGAGTTCAACTATTGGTTGTTTGATGAATTGGGTGAGCTTTTGAGTTCAGTCATGTATGAGATCAAAACGAACAAACCTGTTCGCTTATTTGATATTTATGAAAAAGAGAAAGGCTTTTTGATTTCGTTTGTTATAGATTCGAATGTAAGTTATAACAATAAATCTATTGGAAGTGGTTTTTCAGAAGGGACTGTACTTTTTAATTCTAATCAAAAAATCACCTTAGATGTAGATAAAAATAGAACGTATAAAGGGATTACTTGCCACCTTTCTCATGAATTAATGAGAAAAACTGGAAGAGAAAATTTTGATGAACTGAAAGACTTAGTAGTCAATCAGAATCACTTTGCATTGTTCGAATCCATGACCTATGAAATGGAGCAATGCTTAAGAGAATTGTTCGCTTTACAAACTGAAAAAGTCGGTAGGTATGGTTTTTCATCTGCAAAAATCTTAGAATTGATATCCCACTTCTTTGTACAACTCTACACACATCGAACAGGACATAAGAAATTTGACCTAACTGAGAAAGAAACAATTGCTATTTTCAATATCAAAAGTAAAATAATGGAAGACTTAATGCACCCTCCAACTATTGAGGCATTAAGTGTAGATTATGGCGTGAGTATTCCTAAATTACGAAAGGACTTTAAAAATGTATTTGGTTTATCCCCTCATCAATTTATTATTCGTGAACGTTTGTATGAGGCTAGAAGAAAAGTCATTCAGACCAAAGACAGTATGACTGAAATTGCAGATCTTTTAGGTTTTACTGATTCTTCTCATTTCACTAAATTGTATAAAAAAGAATTTGGAGTGACGCCATTGGCGGATCGCAAAGAGCACCATGGTTGATATGATTTCCAAGACGTAAACACATAAAGTTTTTTGTGCCCATTATTTACATAGAACTTTGGTAGAATATCCTTTATGATGGATACCGCTCGCTGTAGGTATGTTGCATTGCAACGTCCGATGAACCACCATAAAAACCACTTTACGGTCTACATTACATTTCTTTTGTCTTCATTCTTCATGCAAAATTGCCTGTACACTATTCACCGTACGGTCTGTACGGTGTACAGTGTACAAGTCGTACGGTGAATAGCGTACAGTGGGTACGGTGGATAGTGTACGGATAGGTTAGATATAAGCAGTTATACTATTAAAACCAGAGAAAGTTAGATTTTCTTTTTTTACCAAAAACATAATTTTTTATCCAAAAGGTTTGTTTGACGTTCACCTACTTTTGTGCTAACAAATAGAACGAAAAACAAATACAAAATGAAAATTCTAAAACTAAAATCATTTAAGATCCTTGCTATCTTTACTATGTCTGTATTGGGTGTCAACATCGCCAATGCACAAACTGCTGATGAGATTGCTAACAAATTGCAGAACCCTCTATCAAGTATTATTGCTTTGCCTATACAGCATAATATGGGAATGGGAATTCCTGGTATGGATGGTACCACTTATACTATGTCTTTACAGCCGATCGTTGCTCAAGAATTCGAAAAATTCAGTCTTGTTCATCGTGGTGTAATGGGATTATCTTACCTACCGGCTACAACTGGAATGGAAAATAATCTAAACCCACAGTTCGGGATTACGGACCTAAACTACTCCTTCTTTTTTGCTCCAAAAAATGTAGGAAAACTAGCTTGGGGTATTGGTCCATCAATCGATATGCCAACTGCTACTAGTGATATGTTGGGTACTGGAAAATGGTCTGCGGGTGCTTCATTAGCATTAGTGTACCAAACCAATGGCTGGACCTTTGACATGATCTTCCGTCAGACAGTATCATTTGCGGGTGATCAAAATAGAAACGATGTAAATACTTTTGTTGGTCAGACCCTGATTGCAAAAAGCTTAGGTAAAGGTTGGATGATCAATACATTCCCTACAATTGTAGCGAATTGGAATGCTGAAAAAGGTCAACAATGGACTGTACCTGTAGGTGGAGGTATCAGTAAGTTAGTATTTATGGGAAAACTGCCAGTGAACTTGGGTGTACAATACTACAATAATGTTGTAAAGCCTGATCATGTTGGTCAACACGAGTTAAGATTAATGACAACGTTTGTATTCAAAAAATAGATCATAATTAAGAATAGATCAATGCGATAGAATTCTACTTTTATTTAGTTGAGCATTTAATTCAATCAGTAGTGTAAAGCTCCCTAATCTTTTAGGGAGTTTTTATATTCAAATCTAAAATTATGATATTTTGTATAATAATTACTACTTTCTTGATTAGTGTAATCAATAAGGTTATTTCTAATATGGTGAAATCTACTTTGAATTTTAAGGAAGAAAATTAAGTAAAAAAGGGCGCTCAATTATTGAGACGCCCTTCACTACTTAATCTAAAACACCAATTCTGATAGTTCTAATGGTTATCAATTTCTAGTTCAATCACATTGCCGAAAACTCCAATATCAGAAATAGAGTTTCCAGTTTCGATTGGTGAATATTCTATCATGTTTTTAGCTCCAAAAACATTGATATACGAGTTCGTTCCTGCATGAACATAAGCAAACTTTTCACTTACCGCTACTTTTACGTTCATACTCAAATCTTCATTTACTGTTGCACTATTGATTGGTGTAAAAGTACCCAAATCATAAGCAACAAAGTTTTTATCATCTGTCAATACATAAAGTCTGTGCATCATGTAATTGATCTCGAAATCTACAATTCCTTCTGTATCAACTACCTTTTCCATTTTACCTTCTTTAGCATCGATTTTATAGATACCTTTCTCATTATCAATACCTAAGGCAATTTTAATATGAGCTGTTCCATTGAAATATTTACGATAGATTAACTGATCAAATTTTACACCTTCTTCAGGATAATCGATCATATTCTCATGCATCACAATATCAGGATTACTCCAATCTCCTTCATTAGTAAAGACAATAGTCAAAAGTCCTTTATCTGTTGCAACTAGACCATAATTCTCATCCCAGTTTTCTGAATAGAGGTTGGTAGCATAAATCTCATTAAATTCAGTATATGATTTAGAGATTTTTGCTGAGTCAATATGATAAAGATCCAATACATTATCTTCATCCACTAATAAATAGTAATTATCACCAAACCCTGAAGATAAGTAGGTGGTATTCACACCTGCTTTTTGATAATGATCTAGTTCAATTTCCTTTGCTTGACCGCTGTTTAATACATCTTCGGCAGTTACATAAAATAGATTACCATTCTCGTTTGATCTCCAGATTGCTTGGAAGTCACTCCAATCAAGATTTGTCAATTGAGGTGTTGATGTAGTAATGTTAATTTTAGGAGGATAGGTATGGAAGTGATTCATATGTAAATCAAGACCCGTGAAGATTGAATAAACGTTTTCTTCACTGTATACTTTTGCGTTAGCAATCTTAAGACCTAGTTCTTTAATCACTTTAGTTCCCTGTTCCTGTGCAAATAAAGTATCGATACGATCACTATGAGGCTCTCTTAATTCAATAACATTATTGTCGTTGTAAGTCACTAAAAGTTTCAAGCCCTCAAATTCACCGTAAGGTGCATCCTCTGGTTTCTCTGGTACTTCAGTTTCATCGTCAAGAATCTCATCTTTTTGACATGAAAAAAAGGTACTGCTAATTAGTAGTAGTAAAAAAAGATAATTTTTCATCATCTAGTGTTATATGTTTAATTAAAAATTGAAATTTTCTGTAACAGAATTGCTTCTAGCATCAGTTGCTATTGCTTTAACAAAATAGTCTCCTGCTGGAAGGTCGGTAGGTATCTGAATGCGATCGTTAAAATCAATAATATTGGTATTTGCTGTAGTAAAATCATAGTAATTAGAGAGGACCTCGTTGTCATTACTATCCACCAATACAATATTTAAATCTCTTAAAATATTAAGTCCATGAAGCTGAAAAGCGATAGCAATAGCTTCTCCTGCAATAATTTCACCTTCTAGTTCAACATCTAAAAACTGAATTACAGGTACTATTATCAGTTCTCCACCTTCAACTGCTTTCTCTCCTTTTTTATCAATAACGGTTAGTTCTAAATGATAAGCACCTGTATCAAAATAGGTTGGGATAACTGGGTGTTCGTGGATGAAAGTATTTCTTCTACCTTCATAATATCGAGAATAATCAAACTTGATAAAGCTTGTGTCTGTTAATGATTCGACAGTAACATATACTTCAGAAGCTACATCGTCACCATAAACCTGTGCTTCTAAATGTAAGTCCACACCAGCATAACCGATTTGATTGTCTCCATGGCCCGTAGTCCCTCTTCCGTATTTTAGATCTTCAATCCGTAAATTAGATGATTGCTCGTCTTCCTGATTGCATGATAAAAAAAGTAATATCAGTGCAATGTAAATTAGTCTTAGTTTTTTCATTTAGCTTAATAATGCAATAATGTCGCAAATATAAGCTTTGGTTTTAGAATAAGTGGATTGCAAGATTTTTATAAATCTAATAAAAGTGAACAAGATAATTATTCACTTTGTTATTGTGGATTGTAAAGAAAACTTATGATTTGATCAATCAAACCATCCTCTTCTCCAGAACACCCACAATTCAGTAATAGCAATAATTACAATCACAATTAAAAAGACAAAATACCCATTCACCATATTGAGTTCGGGCATATTGACAAAGTTCATCCCATAAATGCCCGTTAATAGCGTTAGGGGAACAAATATGGCTTGAATGATTGTTAGCGTATTCAGTTTTTTATTGCTTCTTTCTTGTAATAAAAGCTGATAATGAGATTGTACTCCTTTTATATTTTCCTCTAAACGACTGGTTAGGTCCAATATAAAACCATAGTTTTTAATCGTTCTTCCAATCTCATCATCAATACGAACCACTCCATCTGCCCACCTTAATTTTGGTATAGCTTGCAAAGCAATATATTGGTCTTCAACAATATTAGAAAGGTTATGAACATTATCTTTTACATCAATAATATCTGAGATATCCAATTCCTCTGGGGCCTCATCTAACTTTTTAGAAAGATCATCCACCTCATTTCTAGCTTTCTGAATGTGATTTGCAGTTTTCTTCAATACATAACTCACCATAAAGTAGACCAAATAATTAAGATCAATATTTAAATCAAAGGGGTTGTTATTTAAGGAATTGATCAGTCCTGTAAATATCTGATTCGACTGATGTACTATTGTTACCAACAAACCTGGGCGAATCATCAAAGTGAGTGTTTCCTTTACATAAATATTTTCAGAATTTGAAATAGGTAAATTCAAGACCATTGCTTCAGAAGATAAGCGAAGATTATGTAACTTAGAAGGCTTTACAAAGTCTTTTAATATCAATTCATCAAAATCATGTTCTTCTAAAATAGGCACGATTTCCTGCCTGTCATCTACCTTTATTTCTAACCAATGATCTACATTTTCATCAAGATCATCGGGAGTATTATCATATTCTACTTTTGAAATGTGGTGTTTATCAATTTGGTATAAATTTCTGATCATACTGAAAGCTTCTTTTCATTTGGTTTATAATAAAATATATTACAAAATTCTTTATGTTACTACAAATCAAATCTTATTTCTTTGATACAGATAAGTATTTTAATGCTCTTTTACTCACTGACTTCCTTTCATCTTTGGATAATCTCTCTAAATGTGGAATAAGCCATTCTTCTAATTCAGCATTCTTTATTGACCATTTAAAAAGCGTTTCCATTGTCTGATTCAATACGATCCAATCGTTATGATCCTCTAAATTATTTTTCATAATAACTATCGCATTTTTCTTTTGTTGATCCGAAAGCTCTTTTTCTAGTAAAAGGAATAGCTGTGCAAAGGTCCATTGTGTTGACGCTTGATCAATTTTTGATATTTCAGTAATAAATCGATCTACATAAGGAATTAAATAGGTTTTGTCTACTTTACAAATCCTTTTCATAGCATTAGAAGTCCTTAACCTAACCACTTCATCATCACTAAAATAGCAATTGAAAAGTTCATCAAACAAGTCTCTTTCTTGCAATACTTCTTCAACGATTTCAACAGTATTTCCGAGGGAGTTTGGGTGTCCTCCTTTTAGTCTTTCTTCAAAGTTTCTCATGTTTTTGGATTTAATGTAAATGATTATTTCTTACGGTCAGATAAAGGTGAAATGCCAAATTTCCTTCTGTAGTGTTTAGCAAAATGAGAGGAATCAGTATATCCAATTTGATCTGATATTTCTGTCATATTTAATTCCGTGAACTTTACTAACCTCCTTGCCTCAATTAGTCTTTCATTAATCACAAATTGATGGGGTGATGTGCCAAATACTTCTTTAAAATTGGTTCTTAACACACCTATGTTGATCCCAAATTTTTCACTCAATTCGGTAATTGGTGGTGGTTCCATTAAGTTTTCGATTAATAAATCCTTGATTTTAAAGATCTCAACTAATTTTTCATCTGATAATTGAATGCTTTTTTGATTGGCTCTATTTTTAAATAATTGAATCAACAGATAAGTCATTAACTCAACGGACCTTGATAAAGTCAATCCATATTTCCCTTCAATACCTTTTTGTATTACTATAATATCTTTGAGTAATCGTTCCATTTCCAAATCCAATGATTCATGAATCATCCAATCTTTTGGATTTTCTATAAAATTAGATATTAAATCCCATCGATCATTGCACAACTTCTTGATAAACTGCCTTGTAATCCTAAAAGTAACTCCTTTTAACTCCTGATCTTTTAAGACTTTTGTAGGTACACTTTTTTTAGAATTATAAATGACAACATTTGCGTGATTCCCCTTCCCCACTTTCATCTGATTGTAAATTACTTCTGTTTCAAGAAAGAATCGAAATGTAATGCAATCAAAGTCCTTTTGATTATCTACAAAGTGAAAGTCCTCTTTGAATGACATATCGAAAACTAATATTTGGAATTCATGGTCAAAATCATCGTACCACCACAAATCTATTTCCCCTTGTTTTCCCTTTCCCCAAAAGTGATTGTTGTTATGCTGATGTTCTTCATAATACTTCAGGTTATCGAGAATACTGGATGCGGTAATTTTTTTACCAAATGAAAAAGAATGAGTACCCATAGTTGTAATCGTTTTATACCGAAATATAATGTTTTTACAACAATAATTTGAGGATTAATCCCTGACATTTGTATCACGATATGAAAATAGTAAACATAAATCATTATGAAACAAGTCAATTTACTTACCCTATTATTATGCCTTATGGTCTATAATAACACCTTTGCTCAAGTGAAAAATAATATATCAGCTGATCAAGCAAGAGAATTATCCAAAGAAGCCTTCGAGTTTGGTTTTCCAGCTGTATTTATTCAAAATCAATATCATGTCAATAGTTATGCAACTAAACCAGAGGGTTTTAAAGCACCCATTAATCAGTTTGCTCATAGCAGGGAGTTTGTTGATGCGAGTAACAGACAATACGTAGGCAATAATGTGGATGTTTTAGCCTCATCTGCAAGTATAGATTTGTCTGAAGAACCCCTTGTGATCACAATTCCTGAAATGGGAGATCGATTTTGGTTAATGCAATTTATCAATACTTGGAATGAAGTACCAGCAGTTCCAAGTTCCAGAACACATGGAGGAAAAGCAAGAACGTTCGTAGTTGCTGGCCCTGAATGGGAAGGAGATGTTCCTACTGAAATGGAGCTATTGAAAGTAAATACAGAAACTACTCTCATAGTATTGAGATTATACTGTAGCGGTAAATCTGATTACAAGGAAGTGAATGCCATTCAAGATCAAATTAATATTACTCCATTAAGTCAATGGGGGAAAAATTACGTTGCTCCTTCTTATGTCGCTCTAAAGGAAAACTTTGATGGAGATAGAGATGTCAATGAAATCGTAATGTCGATGTCTGCAGAAGAGTTTTTTAATTCATTGAACAAAGTACTTTTAAAAAATTCAGCTTATGATGCCGATCAATCCTTCATGGAGAAAATTGCTGTACTTGGTATCATTCCAGGTGAAGATTTCACATTTGACAATTACACTAAAGAAGTACAAGAGGCAATTAATCAAGGTGTAATTGATGCTAAACGAGCCATTGGAGCAAGAGTTAAAAACTTAGGTGAGCTTAAGAACAATTGGATCTTGACTTACGATATGGGACGTTTTGGTACAGATTACAATTATAGAGCTGCATGGACTTTAATTGGTGTGGGAGGCAATTTATTAGAAGATGCCTTTTACCCTACAACTATCATTGATGAAGACGGTGAAATGTTTGATACAAATAAACATGCTTACCAAATCACATTCACAAAAGAGGAACTTCCTCCCGTTAAGTCATTCTGGTCATTAACAATGTATGATATTCAAAGCTATTTGGTCCCTAATGATCTCAATAAATATACAGTCGGTGATCGAAGTAACTTGCAATACAACGAAGATGGATCTTTAACGATTTACATGCAAAAAGATCGTCCATCAGAAGAGAAAGTTTCCAATTGGTTACCAGCACCTGAGGGAGCATTTAGAATAGCTTTAAGATTATATACTCCTGAAGAGCAAGTAATCAAAGGAAATTGGATTCCACCAGTAGTTCAAAAAATCAAATAAACATAACTTCTAGACACAATAACATGAAAAATCTAAACAGAATAGTTTTAAGCTTTTTATCCTTATTACTAATCATACAAAGCACTTTTGCTTCTCCTGTAAAAGATAACGATCAAGTTACACCTGATGAAGCGAAGAGTATAGCTAAAGAAGCCTACATTTTTGGATTACCCGTTTTATTATGGGAAAAGCAGTTTCAAAGAATTACATATACCACTGCTCCAAAAGGTTTAATGGCTCCAATGGGACAATTTGGTCATAGCAGACAATTTGTTGATGCGAGTAATAAAATGGTAGTTGGATTTAATGTAGACAACCTTTATTCTTTTGCAGGATTAGACCTTGAAGAAGAACCTTTTATCTTATCGGTTCCTGAAGTAAAAGATAGATATTGGATCATGCAGATATTAAATGCATGGAATGATGTAGTTGCCGGCCCTGGAGTTAGAACCCATGGTGAAAAAGGCGGAGATTTCTTAATCGCGGGCCCTAATTGGAATGGTACTGTTCCTAACGGAGTAGAGTTGATCCGTTCTAATACAAATATCACTTGTATTGGTGGCCGTCTATATAGTAGCGGTGAAGAAGATTACACTATTGTAAATGCCATCCAAAATGAAATTACACTTACTCCGTTGTCTGCTTGGGGAAGTAACTATACTCCTCCTACGGAAGTTGCATTAGCGGATATTGAATTTCCTAAAGATGTCAATGAAAGTGTTCAGAATATGTCTGCTGAAGAATTCTTCTCTAACCTGAATAGATTATTAGAAGGAAACTTACCTTATGCTGAAGACCAAGAGATCATTGAAAGACTAAAAAGGTTAAATATCGAAGCAGGTAAAGAATTCTCTTTCAATGATTTTAGTGAGGAGATACAAAATGCAATAAATGCTGGTTTTGAGAAGGGACACCAAGAGCTTGAAGAAATAATAGCTAACCTTGGAACAATCAAAAACGGTTGGACTTTAACTTATGATATGGGGCGCTACGGGACAGATTACGCACTAAGAGCTGGTTGGTCATATATCGGATTAGGTGGTAATGTTATTGAAGATGCCTTTTATCCTGTGACAAGAGTTGATCAAAACGGTGAAGATTTGACTGGTGAACATCAATACGAGTTAACATTTGCTCATGATGAACTTCCTCCTGCGAATGCATTTTGGTCAGTGACAATGTACGACGAAGATCAATATTTAGTAGATAATGAATTGGATCGTTATGCATTAAGCAACAAAAATGAGTTGAAGTACAATGAAGATGGTTCTTTAACTATTTATATACAAAATGATAAGCCAACCGAGGATAAACTATCAAATTGGTTACCTGCTCCCAAAGATGGAATTAGAGTAACATTAAGGCTTTATTCGCCTCATGAAAAAGTAGGAAATGGAACTTGGATTCCTCCAACCATCATGAAAGTCAATTAATTAAAAAGGAGTGTTTCTAAACTAAGAAACACTCCTTTGCTTTTTTATTTAAACACGAAGATTAAACATCAAAACGATCAGCATTCATCACTTTCTCCCAAGCTTTCACGAAGTCTTGAGCAAAAGCCACTGTATTGTCATCTTGAGCATAATATTCACAATATGATCTTAAAATCGAGTTTGAACCAAATACAATATCAACTTGTGTGGCCGTCCAATCAATCTCTCCTGATGAACGATTGACGATATGATACAAGTTGTGTCCAGCCGGTTTCCAATTGTATTTCATATCCGTCAAATTCACAAAGAAATCAGTGCTTAACTTTCCAACATTCTTTGTAAAAACACCGTGTTTTGTATTGCCATGATTGGTACCCAATACACGTAAGCCACCGATTAAAACGGTCATTTCAGGTGCTGTAAGTCCCAATAATTGCGCTCTATCCAAAAGCATTTCTTCTGGTTTTACTGCATACTCCTTTTTCAGCCAGTTTCTAAAACCATCATGTACAGGCTCTAATACTGAGAATGAATCAGCATCTGTCATATCATCTGTTGCATCACCTCTGCCAGCAATAAAACTCGCTTTGATCGAAGGGTCCACTTCTTGTGCGGCTTTTTCTACTGCTGCAGTTCCTCCAAGAACAATCAAATCGGCTATGCTTACATCCTTAGAGAAGGCTGATTTGATTTCCTCTAATTTAGAAAGCACTTTCTGTAGACATTCAGGCTCGTTGCCTTCCCAATCTTTTTGAGGAGCCAAACGAATTCGACCGCCATTTGCTCCTCCTCTAAAATCAGAACCTCTAAAAGTACGAGCACTGTCCCAAGCTGTACTGATTAATTCTTGAGAAGTCAATCCAGAATTTAATATCTGTGATTTAAGATCTTCCACTTCAGCGTCAGTGAGTGTATAATCAACCGAAGGAATTGGATCTTGCCAGATTAAATCTTCAGCAGGCACATCAGCACCAAGGTATCTTGATTTAGGTCCTAAATCTCTATGCGTTAATTTGAACCATGCTCTAGCAAAAACATCTTCAAAATAAGCAGGATCATTCATGAATTTCTCAGATATTTTGCGGTATTCAGGATCGACCTTCATTGCCATATCTGCATCCGTCATAATCGGGTTTCGCTTTACATTAGGATCAAAAGCATCAACAGGTTTATCTTCGTCTTTCATATTTACAGGCTCCCATTGATTTGCTCCGGCAGGACTCTTTCTTAATTCCCAATCATGATTGAGTAAAAGGTGGAAATAAGTGTGATTCCATTTGTTTGGAGTAGTAGTCCAAGCACCTTCCAAACCACTTGTCACAGCATCTGCCCCGCTCCCTTTTCCTTTAGGGTTTATCCAACCCAAACCTTGTTCATATACTTCTGCACCTTCAGGTTCAGGCCCTAAAACCGAAGCATCACCATTACCATGTGCTTTCCCTACTGTATGTCCGCCTGCAGTTAATGCTACCGTTTCTTCATCGTTCATTGCCATTCTGCCAAATGTAGTACGAACGTCATGAGCAGTTCTTTGAGGATCAGATTGTCCACCTACTCCCTCAGGGTTTACATAGATCAACCCCATTACAACAGCGGCTAATGGGTTTTCTAAAGAATCACTATCGTCATTATCACCATAACGGTTATTTCCTAGCCATTCTTTTTCATTTCCCCAGTAAATATCTTTTTCAGGGTGCCATATATCTTCTCTTCCTCCGGCAAATCCAAAGGTTTTGAATCCCATAGATTCATAAGCCATATTACCTGCTAGGATAAATAAATCGGCCCAAGAGATTTTATTGCCATATTTCTTTTTTACGGGCCAAAGCAATCTTCTTGCCTTATCAAGGTTAGCATTATCAGGCCAACTGTTCAATGGGGCAAAACGTTGGTTACCCGTGTTACTACCACCACGTCCGTCAGAAGTCCTGTAAGTACCTGCTGCGTGCCAAGCCATTCGGATCATTAGACCACCATAATGCCCCCAATCAGCAGGCCACCAGTCTTGACTGTCCGTCATTAAGGCTTTAAGGTCTGTTTTCAAAGCTTCCAAATCCAATTTCTTGAATTCTTCTGCATAATTAAAAGGTGTTCCGTAAGGTGTGCTTTTTGTGTCGTGTTGGTGAAGGATATCTAAATTAAGGGTTTTAGGCCACCATTCTTGCACATTGTGCTGTGTTTGAGAATTTGTCCCTTGATGAAAAGGACATTTGCTTTCGTCTGTGAAATTCATAATTGAGTCCAGGGTTGTTGTGTTGCTCTTGCAAATTAATCAGCTTAAATAGCAAATACTATGGAACTGACGTAATTAAGTTATTTCATTTTTATCAGAAAAACAATGATAATTTAATAACTACAATAGGAACTTATTACTTTATTAAAAGTTTTCATAATTGTAATTTAATTTTGACATGAAAAACATGTATACATCTTATAATTAGAACATAAAGTACAAACTCAAAATTATCTAATACTAACTTTTTGTTTTGTGATTACTGCCTTCAAAAAACTTTTAATAGTACTACTATTAATACGTTTTTTAGCGTTGTACTCACAAAAAATAAATTAGAATTAACTATAATTTATTTTTGACTTAGTACTTAGAAAGAAGATTAATACAACAAAGAAGGTTACCTTTATACAGATAATACATTTTAGAGTATCACTTGTAAAAGATAACCTAGTAGTAAAAAATGTTAGTCACTATTGGTTTCGGTTTTGCTTTTGGCTAAGCTGGTATATTGAAATAAAACGTTGTACCTTGATTTAAATGTGAATCGAGCCATATATTCCCCCCATGGAGGTCTACAATCTTTCTACAATGTGCTAACCCAATACCTGTACCTTCAAATTCACAAGCTGGGTGTAAACGTTGAAAAATGGCAAAGATTCTTTCTTTATATTTTTGTTCGATACCAATGCCATTATCTTTTACAAAAAAGATCCACTGATTGGTTTCTAAAGTTGCTCCTATTTTAATAACAGGAGTAGTGTTTTCACCTTGAAACTTTATTGCATTACTGATTAAGTTTTGAAATAATAATCTTAATTCTGTTTCGTACCCTTTGATCTTAGGCAGGTCATTAATCAATAATTGTGTATTGGTCTTTGTAATCAAAGCATCAATATCAGATCGAACATCTTCAAGCACTAAATTACAATCTACTTTTTCCAAGTTTAAATTATGACCTATTCTACCATAATCAAGCAATGCCTTTACTAGTGCACTCATTCTATTGCTTGCCTGAGTGATGAAATCTAAATATTTATCAGCCTTTTCATCTATCGCCCCTTTATACTGTTTATTTAAAAGTAAACTAAAGCTATTAATTGTATTCAAGGGTTCTTGCAAATCATGACTTGCTACATAATTGAATTGTTCTAACTCCTTATTTTTGATTTCAAGTTTAGTAGTATAAACTCTCATTTTATGATCAAGAATACGATGCTTGACCACAATAAAATAAATCATCCAAACTGCCAATAATGAAATACCTCTGTTCACAAAAGCCATCCAAGTGGTTCGATCATCGAAAGTGATCACAGGAATTATAGCAGTTAATAAGGTAGCAAGTACAGAAAACCTCAAGGTTACCTTTACTTTCTCTCTTATTAATAATGCAATACAGCATACATAAAGAACACCTACAGCTACCCCCAATGGAATTACTAAATCAATGATAAACACTGTAAACATTAGTAATGTACATTGGATAATAGGGCTTTCTAAATAATACCTCATACAAATAATTCATCATCTATTCTAAGCTCACTTTTCAAAGTTTTTTTAAAGCTCAAAATAATCGTTGTTTTTTGGGTTACAAGTTACTAAGCGTCTTGGCTACAATCGAATGAGTAATAGAATGTAATTTTCGTTAATTCTTTCACGATATATTTGAAGATAACATTGAATACTAGATATTCCTAATTTTCACCAACTAACTATTGTACAATTCATAAAGGTTCTTTAATTACTCTTTCTTTGTATTGAAATAATCCTAAAAGAGGGCTTTTTTCACTGTTTTGTTTAAAATAAAAAATAATTACAGCGATATAGTCGCATTTTGAGGAGCTTTTATTGAGTATGATTAAACAAAAAAATAGAGTATCGAAAATAACTCTACAAGTATTTTATTATAAATTTATTAGAATAATTCAATTTATTAAATTGACTTTCTCTTGATTTTAGTAATTAGGATGTAAGTTATAATTCAGAATAATATAAAAACAGCTCATAAAATGAATTATGAGCTGTTTTAATTATATTAAAGGCAGTTTCAACAAATTACTTTGTTTTTTCAGCTACCCAATTTTTAGCATTTACAAATGCCTCGATCCAAGGTGATACCTCATCAGTTCTGTCTGATGGATAGTGTGCCCAGTTCCAAGGGAAAATTGCTCTTTCTAAGTGAGGCATCATTACTAAATGACGACCGTCTTCAGAAGCTAACGCTGCAGTATTGTAATCAGATCCGTTAGGGTTGGCAGGGTAAGAAGTATAACCGTATTTACCTACGATATTGTATTTCTCCTCTGCATAAGGGAAGTTGAATTTACCTTCACCATGTGCAATCCAAACACCTAAACGAGTATCTGCTAATGAGTTCAACATTACAGTGTTGTTTTCAGGAATCACCATATTTACGAAACCTGACTCAAATTTATGAGAGTTGTTATGCAACATCTTAGGTTTTTCATCATGACCTTTCGTCACTAAACCTAATTCAACCATCAATTGACATCCGTTACAAACACCTAAACTCAATGTATCTTCTCTAGCGTAGAAGTTATCTAAAGCTTGTTTTGCTTTCTCATTGTATAAGAATGCTCCAGCCCATCCTTTTGCTGATCCTAATACGTCTGAGTTAGAGAAACCACCTACGAAAACGATAAAGTTTACGTCAGTTAAATCTTCTCTCCCTGAGATCAAGTCAGTCATATGAACGTCTTTCACATCAAAACCAGCTAAGTGCATAGAGTAAGCCATTTCTCTATCACCATTCACACCTTTCTCACGGATGATTGCCGCTTTGATTCCAGAACGCTCTTTACGATCAGGGTTGATACCCAATGAAGAAAGCTTTCCTTCAAATCCTTCAGGGAATGAATAATGTAATGGAGCATTTTTGTAGCTCTCATAACGCTCTTTCGCTAATTCCTCACCACTTTGCTTTTGATCTAATAAGTAGGAAGTTTTCGACCAAACGTCTCTTAACTCTTCTGTATTAAATGCCAAAGTAGTTCCGTTGTAAGTCACTTCAGTTTGAGCACCTTCTACAGCTTGACCGATTACGTGGTAAGTAACACCCGCTTCTTTCATTACTGATTCTAAAGCTGCTTCGTCTTCCACTTGGAAGATTACTGAAGGAGTTTCAGAGAACAATACATTTGTCAAGTCCGCAGTAGAGATTGCTGATAAATCTACTTTGTACGCTACGTTTTGCTCAGGGAAAGTCATTTCCAATAAAGCAGTAATTAAACCACCTGCTGAAACGTCATGACCTGAAACTACGTTACCTGCTTTAATTGAAGTTTGAATTGCTTCGAAACCGTTCTTAAAGAAATCAGGTTTTGTTACTGTAGAAACTTTATCACCTACTTTATTTAATACCTGCGCTAATGATGAACCACCTAATTCATGACCACCTTGTGCAAGGTCTACATAAACCAATGATTTACCTACTTTAGCTACTGGCTCAACTACGTTTTTCAAATCGTCTACCTCACCTACTGTAGAAATAATCACAGTACCTGGAGAGTACACTTTTTCGTCACCGTACTTTTGCGTCATCGAAAGTGAATCTTTACCCGTTGGGATATTCACTCCTAATGCTACCGCAAAATCAGAACAAGCTTCCACCGCATCGTATAAACGAGCATCTTCACCTTCGTTCTTACAAGGCCACATCCAGTTCGCTGATAATGAAACATTACCTAAACCGTGTGCCAATGGTGCCCATACTAAGTTGGTTAATGACTCCGCAATTGCGTTGATTGAACCTGCAGCAGGATCGATCAATGCGGCTACTGGTGAATGACCAATTGTTGTAGCGATACCTGCTTTTCCTCTGTAATCACAAGCCATCACTGAAACGTTGTTCAATGGTAACTGAAGACTACCTGCTGTTTGTTGTTTTGCTACACGACCTGTTACAGAACGGTCCACTTTGTTCGTTAACCAATCTTTTGAAGCAACAGATTCTAACTGCAATACATCATTTAAGTACTCATGTACTTTTGAAGCTTCCACTTCAACAGCGGAGAAATTAGGAGCTACTTTTGTATCCTTCATGATTGTTTTTGGTGCTTTACCAAACATATAATCTAAAGGCATATCAATAGGAGCATTCCCTGTAGTTGTGTCTTTAAAAGTGAATTGCATATCGCCTGTCGTCTCACCTACTACGTAGAAAGGAGCACGCTCACGCTCAGAAACTCTCTTTAAAGTCTCAATATTTTTCTCGTTGATGACTAATCCCATTCTTTCTTGAGATTCGTTACCCACGATTTCTTTATTCGATAACGTTGGATCACCTACTGGCAATTTGTCCACATCGATCTGTGCTCCTGTTTCTTCTACTAATTCAGAAAGACAGTTCAAGTGACCACCTGCACCGTGATCGTGAATCAATACAATTGGGTTTTCGTCCGCCTCTGACATTGCACGAACCGCATTGTATACACGCTTCTGCATTTCAGGGTTTGAACGTTGGATTGCATTTAATTCAATAGAGTTAGAGAACTCACCTGTTGCTACAGAAGAAACGGCTCCACCGCCCATTCCGATACGGTAGTTATCACCACCCATCACAACAACTTTGTCACCTTTCTCTGGAGTATCTTTTAAGGCATCTCTTCTCTTACCGTATCCGATACCACCTGCCATCATGATTACTTTGTCGAAGCCATGTTTTTTAGCTTCTTCCTCATGCTCGAAAGTAAGTACAGAACCAGCAATAAGTGGCATACCGAATTTGTTACCAAAATCAGATGCACCGTTTGATGCTTTAATTAAGATTTCCATTGGAGTTTGATAAAGCCATGGTCTCTCAGCCATACCTTTTTCCCACTGACGGTTTTCTTCTAATCTTGAGTAAGAAGTCATATAAACCGCAGTACCTGCCAATGGCATAGAACCTTTACCACCTGCCATACGATCTCTGATTTCACCACCAGCGCCTGTAGCGGCACCGTTAAATGGTTCAACCGTAGTTGGGAAGTTGTGTGTCTCTGCTTTTAAAGAGATCACTGATTCGAAATCTTTCGTTTCAAAGAAATCCGGTTTGTCTTGCGTTGCTGGAGCAAATTGCTCTGCTACAGGACCTTTAATAAATGCTACGTTGTCTTTGTAAGCAGATACTAAGTTATCTGGAGTTTCGTCAGAAGTTTTACGGATCAATTGGAATAACGAAGTAGGTTTTTCCTCTCCATCAATCACAAAAATACCGTTAAAGATTTTGTGTCTACAGTGCTCTGAGTTTACTTGAGCGAAGCCATAAACTTCAGAATCTGTTAAAGGACGGTTTAATTTTTCACTTACTTCTTTTAAGTAAGTAACCTCGTCCTCACTCAATGCCAATCCCTCCTCTTCATTATAAGAAGCGATATCTTCGATATGACGAATTGGTTCTGGCTCTACATCAATTGTGTAGATCGAACCGTCTAATCCTTCATACAAAGCTTGTAGCATTGGATCAAAATCCGCAGATTTTTCAGATTCAACGTGAAGGAATTCCTCGATACGGATTATTCCCTCAATACCCATATTTTGAGTAATTTCAACTGCGTTTGTACTCCAAGGAGTTAACATTTCTTTGCGTGGTCCTACGTACCAGCCGTCCAAAGATGTTTTTTCTGACAATTTCGCATTGCCAAATAACCAAGAAAGTTTTTCTAGATTTTCTTTTGAAAGTGCCTGACCGGCGTGTACTGCAAATACATTGTCTGTATTGCCTTGGAAAAAGAGTACCATTTTGCCCAATTGATTTTTCAGAAGCCCAATAATGCCCCCAAAAGTAAGGGTTAATTTGCGATTTCTACACATTTGGACAAAAAAGTCACTAAAAAATTAAGTTAATATGAAGTTTTAGGTCTATTTAATAAAAAAATACATCCATTTACGAGGAAACGGATGTATTATTAACCTTCATTTATTATCGTTACTAAGTAATTAGTGTACTTTCAACTAATTTAGAACAATATCTACATTAGCAATTGATACTGCTTTTTCAGATTCTAAAAAGCGTATCAATTTGAAATTATCATTGGCAGGGTCTTTAATATCTTGTAAATATTGATTGGTGAAATGCTCAGCATGAACAATATTTCCATTGATATCTTTCCATTTAATAAATACGCCATTGATGGCTTTATCAGACTTCATTATTTCTCCTTGTAATACTAAAGCCGCTTTTCTTTCGAAAATTTTGATAATGTTGTCATTCACTCTAAAATAACTGTTATTGTATTCAGCATTTAGGAAGTGTACATCAGGTTTAAACTCGGTGGTTCTGATTTCTACCGTTTCGGCAGTATAAGGTATTGTTGTCACAACAATATCTGAAAATGATAAATAAGCTAGTGCAGTAAAAATAATTGCTCCAAAAGAACAGGCGACTATCAGTGTTTTAAGAGATTCTTTCTCAATGACTCTTCTTTGTCTTTCTTCCTTTTTTAAAGAACTCAATAATTGTAATGCTTTTTCGTCAAGAGGATTAACCTCTAGGCATTTGTTAGCAAAGCTGATAGATAGGTCTCTGTCTTCTTTTCTTTCTTCCTCGTAGTACTTGTTAGCATAACAAGAAGAAATCATAAATAGGGTTTTTGAATCAAAAGGGTTAATTGTAAGTGCTTGATCAAGTTCGAAAATTGCATCGTCCCAATTTTTGTATTTATGATATCCGATTGCCCTTGCTAAATGCGAAGAAAAAAGGTCCTGTAATTTTACCCACTCCCTATCTGTCACTCCAATTTCTTTTGCTGCAGCTTTCAGATCGCTTTGGGTAATTACGTTAGCACGACTTTCTTTTATTTCATAAATCCGTTGGATAAACCTGGATAAATGATCTGAACTCATTATAGTATCTCGCATAAGGATCGTTTTGGGTATTAGTAACGTACTTTATCTAAATAAATATAAACATTGTAGCGATGAGTTAATAATTATCTTATTGAACTTGCTTCTTCAATGAATTATATTCTTAGAATAGTATAATTTTCTTGCCGTAATTTATATTTCTAACAAAGAATGAAGAAAATTTATCCCTAATATTCTATTTTTGATAAAATTTAATGGAATTAATCAATTTTAATTATGGATCTATCTCCCATCAATGATTTACCTGAAAAAGGAGAAAAAATATTTCAAGTTTGGAAAAGGTATGCCAAAGAACACTTCCCCTATACTGACTTGTATATTGAAGATCTTAAAAATGACATCCTTCAGGCACTCGCAAAATCACTGAAAGATATTGAAAGAAAAGGGTATCATAAACATAGAGAAAAGAAGAGCTGGGTTGTGGGTGTTTTTATGGAAATCTTAGCTAAAAACATCAACCAATACTGGCATAACATTTTCATTATCAGAGATAACAAAGATTTTAGTGGCTTACTTTGGTTGAAAGCAATGTTGACACATTTAAGTGAAAGTCAACAAGGACAAATTGAAGTCAACCGTATTTACAAGCACTTATTGGATAAGCATTATCCTTTTGATCAATATGATGTTCCTTCAAGTGAAGAGGCCGATCAAAATAATCTTATTGCAGATTTAAATTATCAATCTAACTGGACTGAGTCTGAGCAGTATCTCACTTCATTATTGAAAGACAGGTTGGCTGTGACAATAGATAATAGAGGTCCAAGGCTCATTACAGCTGAGAAATTATATGATATTTTTTCAGTAGATGAAATCTATAATTTCACAGAGTTGAATCTATACATCTAAGTATAAATACCATGTATTCAATACTTTGCAACACTAAAGATAAATTCTTTTGATTGTATATTTTGAAATTAAAATAAAAATAATCTAACTTTGTGTCATCATCAAGAATCCTTGAATGGATACCAACCGAGTATAATCCACGGTGGTAAAAACGATGTGGTCCGTAGGAAGGACAAAAACCTACCCCCACTTAATTTTCACGTTTTTTCTTGATGTCATTCAATGATTATTCACTTTATAATCTGAAAAAAATGACATTAAAAGAAGAATTCTACACTCAGAAAGTCAAAGAACTTTCAACACTACGTAACGAAGCATTAATTGATACATTCAATGCTGAAGTTGGAAATACCACTTGGAGTAATCCAAGAGGAGAGTTTCTTGGTGCCCTCAATGATGAAATCAGTAAAAGAAATTTTAAGGATGACCGTTTGATCATAAAAAACGGAAGACTCTCTATCAAAAGGAGAGTAAAACTAATTGATAATCAACTTTCAACCCTTTAATTTTCTATTACCATGAGTTTAGCACAAGACATTTACATCCAATTCGTAGATCATTATTCAACTTTAGATGATCAGTCTCTAGTTCGAATTTTCAAAAAAGTGGGACATAAGGTTTCTCACCACAATCAAAGTCTAATTGCCGCTCTAAAAGATGTTTTAGAAGCAAGAGGATTAGTGGTCGCATAATTTATTCCTTTTTGGGGAGGAACATACCGTTCCTCCCTATTTGTTGAATATCATTATAAAAAAGGAGCTAACGTTACCATAGACCTGAAAATTATTCTTCATTCAACTTTACTTCACAAGTTTTGATCAATTTATTTCTTTACTTTTTTAATCACTTAACCAATATCTTTTATTCTTAATTCAAGACAATCATATTGATAATTTTACAATTGTCTATATTCAACCTACATATTTACAACACCTGATTTTATAAATACAAATAGCCATGAGATCAGCTTATCTTCTTTTTATTTTTACTATTTATTGTACTCAACAATCTTTTGCTCAAACTACATTTACTCCAAATCAAGAAGAATATTTGTCGCTTGAAGATTGGAAAAATGAGGAGAATTGGACCTATGTTGAAGGTGATAAAAATAATAACTGGCCTTCTGATAAGGATGTCATACTTGTTAATAACACAAAGCTCAAGCTTGAATATTTAAAAATTGACTTTGATCTTGATGAAATCAGCAGTCAGCTTACCTACGCTTTAATCAGACAAAACTTTCGTTTAGAAATCGGTAAAAATGGAAGTGCCTCTTTCAAGATTGTATTACAAGGTAATGTCACTACTGGCTTTGATGTTGATGGTGAGTTAAACATAAAAGAAGGTGTTGCTTTTGATGGTAGCCTTATCAAGTTCAATGTAAACGGTACATTGAACGTTGAAAATGATCTTACCTTTAACAATGCAAATAATCAATTTGTTGTAAATGAAGGAGGTGTTTCCAAGATTGGAGGAGATTTGAACTCATTGAATGGCGGAAACAGTACTTATTATTCAGATGGTGAACTTGTCATTGATGGTGATTTTAGAAATGAAGGCAAAGCAATATTAGAAATTGGAGAACATGGAAACGGTCGTATCAAAGGCAATGTCACTTCTGATAACGGTGGTGGTGGAACAATAAATGTTTACGGCATTTTACTCATTGAACAGTCTGTCGATTTTTTTGGAAAAGAAACAATTTACGTAGACGAAACAGGTTGTTTGATCATATCCGGAAATGTTTTTCTGACCTGTAACAAAAATATCAACCCCACTATAAATGGTAAACTTCAGTTTGGACCAGACACCAAGTGTACGATTAGTGACGATAGTAAATGCAGAGAAAATTCCCCTAATAATCAAATCTGTAAATTGATCAATGAAGAAGACCTCCCTGTTGAATTAACTCAGTTTTATGGTGTCGCCTCCTCGGGACGAAATACGTTATATTGGGAAACTGCTACTGAAATCAATAATAAACACTTTGAAATCCAGAACTCTGTAAACAATGACTTGTGGGTTACAATAGATACTGTAAAAGGAGCCGGAAATATTAGTACGCCCACATCTTATTCTTATGTCGATTCCATATCTCTTCTCCCTTATTACCGTTTAAAACAAGTTGATTTTGATGGAAATTCTACAATCTACGGCCCGATCAATATCTCGAACAATAGTGGGCAAATTTCTGCCAGAATGTATCCTAATGTTGTTACCAAAGGAACAAACATCAAGATTGAAATATTTGGTGTAAAAACGAATCAAACTGTAAAAGCTTTTATTATTTCATCAAGTGGTAAAATTATGGATGAAATAATACTAACTGTAGACCTTGAAGGTGATTTTATTACGAGTTACACCTTACCGCAATCTCCACCTGTTGGAATCTATGTTTTTAGAGTTATTACTGTTGATGAAGCAGTGGATATGAAATTTTATGTTTATTGATTTCACAACAAATTATATTATAGGTATTTCTCCATCATCTCTTTATGTTTCTTAAATACTTTTACTTTTTGCTTCCTCTCCTCTATCAAATCGGCTCTATTTAAAACAATCTCTTCTTCACAAACAGGAGGGTTGCCACAAGCCAATTTTTTCTCCCCATTTATTTCCACTAAACAGGAGTTACAAGTTCCAAATTGTCTTAAAGTTCTGTAACAAGGTGCTGTAATGCTTTTTTTTGCACTTCTAATAGTATCTACCAATGTCTTATCCCGATCATTAATTTCAACTTTCTCGCCATCAATCCATAAAAATTTCATTTCACAAAAATATACTAAAAAATGGAAATAAAACTTCAAAATAATTAATCATTTGAATAGTTATTACATACTTACATATTTTATAAAACGGTTATTTAACTATTACATTAATTCATATAATCGATTAAATATATATTAAATGAATATTTAATATATCATAGGATATTTACTTCAATATAGTTTATCAAAATAAAACCCTCACTGTGACCTTAACAAAAACGGATAGTGAGGATTTTATTATTTTAAAAATATTAAATATTGAAAAGTTTTAATTCAATAGAAGAAAATTTAAACTATTAGATTGATATTAAACAACACCTCCAAAACACAGGTATTTGATTTCTAGAAAGTCATCCATTCCATATTTTGATCCCTCTCTCCCATTACCACTTTCTTTAATACCACCAAAAGGAGCAACTGCGGTAGAGATCATTCCAGTATTAATGCCTACCATTCCATATTCTAGACTTTCGGCTACCTTCCAAATTCTCTTCATATTATTACCATAAAAATAGGATGCCAAACCATATTCAGTATTATTGGCGGCTTTAATTACTTCTTCGTCTGTTTCGAATTTAAAAATAGGAGCAACAGGACCAAAGATTTCTTCGTGTGCAAGTTTCATTTCAGAAGTTGCGCCACTAATAATAACTGGAGGGTAAAGCGTATTGGGTTTTGATTCACTTTTCGCACCTAATATTATTTTTCCTCCTTTACTTAGGGCATCATCAATCAAATGATTCACCTTACTTACCGCTTTCGAATTAATTAAAGGTCCAATTTCAACACCTTCATCCAATCCATTTCCTACTTTCAATAGACGAACTTGCTTGGTAAATTTATCAACAAATGCTTCATAAATTCCATCTTGAACATAAATTCTATTAGCACAAACACAAGTCTGTCCAGCATTTCTATATTTTGATGCAATTGCTCCCTGTACAGCATCTTCTAAGTCTGCATCATCAAAAACGATAAAAGGAGCATTTCCTCCCAATTCAAGAGATACTTTCTTCACAGTATCAGCAGATTGACGCATAAGTTGCTTCCCAACAGCTGTTGAACCTGTAAAAGATAATTTCTTAATGATTGGACTATCAGTCAAAACCTGCCCTACTTTTGATGCGTTTGTTGTTGTGATGATATTGAAGACTCCTTTTGGTATGCCAGCTTGCTCTGCTAAAACCGCTAAAGCTAATGCTGATAATGGCGTTTCTTCTGAAGGCTTTATGATTACAGAACAACCTGCTGCTAATGCGGGAGCAACTTTTCTTGTAATCATCGCATTTGGAAAATTCCATGGTGTGATAGCCACCACTACACCAATTGGTTGTTTAATGACAACTATTCTTTTATCCTCCCCATGACCAGGAATAACGTCTCCATAAACTCTACGGGCTTCTTCAGCAAACCATTCTACAAATGAAGCCCCATACTTAATTTCTCCTAAAGCTTCAGCTAATGGTTTACCTTGTTCAGCAGTTAAAATCTTCGCTAAGTCCTCCGCATTTTCTAATTGAAGTTCATACCATTTTCTAAGAATTGAAGCTCTTTCAGCAACCGTTTTATTTTTCCATTCTTGAAAAGCGTGATTTGCCGTATCTACTACCAAGGGTATATCTTCTACCTCTAAATCAGCCACATCTGCTAGTTTTTCTTGATTAAATGGATTGGTAACTTCAAAAGTGTGACTGTTTTTTGCTTTCACCCAATCTCCATTAATATATGCCTTGTCCTTTAATAAGGATGTGTTTTCTAAATTAATCATTCTCGAATTTAAGAATTAATGAGTAAAGTTTGTTTATAATGACCGTAAAGATTTATGCATTACTATTTATCTAAAAGTGGTCATAAGGATCTGCCCCACTTCTTCTACTTTCAATTATTTTATATAAATTATTAGTTGCAACTTGCAACTTATATGTATTATACTTCAACAATACAATAGTATTATAAAAGGTAGTTATATAATTCTACATTCAATACTTAAACTATTGTCAAAAAAAAACTATTATTTAGGTAGTTATCACTCTTTATGACCTTTACTATTGAAAAAGCTATTACCATTTTTAAATAAGTATCCATTTATCACCACCTATTCACTAACAGTTTCAGAGTTGTTATTTGGATACATCCTTCTATTTTTTATTACAAGGGAATATAGTGCAGAAGATGTGGGTTTATGGTTTATATTTTTCTCTATTTTTAATTTTTCAATCAACATTAGAGAAGGTGTTACCTATGTAGCTTTAGTAAAATTTTCATCTGGTAAAGAAAATGAAAAAGCTTACCAAACCTATAAAACGGTAATTATAGCAATACTTATCATTGAAACGTGTATTGGTTTACTGATTGTACTGACAGGGTTTCTTGATATTTTTCCCGACATTTCTTATTTCTTGATGGTCTACCCTATCTTTTCCATCACAAACAATTGTTTGAAGTGGGTTGAGAATATACATAAGAGTAGACATACCCTTTACAGGGCAGTCATCATTAATCTTATTTCATTAACCCTATTAGGACTGGGACTTTACTATGTTCATTATAATGCTTTAAATATACAAGAGCTTGTACTTGTGATTGTAGCAGTCTATGGTATTTCTTTCTTGATTGCCTTAACCACTATTCCATTTAAAGCCATATTTTTAAGTCCTTTTGATAAAAAGACATTTAAGGAAATAATGCATTATGCTAAACAAGGTACTTTGAAAGCATTGTTTGGGACAGCTTCATCAAAAATGACACTTTTCCTTTCTGCAGGAATAATTTCTTTAAAAATCACGGCCATGCTCGGTCTGGCACAACGTTACTTAGTAATTATTCTTTCCATCTCCAATGCAATTCAGCTGAGCTTCTATCCTAAAATTGTAGAGCTTTATGAAAGAGGTGATATGGAAGAATTTAAAAAATACTTTCTCCAAACACTTGGCAAAGTATATTTGATTATTCTACCCATATCAATTGGCTTTTTAGTTCTGATTAAACCCTTTATTGTTTTACTGCATGGAGATCAATATTCTGATTCATTTCACTTACTTGTCATATTAGTAATTACCTCTTTATTTGCTCCATTAGGTGCCTTTTTTGCAAGTTATACTAATGCCAAAGGTAAGCCTCAGTTGAGTACCAATATAGTTGTCATGAATAGTATTATCTTGATTGTTCTTTCTTATTTCATGGTTGCTTATATGGGCGAAATTGGAACTGTGTTACCTGCATTAGTAACTGAGATTATTGGGGCTGTAGTAATTTTCATCTTCTATTTAAGAAATGAGAATGTAAACCTATTAAAAATAATACCATTAATGCGACTAGAAGCAATCAACTTATTCTATCAATTCAGAAATAAGATATTACGAAATGCTTGAGATAAAAAAGAATAAATTCAAATAATAAATATTGAACCATCAAATAGGTGAATATGAAGAGACTCATGTTCACCTATTTTTTTTGCACCCTATTATGACTAACTAAAATAAGGTTCCCATTCCACAAAAAAGCCAAGTAACATTCATTGATTCTTGACAAGAAATAAGTTCTATTCTAAGAATTATTTAATAGACCTTACATAGGATATTGAGGGTTTTAGCATAAAAAAAGGGAATCTTTACTATACTTAATGTGTTTTTAAGGTTGAAAGAAGTTTTTTAAGTAAAACCAAATCTCATTTTTAATTTAAATCTTACATGACAACCTAAAAACAGCATGTGAATATCTAACTTTTTTATCCTTTTTATATTTGCTTTATTTTTTGAGGCCTGTACTGTGGTCAAAGATGATTCGCAATCAAATCCAACACCTGTTGCTACAACAAACAGTACCTTCGAAGAAATTAATGTACCTAGTTCTTTTGAATATAAAACGGTGAAGGCATTGACAGTTGATGTGAAGTCAAAATTTAATCCAATCCAAAGTGTGATCACTTTTTATATAGTGAGTAATAATGGTGATTACATTAGAGTAGGTCGAGCTCTTTCGGATGTAACTGGAAATTTAAATCATACGCTGACCATTCCATCTTTTGTTGATAAAATATACATCACTAAAAGTGCTAAAGGAGTAGAGTGGTACGAGATCAATACCATTTCTGACGATGAAACTACCGTTACATTTGATAGATTGAGCCAAAAATCATCTATTGCTCAAAGTTCAAACGCAAGAATTAATTCTTGTGAAGATATCTTCTTTTCCGTTAATGGTAGTGGTGAAGCTTTTGCAATTAATTTTGAAAGTAATTACAGTATAACGGACTACAGTAATCTAGTCGGAAAAAGTTTTGCGAATGGGTACGATCAGGAAAACGATATCATTTATTATGACAATACTGGAGATCTTTATGCTTTTGATAGAACCTCAGGTACATCCACTTTTATTGCATCATTGAATACAGCAAGTTCAAGTTTTCATAATGGGTACCCTAGAATGGCCTATGAACGGGGAAGATTATTTATTGCTTCCAACCAACATCTGGCCATTGTAAACCCGATAGATGGTACGGTATTGAAAAATTTAATTATTTCAGGTATTCCAACCGATAAACATGGTGCTGGAGACCTTGCATTCAGTTCAACTGGAGCTTTATACCAAGCTTGTAAAGGTGGCCTTTATCATCTAACATTCAATGCGGACTCTACGGCAGTATCTGCTTCAAGAATTAGTGCAGATGATTTTCCTTATTCTATTACAGGGGTTACTTTTGACCGTTTTGATAATTTATATCTGTCTACCAATGGTAGTAATTCTACAATCATCCAGATGGATATTAATGATGGTTCATATACTATTGCTCAGCAACTCAACAGAAAAGTAAATGACTTGAGTACTTTTAGATGTTCTGAAGATGATTTTGGTGGTGCTGATGCGGATGGAGATGGCGTAGTAGATGGTTTTGATGAATATCCAAATGATCCCGCTAGAGCCTTCAATAATTATAATCCAGGGAAAAATGGTTTTGGTACTTACGCTTTTGAAGATTTATATCCTGAAAAAGGGGATTATGATTTTAATGATATTATGATTCATTACAGACACAATTATGTTTCAAATGCAAGTAACAAGGTTGTTGAAGTTCTTTCTAAATATGAAGTCAGCACTGTTGAAGCCGCAATGCCTTCTGGGTTTGGTATTGAATTGCCAATTCATAGTGATTCCATCAGTGGTGTTAGTGGTAGTACTATTGCAAGTGGAGTCACTTCATTAAATATCAAAGGGCTGGAAAGTGGAATTGATGATGATAAACCAGTTGTAATTGTTTTTGATAATCATTTTGGACTTGTGCAAGGAAGCGGTCCTATTAGAACAAGTAACGAAATGGATATTGTCATCTCTTTTGTGAATCCAATACCTTTTGAAGATTTACCTGTAGCTGATTTTAATCCTTTCATTTTTGTCAATCAAAATAGAGCAAGGGAAGTGCATATGACGAATGGATCACCTACTCAGAAGTTTGATGTATCATTAAGATCTAGTGGTTCTGATAGTGGCAACTATACCACTTCAGCAGGTCATCCATGGGCATTACATATGCCTCATAAATTCCACCCACCTCATGAGAATATTGACATTACAAATGCTTATCTCAACTTCAGAACTTTTGTTGAAAGTGGCGGAACTTCAAATTCAGATTGGTATACAGATGATTCTGGGAATAGAGAAAGTACTCTGATCCACTTACAGGATTAAGTGCTTTTGTCCTAGACAATAAAATATATACTCAGACAAACTCTTTATCTTATTTATTAAAAAATGACCTCGCATTTAACAGTGCGAGGTCTTAAAAAATACCAATAATTAAATTGGTCCTTAACTGACAAATTTATATACATCCTTAGTTTTTCTAACACTTTCTTCCCATGTGAATTTTTTGACCCACAAACTTCCTCTCTTGATAAGGTCTTGTCTATAAACTTCGTCCTCTATTACATTTGATATTTTCATACTTAAATCATTGACTTCATACTCAAAAAAGTCTCCTCCATCTCCTACAACTTCTCTGAGTGAGCCACCTTTTGCACTCAATACAGGCACACTACTTGCCATTGCCTCTAATGGTGCAAATCCAAACCCTTCATACAAAGAAGGAAAAACAAGCAAATCACCTTCATGATAAAAATTGATCAATTGCTCATCTGGAATATACCCTTCAAAAATGACATTTTTGAGCTTCAAATCTTCTGCAATTTGAGGATATACAGTCCGTTCAGGATACATACCCGCAATTCTAAGTTTTACAAAAGGAAATTTTTTTTCTATGTTTTGAAAGGCTTCTAATAGCAACTGTAGGTTTTTCCTTTCCCCTAATCCACCTGTATAGATAATATTAAACTGATCTTCTTTTCTTTCTGTATTTTCTGAAGGGTAAAATTGATCGAAATTGATTCCATTATGAATTACATGAACTAATTCTTCTGGGTATTTGGCATGGATGATCGTATCTTTTTTGGCACTTTCAGAGACCACAATGATGGGTACTCGTCTTTCCTTAAAACGATTGATGGCCCATTTATAGTACTTCATAAACCATTGATCACCTTCATGAACATGAAGTAATGAAACATCATGCATAGTGACAACAAATCGAGCATCTTTAAAATATGACAACGCTAAGCC
Source organism: Flammeovirga sp. SJP92 (assembly GCF_001583495.1). Lineage (GTDB taxonomy): Bacteria > Bacteroidota > Bacteroidia > Cytophagales > Flammeovirgaceae > Flammeovirga. The sequence continues at coordinate 41,999 of NZ_LQAQ01000044.1, read as the reverse complement.
AGATAAGAACCAATGTGCATGGTAAATTTTATTGGGATTGAAAGATTGATTTAGGGCCTGTTTTATAAAAAGAGGCAATACATAAGGGTGTAGATTTCTGAAGGATTTGTAGAAATACCCCTTGATCCAATCGTATTGATTTTCATAAAAATGATCCGCATTACTTGGTTTAGAAGGCTTATAAAGCTGTATTGGAGCTGATTTGTACATTTCCTCTCCTAATTCAAAACTATACCGTCCTATTCCTGAAAAGAAATGCTGACAGCTCACTAAATTGATATGATCTTCCATTAGTAATCTAGAATTTTAAATTCAGTTCTTCTATTCAATTGATGTTGAGATTCTGTACATGAAATACAGTCTACAGCATTCACTTTTTCTCCATAGAATTGATAAACAAGTCTCCTCGTTTTTATTCCTTTTGCATTCAAATAACTGATCACTGACTCCGCTCTTCTTCTTGATAAATCAATATTATAATCATCACTACCTCTGATATCACAATGTGAACCAAGCTCAACTATCAAAGAGGGATTATTGACCATTATTCTATGTAAATCATTTAATATTACCTTCGCTTCAGGCGTTAAATAGGCTTTATCGAAGGGATAATAAATATTCTCAATTTCAAGGAGATCGTTTTTGATCATTCTCTTGAGATAAACATCCCTGCGAATCACTCCGTCTAAACTTACATTATTAGCATTTACACTAGCATCTTTTGCTAAATAGCCTGAAGCTGACACATTTAAATTTAAGGTTTGATCGGGTGCTTTATCACCAAAAATAAACTGATAATGACCGAATTGGTTTGATGAAGTTTTATTGAGATGGATGTATTTACTATCCTGCAATGCAATGGTAGCATTTGGTATCTTCTCCTTTGTATTTTCATCAATAATATCTCCCTCCATTCTGATTTGATTTCCTTTCACGAGATCAATGATGACATACATTCCACCAAACTCTTTTTCCAAGTATTCAGTATTGATAATTTTTGGGATATAACCCATCTGCATCGCTTCCACTTGACAAAAATCATGTAAGTCGATGGAGGTAGCATAAAAGCCTTTATCATCTGTAACTCCATTTGATATTTCTTCCTTTGCACAGTCAAATAAAATAACAGAAGAATTTGGCAATGGTTCTTTGGTTAAACTATCAACTACTAAGACAGATATGTTATCAGGTACCTCTCTGAATCGGTAAATATCATCTGCTCCTGTTCCTCCATCTCTATTGGAAGAGAAATAACCATTAAATTCTTCGATGTCATGATCTATAGCTAAACCGAAATCATCTTTTGAAGAGTTAAAAGGATAGCCCATATTCTCTACGGAAACTACCCTGTTATTTCTAATATTAGCTTTATAAATATCTAAACCTCCTAATCCAATATGTCTATCAGAAGAGAAAAATAATGTACTATCATTGTATATAAATGGAAAAACTTCATTACCAGAAGTGTTGATCATTTCACCAATATTATAGGGCGGGTCCCAACCTCCTGATAGATTTCTATGACTGACATATATATCTGTTCCTCCTTTTCCATCTGACATATCTGAAATAAAATAAATGGTATTACCATCTTTAGTCAAAGTGGGGTGACCAACAGAAAATTCTTTATTATTGAGTTCAAAGTCAGACATTTTTTGAAACTGGCCATCTTTATATTTTGCCGTCCGAATCTCTAAGTGATGAATATCAAAGTTCTCTCCATCAATCACTTCATTCTTGTCCACGTTGATAGTGACGTACAACATATTAGAAGATTTATCAAAATAAGATGGACCAACGTGATGATTAGAAAAAATATCTTTGTCTAGCAATTGTACATCGGTGTAAGCTCCTAGTTTTGATTTATCTACTTTTACCAAATTGATAAAAGAATAGCCATCTCGATTGTGTACCGTAAGTTTCTTTCTTAAAGGTCTTGAAGAACAAAAAGCAATTCCGCTGTCGAAGATCAAAGGACTGAAATCTTTCTGTTCAGAATTAAAAGAAAGCCCTTCTACAATTACATTGAATCTGTTTCTTTTTAGCTTCCTTAATTGATTGGACTGACAAGACAAATAAAGGTCCCTCACTTCATGATCTCTTGGGTTTTTAAACAAATACCTTTGAAAGGCCTTTCCTGCTTTATTGTACTGTTCCAATGACTTTAACATCAGCCCATAGTTCAATAATACTTCATCAGAAAGTTCCCAATTAAAGTTGACTAGCTTTTCATATACCCTTACAGCTTCAAGATACTGTAATGTATGCTGATAGGAATAAGCCAACTTATACTCTGAGATAATGTCTAATTTATTGACTTTCTCAAAGTAATCAATGGCAAGTATGTAGTCGCTTCTTTCAAAATACTCATTTGCTTTTTTCATAAATTTAGTATCATGAGATTGAGCAAATACAATAGTTTGAGATAATAGTTGAAGCAATAGAATAAGTACAATAGTAAATTTCATATTTAAAAATATCTTGGACTCACGATTACATTATTCGTTTTTGATTTTATATTGAATCCTATTATAATTTCGTGTGAACCTGAGGTTGCAGTTTGAATATCTGTTACTGGAATATCATAACCATACCCAAGCCTAAATCTCTTTCTTACATCCAATTGAGCCATCAATGCAAAACCATCTTGTGTTCTGTACGTTGCTCCAAGCCAAAGCATTTTCTGTAAAATAAAAGTGGCAGTGAGATCTAATTGAACATCATTGTTGGTCACGTACTTCAATAATGCTGATGGTACAAAATCTACATGATCCGAGACTTGAAAATGAACTCCCCCTTTTAAGAAATAATGTCTATACTCTTGTGCTTCAGATGTATTGGTGATTTTGTTTTCAAGGATATATGGGATTGAAAAACTTACGTAATATTTATCGCTGTAGAGGTATAGACCAAAGCCAGTGTTGATATTAGTAAGGCTTTCGTTATTAGACCCGAATGTAGGATCTGATGGATTTTGGAGACTGACATTAGTCCAATCGTGCCGATATGAGGTGGCAGAAAGTGCCAAACCAAATGACAATGTCAACTTTTCATTGAGTTGCGTCATATATGAACCCGCCAATTGCATGGTATTAGTGGTAGAAACTCCAATTTTGTCATTGACAAAGTTAATTCCCATACCAAATTTGTCAGCCACTTTAAATGAAGTATTGAAGTTAAAGGTATTTGGAGCTCCTTCATAGTCTACCCATTGCCACCTGTTTAATAATAGAAAATCAATTCCATCTTTGGTTCCTGCAAATGCCGGGTTAATGGCCAATGTATTATAAGCATATTGGGTGAACATTGGTAATTGTTGAGCCTTCCCCTCATTTCCAAATATGTATATTAGTCCTAGGATTATTAATAGTTTTCTCATCTTCTTATCGCTTCAGTACCACATACCCGTTAAATGTATTGGTTTTGTTATTTAATTCAATAAGGATTACATAGAAGTAAGTACCATCAGGGAGTGGTTCTCCATTATTATTGTTACCGTTCCATTCGTTGGCGTACCCCTCTTTTTGATAGATTTCTTGTCCCCATCTATTATAGATTTTCAATTGATTGTCTTTATATCTTTCAATATTTTCTACAACAAAGAAATCATTGATTAGGTCGTCGTTTGGAGAAAATCCATTGTAAACTGTTATATCAATTTCCTCTTCTATTACTGTTCCCTCTTGATAAATATCTACAATCAACAAGCCATAACCACACTCTTCATCATCATTACAAACACTGTAATAAACGTAATCTCTTTCTCCATCTGATGCAACTGAATCTGGTGCTGTATAAAGAATATTTAAAGAATCAACAGCTTCAGCATCTGCATTTTCTAAATCTGGAGAACCGTATAAAGAAGTGGTTGGAGAAGATAGGTCTATGTCAGTGACTTTATTTACCTTTTCTTCTAATGGCAGATTATAAGTTTCTCCTTCAAATATTTTCACTGAATCAATCCAATACAATGATGAGTTTTCAGATACATAACCATCATCGCCTATCAGAATAATCCCGATGGCTTCATCTTTCTTTCTAGGACTTCCATTATCATAGACTTCATAAGTGAAAATATCTACTCCTGAATAACCTTTGTTCGGGAAATAATGAGCTACAACTGATGTATCTCCGTCTGTAATTTCACCATCGAACAAGACTGATCCATTGAGAGGAGATGTTATCAGAGCGACAGTAAAATAATCTAGATGACCGTCAGTATCGTAGTCATTATCAAGAATTGGCAACTCTACTGAAACGTCAACATCAGTGATTGCAAAATCATCTTTTGCAACAGGTGGTAGGTTTGTCCTTGGTGTAGGATCATTATCAACTACTGTAATGACAACAACAGCTTGATCACAATCTACCGGAGTTGCATTATCACAAACTTCATAAGTTAACTCATAAGTTCCTTCAAATCCTTCCGGTGGTGTATGTACTATTTCTCCATCCACAACGTCAAATTCAACACCATCGATATCCGGCTCTTCAATAATTCTTAAAGACTCGGGATCAAGATCATCTTCGGGATGAAAATCATTAGAAAGTACATCGATTATAGCTAACTCTCCATCAGGAAGATCCAATGTATCATTAACAGCCAAAAGATCATCATCAAACACTGTGATAACAACTACAGCTTGATCACAATCTGCTGGAGAAGAATTGTCGCAAATTTCGTAAGTCAATTCATAGGTACCCTCAAAACCTTCTGGTGGGGTATGCACTAGTTCTCCATTGACGACTTCAAAAGTCACTCCGTCTATATCTGGCGTTTCAATAATTTTTAATGATGCAGGATTTAGATCATCTTGAGGATGCGTATCATTGGCGAGTATATTTATATTTACAGGGTCACCATCAGGTAAACTTAATGTATCATTGACTGCCACTGGATCATCATCAAAAACGGTAATAGTCAAAACTGCTTGATCACAATCTGGTGGTGTTGATTTATCGCAAACTTCATATGTAAGATCATACGAGCCCACAAAATCTTCTGGTGGTGTGTGTACGATTTCCCCATCTACTACTTCAAACTCAACACCTTCTATATCGGGTTCTTCAATTATTCTTAAAGTAGTAGAATCTAAATCATCATCAGGGTGCGTATCATTAGCTAATACATCAATACTGATTTCATGACCATCAGGCAAGTTAACGGCATCATCCACAGCGACCGGCAATACTGGAAAATTCACTAAGAAATAACCTGTGTCGCAATATATAGGAGTACCTAAATCACAAATTTCAAAGAAGGCAGTATCAATACCACTTGCATCTAATTGAGGTACAATCTTAATATGTCCATCATCCGAAATTGTAAAGAAAATATCATTAGGTGATGAAATGACTCTCAGGTGATCTGTATTTAAATTATCATCTGGATCAGCCCCTAAAACACTTAATGGAAGACCAGTATTTGTAAGTGAAACATCATATCTAATCAATGAATCTTTTAACGCTACTGGAGGTTGGTTTATACTACCTAACGCTATATAGATGACACCTGTATCACAAAGGTTAGTAAAACTTTCATTGCAGATTCTATAATCCAACGCTAAAGTGTCGAACACTCCGTCAGTCATTCCAACAGTGAGATCTGTACCGCTAAATGAGATCAGTGAAAGGTCATCTGGGTCAACAGGTGTAAGTATTTCCAAAGATGAATAATCAATATAATTATGATCTTGAAGTAAGCTGTCAATTGAAAATGTGACTGTATCATATTGAAAAACGGTAATCAATGTATCTTCTGCTACTGGCGGAATCAAGGCCTCCGCCCTAAATTGATCCAATGCTACATCAGGAGTGGACTCTAATTTAAATACAGCATCATTATAATCGTAATCACCGGCAGAAAGATCCACATTGTCTTCCATACATAGAAGGAAATCAAATTCTGTAGCGTCTGTTAGATCATTTGCAAAAATAATAGTCATCTGATTATAAAGTGTACCTGCGGTAAATGAGGAATTGAAATCACCATTGGTAAACAACATATAATCACCATCAGTAATTCCACCATTCCATCCTTGGGCCACCAAGAAAAAACCAAACACAGTGTTTTCGGGATAAGTACCCAAACTAATCCGCATTCCATTATCTACAATATCAGGACTGTCGATATTTGGAAAGATGATTGTGAGGTCTCCTATTTCACCAGAACTCTGTGGTATATCATCAATTGTATAAGTATAAAAGCCTAATGTATTTTTCCACCCTGCATCTTCATAAAGTAGAGTCACAAAGACCTCTCCTTCTTGTTTCAGATAAACATCAGTAGCATTTCTATCCAAAAATGCATTGCCAAAGATTCTCAATGAATCTTCAATTAAAGCTCTGGTTCTATCCACAACATCAGTTGGAACAGCAATTCGTCCATCTAAATATGAAGGTACACCATTTGCATCCCATGATCCAAGTGTCAAATAATCATATTGCGTTTTTAATGGGATCATTGCGAGCAACAATGTCAGAAATGGTATAAAAAGAAGTCGATATTTTTGGGTGGTAGTATACATTTATTGTCGGTTTACTTTCTCCCAGATAGAGGAGTGATTTCCTTGCAGAAACTTGAAGAAGCCCAGCAGAACGCAGTAGTTCATAAAGGCATAGTAATAAGGAAAGAGCAGTCCTTTTATCTGTACTTTGTTTTTCTTTAAAAATCTTCCCACTAATGCGGTAGCATAAGCGAGGATTTGTATGAGGAGAGTGTATTCATAAATCCCCCTCAGTTCATATGCTAGGTATATATTTAACAGTAAAAGCAATGGTAATGCAAAAGGGACAATCAGCCATCGTAATACTCTGTGTGAAATGTATTGAAACGACACCCATCCGTACTTGAAGAAGTTAAGCATAGGAATTAAAACCAACATAATTTGGAATCCTCCTGATGCAATACGCACTTTTCGTTTCATTTCATCTTGTACTGAAGCTGATGAAGTTTCTGTAGCATAGGCATTTTTTTCATAGGCCACTTTAAAACCTTTTTGAACGATATGCATAGTAATGAAAAAGTCATCCAAAATAATTTCTTTTGGAATCGAAGGATAAAGTGAAGTTCTTATAGAAAACAGTTCTCCTGCTCCTCCCATTACACTTGTCAGTTCGGCGTCCCATTCTTTTAGTTTTGATTCATAGCGCCAATAAGCTCCTTCTCCTTCTGAGGCGGCTCCGTTTGAAGATGGAGTGATTACCTTTTTCTCTCCACAAACACCACCAACATTTGGGTTTCTATAATGGCTTGTAATGTGGATTAAAGCATCCCTATTTATCATAGTATTTGCATCACAGCATACTACAATATCTGTCTTCACATACTTCATTGCTCTGTTAAGTGCTTCAGATTTCCCACATCGCTCTGGAGAATGCAAAAGCTCAACGCCTTGATCTTGAAATTTTCTAATAATGTCTGGTGTTTCATCTGTACTTCCGTCTGTTATGAAAAGTATATTTTTCTTGTTACCTGGATATTGAAGTGCTAATGTATTCTCTACTTTTTCTTTGATAATTGAAGCTTCATTATAGGCCGGAATAATAATGGTTATTTCAGGACAAGCTTCATCTGTCCAAGCAGAAAGGTCTTTTTTCTTTTTGAAAACTCTCTTAATCAATAGAATTGAATAAAGTAATACGGGATATCCTACTGCACTGTATAAAACAACAAATAGAAGTCCCCAGAATAATAATTGGTAATTAGCAGTCATTTCTAGGTTTTTTAACTATATAAACAAAGTACAAAATTTAAGTGGTAACTCTAAGCGTATTTGAGCCCATCTTTGGGTTGTGCCATGCTTTTATTGAAAAGATACAATAGTGCAGAGAAGAGACCGGCCTTCAATGCACTATTTAGCTTTTTATCTTTGTTGAGTAAGAAGAAATATCGTTTCGGAAATGATAACATCATGAAGAATAAAAAGAACCCGATAAAATAAATAATTGAGTAATTTCTATACATAAATAAAATCCTATTCCGCGTCATATAAAACTCTTTCAATGGACTTAATTTTCCTACTGTAATAGATTCTTTGTGTAAAATCATTGCTTTGCCATTGTATTGAATCTGGTATCCTGCTTTCCGTATCTTCTTGCACCAATCCATTTCTTCATAATACAAAAAGAACGTTTCAGGAATACCGCCAACCTCATCAATCACTTTCCTTCTTACCATCATGGCGGCTCCATGTCCAAAGTAAGTTTTCTTTACATTATCATATTGTCCTTTATCCTGCTCTCTTTCTCCGATCACTCTGTTCCTTCCCGTAAATGGATTGATCTCCGTAAAACCTGAATATTGAATGGTATTGGGAGTATAATAATATTGAATTTTGGGACAAACCATACCTACCTTTTCATCTTGCATTGAATCTAATAAAGGTTGAAATGAACTTTTTGTCACTATAGTATCGTTATTGATAAAGTATAGAAAATCTCCTTTAGCTTCATTTATTCCAAGATTATTTCCACCTGCAAAACCAAGATTCTCTTCTGAGGTTATGACTTTAACTCTTGAATCCATTCGTTCTAAAAGTGCTGAAATATCTTTTTGTGATCCATTGTCCACAACAATCCATTCTGACTCTTTAGGTGCAAATTGTATTAAGGATTTAATTAGTTCTAGCGTAACGTCTAATTGTCTAAAGTTTACGGTGATAATCGAGAGCATAATAATTATTGTTTAGGTATTTTTTCCCAGTTTTTGGTTTCGAAATTATATCTTTTGACTAATCGGATAGGGTTTCCAATAGCCACATGATAGTCAGGAATATCTTTGTTTACTACACTTCCTGCTCCAATCACACAGTGTTTTCCAATATGTACACCTTGTGTGATGGTCACATTAGCACCTATCCATGAATTTTCGTCTATTGTTATTTTTTTTGTATTGACACCTTGATCCACAATTGGCACATCGGGATCTTCGAAAACATGGTTTAAAGCAGAAGCCACAATATTTTGAGCAAATAGTACATTATCCTTTATTTCTACAGGTCCAATAATAGTATTGCCCATTCCGACAATCACATTATTTCCAATGACTAAATCCCCTACGGCATTATTTAGAGTCACAAAATCCTCAATGATTGTCTTTTTCCCAATAGTAACTTTATTAAACGGAAATAAGTCCAGGCGAGCAGAAGATCTGATCACAGCTTTTCTACCCCTCTTGATATAAAAAGGAAATAAAAGTACTCGTACCCAAAACCTTGGTCTGTAATAAAGTACAAGGGATTGGTGAATAAACTGTTTCAACCAGTCATTATTCTGAACATATAGTTTTAAGCTACTGAGCATTTCTATTTATTTTATCAAGGTAAATGTTATGAAATTGACTTGCCCTGTTTTCCCACTTATTATTCTTGGCAATTTCCTTTCTTCTCGCTACTTTTTCTTTGGAGTCTTTAAGTGCTTTCTTTAATTCCACCTCAAAAGATGGTGCATCATCATAAATATGAATCACTTCCTCAAAATCTTCTAAGTTTGTAAAAGGAGTTGTAAGTACAGGTTTACCCACACTCAAATATTCATTAATTTTCAAAGGATAAATACATTGTGTAAGGTCATTGCAAAGGAATGGAATAATACAAACATCTGAATAATAGACAAGATCTGGAACATCTTCCATTTTCTGAGGCCCTAAATAATGTACATTACTATATTCCAATAATTTCTCACCTCTGAATTCTCGCTGATTAATTGGTCCTATTAAAATTAATTGTAATTCAGGGTCGCTTTTTACAATGCTTTCTAATAATTTATAATTAATTCTCAAGCCAATATTCCCTACGTAAGTCACTCTTTTTCCTTTAGGAATACTCTTTAATAAATGCGATTCAAAATAATTTTCTCTTTGGAAAAAGTCGTAATCCGCACCATTATAAACCGTCTCAATTTGTCTAGCGTAAGGTTCCAATCTATACCTCAGGTCATCTGAAGTTGTAATTACTAAATCGGCCTTCTCCGCTGCTTTTTTCTCAGCAGTAATTCCATGTTTTGCAATATACTTTTCCCCTTCTATCAAATCCACACAATGATAAATTGACATTATTGACTTTTTCTTAGAAGAAATAGAAAAATATACAGGATTAAACGAATTGATATATACGAAGTTATCTTTAACATGGAAACGATCCAATACCGAATCAATCGCTTTCCAAATTGACTTACAATTTTTTGCTTTCAATTGATTGTATATTAATCCCGGAGGAAGGAAATTGATTGGAAATACAGGTTCGGGGCAAATATTGATGAAATTTGGATAATCATCAAATGGCTGAAAGTGATGAATTCCCTTTTTCCAAAGTTCTTTTCTTTTCTTGATTTGCTCCGCGAAAGCCGGATTTGTAAGGTCTTTTAATGTATATGGATGATCAACATAAAAAACCAATCTATCTCTAGACCACTTTTTAGCTAAAGAGATAGATGTAGCACCAAACTGTTCATCAACTCTTGTTAGTGCTTGTAATACAATGGGTCTAAAAATATGCATAGTTTATGATTGAAACTGTTTTTGGTATTTAAAGTTTGAAGCAAAATATTTTGGAAATAGAAGAATTAAATCAATCCACCAATAGAAAATTAATTTTAATCCCCCTAAAAATAGCTTCGGTTTGAAGAAGTATTTGAATGTACTTTTCAGATTCATTATTTGATGATAGAAAAATACTTCCCAGTAGATCGTAATCCATGGTGATGTATTTCTGTATTTGTGATATAGGTTGGTGTTTTTATAATAAAGTAAAAATTCACTTTCTAAAATCTTCATTCTTGATTTCATTTTAGAAAATGATTCTTGACGAGGCGGATGACAGACTTTCATCTCTTCTACAAAAACAATCTCTCCTACTTCTCTCATTCTCCAGGCAAAGTCTGCATCCTCATTGTGAGCATAAGGAAAAGTTTCATCGAAACCATTCAAATGCTCAAAGGTACTTTTCCTAAATGCTACATTACAAGTAGGAACTGCTGGATTGCCATCCAAATTTTCAATTTGATGAGTAAGTGGTGTTACTTCTTTTTTATAAGTATAAGTAAGACCTTCTAAGCCTACAATATTGGGATTGCCTTCCAAGTTTAAACGAATCACTTGTAGCCAATTATTGTCAGGAATACAATCATCATCCGTAAACGCTAAAATTTCTCCTACTGCTAATCTTGCTCCTGTATTTCTTGCTTTTGCAGGACCTGCTTTTTCAACTTCTAATATTTGCCAATTCTCTTGTTGGCCATATTTTGCTTCTAATTCTTTTTTAGTATCGTCTTTACAGGAATCACAAACAACTATCACCTCATAATCAGGGTAATCGAGATTATTTAATGCTTCAGCCAATGTTAGCATAGAAGACATTCTATTGTGAGTAGGTACTATAATACTTATTTTCATAACATTAGGTTTTCATAAATACTTTCAAGATCTTTCGTCGCTTTCTCCCATGTGTACTTTTTGGCCGTTTCAATGCCCTTCAATTCGTATTCCTTTTTGAGGTTTTCATCTTCCATCAATTTAATGATATTTTCGGCCAACTCTTCTGGTGCAGAAGTGGAAAGTAAAGCACCATTTTTTAGAACTTCACCCAAAGAACCTTCATTCGAAGATACTGTTGCTGTACCGCATGCCATTGCCTCTAGTGGAGGAAAACCAAAGCCCTCAAATTTTGAAGGGTATAAAAATGCATCTGCAGTCTGTAAAAATTGCTGTAAATCTTTATCATCTACATAACCAACAAAAGAAACATTTTGGAGCTGATATTTCTCAACTAATTCAGGAAGATTGGTATAAGCCGCATTGCCACTTCCAATTTCCATACTAAAATCCAACCCTTTCTCTTCCAAAATTCTAGCTACTTCTATTAAGGCCACTGCATTTTTATGTACAACACCCAATCCTCCCAAATATCTTATTGTGAATTTTTCGTTTTGGGTTTTGAAATTTTTATCCCAATAAAATGTTGAATGATCAATTCCATTATAAACCACTTTCACTTTATCAGGAGACACATTTGTCATGTTAACTAAATCAATTTTAGAAGTCTCCGAAACAGTAATAATCAAGTCGGATTGCTTGATTGAAGTATTTAACTGGTAGAGATAATATTGATGAATGAGTGGATTTGTATTTTTAAAATGAAGTGGAATTACATCGTGAATGGTGACAATATTTTTTCCTGTTTTATTTTTGTTAGACCAATAGAACCCTGTGAAGGCATCAATGTTATCCGCATGATAAATTGAATACTCCCTATGTTGTTGATTTAATTCTCTAGACATATAAAAGGGTGCTATATAGTTTCTTAGGTTTTTTAACGAGCGATGATGGTAATGGTTAGTAAACGGAAATTCAGTTCCCTTTTTTCTAGAGAGCAATATCTCTAAACCATTTCGGTACATTCCTTGGGCTAATCTTTCTGAATATTGACCAATACCAAACTTTCCTTCTAAACATGAAAGAAATTGAATATTCATTTTCTATTGGTTTTAATGATAATAGCTAAAAGTACTAAATAATATCAGGATCTTTTCTAAAATATAGAGATTGTACAATACAATGTTATATAGTGTATATTAAAGCTTAATTGATGATTCTAATATAATTTATTCTTCTTTTTGGATCATAGCTGGAATTGTTTTCAACATCAATCCTATATCGTAAAAGATATTATACTTTCTAGCATATTTTGTATCCAATTCTATTCTTTCATCGATGGACATAAATGCTCTTTTTGATTTTTCTACTTGCCATAAACCTGTAATACCTGCTGGAGCTGAAAATCTTAAGATGGATTTATCTTTGGTCATTTGCTCTGCCTCATATATTGGTAAAGGTCTATTCCCAACAATTGACATATGCCCAAAAAGTACATTAAAAAGCTGTGGCAATTCATCAAGACTTGTCTTACGAATGAGTGCTCCAACTTTTGTGACTCTAGGGTCATTTTTTAATTTAAAGAATGAAGATTTATTTTTCTCTTTGATGTAATCTTTATAAGAAACTTGATATCCGTTATCACTATAAAGCATATGTGGATCTTTATCCAAATTTATTCCTTTTCCTGATTCTTCTTCTTCATTATTGTAGGCATTGTCTTTTTGTAAAGAACTCACCATACTATCTGCGTCTACTCGCATAGACCTGAACTTATAGAATGGAAAAATGGCGTAATATCTTCCTACTCTTTTGGCTGAGTAAATTACCTTTCCTTTAGACTCCATTCGAATAGCAACAGCTATTACTATTAGCAATGGTGAAAGTAAAATAATCAATGTTGAGGAGACCACAATATCAAAAATTCTCTTGGTGAAATCATTAAACATTACATAAAGATTCTTCTTACGTTTAATTAATTTCTGAGCTGGAAACTCTACCATTTCATAGTCCTCCAAAACTTCAAACTGATAGATCACATTTTGAATGATGATATCAAGGTTTTCAGGTACAAAAGGTTTGGTAATGTACTCACTTACTCCTGATTTCAGGAGTTCCATTTTACAGTTGACATCAATTTCAGAAGTTAATACAACTATCGGCAGATTTTTATAGGCGTCATTTTTCTTCAGTTCCCCTAAAAAATCTATCATGCTTTCATCATGAATATGTAAGTCTGATAGTAACAAAGAAATAGATAATTTAGATAAGATTTCCTGAGCCTGTTCTACACTTCTTGCTTCAATTATTTCGTACTTATGTTTTAGAACATGTTCCACAAATTCAAACATAAATCGATCGTCTTCTAGATATAGTACTTTTCTCATTGTAGTGTGTAATAATTGTTTATCAAATAACAATGAATATTGATGAATGATTCAATAATGCTTTTTATTCAAAAATATCGTTTTAAAAATCATGCATGATCTTCAAATATTTCAATTCGTTTTTATTAGATGGAGTATTTTGAGTATTTTATAGGGTACTTCTAAAGTTAACTTCAAAGGGTATTTTTATTACTCATCAAATAATTTTTTAAGGTATTTTTGTCGCTTTGCAAATTTTCTTTTTTCTCTTTCTTCAAATTCAATTTTACGTTGATCATTCAACTCGACCCATCTTCTTAATTCATCTTCCAAGGCTAATTTAATAAGACGGCAGAATATGGCGGAGAAGAACCATAAGCCAACACTGAAAGGTAAAATCCCATTAATATCCTGTGCTTGTTCTACAACCATAAAAGCACCATAAAATGAAAAGAAGGTGAGTATTAAAAGTTTGTAATCTTGGTCCTGTAAACTCCATACTTTGACTTTGAAAAATGCGGGAAGTAACAAAGCAGCATAAAATGAGAGATAAACAACCAATCCGACATAGCCTGTCTCAACCATCACACGAACGTGACCTGAATCAGGAGCAAAACCTGAGAGCATTGTACCAGGAGAAAATTTCATACCCCAAATCCCTGTGCTCCCCAAACCACCACCAATAGGGTGTTTCGCCAACCATGGTTTTATTCTTTCCTGATTTCTTTTTCTTTCTTTATACGATTCATCTTCACTTGCATTAAAAGTAGATTGAATTCTTTGTATATGATAATTATTAGAGGGTGTCACAATCACAAAAGTCATTATTGCAACTAATATTGCTCCCACGATATAAATTTTAGTGTTCCCCCAAAGTCCAATTATGATTATAAAACCAATGGGTACAATTGCAAAACCTGATCTTGTACCTGACCAAACCAACCCTAAGAAAATAATTAACAATGCTATCATCATAAATATTTTCTGAGAAAGTTTCTTGTAAACAGGAATTAGAATTGCATAGAAATTAAACATTAATCCCATTAGTACACCAAAGTGAGCAGGTGAACCTGTTGTTCCAAAAGATCTCCAGCGTCCGTTAATATATACCAAATGTTTGGCATCATTAGCCAACACCCACATCATTTCAAAATTCAAGTACCCAAATAAAAATTGATAACAGCCCCAAGCTGCACAAATTGTTGTGATTACTAAGAAAAAATGTAATACTTTTAAAATCTGTTCCTTTGTACGGAACTGATAATAAGTAAGAACAAAAATCAGAGGATAAAACACATAAGGTCGCATGGTATAAAACCAAGCTGCTCTTGACGCAGCCCATGGGTTTCCTACTTGTAAAAAATTATATCCCATCCATGCATATACAAAATAAACGGGAAAGAACTTAAAAGTAGATTTGTAATCTTTCTTTTCGTAACACCTGAAAACGTGCCCAAAAAATGTAAATAAAATGGAACTATCAAACGAAATACCTATTGGGATTGAAGTCGGGATTTTGAGAGGTACTCCAATGAAAATAGAAAGTGTAAGAAAGAAATAGATAGCAAATTCAAGTTTTACAAAGAGGGAGAAAAATATAGGCATAGCCACACATACAAAAGCAAGTGCAATCGCTGTAGCCCAATTGGTTTTCATTACCAATACGCCTACAGTTAATGCAAAAGAGATCAAGCAGAAAACACCAAAATTGGTGTTATACCGCTCTCCTATCATCTTTTTAATTACTTTTTTGGCTACGCGCATCACTGTTCTATCTATTTATCTTTTCTTTCAGTATGAATAAAATTGCCTTTTGTCTGTCCCCCTATTTTAAGTATACTTCTGATGTTACTTATGATCAAAGAAGGAAACATTTTTAGTACTTGAAATGCAGCTCTCCATAATCTCTGATTGGTTAAGAACAGGATAATACCAAAGGATAGAAATAAAAAGGATAAAAGATTCAAGATTGAAATTTTGAAAGCAGCTAATTCAATGATCAGTAATGTTGGAACAATCAATAAATGTATGCTTCTTGGCGGGCGAGATAAAGCAAAGACATAGTCCAATAATTCCAACCTCAATGATGAAATACTTTTTAATACAAGTTGACTAAAATAAGTGGCTAAAGTCTGATATTGTTCTGCAAACCATCGTGTTCTCTGTGCTCCTAAAACTTCTATATCATCTGTTTTTTCTTCATAAACTATAGTAGAATTAGAGAAGCAAGCCTTGATATCATTAAAATTCAACAACCAATTGATTAAAAGGTTCTTATCCATACCTGGGTTGTTCTCATCTAATTTATTGATGCCTTTTATGAAAAGTCTTTTATCAACTAAAAAACCACTACCACTTAATTCGGGCAACCAACCCATTTTCACTCTGTATTGTCGCATCATCATATCATTCAATGATTCTGAGATTTGGTCATAAGAAGTCACACCATTCACATGTGATAAGGGCAGCCTTTTGCCTTGAATCAAATCATATTCATTACCCCTTAAAGCATATAATTTATAGAAGAAATCAGGAGCTATAATATTATCTTTATCCAACAAAATAATATGAGTTGGGTCAAACATTTTCAATTGATTATCTGAAGTAATTTGATGACAGATAAATTTCAATGCATGTACATAGGAGTTCCCTTTTTGATTGTGAAAGCTTTTATGATTGCACAAAAAGTCCATTTTCTGGTAGCATTGATCAATGAATTTGGCATTGGTATTTTGAAATAAAACATACGTTTTCATCTCCACTGCATTCGGAGGCTGATTATCACGTATGCTTTTCAATACTTCAAAAAATGTGGAATTTGGAGCATATGCGGGCAAAACCACCAACCACCTATCTTTCATTGGGAAAGACTGGGCTTCAGGTTCTTTATAAAATGAGCCGATGAAAAGTGTCATCATCCAATAAAAACTATAGCATAAAAAGTAAAAACTTATTATTTGAAAACCATAAAGGGCTAAATCAGGGTAATTAATATTCATTATCTTCAGTAATTATAGTACCTAAAATGTTGAGATGGGACTCATACATCTCATGTTGATTTTTAGCATCATCTTCATTAAATGGATAATGCAGTTCATACATATAGTATAAATCTGAGGACAGGTCCATCCATTCTTTCCACTCTAATGAACTGTAGATTGGAGGAGGTAAAATGAAAATGTATTTATATTGCTCTTTTAATCTTTTCAGCATTTTGAACCACTTACTAGGCAATGCATAATCGTATGGAGAAGCCGCATATTTGGAAAGATCTATCATGCCAGATGCTGTGGCTGTTTCCACATCAGCAAAGCTATTTCCAATAATTGGAGCATCTTCAAAATCTACATCAGGCATATCCCAATTGGCGTAAAGGATCAAAGTTTCTACCTCCAATACACGCAAAAAATCATACAGTTTCTTTACCGTATGATATTGCATCTTATTACTCCTTACATAGTTGAATAATATAATGCCTGACTCTTTTGTGTCAATTTCCAACACTTGTTTTCTAATTGATTTGATAACATCACGCTCAAGTGCATCTAACTTCTTATTCTTTTTCTGACACCTCTTCTGAACAAATTGATTCAGCTTCGGTATTTTCTGAACAATTGCATTGACTTTATGCCTTCGGCCTGAAACGAGGGCAACAGAACTAATCATAGTTTCATGTTCAAATTGGAAAGTCTTATGGAGATTTTTATCCAATGCTACTGTTGCAACTATGGCTACAATAATGAGCAGTAAACCGCCCATAAAAGTACCAACCACCAAAAGCATTCTTTTTGAACTCTTAGGTTTCAATGGAAAATTCGCTTCTTCTATCACAAAAAGGTCTTTTCCGGCATCTTTCTCCAAGACTAAAGCAACATTGAGCTTATCCAATAATTTGAGGTAATGCTTTTCTTTAGTATTGATTTTGTGCTTTAGGTTATCTACATGAGATATAATTCCTACCAATCTTTTCCCTTCACTTTTTACAGACCATAACTGAGATTCAACGACAGGAATCATTGCCTCTTCTTTTTCATATTCTATTTCTAAAACCACCAAATCAGAAACTATACTTTGCTTTGTTGCTGATGGGTCATAAGTAGTATTGATTATGGATTCATTGAGTGAATTTTGCAAGCGGCCTTCTAAGTGTGAAATTTCATTTTCAAGATTTGCTTGATAATCAAAAGGCAACTGATCGGCTTTAAACTGGTCAAATTCTCTACTTAATTTTAATGCTTGGAGTGAATCTTTCAAATGAACAATTTGTTCATGTAATTTTTGGTTTTGATTAGCATATCCATAATCTGTTTTCACTTCCAACTGATGCTTGATATAATCAATGGCACGGCGTCTTGCAGCATGATTTTTATTTAATGTCCCTAGCATTTTCTGCAATTCCAATATCCGTTCATTGACTGCATCAGAAGAAGCCTCTACATTAAAAACATTAAAATGCTCTTGATAGTTTCTTAATGAATCAAGTAGATAGTCTAATTCCTCTTTTGCTTTGTTAGTCGTTTCTTCTATGATCATTCTTTTTCCTGTCAGCTGATGACCTATTTCATTTTTGTATTCTTGTGTCCATTCTTCTGCCATTATTTTCACATAGAAATACGCCACTTTTGCCAATTTATCTTCAGCTGTTATGGTCATATATTTACTGGAACCAATTCTTGAAATCTTAATTTTTGATTCAACAGCATCTGGAGTAATTCCATTCTTTTCTAATAATTGAAGTATCACAACGTCAATGGGACGTTGCATGTCCAATAGTTTATTTTTCTCAATGAGATAGTCTATTCTCTGAATAATTTCATTCGGACCATAAAGGTTTTCATCTACAGCAAAATCAAAATACTTTTTATTGCCTACTCCATCTTTTAAAATACGAAGCTGAATTCTTTGTGTAACGTGCTGTAATCGAGCCACCTCAATAACATCACTAAATAAGAATCCATACTCAAACAGTTTGATTGATTTACTGTTTAAAGTCAAGTTCTCGTCACTGGTCAGTTCAAACTGAAGTTTGGATTTGGACTCGAAGCTTTTAAAGTCTGCTGTTTTGGTATAGACAAATACTGCGGCTATTGCCGGAGGAATAGTCCACAAGTACCATCTTTTTAAGACCTCAAATAATATGTAATATATAGTTTGCACTTAATATATTCTCGGTTACTCGGTGGTTAGAATTTGTAATTCCTTGTAGGCCATTTCAGAAGCGACTTCTGCTTCTATTTTGGCAATTCGCGTTTTCTCTAGGAGTTCCTCAATGGCGAGATAATCATCAATTTTAGCCTCACCCCGCAGGAACTTTTCTTTGACTAAGTTTAATATTTCAAGTTGATTGGACTCTTGGCTCGTTAACAATTTGAGTTTTTCTACAGCAAGTAAATAGGTGGAATAAACGCCTACTAATTCTCTTTCAAGTGCTTTCTGCTGACTGAAATATTGAAGTTCTTTTTTTCTTAGTTCATGCCTAGCAATTCTAATCCTATTGTTGAGTGATGCAAATGAAAAAAGATCTAAAGAAAGAGTCACTCCTATATCTGAAAAAGCAGAAATCTGTGTTGCAACACCATCAGAGGAGTATCTAAAACTACTTACGCCAATGGTAAAAGAAGCCAGCCAGCTTTTTTGAGTAGAATGTAATGCTTCTTTTGCGGCAAAAATATCCTCTTGCTGTATTTTTAATGAATAGGCGACGTCATATCTTAATTCCTTAAGTGAATCGAGTAGTTTATAATTTATATTAGTTTCAAACTGTGCATAAGTTTGAATTGAATATAGCATAAATAGTAATGATAATATGGTGGTCTTTTTGATATTCATTAATAAATGATAAAAGTTTAGGCTAAATTTCTAGGACCTCTTTTCTAATTGTTTAGTTGATTATAGAATTTGAGTACTATAAGAGTGACGCACATGTTTTGTGCTTTAATTAATTTAGCAAACTTTTAAATGAATATATACTCTATGCTGTATTTCAGTTTTATTAGAACATAGATTATTAGAAAAATACTATTTTCAGTATTACAGAAAAATTCTTATCCATTTTTTTAGGCATTAAATTTCTTTTTCAACCTTAAGAATGGCTTTTCAAAATAGAAAAATGAGAAATGCGAGAGAATTACTGTCAAAATAATACAAGTAAAGTTTATCAGTAAAATCAAAGAAAAATCACTTAAACCCAACTTATTTTCTAGCTTCATGACCAAAAACAATACAAAATTAATTGCAATCATATGATACATATAGACACCATAAGAGATTGTTCCTAGATAGTTCAAGAGTTTGTTATTGATGATAAATAATTTTTCATTTGAAATATTCAGAATAAATATTCCAAAAAATGGAAAGCTAAACAAGTGAACAAATACATCTTGGTTAAATACAAAAGCATCTGTAAAAAAGTATCCGAAAAACATAAAATAATAAACCAAACGTAGGATATCATTCTTAATGATCAAGTAATTGATCTTGCCTTCGTAATGAAGTACCGATAATAGTCCACCGAATGACATATAAAAATAAATAAAATGATATTTTCTAAGGAAATCGAACCCTGGAAGGAAAAAGAGAATAAAGCTGACAATAGTAAATACAATTAGGCCAATAATGAATGGTCTAGGTTTTGATATTTTTGCCAATGGTGCCACCATTAAGTAAAATTGCTCTTCAATACCGATAGACCATAAAACGAGTAAAATTGCTCCAGGGGCATACAGTACTTTAAATACATTTGGTAAAAATCCAATACACCAAGCTAAACCTTCTACGATGGAATATTCTACAGGATATTCAATATTGAATGCTGGAAGAATTAAGCTATAATACGTAAAGCCAAAAAGGAGCACCACATAATAGACGGGATAAATCCTCAATATTCTCCGAACATAAAACTTACGTATGGCCACATCACCCTTCTTCAACTCTTTATACAATTGGCCAATAATTAAATAGCCACTTAGTGTGAAAAATACCCAAACGGCTTCTTCCCCTTTATGAAAAATGGGCCAATCTGAAAAGGAAACTATATTGACAGTTTTAGAAATTTCGGGGATATGAAAAATTACAACACACAATGCAAGAAAACCTCTTAGGGGTTGTAAATTGGGCATTATTTTCTGATTACTCATTCTATTCTTAGCTAGTGAAATAGAAAGATAGAAACAATTATAAAAAATGACGGGTAAACGCAGTTGATACAGTATAATTATGCAATAGTTTCTACAAATAAACTAAACAGCACTTCTTTTGTCAGTATAATACCTTGGTAAGTTTCTTCATTACTTTTTTGCTTCTTGACTTCAAAGCAGGTCCGTAATAGGGCAAGTTATCCTCTAATATAAGATACAACTCATTAGCCAATTCAGGGTATCGTATTACATATTTTGAAAGAATTTCAATAGCATGGACTTTTACGGCAATATCTGTTTCTGTGTTTTGAGTCAATTCAAAAAGATAATCCACCCACTCTCCTTCTTTTTCTACTGAAAGTGGCAGTGGAACCACAGATCTCAGCACTGAACGTTTTATCCCTTGAGTTTTAACATTTGGCAACCAAACTACAATATCATCCCTGTGCTTTTCAAACCATTGATTTTCTCTATCACAAACTGCAGATAAGGCCCATGCAAGTTGATTACCATGTGGGTTATCATGCTTTTTCAGCTCTTCATAAAGCCAATCACACCTGCCCTCTTTTAAAATATTATTTACAAACTGATCTCTGTCTTCTTTTGAACTAAAAAGCCTTTCCATCTTTTTTAGGGTTTATCTTTGTGAATTTGCATTCATTTCTGTGTTAATTAACATCAACATTAGTATTTATTAAGTTAATACATCTTTACAGCTTACTTTTCTATGCTTGTTTAAGGAAATGAGGTTTTTATATTTGAAATAGGATATGTGAATTATGACTCATTTATCAAATCAAACAAGAAAAAACATATCTGCGAAATAATTGATTTGTTGTTGTTTTTGCAAGCCTGATTTTCGATATACAATAAATATCAATAATTAATTCTAGCAAACAATATTAATAATAGACTTAACTAGCATTCACCTTGAGAAAATTTGAAGAAATACCCGGTTTTCCAGATTACATGATTAACATGGACGGTCTCGTTTTGTTAAAACAAGACTATGAAGAAGGTAATTTTAACTTTTTAAAAGCTTATAAATGTAATGTTACACAAAAACTTAAAGTTACTCTAAAGAAGGAAAAAGAAGGAAAAAAAATTAAAAGTACTGCTTACTTGCATACGCTGGTTGGACGAACGTTTTTGCCTATTTTCAATCCCAAAGGAAAAAAAGTTTGGCACATCAACAGAGACATTTATGACAACAGTGTTGAAAACTTAAAGTGGGTTCCATTAAAAGGAAAACAGGAATTTAACTATGCTCCTGAAAAATATGTAAAGAATAACAGACTCTACATTCCAATACCAAAACTTCCGTTTTTGAGTATAAACTCGAAGGGAGATGTTTTGTCTTTTAAAAGTGGAAACCCTAAACCAATCAAACAAAGATTGAATGGAAAAATCTCTTTCTTTGACACAGAAGACTATGAAGGTAAACGACACACAGTATACCCTCATGTAATCATCAGAGAACTATTTGGTAAAAAGAAACCAGAAAAAGAGGCTCCGTCAGTTTAGTAGTTTGAGTACTATTAAATGAAGCATGTTATTCTTCTGAATGAAGTTGAATAACATGCTTTTCTTATTTTTATCCTTTTAAAAAAGACGTAAATTGTGCCTATGAAAGAAATTAGTATTACTATAATTTTTTTATTACAGGTCGTATTTTGCTTTAGTCAACCCGTCATTCCTTCCGTTACCTCCTATGATAGAATCAATTATGGTGCAGGAAGACAGAATTGGGATATTGCTAAGGATAAAAATGATATTATCTACATTGCAAACAACCAAGGTCTCCTTGTCAATATCAATGACACCTGGGAACTAATTCCAACTGAAAATAATGATGTGATCATCACATTGAAAGTCGAAGATGACATCATTTGGTCTGGAGGTAATATTGAGTTTGGTTATTATTATAAAAACGACAATGGCACTTTAAAATACAAACGCTGCGGTGCTGTGAATGGCGGTCAGATTTGGAATATTGAAACCACAAAGGAACTGGTCTATTTCAGAACAGAAGAGCAAGTAATTGTCTACGATAAGAAAACTGAGAAAGAGATCAGAGTCAGAACCAAAGGAGGCTTTTCAAGCTTGAAGAAGTGGAACAATACCATTTGGGCCACTGACAATGAGAATCACCTAGGACATATCATTGAAAATCAATTTATAGCTGTAGATTCTTTAACTGAAAACCAAAAAGTAAGAACTCTTTTTACTCATAAAAACGAACTCTATATACTCTATACTAATGGCTCCATTCATTCTTTTAATGGCGGTATTTTTCAAAAAGTGATTGACCTTCCTGAGGAAATTTACAAAGAAGGAATATTCTGTATCAAATCATATAATAGTGAAAATTTACTCATTGGAACCATTTCTTCAGGGCTGTTTATTTATTCATTAAATAAGAAAAAAATTATACAACATATTTCTTCAAAAGATGGACTGAAAGACAATACGATTTTAACCGTCTTCAATGATGAAAATGGAGATATTTGGTGTGGTTTGGATTATGGGGTATCAAAAATTGAATTACAAAGAGAAATTAAAACTATTTTCAACAGTGGTGCTACTTATAAAATCCTTAATGTTACAAGAAATAATATTTTACTTGCTACAAATAAAGGACTTTATCAATCTAAAAATAATGAACCGTTTCAGATCATCCCCAATTCGCAAGGGCAAGTTTGGAACATTAAAAAACTCAATAATATCTTATATGTATGTCATGACAAAGGGCTTTTCCAACTTAAAAACAACCAATTAATACCGCTCTATACGGCAGTGGGTGTTATGGATATTTCCATGATAGAAACAAATTACTTTTTGTCCACTTATTCAGGGCTTTATCTTTCTAAAATACAAAAAGGAAAACTGAATATTGAAGAACACTTGAAACACCCCGGCAGTCCAAAATTATATCATGATCAAGAGCATAAATGCATTTGGGCAAAGACCAACAATGGTATTTTACATCAATATCAATACAATTCAAATCATGCATTTTCTGTACTACAGCATCCATCTGTTCAAAGAATATTTCCTCAAAACAATGGTGAATTATTATTTTTAGTAGATGGAAAGGTTACCTCATTCAATCAGGGCCAATTTGAAGCCATCAAAATACCTTCATTCAATAACCTAATAGATCATCAAATGACTGCTTTACAAATTATTGATAAAGGATTGACATATGCATACATCAGTAATGAAAAACTGCATATGAGAATCAATATTGTAAACGGAAATTTCTATGATTACAGCAACCTTTTTAAATCCCTACAAAATCAATTTTTGAAGGATCATGAATTTATTTCTTTTTATGAAGGTGAACTCCAAATAGCTACTGAAAGAGGAGTCAAAACTTTTGATCCAAACTCAAAGTACAGATCAATAGATCTTCCAGAACCAGTCATTTCTAAAGTGATAGTATCAGATAAAATGAATGTAAGTCAAAAGCTGATGTATCCTTTTATTGACAAAATAATTAAGTTGAAAAAAAATGAAAACAATATCAAGTTCATTTTTGGTGTAGCAAAAGACAAAAATGATATTGTAGAATACAGAACGAAACTTATTCCTTTTGATGATCAATGGTCGGATTGGGGGATTACTAATGAAAGAGAATATACTTTGCTTTCTGGTGGTCATTATGATTATGTTGTGGAAGCTAAAATCAATAATAGCGCACCTATTGTCACTTCCCTTCCCATTGAAATACAAAAAACGTGGTATCAAACTTTCTGGGTTACCTTACCCCTGATTTTTGCACTTTTCCTACTTTATGTTATTGTTATGAACGCCTGGAAAATCATGAATCAAAAGGCGGCTGTAAAACAGAAAAAACAGCAAAAAATTGACCTTGATAAAAAAACACTTGAAATAAAAAATGAACAATTAATAAAGTACGCGGAAGAACTTTCAAGAAAAAATGATTTCTTAAGACAGCTAAGTGATGGTTTATCCATCATCAAACATAAAAATGCAAAGCTATGGATAGATAGAATTGATGATGAGATGAACAATGACAAGAAAAACTTCATTTTCTATAAACTATTTTCTGAACTTCACCATGATTTTATCGTTCTGCTCAACGAAAAATATCCTCAGCTAACTTCACATGATCACCGATTAATTGCCCTTATCCGTTTTAATTTGAATAACAATGAAATTGCCAATATCATGAATATTACCAACCGAAGTGTAATCATGAACAGGTACCGTTTAAGAAAGAAAATGGGATTAGATAAAGAGGTGGACCTCGATAAGTTTATCAAAGACTTAAAATAATTCTATCTAAGACCAAGCCTACTCTAATTTTATATTAAAAATACCAACTTGTGGGTATTTCATTCCATCTATAATTGCACTAACTTTCAGTGTCTATATTGTATTCATGCAACTTATCTAAAATGTACAAATTCCTTATTATTGACGATCACGAGTTATTTAGTAACGGGTTGAAACAAATAATAGAAAAATATATACCATCAGAAATAATAACCATTCATGATCCTATACTCTCTTTGTCTTACAATTTCAATGACTATGATTTAGTCTTTGTGGATATGGATATGCCGAATATGAAGGGGTTAGAATTAATTGAAAAAGTGATAAAAAGAGGAGAAGTCACTAAATACCTTATTATATCTATGCACAATAAACCTTCTTTGATCAGAAAGGCCAAAAAGCTGGGTGTACAAGGTTATATGCTTAAGGATGATAATGTAGAAGACATCATAACAGCAACGGAGGCAGTGCTGAAAGACAAGGTATATATGAGCCCGAAAATCGAGCACGAAAATGTAGATATTAATAAAAATTTCACTCCCATTTCACCAAGAGAAGAGGAAGTGCTAAAGTATATCGCAAAAGGGAAAACAATGAAAGAGATTGGGGAGTTATTAAACATAAGCCCCGATACTGCCATTACTCATGGCAAAAAAATCAAACAAAAATTAAAAATTGATTCAAAAGCCGGTTTAATAAAATACGCCGTGGAAAACCTTTTAACTTAATAATGTATATTCTTTTCACTAACATATTGCTACTACTTTTTACGTTTAATATTTACGCACAAACGGACACCAACTTAATTGTATCTCATTGTACTTTATCTGGCTTTGATATTGAAAACTTGTCAACCGCTGAATGTTCTGACGAAAATTATGGGTTTTTAGACACTCAATATCACAAGATTACAATTCATAGTACCGTAGCAGAAAATTACGTCTTAAGGTTTAATTATATCCTTTTCGAAGACTTGGAATTATGGAAAGTTGACAGAAGTGGTACAACACTTTTGGTTGACATGAAAAATAACTCCAAACCTACAACATATGACAGAAGCTTAGGGCTTCCTATATTGTTCAAAATGAACGGAACAGAAGTTGTAAATTTTTATTACCGTATCAATAATAAAGGATTTCCTGTTGACAACCTCTTTTGGGTAATGACAGAGAAAAATTTTCTGCAGGAAGTTGAATATGAAGAAAGCATTAAACTAACTACAAGGACTATCGTGATTAGTTTGTTGTTTATTGGAGCAATACTTGGCTTAATTATCAAGGAAAAACTTTTCATCTTTTATACTTTAAGTGCTGTTAGTGCATTCCTCTTTTTTGAAACTGAAAGTGGTCTTATTACTAATTATTTGAGTCATGAGTATTTTGACTTTACAAAATACCTCCTCATTACAAGTTCATATGCTTATGCTATTTTCACATTTTATTTTTATGTGTATTTGATTTTTAATAACACTAAAAAAATCCCAAAATATACTTTCAAGATCATTCATGTGATTGGCGTAATGGGAATTGTTAGCTTCTTGATGTATCCTTTTACTTCTTATTACCCCAACACTGTAAATTTCATAGTTGCACAATTATCAATCTTAGCTCCGCTTGTTGTTACCTTTTTATACCTTATTGTAATTGTAATTGGGATTAAAGAAAAAGAAAGTCTAGCTATTCCTACATTAGTGATATTTGTAGTGACCTCCCTTTTTGTTATTATCTTTTCAGTGTTACCCAACATGGGTGCTTACCAGAAATTCAATATTACGAGAACACTTTATTTTATCATCTTCACCATCAATATAATTTATTATCTCTTATTGATACTAAAGAAAACATCTTCCATTATTCAAGAGAGAAATGATTTACAGATACAAAATCAACTGATTCAGCAAAAGTATTCTTTGGCTGTTATCAAAGGTCAAGAAGATGAAAGAAACAGGATTGGAAGGGAACTTCATGATCATGTGGGCGGTAACTTAGCATTGATCAATAAATCTAAGGACCTGGACAATGATAATGTTAAAGAGATTTTGAAACATACTATTAAGAGTGTTAGAAGCTTAAGTCATGGGTTGGTTTCTCCTGAATATGACAAAGAGGATTTTGAAGATATTTTACTCGATATGTGTGCAAAATACAAAAGTAATGGTTTGAATATTCATGTCAACTATTCAATTGATATACCTATAAAATCCCAAATGGTCAAAAATCATTGCTATAGAATCTTGCAAGAACTTTTCAGCAATGCTATCAAACACAGTAAATCAACAGACGTATTCATTGACTTAATGCTTGATAATGAAACACACAAAATGAGTATTTTCTATGAAGATAATGGTGTGGGCTTCAACACATGTGATGTTAATGAAGGCATAGGTTTGAAAAATATTAAATTTAGGGTAAATGCTTTAAATGCAAATGTAGCTTTCTCTTCAGAAGACAAAGGAACTTTTATTACAATTTCAAATATCTATATCTATCAATAAATTCTACTTTTTTATCTTTAAAATCAAATAATTTCTGTCTTCAAACATAGTTTACAGAAAGTTGGTATGATGTTTTCAATGTGTAATGTGGTTATTCATTAAAATTATAATTGATTGATTTCTTGTTCTTTACACACTATTTCTAAAGAAATCCTTCTTATTAACTCATAATCATGCTACACTTTAAAATAAATAAAATAACAGGTTTCCTGTTCTTTGCTCTACTACACTTTAATATTTTTGCCCAATCCATACAACAGCAAAAATGGACCAATACATCTTGCGGTACATTAAGTTTTTTTGAAGATAGCTTATTGCTTCATATTCAAGAGAACTCATTTAATTTAAATGAGTTCAATACTGATGAAGTAGACATCACAGTAAAATTATATGCCAATTATTATGACATGCTTTCTGATGATATTCAAATGAAAGATCAAAATGGCATCTATATTTCAGGTGGTATGTATGATATACAAGTGACTGCCAAAGGGAAAAAAGTCAATTACCAAAAAGAAATAAAAGTTTCATACATCTCTGATGGAACAGACCATTTTAATGGTTATCAATTTGATGCTATCAAAAAAAGATGGAATAATCTTAATTCACCAGTTTTGGATTATGCTTCAACAAATACAACTTCTGATGATTGGGGAGCACTACAACCTAGAGCAACTAATTTTGAAGGATTCATTGAAGGTGAAGATGACTGGGGTGATGAATGGTCTGAGGGGTATGCTGAATCTCAATGGCTTTACAAAACAATGAATATCAAAGGTAATGGGTTGTTTAACTATGACTACCTTATTGGGCAAAGTGAATTGATTACTTATCAAGTAAAAGTCACGAATAAAGAACTAAAGAAAATTTATGTTTATTATCCTCACCTCAATACAGTCATTTATTATTATATCAATTCAGATAATATTGTGGAAGATTTTGCCTTAGTAGATACTGACTTGTCTAATATTAGAATTTTCACTTTTGATCCACTCAAAGAAAAAGATAAAGTGAAAATTGGAGAAATCAATAAGTCTCAACTTTTGAAGTTATCTAAAGAAAAATTGAATACCATTGAGTTTGAGGTGTCAGAACACCCATTATCTAAAGCAACTCTCGATCAAAAATTTGCTTCTATTTAATATGAGATTTATTGCATACCTAATTATTCTTTTTGTTTCGATTCCTTCTTTCTCACAAGTGAAATATAAAGAAGTACATATCAATACTACTTTTAAAGGTAATGAGGCTTATAAAAGTATGGCTTATATTATTTTAGAAGCAGTAAAAGAAGGAAAATTACCCATCTACACTCCACTTAATAAGAACAAAAGAACTACTTTTGAAACGTTGATGTATCAACTTAGAGGATGGACATTTATAGAAATTGATCCTACTTCAGAATTCTGTAACACTACAGATCTCACTGAAGCTTCACTTCTTTTTGAACAAGATTACATCTTATATTACGATGACTCCAATGTGATGAAAGATTTTAGTCCTTCTCCCGCATATATTCAGTTTGTCA
The DNA here is from genome assembly GCF_001583495.1 of Flammeovirga sp. SJP92. GTDB lineage: Bacteria > Bacteroidota > Bacteroidia > Cytophagales > Flammeovirgaceae > Flammeovirga. The sequence goes on along the minus strand of NZ_LQAQ01000044.1, from coordinate 12,802 downwards.
TATTGCAAGACGCTTCCAATTATTCTTTTGATGTATTGGGACCAATTTTTCATTTTGATGATATCAAAAAAGCAAAGTTGAAGCTGAAAGGAAATTCTCAATTTTTACATGACATGATACAAAATAACCAATATCAAGGGTATGAAGTAATGAATAACGGCCAACATGTTCCTTTCCACTTTAGTAAACAGTAAAAAAATATTTTAACAACCAACTTCAACTATTACTTCTACCCTACTTATTATTTTCAATTGCGGGATTTTTGAGCTCTTTTGAAATAGTAAAATAAACCTTTGAACCTTTATCAAGAACGGACTCAATCCAAATTTTACCATAATGGAGTTCTACAATTTTCTTGCAGAATGCTAGCCCAATACCACTGCCATTATATTCCGTTGATCTATGAATTTTAGTAAACATTTGGAAGACTTCTTTTAGCTTATTTTCCTTAATTCCAATTCCATTATCTGAAATGCAAAAACGCCAATGCGTAGCATGTTCTTGCTGACTTATTTCTATTATTGGTTTCACATTTGGATGCTGAAACTTTATGGCATTTGAAATCAAATTTTGGAAAACTTGTCGAAGTTCCAAAGGCATACATTCAATTTTTTGTAAATGAGTTTTATGAATATTCACCTTATTTTCTTCTATTAATTTCCCAAGGTCTTGTTCTACCAATTCAATCATCTGATAAATATCTACACGTCTAAAATCAGTTACTTGACCCAGTTTTGAGTAGGCAAGGAGACTGTCAATCATAGAATGCATTCTTTCAGAAGATTGTTGAATAAATGAAAAGTAAATATTGATGGCTTCATCATCAGGGTTGTGGTATTCTTCTTTTATAATATCAATAAAACTATCCATAGTTCGAATAGGCTCATTTAGATTATGAGAAGCGATGTAGGCAAAATGATTCAATTCTTCATTCAGTGTTTCCAATTGTTGTTTTTGATGATCAATTTCAGAGATATGATTATTGATTTCATCGTTGAAAAACTTGATCATAAAGAAGAGCAATATCACTGCCATTGGTGCCATCACCACAGAAAGCATTGTTCTAATAGAACTATCAATTTCAATTGTAAATGATGACCAATCCTGATAGCCAATAATCAGCAGTAGCACACAAATCACTAAATAGATATAACTGAAATAAGGCGAGTCTTGTGGTTTTATTAAATAGGACAAAGCAATGACTACGAAAAAGAACATTTCAACCCCCACTCCATCTCCTAAGAACAGTAAGAAATAAAAAATACCAGAAATAAAGCCAATCATAAGAAAATGTCTGGCGAGTATGATTTCTCCTTTATATGAAAATACCATTCCCACGGGGTAAATAAAAAGTGGAAACAAGAAGCCCCAACTCTTTTTCAAAATTGAAATATCAATAATATAAAAAGTGATAAAATAAAAGGGAACAGCTCCGAACATCACAATTAAGAATAAATTGGTAAGTTGGACTTTTGATTGTTCCTCTTTGGACTGATTTTCAGAAACTCCAAAGTTTATCACTTTCTTTATATTATTCATTTTAATGGCACTATTAGTTTTTCAAAGTCTTTAAATTTACTTTTTATAGCGGTAATGCCCTATAATTTCATAATCAAAAAGTATATCTTCTTCAACTTGGCCACTTCCCATATTATGGATAATCATGGGAATTTGTTTAAAAAATGTTTTGTTTGCTGATACAATTCCTATATGAGTTAACCCACCACCGAAAGACCAGCAAACTATATCACCTGCTTTATAATCAATTGCTTTTTCAGAAATAGGTAATACAGTGCCGAATCTACTAAAAAAGGTCATTAAGTTGGGAACCCTTCTATGATCAATATTTTTATCTGTTCTTGTTAAGCCCCAGTTCTTTGGGTATTTACTAAAGTGAGCTTTCATGTCTTCATGCACTTCTTTCTGCAAATCAATTCCCATTTTTCTATAAGCCCTAATCACTACATCCGTACAAACTCCTTTATTGGCAGGAACATCTCCATTCGGGTAATCTAAACTAAAGTAAGAAGGGTCATAAACTACATACTGTTTTGTTAGCGTTAGTGTTGAATCTGCAAGTTCTTTATAAAAGTCAGTTTGACTAAAAGCAGATCCAGAAGAAAAAATAAATAAAATTAGGTGAAGCAATTTTGATTTCATGACGTAATATAAAACAGAGATCCAATAATTTAATTTAGAGTATATAAGTACTAATACAAAAGTATTTTTGGCTTAGTACTTATCACAATTTGCAACTCTTGTTCCAAATTGCTACGCCCTTTTACATACATAATAACCTTAATTGAAGAAAAATTGAGTTCGGAATAAAGTTCACTCTATTAAAAAGCTAAAGATAAAATGAAGATTAAATTTTCACGTTTTTAGTAGTTGCAATTTGATATTAAAAAGAAATTTCACTTTAAATAGCTATCATTTGCCTTACACCAATAAAAAAGACTTCACTTTTAAAAAATGAAGTCTCTTCTACTATTTCTGATCAATTAAATGTATCAAGGAAACTTAGGGAATTTAGAGAAATCTCTTTTCCTTTTCTCCAAGAAAGCATTTCTACCTTCAACAGCTTCTTCAGTTCCATATGCTAAACGTGTCGCTTCACCTGCATATACTTGTTGTCCTACCAATCCATCATCAATTAAGTTGAAACCAAATTTCAACATTTTGATTGCAGTTGGACTTTTTGTCATAATTTCCTGAGCCCAGTCATAAGCTTCTTGTTCCAACTCATCATGCGGAACTACTTTATTGACCATTCCCATTTCATAAGCTTCTTGAGCAGTATAAGTTGCACCTAAGAAGAAAATCTCTCTAGCTCTTTTTTGACCAACCTGTCTTGCCAAGTAAGCCGAACCAAATCCACCATCAAAACTTGCTACATCAGCATCAGTTTGTTTGAACTGAGCATGCTCTTTACTAGCAAGCGTCATATCACAAACTACATGCAAACTGTGACCACCACCTACGCACCATCCTGGTACAACAGCAATTACAACTTTATTCATAAAACGAATCTGACGTTGAACATCTAAGATGTTGAAACGGTTTACTCCGTTTGTTCCTTTATAACCAGTATTTGATCTTACGCGTTGGTCACCACCTGAACAGAAAGCCCAACCTCCATCTTTTGGAGAAGGTCCTTCACCTGTGATCAACACAACCCCAATTTCTTGACTTTCATGGCAAATAATTAATGCTTCCCATATTTCATCAACTGTTTTTGGTGTAAATGCGTTACGGCATTCCGGTCTATTGATCGCAATACGAGCAACTCCATTCAACTCCTTGAATGTGATTTCTTCGTATTCTTTAATTGTTTTCCACTCTAAATTTGCCATTGCTATATGTTTGTTTTTAAAGTGATGCTAATTTAAGAACTATAGTAGATAGAACTATACAATAAGGAATGAAAAATAGAGGATAGAATATATTTTTCACTATTTTTTCGATATGTACAGAACTTCAGTTCAATATTATCTAAGTAATACCCTTTCAAGTAAATGTTTATTTCATTTTTATTCCTTCCTCTTCCATCACATTTCTTAAACGCTTAGGAAAATCAGTGATGATACCATCAACATTTAATTGTATCATTTCTAACATATCCTCCTCCTCATTCACTGTCCATGGAATCAGCTGAATTCCTTTATCATGACACTTCTTAACGAGGTCAGCTTTGACATATTCAAAATAAGGGCTATAAATTTGAGGCTCAAAACCCAATAATTGAAGGTTTTCTTCAAAAGACTTTTTATTTTCTACAAGTAATACTGTTATCATATCAGGGGCCACACGATGGACTTCCTGCAAGGACTCAATATCAAATGATTGAATACACACCCTTTCCTTAATATCAAATTGACTAATTACTGTCAGCACTAACCCAACAAATTCTTTTACTGGCGGATGAAATTGATTATCATATTTAGGGTGTCTTTTTATTTCAATGTTATAGAGGGGCTTTTTAATACCTTTGGATTGAGCATAGTCTTCTGACTTTAAGATCATATCACTTAAAAGGGGTTTATGTGTCTTCATCTTTTTCTGAAGAGGAAACCTCGGATGAACTCTTGTTCCAACATCATATTTTTTTACTTCATCATAATTCATTTTATAGATATTATGATCATGTTCGTTCTCCTTTGTGATCTTCTCCCCATCAGGAGAAATGGTAATTTCATGAGAAAAAAAAGGTTCATGTGATACAACTACTTTTTTGTCTTTCGTAATAACGACATCTAATTCTAAAGTAGTCACACCTATTTCTAAAGCTTTTGTAAATGCTTCAATGGTGTTTTCAGGATAAATTCCTCGACATCCTCTATGACCTTGAACATCCAAAGTTTGAGGCTTATTGTTACACGCGGACAATAAAAAAAGGAATAGTAGTGATAGTTTTAGTTGTTTCATATTTAAAGTTAAACATATGGTTTTAAGATTTGGAGTTTTAATTCGAAATCCTGTAAGGTTTACCTTTTTTTAATAATGAATTGATGAAAAATTCACCCAAAAAGAGCTTCCTTTCTACACTCTTCATGTAGATGATGTAACCTTACAATATCCTTTTTTATGACGTATTAGACAATTTTTAATATAATTTGATGGCAGTAAATGTATTTCATAAATGTTATTATTCATTTATTACATAAAAAAAATCAAGTAATTTATTTTCGTATTTTGAACTAAAATAAACTCTTGATTGTTGAGTATGATGTAAACTTTTTAAACCAAGTACTACATAGATGTTCAAATTATTACCCCTTATTGTTTGCTCTATTTTTATTTCCAATATCTCAACTGCCACTACCATTCCCGACAGTCTTATGGTTGCAAACCAACTAATTGTAATCGATGATGATGGAAAGAAAAGAATTCTTCAAAAGTATCTTTCGTTGACAAAGTCGACTAAGTTTTACCATGAATACCTTAGTCAAATCAATCAATCCATTTTTAATATAAATGGGATATTATCAAAGTATAAATTGCATACTGATTTAAAATATGTGGCTGCTTTAGAAAGTCATATGAATCCTAATGCAGTAAGTCGGTCTGGAGCTAAGGGTGTCTGGCAATTCAAGCATGATACCGCGAAAGAATTAGGTTTAATCTATGAAAACTCTGATAAGAGAGGGTGTGTTACGGCTAGTACACATGCAGTCGCACAGTATTTTATGCATCACCTCAATTACCTTGAAGACGATTATTTGAAAGTTATTTTAGCTCATCATTTAGGTTTGCAAGGTACAATCAATTACATGAAAAGTCAGAGAGTAGAAAAACTTAATAAAATTAACAAGAACACACATACTTATTTGATTCATTACTTAGCCCATTATATGGCTTTGAATAAGTATTTTGATTAAAACTTACATATACTATAAACATTAAAATCCTCCCCATTTCTATTCATGAGGAGGATTTTATTTAGAAATAATCTAAGCACTTTTCTTTACAGATTTTTTCTTGGCTTTTACTTTCTTTTTGGTAGATTTCTTTTTCGCCTTTACTTTTTCTTTCTTCTTTGCTACCTTTTTATCAGCCTTTTTCTTTGCTTTGGCCTTCACTTTTTTCTTCGCTTCTTTTTTGGCGGCTTTCTTTTTTGCTTTGATTTTTTCTTCTTTCTTCTTGTTTTTCAACTTTGCCTCTTTCTTTTTAGAAGCTAGCTTTTTGTTCTTTTTCTTTAATGCGGAAGCTTTTAGTTTAATTACTTTGGTCTTTTTTTTCTTCTCTTTTTTCATCTTTATTAGTTTTTGCGTGAATGATTATTACGTTATAAAATTTAAACTCTCTATTCGACATATTTAAATAATTGGGTACCCAATCAGTTCACAATTAAGAAATTTTATTAACAATATGTTAATTTATAGGTAATTATTAAGAAATACTAATTAAATCTTAAAGTTTAAGGTTCATGGATAATTTTATAACAAAAAGGCCAATCATTTTTAGAAGAAATCAATTAGAGTATCTTCTAAATAATGATTGGTCTTGAAATTTTATATTATTGATAAAGTTTTAACTTATTTCCAAATTATGTTATTTCTGCTTTGGACGGAAGACTTTCATTTCCTCCTCTTTGGTCGTGATATAAGCCCCCTCTATTAAATCAATACAGTATGGAATTGCAGGAAAAACTACTTCAAGGCATTCCTTAATAGACTTAGGTTTACCAGGAAGGTTTACAATTAAAGCACTCCCTCGTGTTCCTGCTGTTTGACGAGAAAGAATTGCTGTTGGCACGTACTGTAAGCTTACTTGTCTCATTAACTCACCAAAACCAGGAAGCATTTTCTCACACACCACCTCAGTTGCCTCTGGAGTAACATCTCTTACCGCAGGGCCTGTACCTCCTGTGGTGACGATTAAACTACAACCTTTATTATCAGACATGTCAATCATTTCTTTTTCTAACAAGTCTTGCTCATCTGGAACAACTGCATAAACTTCTTCCCATGGAGTGGAAAGCCAAAGGTTCATTAATCGTCGAACTTCTTTTCCAGGAAGATCTTCATATTCACCTCTACTTGCTCTATCTGAAACATTGATAATTCCGATTTTTAATTTCTTTTCGCTCATTTGTATATTTTGTAATTTCTAAAAGTCGTTGAATGGCCCATTACATTATTCTAGGGTTATATTTCTTACCCGTGTTGATGTAAGTACTCAGAAGGTGAGCAACCAAATTTCCTTTTGAATGTAGTGGAAAAATGCTGTACATGAGTATAACCAAATTCTGTAGCAATTTCTGAAATTGATTGATTATTATTCAAAACCGCAATTCGGATTAATTCCATTTTATAGTTAGAATAATAAGTTGTAATCGAATGACCGAAAACGGCTTCAAATTGTTCTTCAATTTCTTCGGGTTTCCCTTTCACCTTTTGAATCAAATTCTCAACATCAGGTTTTACAGTCCAATTTTCTATCAGTTTATTTCTGAGTTTGAACAAATCATTCAAACTACTTTCATTAAAACTCACCTCATGACTTGGAACAGTAATTTTTTTCAAAGTATTCAAAAATAAATAATACAATTCCTGAATTTTCACAGGAAGTATTTTTGCTTTTAGTTTTTCAGAAAAGTGATTTACCTCTTGAAGACTATTTTTGAATAAGATAATATCACGATTTTCCTCAAAATAATTAAAGAAATGTTCCTTACTTAAATAATACTCTCCAATATCCTTGTCATCAATTTCAGTAAAAGATGCTTCTGAAAAATAAATATTGATGTTATAAAGCTTTTGTCCTTTCGGTATTTGATTAACAATTGAAATTTTCTTTGAACATGTATAAAAGCCATTGCTCTCTAACGACTGCAATGTATTTTGATATTTATCTCGAACACAAATAGTATTATTGAAAAAAGAAGCAAAATATTGAAAGTAGGAAGCATTACTGTAATCTAGATCAAGAATGATATCTCGATTTGCTACAACATTGTAATATATAAAATAGATGCTTGGGTGAATTTTATAAAAAAAGATAAACCCTTCTCCTTTATCACTGTCTACTTTTAATAAGTTGGGATGAATAAATTCTCCCTCAAAAAAATCTTTCAACCACTGTTTGTGCTGATTGTAGTCGTGTATCGTATTTGTATACATGCTGATAAAGTTTGAATTGTTTTTTAGTACCAAAATACAATCGAAATTAAAAAGAATTACAGACTATATAAAATGTATACTGAATAAAAGTCTGCTTAAGTTCAAAATAAAAATCAATACTTCCCACACTTTAAAATCTTCTTCAAATGTACTTCGCATTATCAAGGACAAGAAAAAACGCTCTATTTTTATATCAAATAAAGCGTTTTCCAGTATAAAATTCTTTAATTAGTAAGAAAGTGTAGCGTCCTTTGTCTCTCCTTTATTAATGGTCAATTCTGTTTTTCCTAAAACATTTTCAGCTTCATCAAATACAATAAAGTAAAGCGTAGTTTCAGAAGAATTAAGACTTAAATCAAAGTCTCCATTTAATTCAAAAACCGCTATTCCCTCAGTTCCTGTAGTTACATTTTTATCTGCGAAAAAAGGATCAAATGAAGTTACCCCTTGATCTAATTTCTTAAATAGATATACATCTACATCAGCGACAGGTTGTTCTTCTTTTTCCACTGTTAAGTTTACTTGAGTGGATACGTTTTCAAGTTTCTCATCCTCCTTACTACAAGAAAATAAACCTATTAGTAATACAAAAATGAAAAGAATTGAAGAAAGAAATTTGTTTTTCATTATTATTAATTTGCTTTACGACCTACTCACTTACGCTTTTCGGAAAACTCGCCTTGTGTTTCATTCAAAAAGTCCAAGGTTCTTTTTATATAAAAAAATTCTCATCGTAATCACCTGATTTGTGTTTTGAGGTGAATTAAGACAAAATTATGCTTTTTCAAGTGTAAAAATTGTAATTTCTGGTCGAACATTAAAGCGAACTTGCCATTTAAAACCTAATGCCCGATTAATATATAATGTTCTTCCATCAAATAAATCAATTTCACCTTGAGTATACCTTTTATTTAAAGTAGGTAACACTGATGCATTAAGAAATGGTGGTTTACATTGTCCTCCATGTGTGTGTCCCGCCAGAATCCAACCTTGATAACCGTTCCATACATCTAAATCACAAACATCAAGATTGTGACATAATACAATATTAGCTTTAGATTTATCATAATTTTGCATAACATCTTGAGGTTTAAAATTCACTCCTAGATAATCATCAAAACCGATAAAGTTTAACCCCTCTATTTCTTTTTGGTCATTATTTAAAACGTTAATCCCATTTTGAGAGAGTTTCATCGATACTTTTTCTGCAATAATTTTATCTGACCAATTCCTGCCATAATCATGATTCCCTAAAATACCAACTGAAGCAATTTTACCTTTTACAGCATATTTTAATACTTCTTCCAACTGATTCAGTTGATTATCATTATCATAATGAATATAATCACTAGTGTATGCTACATAATCAGGAGATAATTTTTGAGCTTTCTTAAATGAATCAATAATATAATTATAATTGAAGTGGTCACCAATATGAATATCACTAATTTGCATTAATGTTTTACCTACAAGTTCTTCAGGTAAATTTGAAATTGACATTTTCTTTTTTACATATTCAGCCCAAAAAGGTTCAACCTGCCATGTGTATAGTCCTTTAATTAATCCTGTACCGAAAACACCTAACAAACTTTTCTTGATAAACTTCCTCCTATTCATATACTTGCAATTAGTAACTATCTCTTAATATAGTTGGGCTATTTATGTAAAGTTATCTAGTATAGTTTAAATTTTAAATCAAAAAATTGATTTCTAAAGGTTAATTAACAATAAAGAAATCTTGTGAATTTGACACTTTTAATTATTTTTATTTATAAAAAATGAACTATTTATGCTCTTCATCAAGAAAAAATTTCTTTCTACTACTCTTTCTTTTTTCCTTATAATTCATGGATTATATGCCCAAAAAGAAATATTCCTTCGGTTAAATAATGAAATGCATTTGGAGGAAATTACAGATGTTTGCCAATCCAAGAAGTATTATTTTACTACTTCACAAGATAAAACTATTAAGGTATGGGATATAAAGAATGGGATGCTTATAAAAACATTAAGAATTCCAATTGGTGAAGTATTGAATGGTAAACTTTTCGCTTGTGCAATCTCAAATAATGAAAGATTGTTAGCTGTAGGTGGTTATACAGGTAAAAGTGGGCAACATAAGAATATTTATATTTTTGATCTGGAAAATTGGGAAATCAAACAAGTCATTTCCGGTTTGCCCAATGTAATTAGTGAAATAACATTTCATCCAGCAAATAATGATTTAATTGTAGGGTTCTATAGTAATTCTCAAATTGCAATTTATGGTGTAAAAAGTGGGATTTATTATAAGAAAAAGGTCTTAAATCAGCTGGAAGATGAAACTAGAAGTATTTTATTTGGTCCTAAAAATCAATTATTTATTGCTTCGTTGGATGGATATATTTATATCTATGATTTAGAATATAACTTAAAGAAAAAACTTAAAACTAAATATGATGCTCCAAGAGGATTAATTCTTAATAAAGAGAAAAATACAGCTTCAATAGTTTACCTCAATAGTCCAATAATTTCTCAGTATCAGCTATCCCAAAATGGGGAATTTAAATTCAAGAAAGATATTCAAATTAAGGATGCACATAGGATAAATACACTACTCTCGACAAAAAACAATGAATTAATTATCTCTTTTTCTGATAGTATTTCTAAGTACAAACAAAATATTGCAATACAGCATCCAGAAAAAGGAATTATCAAAAAAATACTTGTGGGTAATGGAAATATTACTCATATCAGACGAATTGAAGATCAATATTTATGTATCAGTAATCTTCCTGAAATCATTGTTTTAGATAATCAATTCAAAACTATATACCATAAAGAAAGCCATCATTTAGATTACTTCAACAGCAAAATGCACGATTTTGGTATTAATGAAACTGCCAATATAATAACTATCAAATCGAAGTCAGAAAAAATTAGTTTTGACATTAATACAAGAAGTTTTATTGCCCCTGAAGAATCTTTTTATTTTGCAAAAGAGCAACGAAAACATACTACCGTTAGCGATTGGAATTACTCTATGTTCCCTTTGATCAATGAGGATACTGTAAAGTTTATCAATGATTATGAATTCTGCCAAGCTGTTGATGTTTCTCAAGATGGTAAATTTGTTGCATTAGGTACACACAGAGGTATATATTATATGACTGACCAAAATGAATTATTATGGAATATTGATGTTCCTTCTCCTATTGTCAATATCATTATCACTCAAGATCAGAAAAAGATAGTAACTTTTGCTCAAGACGGTAGTATAAGATGGTACAATACTGAATTTAAAGCCATAAATGGTGTAAAATTAAACACTGTAAAAACAACAGGTCTTGCTTATAGTTCTGGTATTCGGAAAGGTGATATCATCCTCTCTGTCAATGGGTATCCCGTTTCAAATAGTAAAGAACTCTCCCTCTTGATTCAACGAAAAGGAAGCTATAGATTTAGCATTCAAAGAGGTAGTGAGATAAAGAATATTATTATCAATAAAACCACCTCGAAATTTGGATTCCAATATGCTCCAAAAGTCAAAAATGACTATCTGCTTTCTTTATTCATTGATCCTACTTCTCAAAAGTGGATGTTTTATACAAAAGACGGCTATTATGACACTTCAGTTGGTGCAGAAAAATATTTAGGTTGGCATGTCAATGTTTCCAAGAAAAGTACTCACTTCTATGATGTTTCCCGCTTGAGAGAGGCCTATTATCATCCTGATACTATTAATACTTTTATCACACCATCAACTGTACCTTTTAAAACTAGATCAATCAATAATGAAGATTTAATTGATAAACTCCCTCCTTTTGTAAAAATAAAATACCCAAGTATGGGTGAAACTGTTTCTAGCTCTAATCTCAAATTAGAATACACAGCAAAATCGTTAAACGGATCTGCAATTGAAGAGGTTAAAGTATTGGTCAACGGTGAGACGATTGACCAAAGTAGAGGATTACATTTGAAAAAAGATGAAGTGAGCTTGATAGATGTCTCACTTCCAAAGATGGACTGTTTTCTTCAAGTCATTGCCAAAAATGAAAATGGTTGGAGTGAACCGTCATCAGTGATGATAAAATGGAGCGGAGAGAAAGAAACTGCACCTAAACCTAACCTTTATCTTCTCTCGATTGGTGTGAGTGATTATTTAAATTCTGGACTTAATTTGAAATACGGGGCTAAAGACGCTAATGATTTTAAGACTGCCATCCAAACACAACAAGGTGGACTTTATCAGAATATTTATCATAAGTTGCTAACTGATAGTGAAGCTACAAAAGGGAATATATTGGATGCTTTGGAATGGATTCAAAATGAAACTACTAGTAAAGATGTAGCTATGATTTTTATAGCTGGCCACGGTATGAATGATAGAAATGGAGCATTTTATTACCTTCCGCATGATTCAGATTTAAACAGCATTCGAAGAACTTGCTTATTTTTTGGTGAGTTTCAATATACTATTTCTACCATTCCTGGAAAGGTTGTTTTATTCATTGACACCTGTCATTCTGGAAATGTGATTAATGGAGCACGTTCAACAGGATTGAATCTCACCAAAACTATCAATGAATTATCGGATGCTGAAAATGGAGCAATAGTTTTTACCTCATCTACAGGTAATCAACTTTCTGTAGAAAGTGATCAATGGAAAAATGGTGCATTTACAGAGGCTCTAATTGAAGGACTTAAAGGTAAAGCTGATCAAGACCAAAAAGGTGTTATTTATATAAAATCCTTAGATTGGTATCTTTCTAGAAGAGTAAAAGAATTGACTTCTGGCAAGCAATCTCCTACTTCAATCATACCTTATGGAGTGCCGGATTTCCCTATTTTTGTAGATTAATACAATTCATATTCCTTTATTCTTGTAAAGAGTACTAAGCCAAAATTAATTTTTGTTTATTTTTAGCTTAGTACTTATTACACTGTAAACTAAGTTTTTGTTATTTGTGGTATTTAGAAATCTGGAGATTTCTGATGATATGAAGGACACGAATGACGCTTACGCTTAACATTCGCGCCAGTGGGCTTTCTACCATTATAGTCTGGTAGTACTCCCACTGGCATTGAAGGGAAAAGCGTTAAGAATTTCATGAATTGAGCCGTTTAAAAATGATTTTCTTGTCTGAGCAAAGCGAGTTTAAAATCATTGAGGCGAGTGGAATGAAATTTAGCTTTTGACT
>NZ_LQAQ01000043.1 GCF_001583495.1 Flammeovirga sp. SJP92 | reverse complement strand
GTTTGTTTCTGAATTAACTATCAGTTTTTCTTTTATCTCTTTTTCTATTTTAATATAGAAATCAGTTTTTGAAACACTTTCATCTAAAAAACAATCAATGTCTAAATCTACTTTACCCCACTTATACTGTCCTGCAGGTAGATTGTTTTTATATTCAGAAATGATTTCAGTAACACCCATTCTTTCAGATAAAAAGCCTATAATAGCAAGTACCTTTTTAGTGTTTGCAGTTCTACTTCGCTGAGGAGACCATACATAATTGACTCTGTATTGCGTTGTGGTTGAAAATTCTACAATCACAGGGAAAATATCATTTGCTCTTCTTGATTCACTATGAATATCCATGATATTCCATCCCATTAATGAATCATAAAAAGTTTGTGATAAATCCTCTTCAATAAAGTGCGTATGAACTTTTGCTTCTCCACCAGTTGCAAAAACTTTATAATTAGAGTTGGCTTTTCCGCCTTTAAAATGCAAAGAGAAAATAGCGTGAGGTTGCCATATTCGGATATTAAATTCATCATCCAATAGTCTCAGGTCAATCAATTCTTTCTTTTCAAGTTCTTCTGGTAAATGTTCCATAAATTCTCTGATTTGTTGAGAACCTGGTATCAAAGCTACTTTTTGAGCCGATAATAAATGAGTGAGCGAAAAAAATAATATGACGAATAAACTTCTTTTCATTGCTTTAGCTTTAAGTCAAGTTAAAAAATTTGATCTAAGTTTGAATTACAAAATTAATCCTAAAACTGAATTATTATCAACACATCCAAATTATTCATTTGCTTAAAAATATATTTCTGTATAAGTACTTTAAAATCAATTTGATTTAGTTTTAAAAAGTCATATAAAAGCAAAAAGGCACCTCATAAAGATGCCTTTTTATTTAACAATTCAATTTATTTAATGATGAAATAGTTTTAGTTTTTCGCTATTGATTATTAAAACTTGAAACAGGAAATAATCCTATAGTCCAAATTATTTGTAATTGATTTCTGTGTTTTCAGCAAACCAAACTTTTTTACCATAAACTGTGTTTACAATACCTTCAGATGCTTTTGCCCAGTTAGCAGCATTTGAAGTTTGCTCAGAGAATGGGTAAGGGAAACGGTTAGGAAGTCCTTCAGTGTACTGAGTAGCACCTCTTACTTCATCAATCGCAGGCCATCCCGTTCTTCTAATTTCAGCATATGCTTCAGGACCATTTGTGAAGATCGAAAGATACTTCTGCTCCATGATGATTCTGAATTGACCACCATTTTTAGCCCAGTCAAGGTTTGAAATAACCTCATCAGCATCTGCTGCTGCTCCTAAAATTTCGTCACCTTCTACTGGAATCATTGGTGCTTGGTAGGCTTCAACGTCAGCATATTGCTTTGCAAATGAAGATCTAATACCTTCTTCTACTAAAGTTTGAACTGAACCAGAAACACCTGCAATACCGTTTAATGCTGCTTCCGCTTCGATAAATTTCAACTCTGAATAAGTCATCCAGAAAGATTTACCGTTTGGTTGCTCTCTGTAAAGTGAACCAATTCTTGATACTGCGTTCAACATTGGGAATTCAGATCTTGGAACACCATTTTCTTGACCTACATACTCAATATCAATATCACTGTCTGGGTCCATTGATCTTGGAGTAGGTTGAGCGTAGATGTATAATCTTTTATCGTTTGTTTCCTCTAATAAGTCTACAACATTTTTAGACACAGCAAAGTCATCACGGTTGTCAATATGACGGTTGTAGTAGATTGGCTGCATGTATGGCTGTGAACCAATGTATACTAACTCAGCATCATCAGCATTGCTTGTAAACATAGGGTATTTACCAGGGTTGCCGAATAATTTTGATAAACCAGCTGATGAAGTACCAGCATCTACTTTGTTGATTCTAGTGTATAATCTGGCAGCCAATGAGTTGGCTAATTTTTGCCAGTTATCAGTTCTACCTCTGTAAATAATGTCAGAACCAGAATCAATTGCACCACCATGAGATAATAACTCATTTGCGTCTTCTAACAACTCAAATAAAGAATTGTAGATATCTTGTTGAGCATCATAAGCAGGCTGGAAGTTTGTAGTTTCATAACCTAACTCAACCGTTTGGAATGCCTCTGAGTAAGGAATATCACCCCAAGCATCAGTAGTCACTGAGAAGAAATATGCTTTTGCTACTAACATAGCACCTTCTAATGCTTGTGCGTCTTTCAATGCAATAGCATCACCTGATTCTTCTGCAATTTCTTTACGCTTACGAATGCTGTGTAAAGCTAATTCTAAATCATAAAGACCCGCTAAGTTGATGTCGTTTCCTGAACCTGACATACCAGCGTACATTCTTTTCCATTTCTCATCCATTACACCTGGACGGTACTCATACCAATCCTCGTCTAAGTATTGGATTTTTGAGAAATGCTGTCCCCAAAGACCTGCACCTGTTAAGTTGAAGTATTGTCCTTGTGCTCCGTAGAAACTACCAGTACTTGTGTAAAGTACGTTAGCGAATAAAGTTTCTGGCTCAACCTCACTTGGACTGTTAGGGTTTTGTCTCAATTCATCAAAGTTTCTGAAACAAGAAGTCATACTTGCCAAAACAATGATTGAGAATATATAATTAATATATTTTTTCATTTTTCTTTACTATTAAATGGATGTTTAAATTTGATAGAGAATTGATTCTAATTAGAATTTCATCTTGATATCAAATCCGAAACTTCTTGCTGTTGGCAACTGACCAAATTCGAAACCTTGACCTGACATACCTGCACCGAAACCTGCTTGAGGGTCAATGTTTGGAGCATTTTTGTACATCATCCAAAGGTCGTTACCTACAGCTGCTACATAAAGTCCTTTAAGACCTGTGTTTTTCAACCATTTTTGAGGTAAGTTGTATCCAATTGATAACTGTGCTAATTTCACATAAGTAGCATCATAGATATACTCTTCGTGGATACCGTATAAACCTTGGTAGTAAGTCATTGCGTCAGCAGCAACTTCGTTTGGCTTATAACCACCGTTACCGTCAGGAACTACACCTACAATTCTTCCGTCTTCACGGTTGATAGCTGTTTTCTCTAATACACCTGCGTACTCACCAAACATGTTCGTTACTGAGAAGATGCTACCACCTTTCTGGATATCGATCAACGCTGAGAATGTAATTCCCTTGTATGTGATCGAGTTACGGATACCACCTCTCCAATCTGGGTTGATGTCACCAAGAGCTTCTTTTTCAGTAGTTCTTTGAGGAATACCTTGATCATTTACAATGATATCACCTTCAGGAGAACGTTGGTATTTGATACCGTAGAAAGTACCTAATGGCATACCTGGACGTGCTTCTGTTGTAAGACCCCAGTAGTCACCTAAGATAAATGAATCTACACCGTCAGCTAACGATTTTACTGTGTTGACGTTTCTTGTATAGTTGAATGAAACATCCCACTGGAAATCTGTAGTTTGGATTGGAGTAGCATATAGTAAGAATTCTACACCTTTGTTTTCGATCTCACCTGCGTTAATAGCTGAGAATCTATAACCTGATGCTGAAGATACGTCAGCTTGTACGATTTGATCGTAAGTGTTTTTCTTGTAGTAAACTGCCTCAAATCCTAATCTGTTGTTTAAGAATGACATCTCAAGACCTGTTTCCCAAGAGTTTGTTGTCTCTGGCTTCAAGTCAGGGTTTGCTTGAACGTTGTCATACTTGAACATTGGGTTTCCATCCCAAGGAAGTGGAGAACCATATACGTTTTGTAACATGTAAGGGTTTGCTGCTGCACCAACTTGTGCCCAACCACCTCTTACTTTACCATTTGAGATCCATTGTGGCAAATCAAAGTGCTCAGAGAACACATATGAAAGGTTGATTGATGGATATAAGAAGCTGTCGTTTGCTGCAGGAAGTGTTGAAGACCAGTCATTACGAACTGAAACGTCCATGAATAAGTAATCTCTGAAACCTACTGAAGCAGTAGCATATAATGAGTTGATGATTTGCTCTTCGAAGTAAGTGATTGCATCAATTTGGCCTACTGCGTTAGCTGGAGTATAGATACCAGGGTTTGCTAATCCAGTTGCCGTCATAGCATCTCTCTTGTAGTTTCTATACATGTTGTTACCACCTGCGTTTGCAGACACGTTCCAATCACGACCAAAGTCTTTTGAGAATGAAAGTAAGAAATCAAAGTTTGATTCACTTACAAAGTAGTTCTCCTCAGTGAAACCACCTGTAGGGTTGTTGATCGAGTACTTCGCTGTTCTTTGCATACGGTTTTCAGAATAGAAGTCCGTACCACCTTTTACTTGTAAACTTAAGTAATCAGTGAAGTTATATTTCATTTGAGCGTAACCGTTTACACGATCTCTTCTTTGTGAGTTAGTATTCTCGTAAGAAATCCAGTAAGGGTTGTCATGGTAGTTGTAGTTCCAGTTATATGGAGTACCATCAAGCTTCTTATAGTTCTGTAAACCAGCTACGTCAACCTGACGACCGAACCATACGAATTGTTGCATTACGTTGTTACCGTCATAACCTTGTGATGGTAAGTTATCAGCACCTCTATGAGAGTAAGTTGCTTTAGCATCAAAACGTAATTTTTCTGTAATCTTATGACCAATAGCCATTGAAGCACTGTATGTATTCAAACCTGTGTTTGGAACCATACCTTTCTGATCTGAATACATTAAGCTGAAACGCATGTTTGTATTGTCATTCGCGTGAGCGATTGAAAGGTTTGAAGTTGAAACGTGACCTGTTTCAAAGAAATCTCTTACGTTGTTTGGATTAGATACCCACGGCACTGGCTCACCATTTGAGTGGAACTGAGGAATCATTAATCCTGCATCTAAACGTGGACCCCATGATTCGTCAAAACCATCATGAGTACCACCACCTTTACCATCAACGAATTTGAACTCACCGTTCATACCTTGACCATAAGTGTTTTGGTAATCAGGTAAGATTAATGGCGTTTGGAAAGTTGTTGTATTAGATAGCGTTACACCTAATCCTTGTTGTCCTTTACCTTTTTTTGTTGTTATGATGATTGCACCGTTAACGGCTCTTGAACCATATAAAGCGGCTGCGTTTGGTCCTTTCAAGACTGTCATTGACTCAATATCATCTGGGTTCAAATCTGAGATTGGTGAACCGAAGTCAGCACCACCAGATGAAGTGTTACCTGAGTTATAAGTGTTATCCACAGGAACTCCGTCAACAACATATAACGGTTGGTTATCACCTGTTAAAGATGAGTTACCACGGATTACAACTCTTGAAGATGAACCTACAGCACCAGATGAAGCAGTTACCTGAACACCTGCAACTTGACCGTTTAATGAGCTTAAGATATCATTATCAGCACTTTGTAAATCGTCACCTTTAACTTCACTTACTGAGTAACCCAAAGACTTTTTGTCTTTTTCCATACCCAAAGCAGTTACAACGACTTCTTCAAGTTCCTGAGCATCTTCTTCTAATACAAAGTTGATAACAGATTGTGTTCCAATCTCAACAACTTGCGACGTAAAACCAATAAGTCTTACTTCTAATTGATCTCCTCCTTCAGCAGGAAGGTTGATTGAATATTTTCCTTCAAAATCGGTTACGGCACCTACAGTTGTACCTACTACAATTACTGTAGCACCTGGCATAGTGTTTTCGTCGGCATCAGAAACGACACCTGTCACTCTTCTTTCTTGGGCGTATAGAGATGAGATACTACACGTCAATAAAGTGAGTAAAAAGAGTACTCTCTTGATCATAATAAGATAATAAAGTTGATTATAATTAATTGGTTGGCTAATAAAACTATCAGGTTCTAGTGAATAGTTATTATAAGACAGTTAAGTCTAAAAAGGCACTTTGATACAAATCATTCAAAGTAACTTTAGACATCTATAAAAATCCATGTGTTCAATTAAAGCATATGTGTACACTCTAACGATTTATGGAATTCAATAAAAGAAATGATTTAATGGTATTAGTAATTATCTTTCTATAGACAATGGTATTTAAAATTTGAAAACTAGGTTTATTCGATTAGCTATTCATTTACAAGAATAATAGATCTTATTATAAAAGGTTGCATTGAATTAACGGTATTTATTTTAACATTACTCACACTATCTACTTTTAATATTTTTTAGTAACATCGTTTTAATTATAAAACTTTTTTCAGTAATACAGATTAGTAAAAATGTTATAAAGAGTAAATTATACAACAAAAAAAAAGAACACTTCATAAAAATGTTCTTTTCGAGGCTATTTAATTAAATGATGATTCTACAAAATTCTTTCTGTATTTGTGAATTTTTCTTGAAACAAACATCACATTTTAATTTTAGAATTAAAAAAAACTGAAATTACAAAAGGTGACATGCCCATTTTTTATGTTAAAACACCAATTATTTTGACTTTTCCACTTAAGCCTATTGGTTACTAATACTTAAAACCTTTCATCTTAAAATTGTCTTTTTTTAGGATAAAAGACTTATAATAAAGTGATTATTTCAACTTACAGCGATGTTAATTACATATAATTTTATTACATTTGGTGACAATATATTTTTTTCAGACTTCACTAATAGAAATGAAAACTTTTTGCACTATTACTGTATTATTGCTGATAACCAATTTACTTTTTTCTCAAAACCACCTTGTTCCTTACCTTAAATCTGGAAAATATGGGTATATGTCATCTGAAACCAAAAAAATTGTAATACCTGTTCAATTCGATCACGCAGAGTTATTTTATGGAAACTTGGCTTATGTTGAAAAAGGGGGTGAATTTGGGTTTATAGATAAAGAGGGAAATGAGATAGTAGAAATTGGAACCTACACCACTACTTATGATGAACCTCCTCATTTTAATGAAGGTTTACTGGCTGTTGCTAAAAATCAAAAATTTGGAGTCATCAATGAAAAAGGAGAAGTCGTTGTTCCCTTTAAATATGATTATATCGGGAAATTTTCTGAAGGTAAAGCAGCAGTCGGAATGTTGAAGGATCCAACTGATTACAACTATAGGGTTGAAAATTATAAAACACTAAATATTGGTATTCTTTCTAAAAGTAAAACATTTACAACAAGAGGTAATAGAGACAATAATCAAGGGCAACGTTGGGGTGAATTGGGTGATCTTTGGTATGGGTTTATTAATACATTAGGGCAGGAAGTTGTACCTGTACAATACGGGAAAGTTGGAGATTACTCTGAAGGGTTAGCTCTTGTTGTGAAAAATATTGTTCATGGTAAAGGAGGCTATATTGATCACTCCGGTATCATGACTATTCCGGCTCAATTTATTGAGGCATATGATTTTAAATATGGCTTTACTCATGCTAGAAGAACCAATATGTACAACGATAATTATATAGCTAGTAGCTATGAGCATGTGTATGTGATGGACTCACCCAATGGTATTATTGATAAACGAGGGAAACTTATCTTGGCCACTGTTCCTATACAAAACTTTTTAGGGCAAAATAAGAATGGTTTTATTTTGAAAAGCTGGGATGGTAAAGTTTGTTTCTCTGATTATGAAGGAAAAATTAAAATTCCATTTGGAGAACATTTAGATGGTGTTGTCTGTGAAAATGCACCTCTCGCTTTTAAAACGAGTGATGGAACATATCATTTTCATCATAGTGAATCTTATGATAAAATAACCCCTTCCATCAATGTTGATGATTTAAAAGAGGGAAAGGAAGGATTACTTATTTATTCGGAAATTAATAATCCTTATTACGGTGTATTGAATAATAATCTTCAAGTAATTGTGAAGCCTAAATACGATTATATCTCACCTTTCAAAAATGGTTTTGCGAAAGTTCTAAGATCTGAAAATGAAAAGAGAATCACCACCAAACACTTTTTTATTGATGCAACAGGTTATGAATATGTAACTTTAGATGCTCACTAAAAGGTGTTTTATACCTCTTCCAAAGTCCAAAATTTATATTATTTGCTTTTGATTAAAAAAGGAGGTAACATACATCACCTCCTTCTACTATATGATTAATTTGCTTCACTTGCTGCTTGAAAGGCATTCCAGCCTTCATCCACTTGAACCAAATTATGTTTATGCTCATAAGCCTTATAAAGGCTCATCATTTCCTTAAAACGTTCAGGCATTTCTTTTTCTAAGAATACTCGTTCAGAAGGGTCTTTGACAACGTCATACAAGTGCCATTCTCCATCTCCAAACATTCCTTTTCTAACTTTCATCAATTTGTAGTTCCCTTTCATCAAATAGGCATTGCCGAATAACTCAAAAGCGTACCAATCGTCTTCTGATCTAACTTTATCAGATTTTCCGTCAAGAAACGACTTTGCTGAAATTCCACTTGGGGCTGTGACAGTTTTTCCTTTATAAGTAGTTCCTGGATGCTTGATACCAGCGTAATCAAGAATAGTCATTGGAAGATCTTTTACAGAAAAAACTACATTACTAATCTCTCCTGCTCTCTCATATTTTTTAGACATTGCTCCAGGAGGAACTATCATCATTGGTACTCGAATGCCTCCTTCTCCAATAAACCACTTCCACCAAGATAATCCACCTGTTGCTGCATTAGCCCAAGCAGTACCTATATAGTTACATGAGTTAGCAGTACCAATAGCTTCAAAACTTGTATCATAATTCTTTGCAATCCACTCACCAAATACTTCATTTCCTGTATTCGGATTTTCTGCTTCCATACCCTCTGGCCCATTATCAGAAAGATAAACGATCATTGTATTCTCAAACTGTCCTGATTCTTTCAAGTAATCTAAAATTTGACCAATTCTGTTATCTTGGTCCTCAATTTCAGCCGCATAGGTTGCAAATACTCTTGCCTGATATTTTTTCTCTTCTTCAGAAAGATCATTCCATTTTTTCACAAGATCATTTTCAGGAGCCTCAGTGGCAGAATGTGAGATTAAGCCTTGTTTTTTCAAACTTTTATAACGGAATTTTTTTAATCCTTCATATCCTTTTTCCAGATAGAATTTATAATGCTTATCAATTAATTCTGGGGGTGCTTGAATAGGGAAATGTGCTGTTGTAAAGGCCATCCAAGTAAACCATGGCTTCCCTTCTTGATCAGACTCTTTTATAAATTTCAATAACTGATTAGTATAAAGTTCTCCAGAATAAACACCATCTGGTCTATCGTATTTCTTACCATTCAGTGTCCAATGTTCTTCAAACTTTTTATTCATAAAATCTGGATCCGAAAATATCGGAGTCATTCTTAAGTTATTCCAATGATTTGAACCACCAGAAAGAATTCCAAATTCTTTATTAAAACCCCAATGTGAGGGGCCGAAACCTCCGGCTTCTTCTCCACCTAAGTGCCATTTTCCAACTTTGATCACATCATAACCTTCATCTCTAAATAATTGAGAAATAGTCACTGCATTTTCTGTTAAATATCCTTCATAACCAGGTTTCCCTTTAGATTCTGGATAAAACGAATAATCAAATGACCCTAAACCAACTTCAATATTATTACATCCTGTCATCAACATTGATCGGGTAACAGAACAAACTGGTGAGGAATGGAAATTGGAAAAACGAACTCCAGCTTTGGCTAATCTATTAAAATTTGGTGTTTTGATCTCAGAACCATATACACCTAAATCACCAAAAGCAATGTCATCACCAATTAATACTAGAATATTGGTTTTCTTATCTTCTGTGGATAATTCAGAATTTTTTGTAGGACTTGATGTTGAGGTACTGCATCCCATCAGATACATTGACATACCTATCACAATGAGTAATCTGTACATTTTTAGATAGTGGGTTTTAATTTTTAAATAAGAATCGTTCTAATATATTAAAAACAAAAACCAATCACTCAACATTGTTTACTAATATCAAGTCATCTTAAATTTATCCAATGAAATTACAGATATAATTTAGTTTTGAGTTAAATAAAATAAGACTTTAAGGTATGAAGTATTTGAAAATTAGTCCCTATCAAAATACAAACCAATGTTGTAATGGAAGAGATAAATAGGTATGCTAAACTTTGAAGAAATACTTTTTTAATGATACTGTGCATTTTCATCAGGAATTAATTTGATTCAATCACTTATATCACAACTCTTAAAATATCACTGTGCTTTTTTTAGAAAAAACCTCTCATACCAAATGTAACATTTCTACCTACTGCATTTATTCCAGAACTATAAGTCCTATAACTCTGATCAAAGATATTTTCAATATTGAAATGCAATTCTGCAAAGTCTCTTAAGCGTAAGCTACTTTGAAAATTTAGAGTCCACCATGATAATGCTCCTTCATGAGCATATAAATATGGCTTTTCTTTTTCTGAAGGTGCTAAATCATCAAATGCAATACCTCCACTGTACAATGTATTTAACCCTACATGCCAGCGGTTTCTAGAGTAAACCAACGCCAATTTCCCAAAATCAGGTGGTGCATGACGCAGTCGTTCGGAAGTAGCTTGATCTTCTCCATAGGTAAAAGTATAGGCTCCTTGCAATGAAAGTTGTTTGTTAATGTTCGCCTTCAGGTTTACAGTAAAACCTGCGATTCTAGCTTTTCCTGTGTTCTGTAATGCAAAAACAGCATATTTTTCATCATCAATCACAATTGAATCTTGACCATTAAATTGATAAGGGTTTCTCACCATTGCATTTTGCAACCATGAGTAAAAACCTGTCACTCCAATCTGAAGAATTTCATCCCATCTTTTTTCAATAGTCGCATCAACCGTGTAAACATCTGTTGGTTTAAGATTTGGATTTGGAACAACTAAATCATCTTTTGATGGATTATAAACTTTCCCAATATCATCAATGTTCGGTGCTTTAAAACCTTTAGCCAATTGAGTTTTGAACAGCCAATCGTTATTTTGATAAGCTAATCCAATACTTCCTGTCAATGAACCCACATCGTAATTAAAATGATCATAAGGCAAATTCAATTGTTCTGATGCTAAATCAGTGTAATCTGATGTAATAAAAGTATGTGAATACCTTAAACCCAAAGAAACAATAAGTTTAGAGTTGATCTTGTATTTCCCTAAACCATACACTCCTAAAGTAGAATAATGACTTCCTCCTCCAGCATACCTAGGCAACGCAATATTTCGTTCACCAGTGGCTATATCATGAGTATCTGCTTTGGAATTGACTTTATTAGTAGTGCCTTCAAAACCGTATGCCATTTCAAATTTCTCATTGAACTGCTTAATCAAATCGAAGTTTAAACCCCAGATATTTACATCTACATAATCATTATTTCTTTGAGCATTATTGAACTTTCTATTATGTCTTTCTTCTTTCACTAATTGATGCGATAAAGTAGCTTTGAAATTATCATAGAAAGAGGTAGGATGAGAGAATTGAAATTTCAAGGCATTCATCATCCAAAACTGTGGACCATAATACCATTCTGAAAACTTTGGTGTAGTGTTACCGGAAAGGGTTTGAAGTTCATTATTATCTATTCCAATCACATCTTCTGAAGTAATATTAATTGTATTACCATTTTCATCCTTTATAGAGTTTAACTCAGTTAGACGATCATACCTTGGTACATTAGTGGTTGTAGTCAATAGAAATGAATATTGAACATCTAAATACTGATTAGGCTTAAATTTAACTTTCTGCTGTGTACTGAATTGCTCGTATCCTGAAGGAGTTTGGTTTTCCAGCTGATCAAAATTGGATTGAATATAATCCTGTCCATTTTCACGGTTGACCAAAAACTTTCGCTGACCAAATTTATCACTGTCTGATCTATACCATTTTCCCGATAATAAATCCTGAAATGAAGAATAGGTAAAACCGCCATGCCAAGCCCATTTATTGTTGGATACATTTAAGTGAACAGTCCCAGTTCCCTCACCAGTAGCTGATGCCAAACGGATAGCTGCATCTCCATGAACAAATGCCTCTTCTTGATTGGATAATTTTGGCGTTCTAGTATGAAAATCAATAACACCTCCCAATGCATCACTACCATAAATTACACTTCCTGGCCCAAAAACAACCTCCGCATTTTCAACACTATAGGGATCAACACTTAATATATTTTGAAGATTTCCACTTCTAAAGATAGCATTGTTCATCCTCACCCCATCCACTACTAATAATATTTGATTAGCCGCAAATCCTCTGATCATTGGACTTCCCCCTCCCATTTGACTTTTCTGAACAAATACTTCCCCCGTATTTCCAATTAAATCTGCTGAAGTACGAGGCATTTCGTTGGCAATTTCCCAACTCTTGATAGATCGAATCTGTTGTGGGTTTTCATTGGATTTTTCTTCCCATTTATTTCCCCCGATAACAACTTCTTCTAAAGAAACAATTTGTTCATCAAGGTAAACTACTAAATAACGATTAAGATAATCTTTGCTTACAGTTACTGATTTATAATTGACATGTGAGAAAGTAAATCTTTTACCTTCTCCAAATAATTCAAAATTTCCTTGCTCATCTGTAATGGCACTTTCACCATGTTCATTCCTAATAAATACACCTTCAATACCAACGTGAAGTGAATTTTGGACACTAAATACTTGAGCTTGTGCAAAAAAAGGACAAAAAAAGAATAAAAAGAGAAAAAGTGTTTTGTATGTGTTCTTCATGTTGAAGAGTAGATTGAAATTTAATTTAAATCGAATGGTTTTAATATGTATTATCAAAATTAATAATAATATTTATTTCATTAACAGCTTTTATGTAATTAAATGTGAATTATGATATAGAGTGGATGAGAAATGGGTTTTATATAATATAGTCAATTTTATTTGGGCAATAACATAAAAGGCCAAATAGTAGAATAGAAAACTATAATGATACTATTTGGCCTTACTATTTCGTGATCCGTGGGGTTAGTAATTTAAATGAACTCCCTCCACTACCATTTTACTTCCTACTCCACCTACAAAACTAGCACCATGAGCACTTGAGGCAAAAACAACAATAATATGTGTTGGAGAAGCGTCCTTATCAGAATAAAAACCATGTTCTGGCATTTCTTGGTTTTCTTCAGAAGGCATCATATATGATGGAACTCCTGAAAGTTCGCCATAAGTAAAATCCATCGACATATTTTTAAAGCTAGACACTTCTTCATCAGAACGGTACCAAGCAGTTGCAAGTCTATACCTTTTTTCTTGGTCGCCACTTCCTTCCCTAACTTGAAGGATTACATAAATATCACATTCATCCATTGTTCCATCATAAGGCTGAGGTACATATGAAAAAGTAGTACTAAAACTTTTAGGTCTTCCTGTAAAAGGAACGCCAAAGTCTGTATCTACTTTATCAAAACCTGAACCATGGATTTCTCCCGTAAATAAAGAACCTGATGCTAATTTCCCCAAAACTGATTTGGTTTCTAATGTACCACCTCTTGGTGATGCAGGGTTTGGATATGGAAAAACAGTGTGTAAGAATGCAGGTACAATTACTTCCGCAGCACCTTTGTCACCACTTCTCCAAGGGGTTGACATGTCATTACCCGGTAAATAATATCCTCTATTTTCAGAATTACCATTGAGAAACCAAGTTGTGAAATCACTAAAAGGAACCTGCTCTCCAACAAAATCTTCCTTTGTAACAGTAACTACCCATTCAGTTCCATCTTCAAAAAGATACGTCACAGGTGATGAAAAATCTGTTACTTCATCTCCTGGTGTTATAGTGCTATTCTCCGGTAGATAGTGAAAGCTATCAATTCTTAGATTGGTTAAATCTGCAGTTGAAGGCATCAATACATCTATAGTATTTTGATCAAAATTCAATGTGGAAGAAATCTGACCTTCAATTGTGAATGCTGTAAACATTGCTGATTCATGCTGAGCAATCACTTTCCATTCTAACATTTCTGAGAAGAAGAATGAAACGGTATCACATAATTCGTGTACTGAAGTATAATCTGGTGAAAGTGTATGTTCTTCTGGTGTGTATTCAAAATTTGTGATATTTAAATTACACAAATCTGCTTCCACAGGCATCACTACAGTAATTAAGTGTTGTCCGTGATCTATAATAGAAGAACGTTCACCTTCTACTTCAAATTTAGTGATTTCTACTTCCGGCATTTCCTTTTCAACAATCACTTTCCAATCATAATCCTGATATGTCGAAATAGTAAATTTCACATCACTAGAAAAATCAGTAACAGAATCAGGGTTTGGTGAAATTGTAGCACCTTCGGTGATAATTAATGAATCGATAGAAAGATTTGTCAAATCACTGTAGGCATTAACGTATACCTTTGCATTTTGATCTGCTGGTGAAATGACAGCCTCTCCTACTTGATCACTCATTTTTATGTATAAGATTTCCCCTAACACTTTTGGATAAGGCAGGTCGTTCTCAATACAAGAAACACTAAAAACAAATAGGATGAGTAAGATAAAAAGTCTTTGTATTTTCATGATTAAATGTAGAATGCTAGTCCAATGTTAAGTGAAAAAATATCAATATTGAAGTTGGCATTACTTGTTCTTCTCCAACCTTCCTCTACTTGATTTTCAATTTGCTGTACCCATTTATTGGAGAAGCCCATGATGCCGATCATTACTTCTAGAGCAACATTATCATTGATAAAAGCCACCATACCTGGAGAAACACCAATATTAAATTCATTAATAATTGAGTAGGTTCCTTTAGTGTCTGCTGGTGTTTCTCCATGAGTCATACTCTTTGATTCACCATATCCATAAGAAATTCCTATCTCATTAAACAGAGCAAATCTTTTACTATTGCCAAGCGTGAGATAATGCCTCATAAAAACAGTAGAATAAAATGTGTGTGCAATTTCCTCCTGTCCTTGAATAGTAAATGACACATCATCATCAATTTTAATTTTCATGTCATCCACCTTTGAAAAGTTTCTGGTATAGGTAAATCGTGCACCTACTGCAAAATCATCTCTTAGAAAATAAGCAACAAAAGGACTAACATCAAAGTTGTAACCATTGCCTGTCCAATCTTCCATCATAAGAAATTTAAAATTCTCCGTAGAGCTTTCTTTATATTTAAAAGTTGTTCCAACTAACCATTGTCCTTTGGGGATGAAGGTGGTCTTTTTGATGTCTCTTTTAAATAGGTCACTTCTATGATGCTCGTTTTCGTCTTT
The DNA here is from genome assembly GCF_001583495.1 of Flammeovirga sp. SJP92. Classification (GTDB taxonomy): domain Bacteria; phylum Bacteroidota; class Bacteroidia; order Cytophagales; family Flammeovirgaceae; genus Flammeovirga. The sequence continues at coordinate 96,937 of NZ_LQAQ01000043.1, read as the reverse complement.
ATGCTGTTCTAGGGTTTGTCCGAATAATGGATTGTAGTAAACCATTAAGCATAGCATTATTAGTTTTCTCATTTGTGAATTATTAGGTTTTGCTTTTAAGTGGCAAAGATTCGCTGATTATTTAATTCAAAATAGCTTGTTAATATAATTTGGGGTTTGATTAACGTAATACAAGAATTCGAACTTTCAAAAACTAAAAACTAAAAAGCTCACTTACTGTTGTTTATACTGCAACAATAAGTAAGCTTTAATAATATTGTTTAACATATTATTGGTGTTACCTTTAAGATTTTTTCAAATTACTTACACTTGTAAGTGATGATACCGCTCCCATTATAATAGATGGTTAAATATTTACTTTTACGTTTAGGTGGTGTTACCACTAATGATAAATGGTCGTTATTATTTTTTACTTTGAAATTTTGCAGATATTGTTCCGTATCATAAGCGTAATTGAATTTCTTAGCCTCCAATTCAGTTTTGAGTTTTATCTCCACCTGATTTTTTGAATTAATTATAGATGTAAGTGGCGATAAAACTTCTGTCCCTTTTGTGATGGACGTAAGGTAATATAAAGGCTGATTCGTAAAGTCTGTTAGTGATTTATCTATGAAAAGCCATTTTGTATCCAAAGGATAATGATTTCTAAAAAATACTTCAGGACTTCCTTTGAAGTAAAGAGGTTCATATTCCCAAACAAATTTATTTGATTCATCTAAGTAGCCTGCTCCCCATGTCACATCTACCAAATACCATTTATTATCTAATTTGATAACATTCCAAGCATGATCTGGATTTTGAAACTTTCGATTTAAATCTGATAAATAAACTCTTGAAAAACCTTCCACAATTTCACATTCTATAGACAATTCATCACAAACTGCTTTATATAATTTGGAGTAACCATCACATATAGCACTTTTGTCTTTTAAGGCTTCTAATGCAATTTCATGGAAAATCTGTTTTTCGATGGCTAGTTTTTGTGCTTCATTGCTATAAGTGTATTTAAATACTTTTTGCTCATTCAGTCCTTTTACATTATAACTAATATTATTGGCCATCCAACAAAATATAGCTCTTGCTTGATCTTCTTTGTTGTTAAAATCACTTCTTATCTTGTCTGCAAACTTTTCTATGGAAGAAAATCGCTTGGGATAATTTTCCTTCACATATTGGTCAACTTTTTCTTTGGGAGAAAAGCCAAATACGGAAGACATATTGATAAAAAAGGTTACTAAAAAAAGCTTTGCTAAGGGAAAGTTTATTGACATTATTATTCTAATAATTTAATTGTAACGTATGATTTGAAAGTTACTTAGCAATTGTTAAAAATAAAAAGATATGTTATGTAAATACTCCTGCTTACCTTTGTCATAACAAAATACAAAACTACCAACAATTATTTATTTCGCCATCAAAATATAGTCCAAACTCCTCATTTCGTTTTACTTATATATTAAATTCTATTTAATATTAGACTTCAACAAAAAAGACCTCAAATATGAAAATATTGAGGTCTTACTTTTTTATTCTATACAAATTATTGATCGTCCCTATATATGAGAGACATTTTATTATAGTTGTGAAAGAGAATTTCGGTTTTCTCAGATTCATTGATGGCTTCTTTAAAGGTCTTGCAGAAAACATCAAGTTCACTACTTTTTAAACCACTCAAATCAAAAATGTGTTGTTGACCGCTATAAAGAGTGACAATAAAAGTCCTATTATTAATAGAAAACTCATCAATCTTGTCTTTCCTTATTGTGGTTTTTGAGGTTCCTTTCACTTTAATTTCAATCTCATTCAAATCCCATTTCAAATAGTTTCTTTTATTGATAACCAATAGAAGACTTAATCCGCTAAATGAGAACAGGATAAGATTTGCTAACTTTGCCTCTTCGAAAGAAAGAGGGTACACTAGTAGAAAAACCAAACTGACGGCAGGCACTGATAAGATAAATTTCTGAAGTGCCGAATACTTGTAATAAAATGTACGTTTATAGATTCTTTTCATTTTTGTGTTATTTAGAAGGGTCAAATGTGATAGTAAATTATTTAGATTTAAAAAGGTGGTAGTAATTCAGCTAGAGTAAATACTGCTAATTTATTGAGCTACTATACAATTTTCTGAATTTAATCATAATAGCGATGAATATCAAGCACTTAAAGGAATAATGTTTTATTGATTTTTACATATGTAAGTTTACTCTATGAATTGACATTGATTTTATGAACTATTTCTTAATGAATTTTGAGACCAGAGAAGACGCTTCTTTTAAATTAATTTTAATGAAATAGAAACCATCAACAATATATTGTGTATCAATAGTATAACGACTTACTCCAGCATCAATAGTAGCTTTCACCGTAAAATTTGATACTTCTATACCTGAAGCATTAAATAATCGAATCGAATTGGCATCTATGGTTTGATTAAGTTCAATCACCACAAAGTCATTTACGGGATTAGGATAAACATTCAATTCTAGCGGTTTCAATATATTCTTATCTAAACTTGTAATAGTATCTTCAAGAATCGTCAATTCAAAATCAGCTATTACATTTGCTCCATAAGTATCTTCTGCAGTGATTATAACCGTTCCATTCCCTGCCTCATTAAAAATGACTTCCAATTGTTCGTTCTCAATATTTAAATTAGCCATTTTGCTATTTGATAAACTTGCTTTATACACTATTGGATGTTGGTCTTCATCTTCAAAATAGTTTTCCAAAGGAATTTTCAGACCCAGATCTGAAACGTAGAAAACTTGGTGTTCAATAGATGAGATCACCATTGGCGCCCTATTCAATACACTTATATTAAAGGTTGAGGAAATTTCTGAATAGTTATCAGAAGCTGTTACTGTGAGTGTTGTTTCTCCAATTTCAAGAGGATAAAAAGTAAATTCTGCTTTTTGTAAATTGGTAAAATCAACAACGCCTTCATTTGTCACCTCAATGGAAAAGTTTAAAATATGATCATCAGCATCAATGAAAAAGTTGTTCAAGTCAATTTGAAAACCTTCATCTGTCAAATACATCTCCGTATCCTCAATTTCCTTTAAAATATCAACTTCAGTATTTGTAATAGTGACATTAAAGGTAGTCTCTTTAGTATTTTCTCCATCAGTTGCTTGAATTGTCACCATAGTTTCTCCTTCCAATAATGGATCAATGATAAGATTACGATTATCAAGTTCTACCAAAACATTATCGTTTGAGGTTGAAATATTATAAATCAGTTCTACATTTTCCGGATCAGTAAAAAGCCCATTTATATTAATTTCACTTTGACGTTCTACAATAACAGTTTGATCTACAATTGAAAAGTTTTGAATTGGAGGGTAATTTCCATCAATGACAACATCAATAGTATCTTTTATAAATTCATAACCATCATCAACAGTCATAATAAGTGTAACAGTCCCTTTTTGAAGTGGAAGCAATTTAAAATCAGAAGTCTCTGTCTTCTCTACTTTTATCACATCATTTGAAGGAATAAAAAGTGTATAGGTTAAGTGATGATCATCGATATCATAATAACTATTGGAAGGAACAATAAGGTAAGTACTCTCTGTTTTGACAATGTCCATTAAAATATCTCCTACTTTTCCTTTAGGTGGATTATTGAAACTAATTATTGAAAGTTCTTGAGCTACTTCCCCATTATTATTGGATGCAATAACTTTGAGTTGTACTTCATCAATAACAAAAGTTGTAATGGTTAATACTGAATCATTGATAGAATAATTAAGCTGTTGGTCGTTTTCCATTTCAACAGAAAATACTCTTTCAATGCTTTGGAAGCCGAAATAATCATTCAAGTTCAATTCAAAAGGTTTCCCAACAACTTGGTTCCGAGCTTCAAAGTCTTTTTTGATGTAGGGTTTCGTGGAATAGGTGTGTAGATCAAAAGTCTGTTGTTTTACAATACCATTTTTGGTTGCGAAGACAGTAATTAATTGAGGTGTTTCAAAAAATTGAAGAACACTGATTTTCAAAATATTGCCTTCAATTACTGTTGCTATATTTTCATTACTTGAAATAGTATAATCTATGACATTGTTCTCAAAAGAACTATAAAAGAAATTGTCCAGATTAATTTCAACAGAATCATTTAGTTCTATTGTTTGGTCCCTCAAAGCATTTTTAATATGAACACCTCCTTTAACATTAAAATCAATATCAAAATTGTATGAGGGTTGATTGGGATTAGAAGTTGTGATTTGAATGGTTTCTTCAAAACTGTCTTTGTAAAATAAATTTTCAGCATTAACCAAAAAAGAAACTTCCTTGCTTTCGCCAGCTTCTAATGTAAATCTTGTTTTTTCTGGAGCTAAATTTCTTTTAGGAGGAGAAATGTTGATTGTCATATTGGATGACAGATAACTTGAATTATAAGCAATAGTTAAACCTTCCGAACCAGAATAACTTTCAAGCCCAACGGTATAAATAGCCGTTTCTACTTGTTTATAGTTATATTGAATGCTTCCATCTTTCCAATACACCAATTGAAAGGTATTTTCAGTATTTGCATTATCATATGTTGGAATTTTCGTGTACTGAACTATTAGCTTTTCTTCATCCAATAGATAATAAATTGATCCGTTGACTTGAGGCGTAAGGTCACACCAGAGAGGTGCAATCAAACTGTGTGGTTTATCTGAATTGGGCAACTCATGATTCTTCCAGGCATCCCCGTTCTCTTTATCAAAAGTGAGATAACCATTGGAAGAAATTAGGATTGTTTCAAAATGCTTTTCGTACAAAATAAAATCCCAATTGGTATTATGTAAAGCATAAAAATCGTCATCATTGAGCTTCAACTCAGTTCCAATTGACGTAATATCAATCCATTGATAATCGACTTCTTCTCCCTCATTGCTATCTACATAAATGTATTTTCCATCTGTCCCTTCTCCATATTCTTTTTGTTGAGAATAAGAGGCGTTATATTGCTCTTTTAAAAGTGGTTCTTCATTTTGAAATACTGTAGAAAAAATTAGTTCTTCATCAACATAATAACTACTCAGTTTAAAATCTATGGGACCTTCTGAAGGGTTTGTGAAAGTATGAGCCACTGTTTTAATTTCATTATGTTCCACATTGATTTCAAATTTTTGGTCAAAAGTCAATGTACCATTTGGAACTACTGTTCCTTCTATTAGAATTACAATTTCATCATCATTTTCGCCATTTATAATAATTGAATCTTTGATGTTGCCCAATTGATTTGGAGTGTAAGTGATATCCAAGTAATAATCACTATACGGAGCTATTTCGTTGGCTTTAATATCGGTACTGTCAATCACAATATCATTAGAGGTTGTAATGATTTGCTTGATATTGAAATACCCTGCCCCTTCATTTTTTAATGTAATTCTTTTTGAGATATCTTTAAACTGTCGTTCATTGTTTAATACAAATTGACTATCTATAGTGATGAAATGTGTGGCTTGAACAGTTACATTAATTGCTGTTGATGATTTCAAAATATCATATGCTCCTTCTTTGACATACACTTGAAAATTAGCTGAATGTTCACCGCCAAGAATCTTCTTATTTTCATTGACTGTATAATCAAAATCAATAGATTGATGTGCTTTAATTTCTCCTTCAAAAGGAATTGATGAAGTGAACCACGAGAGATTTGAGCATGCATTAACAGTATACGCCTCTTGAATGACATTGGCAAACAATTGTCCTCCATCTGCCCCCTCAAGCCAATAAGCAGTATAAGAATTAATGTAATAGATATTTTTATTGTTAACCTCTTTTTTAAGTAAAAATGGCACTCCATCATTATAACATATCAGGACTTCTGTATTTGGTTTTATCTTATCTGAAGGAATTCCAATTCTATTGTACGTATCAAAAAAATCAACACCGTTTAATAATTCACTTCCGTTTTCTAAAAGTCCATTGCCCTTAGAAGCCAATTGCTCTTCTGTCACATCAATGGGATCAAGATCATTTTCATACCACGAACCCAAAATCTGATCAGTTGATTCTAAATTCACAAATGCTGAAAGAACTATACTACCTCCTCTCTCCATATATTGATACAATACATTTCCCAACGCATTGGAATCATTATAGCCATAAATTCCATTAATCACAATCACATCAAAAGCTTCAACTTCTGTAAGTGTCGGTGTATATTCAAATGCGTTTATTCCTGTAACGGAAGTAAACCTACTGGTAGCATACAGTTCATCAACCGACCTTTCTAACCATTCCATTTTCCCACTGCCTAAGAGTAACACATTAAAGCCATCATTATGTGTGGTATTTTGCTTATAGATGACCTGAGAAGTGATGATTTCATTTTCATTCAGTGTACGCGTGTTCTCCAAATTGTTCTTGGACATCACTGAATACACTGCTTCAAGTGGTGTTAAAGTACCTTTATGGTTCACCACAACTTTATAAGTGGCATTGGAATTTGAGGTGTTTTGAAAACTTATCTGGCCAATGGCTGATTCATTGTATGCTATATCATACTTGGTATTATTTTCCGTTACTTGTAGAGTTCTTTCAAAAATCCCTTTACCAATTAATTCAATGGAATAAAGAAGGATATCAGGCATGTTTGTACCTATTGAAAAGTTTTCTTTGATATCATTTTCATCAACTGGAGAAAAATGAAATTCAAGCGTCTCTTTTTCTTCTGGGGCAAGTGTTAAAGGTGAATGGTTAACGACTTTAAAATATTGATTGCTTGAAGCATCAAAATGAATGATCAAGTCTTCATCTCCTGTATTTTGTATTTCAGTTAAAAAAACATTAGTACTATCAATATACCTTTGGTCAAACTGAATAAAATCAACAACTGAAAGGTGTGGTGATGGACTGACCGTAAGTTCAACTTCTATTTCTACTTTTGGTTGAAAAGGATCGTTAGAAATGACAATCACTTTTCCTGTATAGTACCCCGAAGGAAGGTTTTCTTTCACTTCCACTGAAATTTGTCTTGATGCATTGGCTCCAGAGAGCGTAAAGTTGGACAAAGTAGTGGAATCATTGACGTATAGCCAAGGTGTTGTATCATCTGACTCTGCTTCTACTTTTACCTCCAATGGCAATTCTCTAAGACTATTGATTTCAAAAGACTTTTTCAATCCATTTATTCGCTGAAAGTAACCTTCAAATTGTAGTTGAGCTGTATTGATCTCTAATTCTGCATAATCAATATTATCTATCACAACTGGAATGTTAACACTAGGCTGGTTGATGTCATTGGTTTGAAATGAGATATGTCCTTCTACCTTTTCAATTTCCTCAGAATACCTTTCAAGTTGTAAAACCATGGAATCATTTGATTGAACTGTAAAGCTAGTTTCATCAAATGAAACCCCTTCAATATCAGTTGCTAAATTAGTAACCAATAGCTCATTATACCCTCTATTATAAATCACAATATTTTGGATGTATTGATTTCCTATATAAGATGTATCTACAATTGAAGTATCAGACAGGTTTAAGACAACATCGCCAAATCGAATAGCAAACGGAAAGATCGAAACAGGTTTTAAAGGGTCGTTGGAAAAAATAAAAAGGTCGTGCTCTATACTATCGCCTGCTTCAAAAAATAGTTGTGATTGATATGCTAATTGAATTATTGTTTGCTCTTGTGGTGGAATCGTTCCATTAGTTGGTGTAAACTCAAAATAATCAGGAGTAATCTGAATTGCAGTTTCTGATTGCAAATAGCTATTATTGAAAGCTACTGTTAAACCTTCTACTCCTGTTTCATTTGAGATACCTGCTGTTCCATGATATGCCTTGTCAATGGTATGATAAAAATAGTTAATTTCACCATTTTCATGAAGAACTAATTGAAACTTCACATGATTTTCTGGAGCGTTATAATATTGAGCATTGTACTGTACAATTAGTTTATCCTTTTTCTCTAAAAGAAAAACTTCAACAGAATCAAGGTCCGTCCAATAAGGAGCTATCAGATTGGTAAACTGTCCTGCAATTGGAAGTTCCTGATTATACCAATGATTTGTTGATGAGTTACCTAATTGCAGATAACCATTAGAAAAAATTGTAATATCATTGTAGGAAGAACTATAAAAAGGAAAATCAAAATGAGTCAGCTGAAAGGATGTTATGCCTTCATTAAAAAGCTTAAAACGTGTTCCTTTTGTGGAAACATCTTCCCATACATATTGAATTCCGCCTTCAATACTATGATCTGTCCAATGGTAAAATTGATCTGAAGAAGAACCATAATGTTGTAATACTTCTCTTCCTCTTAAGGTGTACTCTGTGCCTTTCTGAGGTTGCAATTGGCTGTAATGACTTTCTTTAGCTGTAGTCAAATCACTTTCCTTATTTGTATTCGCTTCTAGTTGAAAACCATACATTAAGTCATCAGAACCATTATTCTGTAATTCAAATACTTCTGTAATATTTCCACTTACAGCTTGTTTTAATTGAATACTATCTGGTGTTACTAATGAGGGAGGTTCAATTGTGTTTATCATTCCAGACAATGAAATGGAATAATTGGTATGATTAGGATCATTGGTGGAAAAGCTTAGTATTCCATTTTCATCAGAAGTATTGATAGAGGTAAACGTAATGGGTAAAAACACATTACCAAAAGGTGGTATTATGATATTTTCTTCGGCAACAAGAAATGAAGAAGTGTTCGTTTGAATATTACTTATTTCAAGATTAGCAAATGCATTATTAAATATCTCAATTTGTTTTTTTGCAGTAAACCCCTGGTAAATTTCTCCAAAATCAATAGAGGTTGAATCAATATAAAAAACTGGGGCCTCATAGATATTCATTCTAGTTTGCACACTTAAATCAATTTCAGAATCAAATAAAATTACTTCTTCATAACTGCCCACCTCAAAACCCGATGGAGAAAAAGTGATGGTTATCTCTATTGATTCATCAATTCCTAGTGTGCCATTTGTTATATCAAAAGTGAAATACGAAGCGTTTTCAGTTAAATCAAAAGTCACTTCTGTATTGGAGATATTAAAGACTGTAACTTTGTTGGATTGAGGTTGATTGTCATTTATGTCAAAAGTAATTTCTTCAGGAGAAACTCCTATTGTTTTAATGGATTGAAGTGCTTTTAAGGCATTTATTCTTCCTGTTCCTAATTCCCCAATAAAAAGAGGATTCTCTGATTCAATATCATCAACAGAAGTTTCAAGGATTTTTCTTAATTCAGAATTAGTCATATTTCCTTTTGCCGCAGCTACTACCAATGCTGCAACACCTGACACATGTGGGCAGGCCATAGATGTTCCTTGAAAATAGCCATAAGTATTGTTGGGTAACGTACTTAAAACTCCTTTTTCTGCTGAACTAATTGTTTCACCACCTGGTGCAGTAATATCTACCCAATCGCCATAGTTGCTGTAGTATGCTTTTTTATCTTGATTAGTAGAGGACGCAACGGTTAAAATGGGTTCATAATAACCTGGATAGTATAAATCGTTGTCGTTACTATTTCCTGCAGCAAAAATAACGATTCCACCTTTCATTGGACTATCCGGATGACTTCCAGCCTCAGCAATAAAATAATCAATGGCATCTAAAATTTCCTGATCGAAATAACTTGGAGAACTATGCCCCCAGCTATTTTGTGAAATTACCGCTCCGTTGTCAGCAGCATAAACGTATGACTGTGCAAAACCTCCATTGGCACCATTATTTGCAAACCCCATACAAGACATCAATTTCACTCCATTACCGGTGCCGTTTCCACCAGCAACACCCGCCACACCAATGTTATTGTTATTGACTGCAGCAATGGTTCCCGCTACATGAGTACCGTGTTCCCCTGCCTCAATTTCATTATTATTGAATACAAAATTAAAACCATTGATATCGTCTATGTAGCCATTACCATCATCATCAATTCCATTATTAGGTATTTCGTCTTCATTTATCCAAATATTTTCTTCCAAATCAATATGATCAGTATCAATGCCTGCATCTAACACAGAGACGATGACATTACTACTCCCTGAATTGATTTCCCATGCATCTAAAAGACTAATATCAGCTCCTACTTCACCATTATTTTGACCAGTATTATGATAATGCCATTGACTGGTCAAAAGTGGATCATTCATCGATACTTGTGTCGTACTAGAATAAACTTCACTATTTTCAACTTTAGAATAATTCCCCTTCGAAAGAACTTTTTTATTAACAGGTTTAGAAATTTCAAAACCTGAAAAAGTGGAAAACTGTAAGGCTACATTCTCTGGAGATTCATCCGTAGAAAATGTAAATTCATACCATAGGTGAAGGCCGTATTTTCTATGTTTTTCTTCAAATTTTGGCGAGTATGGAAAAACTCTTTTCATTTTCGTTATTCCATATTTAGCATTCAATTGATCTAATTCCCCATCACCTGTGGTAATTGTTCCTTGTTGTGAAAGTGCATTATTTAATTGTGTGAAAGCATTTATTTTTTCCTTTTTCAATTTGACACGGATAATATGCTCTTCATATTTTTTTAAAATCACTGAAGAGTTTTCCTGTGCTAAAACTTCCACTGACTGAGAAAAAAATAGCAGTGAAAGCAATGTAGAAGTGAGTAATAATTTTGAGCAGTTATTCATTTAGAATAAGAAAGTAACAACCTTTATTTAGTAATGAGGTTTAGTAAAGATAAAAAAATAACCCAAAGCAGACTAAAAATTAGTCACTCTGGGTACTATATATATAAACCTTTTCTTATTTCATTAATTTGAGGTGAGCCGTTTTACCCGACTTTGACATAATTTTCAGAATGTACATTCCTGTTTTCCAATCTGATGTATTTAAAGTTAAGTTATGGATACCATTCGCATCCGCTTCACTCTTTATTGTATAAACAGATGTACCTGTAAGTGTTGTGATTTGGCCTTCAAAAGCTTCATCTGCAGTTAAACCTGAAATTGTTATCACAGCATTGTCTTCCTCTAGAGGGTTCGGGAATACAAATAATTCAATAGCTGATGCAATCGTTTCATTATTATGATCCAACACCAACGTCACTGGACCGTAATACGTATCTTGTCCATCAAAATCTACTTGTTTCAGTCTATAGAACACAAGCTTGTTTTTGATTTTATCCTCATAGTTGTATTGAATAGAAACGTTTGAATTTCCGCTTGCGTCCCTACTTCCTATTTTTTCATATGATTTTCCATTGAAAGATCTTTCAATATCAAAATGAGAAGCATTAACTTCTGAAGCTGTTTCCCATTCTAATAAAACATTTCCTTCCTTATCAACTGACCCTTGAAAATAGGTTAATTCTACAGGAAGTTCATCAGCTGGGTTAATATATTCTTCTAAAGTCGATCCAAAATCAGAGAAGTGCATGATGCCACTTGCCTCCACATACCCGCTATTTTCATCTCCTGTAAAAGTAGATGTTTCCTCATACCAATTGATACCATTACCATCACTCTTGTCATAGTAATGGATTAACTTTCTAAGACTTGATGTAGCCAATGAATAGTGTGATAAATCTTCTAAGTAAAGACGGATATTGATTCCATCTGCATCAGATGAGCCGTTAGTAATATTCCAAATAAATTGAGATACCTCCATAGCAATTCCATCAGCACTATCATCTATTAAAAGGTTTTCACCTCTATCTTCTGTTGTATATTTCACAGAATAATCATGAGTGGCAAAAACGTTTTGTGTATTGATAGCAGCTCTAGCCCAAGTTGATTGAGAACCCACAGGGAATTCATACCATGCATTTACACCTCCTGGGATGCTCTTTGCGGTAACTTTACCATAGATAAATGATCTTGTAGAGGATGATACACCTGTTGGCCCACCAACACCTGATGCTAAAATCACATGTGGCGCTTTCAAGATTCCATTGGTCAAAGTCAATCCATTGCTAATATTAATATCTAGTTCAGAATCTATTCCATTTGAATTATTGATGATCAAATTTATAAACGTTTCTTCACTTGAATAACCTGTTAGAGTCTGAATTGAGGTGCCACTGAATGTCACGGAACCAGAATCACTCATCGTAAAATTTCCATTACCATATTCATTCATCCAATTCCCTTTTAAATCCAAACTATTTGAACCAAAAGCTACAGTTGTACCAAGACCTTCAATAGTAAAATCTCCTTCTACAACTAGAGAACCTGAAACAGTTTTTGTACCTGTGCCTCCAAACTTTATGTTTCTTAAGTTGTGATTATTAAGTTTCAATGTTTGATCTACACCATCCAATACTAAAGTAAAATCATCATCATAATTCAGATTCACTGCACTTGACAATTCAAAGTTACCTTTTGCATTGAAAGTATTGCCACCTACATTCAATGTCCCATCGTCCATATTGAATAATCCTTGAACATTGACATCTCCTGTCAAGTTGATAACAGGATCATTTGAACCATCAATGTATAAGTCATTGTAATTTTCACCTGCCACCAAATTAATTTCATCTCCTGCCGCTGGTTTTAATACCATAATGGAAGATTCTTGTTTAAAGATACCATCATTTTGAATACGGCCTTCTACTCTTACTAATGATCTTATAAAATCAACATAACCTTTTTGTACATCGTTTGAAAGAATAGAGAATTCATCCTTGATAATCATTTCATAATTACCATCAACACTCCTATCCAATACACTTGGGTCTGTACTTGACTTAATGACCAAACCTGCTAAAGGCTCCACTCTTAATGAGAAAATGGCAATTTGTTTTGTATCTAATAAAACTGGAGGTCTATTGCCTGAATCAATTTCAGGAATAATTACTATTGCATTTGTTGCATGTTCTGTTTCTTCTCCAGGGTAGACAGTTGGTTCAGTACCTCCAATTAAAACCCAGTTGGATGGTTCAGTCCAATCTGCAAGACCTTCGTGGAAATTTCCTTCATCACCAACCCAAGTGTAAATATTTTTTGTCGCTTCCCAAACAATTGAATTAGCCACTACTTCATCTTCAAAGTTATCACCTGGAATACTACCTTTTGCATCCGAGAAATAAACAATAGTACCTGAATTGTTTCTAACGTTTGTAATTGAAGGTCCATTCAAGAAAAGATTGTAAAACTTATAATCAAGATTACTATTTCCTGCAGTTGGCGTTCCTGCAATAGTGTAAGAAACCAAATGGATTAAACGCCCATTTGATTGTCCATTTTGGAAAATACCAAAAGGTAATAATACATCAAAGTCTTGATCTGCATCACTTGGATCATTATTGTGATCGATTAATTTACTGACCGTATTTATCGTAACTCCATTAAAGACAATTCCTTCTTCATCCATATATTCAAATGTAAAAGAATCGCCTGTGAAGCTTCCTCCAAACAATGAGAACGAATAATCAGATACTGAATTCTGACTAGTCACCTTTGCATCATTTACCATGATCAAGGCCCCATCATTTAGCTCGAAAATTGTTTCATTATTCATCACTAAGGTTGAAGATGTGAGATCTAATGTACCACCATTTACATTTATCTTATTAGTAGCACCTCCTTGGAAATAAATTGTATGCCCGTTAGCATCAAATGTACCTGATACTACATCAACTGAGGTCGAAGTGTAGATATTAGATCTTAGTTCATATTCATCAGAAGCATCATCCGCATTTATAGTCAACAACTCTATCACATTACTTGAAGAAGGTATACTTACAGTGAAAACATCCGCGACGCCATCTCCATCACCTTTTAAGTTGATTGTATTATTATTGGTTATAATACCTCCTTGAACAGACATATTTCCACTTATACTTAAAGTTTTAAGTGATGCATTTAGTTCAATTGAAGCTCCTGACAATACGGTAAAGTCTCCTAAAATATCTTCATCTCCATTTAGGTTTAATATTACAACAGAGGTTTCTCCAATGGTTAAATCTCCGAAATCAAGGCCTGCATTATCAATTTGCTGTACACCAGAACCGTTGGCAGTTAATTTTCCTCCACCATGTGTAAATGTACCTGTTGGATTCACTACCCAATTAGACTTGAATGATATTTCATCATTAACGGATTCCATTTTCATCTGTCCATTCAGCTCAACGTTACCATTAATCACTAAATCAACACCTGAAGTAGATGAATTGATAAGCAATAACGAACCTGTTTTTAACGTAAGATTATTAACTCGTGCTATTTCCGATCCATCAATGATAGGTTGATTTGTAGTAGCTTCAATAACCACATCATTATCTGCTGTTGGTATACCTCCATTGGATGAAGACCAGTTATTTGCATTATACCAATTTGTATTTTCAGCACCCGTCCAGGTATATACATCTGGTCCATACCAATTAATTAAATTATTCGGATCTCTTTCAAAATTACTTCCAGATAATTGCCCGTTGGCATTATAAAAATCTATCCTTCCAGTCGTAGAATTGTCTTTTGCAACATTGGCTGTACCTCTTAAAGCACTTTGTATAAAGTTCACATTTTCAATGGCTCCACTTGTATAATTACCATCTCCATCAAATTGAGCTTCAAAGGCTTGGTTATTTTCAATCTTCAGTGCAACACCACCTTCTTTGTAATTTGTTAAAGTCCCATCAGAGAAGTTATTTCCTTGATCATATTTATCTATCGTTCCAGAAGTCTTAATGAAAATACCATTCGTCGACATACCACTTATATTGTAATAGCGTGCATTAATATTTCCTTCTACATTAAAACTATAATTAAAACCTGTTTCTGTACTCTCAATGATTGCAGGGGTTGTAGCTGTTCCTACTACATTAATATTACCAGCAACATTCAAAGTAGAATTATTACCCATTTTCAATTGACCTGACTCCCCTAAAACATAAGATCCTTTTGTGGCAATATTAAACTGTCCATTATTACCAATATTAATTGTTGCTCCTGATGTATTCAACGTTCCTTGCTCCAATTCCAAATCATAATTATCTGTAATAGTCAGCTCATCTGTGAGTGTGTAAACCGTTGTATTTTTACCATTAATTCTCAAGCCTCTAAATCTAGAGTCATTTGTTCTAATAATAGCTCCTGTACCTGAAGCTTTCATATAATAAGTTCCTGTTTCAGCTAATGTACCGTTATTAACCAATAAGTTTTTATTCAAAGTGGCTGTGTTACTTCCAAGTGAGAAAATACCATTTTGAACCACTAAGTCGCCTTCAACTGTAATATCAGATGCTGTAACTGTCAGTGTAGAACTAGCAGGTTTATTGACATTAATATCATAAAATTTATTTTCCCTGCCATTTAAAAGTTCGATTATTTGATCTTCTGTTCCATCAAAAGTGAACTTACTTGTACCATATACTAAAGATGAGTTCTGATAATTATGCTCTAAATCTTTACTGATTTTTACATTCTCATTATTAGTATTAAAGGTTGTCTGATTAATTCTTAAATTACCTCTAACAATCAATTCCCCTTCCGTTGAGATTGTTTTCACTGACTCTTCCCCTTCTAAATAAAGATGCCCATAGAAAATTGGCAGAATATATTGTAATACATCTGATTCATCTCTCACTTCCTCCTTCGTATGGATGGATTGATTGAGACCACCTCTATAAAATGTTCTACTGTCTTGATCAAAAGTATAATTACCAAATCCTTTTGGAAAGTTATCTGCCCCTTCCAAATAAAGGCTATGATCGGAACCTAAAATAAATTCTCCAGTATGTTTACCAGTAATTTGTTTTTCTTGTGTATAAATATCTGTATTTGTAGCATCTAAAGTTGTTAATTCCATATCAGCATATAAAGTGATACTGTTTGCTGCTAAGGTGACACTATCAAAGAATGTTTTATTGCCTTGAATATTGATATTTCCTCCAATGTCTTGAAAGATAAAATTCGAAGAGCCATTTCCAGAAGGGTCTGAGAGATTGGAAGTTGCCCCGTAACCATACCAATTAGCATCTCTTAAATAGTGTGTACCACCTCCATCATATAACACAAAACTGAATTCATTATTTTCAACATCCACTCGGTTATAAAATACAAAAGAGCTGTTTTCATTCTTTTGCATCAATGCTCCTTTCTCCAAATAAGCACGATTAGTAATGATTAATGAATCTTCAACCACATATTCTGCACCTTGAAAACGTGCTCTTTTGAAAGTGGCATTTTTCAGGTTTTGAGTAGACGTACCTTGTAAGTAAATCCAACCGTCTGATTGTGTATCAAAAGAAGCTGTACGACTGAGTTGAACATCTCCGTTGAAAATCACATCATGATTGTTTGGTAATGTAATTCCGCCTTGGTTTGAGATAGAAAATGCTCCTTCTACTTTTAGCTGACTTTGAAGAGCAACTGTCGCCCCTCCTGAAATTTCAAGGTTATAAAATGAGGAGTTGTTTTGATCCAATACAACAGTACCTGATGATTTAGCTAATTTAAGTGTACCACTTCCAGCTAAAAAAGAACCATTGTTTGTCACAGAATGATTTTGACCTACCACAACAAGCTCGTTATCTGTCACAGTAATTAAACCGCTTTCCAACTGAATATCACCTCCCACATTCAATGCTACATTAGCTGGATCTGCCCCATCAAGATCAGAATCTAATGTCAAACGACCTCCTTGAATAATTAAATTTCTACATTCTGCTTTTAATGCTCCTGAAATGATAGGATAAAAAGTAGTAGGAGATGCTTTTGAAGGGATAATTACATTATGAATATTCAATTCCGGTACTGCATTATCTTCCCAATTGGACGCTGTAAACCAATCAGAACTTGTAATACCCAACCAGTTTTTATCATTGCTAGGTGGCCAATTAATCAATGCTTCACCATCTAATTCATAGTTTTCACCTTGTATTGAGCCTGCTACAATTCCACCAAAAGTAATTGGTTTTGTAGCTGTCATACGACGGACATTATATAAATCAACACCATCATTTGGATCTCCATTATAATCAAAAGTTACATTTTCAATAGCATTGTTAACTATAGCTTCAATGGAGAGGTATATTCTATCTACTCCTAAACTATTGTTGGTTGACATTCCTGAAAAAACTCCTTCTGAAAAGTTATTTGTATCATCAACAGTAGCTCCCGCATCTACTTTAAAACCACCATGATCAAGATTTCTAAATTCATAATATTTAGCAGAAATTTTCCCACCTGATTGTATATCTACTACTAATCTATGGTTATCAGATCCACTATCATCTGAACTTAATTTTGACAAAAGTCCTTCTTCACCTACTACACTTAAATGACCTCCATTTTCCACTGTAATTGTAGGTCTATTGGCCAATTTACCATCACCATCATGTGCATTTAATTGTACACTACCTCCTTTTGAAACTAATAATTCTCCTCTAATATTTAAATTTTCAACCATTTTAGAAGCTAAAGAAGGATATTCTTCAAGATCCGTTCTTGCACCAACATAAAAAACATGACCATTGACATCAACTGTTACATTTTGTTCAATGTTTACACTAGTATAAGTATAAAGGTCATCAGTTAATTTGTAGGTGTTTTTGTTAGTTCCTAAGAACTGAACTTCAAACATTCTTGTATTTCCATTCTGAAAAATAGTATACTCCGCATTAGCATCTGCTCCATCAAAAACTACTTTTGCTTTTTTTGGGCTGTATCTACCAAATTCAAAATTCCAATTCCCTTTGACAGTGATTATAGAGGCTTCGTTTTGAGGTACTAAAGTTGTATTATCAATAGCGATAATATCATAAGCCGTTAAGTTACCTGTGATTGTTTTACTTCCTGAATTGGAAAGTGTTAGGTTTTTCACTGAGAAATCTTCGGGTAGTTGCTGATTATCTCCATTTAATATAAAATTGGCATTACTTGTAATATCTTCCGTGCCAAGATCAATTGCACTAGCGGCGATACTATGCGTATAAGCTCCGAAATTTACTTGTCCACCTAAAGTTGTCAATTCATCGTCAATATCTAAAGGACATACTATCGTTTTTGTTGACGACTCCAAAAATTTTAAACCTCCAATAGTATTATCATTGCCAAAGTTTATAGTTTGAGAATCACCATCTCTATTCACTCTCAACGTTTTTATTGAAGTCAATGTCGTAGTATTGTCAGATGTCCAATTTTCACCCCAGAAATCAAAACTTCTAGAAATATATACATCAGCATTTGATGCCATCACTATATCATGTTCTATAGTATAGTCATCTCTATCAAAACGTTTTTGTGATGCGCCTGTTAATGTTAAATTGGGTAGTGTCAAACCTTCCACCATTAAATCAACAGTCTGTGTTACCCCTTCTGTATCACCATTTAAATAAAGTGTACCTCCACTTCTGAAATCAATAGTACTCAGAATAAGGTTTCCTCCAACAAATACTGTTTCAGAATTGATATCAAAAGCACCTTCTTCATTTAATCTTTCATCAAGATTTCCTAATACCACAAGGTTTTCATGCAAATCAACGTAACCTTCTTCTCTCAAATAAAGATTGCCGTAAGCCACATCTGTATTAATAATACAATCTTCTTCAAAAGCGGTATTGACATAGGTGTTACTTGTTTTGGAAACATTATACATATCAAAATTAGAAGCAAAAGCAATATCATCTTCATCTTGAGGATAAACATTCCATCTTGAATTTACACCTAACTTCAACTTACTTCCTGAAACGCCTGTAACTTTAAAATACGCATCAGAACTACCTTGATTAAAAGTGACACCATCTTCCACTTCAAAATCTCCCTTGACAGTAATGTCTGAATTAAGTGTTTTTGAACCTATTCCCTCTAAAATTAAGTGATGATATGATGTTAATTCATCGGGTAAAGACCAATTGCCTCCATAGTGTCTAAGTGTACCAGAATTCCAAGTAATTAAAGTATTTTCCTTGTTAGTTCTAGTATCAAAAATCAATAAAGAGGAACCAATATTAATCACTTTGCCATTGACATTTAAACTTGTTTCGTAAACATCAGAATCATCAGCATTTATTCTAAATTGATTCGTTACATTGATATCTCCATTTAACGTTTTTGCTCCATTATCGATATGTAAATTATAATATTGGAAATCACCTATGGTTTGTGCTCCTTCATCATAATCAAAAGTACCACCAGTGATTTGATATTGAGAAAAACCTGCAGGGTAATTACTTACATCTCTTATTTTCACACTTCCGCCTGTCATAGTAAAGACACCGGTACCAGTTAAAGAACTCCCTGCCTCTAATGTGACACTAATACCATCCAAAATTGTCAAATCTCCATTTACTGTAATATTTGCTCCAGAAAGAAGGCTTTTTTTACTTGTACCTTGGAAAATTACATTGCCAAATGTAGTCTGTCCTTTAATATCTTGTCCAGCACCGCCGAAGATGATAGTACCTGTATGTGAAAAGTTAGGGGAATTATGATCATTATCGAATTCTCCTTTTATATAAATCAAGTATTCTCCGGCATTAAAAGAAGCCGTTGCTGCATCCAAATCAATTTTATTATGTGCGGTAATATTACCATGCAACGTAACTGAATGATTATCTTCTACAATGATATTATAAAAATCTCCTCCATAAATTGCAGCTGTTCCTTCACACAACAAATCAGAATTTCTATATTCAAAGGTGCCTCCTTCTTTTTTCCAATCACCTGATAGCTTTATATCAGTATCCGAAACATCATAAATACCGGATTTAATTGTGATGTCAACAACATTCAAAGTATTATCTGATTGCAAAATGGTATGTTCTTTCCCATCAATAAGCAAACTTGTATAAGTTTCTTGACCAGGGATAAAAGAAATCAGTTTTGCTGGAGCACCATCTTCTTGTGCGAATTTTACGGGGGAAGTATTTGCAGTAAATGTGCCTTCATTAATCCAATCACCAAATACAACAATAGAATCACCATTAGTAACTGCACCTGTTAATGTGCCACCGTAATTGATAAAAATACCATCATAAGCCTCAAGACGTTCTTCAACAGTCAATGTAGCACCATCTTGAATATCTATTCTTTTTGCTCTACCTGTAGAATCATCAATGACAGGATAATTAGTTAGACCAGTAGGTATGACAACATTATTGGTTTTGGTGGGCTTCACTCCTCCTGCCCAATTGGATTCAGTATGCCAATCCGTAGAGGTAGCACCTGTCCACTCTATAAATGATTCAAAAGACCAGATAATTTTGCCTGATATATCATCTTCCACCTCTTTATTACAACCTTTTGCATTATAAAAAGTAAGATCTCCAATAGATGTACTATTATTTGCCACAGCATAGTCAGGACCTTGACCAAAAGTAACATTATCAATAGTTGTTGTAGTTAATGTAGCTCCTGAAGCTATTGTTATTGAGGCATTGGAGTTGTTAGTACCATTAATAAAGAGTCCATTGGTGAGGTTATTAGGAGAGGACGCTAATGAACTATTCTGTCCAAATTGTAATCCATCACCTCTCAAATCCGTGATTTTATAATTTTTAGCAGAAAGTAAACCGTCAATTAAAATGTGGTAGGTATTGGTTTTGTAGCCTTCAATCAATGCATAGTTATTGTCATCACCAACAATTGTAATCGTACTTAAAGCTTCACCTAAAAGTGAAGGTTGTGCATCAGAACCTGTCAATTGTAAAGCAGATCCAGCACCAACAATCAATTCAGCATTCTCTTTTACAATGACCTGCTTATTATTATTAGTTTGCTCTAAGGAGTAACCATTTAAATCAAACTTACCAACATTGACCGTAAAATCACCTTTAGAACCCGTCATTCTAAAATCAGATATCAACTGATAGGTGGTATTGACTGAAGGATCAATCATAAAATCAGTATTATTATTATCGACTGGAGTACCATCATTTCCTCTATCTAATCCATTTTTAATTTGATACGTTCGGTCAGCATCTACACCATTAAAAGTAAAAGTATTTACATTGTAGATATCACCATCAGAAAGTAGATCACCTCCTATGGTTAGGTTATTATTACTGATATTGACTCTAGAATTTAAACTAATTGTAAAATCATTAACCACAGTAAGGTCATTGTTGAATTTCAATATCTCATCCGCTGTCAGAGCACTATTGATAGTATAAAAAGCATCTGTTTCATTAATTTCAGAAGATTGCCCAGTGAAAGTTACAGTACCATTTCCATGAGTAAAAGTACCATCTCCAGTCCATGTATTTGCACAAATAATTGTATAACCATCTGTATTTAAAGTGGTGTATGCATCTTGTAGAAACTGATCAATAACAATATTACCATTTAGATTTACTACCGTTCCTGTCTCTTGGATTGAGAACTTGTAAAAAGTTGTAGATTGTACTGATTGAGTTTTGCCTCCATTAAAATTGACAATATTAGTACTTTTAAAGAGACCATCATTATTCAGCCAATCTCCTTTTATATTTATTGTTTTGTTATTACCATCTACAATTGATCCTTTAATTGAAATTCCTTTATCAAAAGTATAAGTTGAATTTCCTTGGAAAACTTTCATACCTTCTCCAGAAAAGGAAACTAGTTCTGAAAAAGTCGCTTTTGCTGCATCATCAACTCTAAAGTTTTGCAATGATGAACCTGATAAAATAAAATTTGCATTTACTGCTTGAGTGAAAGCATTTCCAGCACCAATGTTATAAAAATGTCCTTTTAATGTAAGATCATCTGTAATTTCAAGACTTCCTCTTTCTGATTCCATCCTTAAGTCACCTCCTATTTTCACTTTAGTATTAAAGACCGTTTTAATAGAAGGATCATTGCTCAATGTCACATCTTTAAATTCACTCAAGCTATTTTGTATAACGGTTTGATCAGTGACTGAGGATTCAGAACAAAACCTTACACTACCATTTGTTTGTGTAAATTTTGAAGTCGCATTCTCAATCCAATTCCCTTTTAAATCTATATTTTCATTTGCAGTAACAGTTAAAAGAGTACTTTCATCTACGCCTCCCCTTAAAATCATATCTCCAAAAACAGAAATAGGGCCTAGTATTGTAACATTACCAGTTGAATTGAAAATAAGATGACCAAACGTAGCATCATTGATTACTTGATCACTTGTTCCATGAAATATAACTGTAGATTTTTCTATACCTTCATAATGATCCGTTCCTGCATTATTTAATTTCCAATCTCCATAAATATTTATAGTGTTGTAACCTGCCATTAAGACGCTACTGCCTCCTATGGTTTCAATTTTTCCATTAACAGTAATATCTCCTGATAAGGTTTTATTTCCATTTCCACTAAATTCAAGATTACCATAAGTGATTGACGGAATGTTTTGACTACCGCCACTAAATTCAATAAAGGCATGCGTCTGATCAATAGCAACTGTGCTAGGTGCTGTTAAGAAAGTTGAGTGACTACTTTTTGTTCTAATTTTAGTGAAGTCGCCTTGTGTAATACTTGTGGAAACATCCAACAAATCAGACGAGTCGTTTTGTAAATCAATGACTAATAATGAAGCTAACGAACCCGAACTATTGGTGATGGTAAGTACATCAATATCCAATTTATTATAGATCGATAACGTTCTATTAGCCGTAAGGGCGGCACCCACTTCAATATTGAAATTCGAAATTTTATAGATATTATCTCCTTCATCAGGAAGTTCATTGGATAAAGCTATTGTTCTATTGGCATCATTGACAACCATTGTTATCGTTGCATTTGTAGCATCAATTGTACCCGGATTTTTATCATCCTCCTCACTTCTATTTTCAATATTTTCATGAATGGTCAATGTCTTTCCTGGACTGACAATTAAGTGAGCATCATCATACACTCCTAGATCCCCCATTACCACTAAATCCTCATTAATAGTTTTTTTGGATGCATTGTATAAACGAAGGTTACCATATTGAATGGCTAATAATGTGATATCATCTGTAGTTCTGTAATAGAAATTTGATGCTACAGCTATAGTATGCATCGCAAAAGAAGGAGGTGTAGCACCTTCTATATAGACTCTCGAGTCATCATTAACCGTAAGAGTTCCTCCATTTGAATTTAATACTGTATTTGTTCGGATAATTAATGTTTCTGAATTGCTTACGGTAACATTACCCGTAAAAGTGATAATGTCTCCATCTGAACTTGAGCCACCAAAATAAAGATTTGCATCCTCAGCTATAAAGTTGACTGTACCCATATCAATAGTACCCACCAATGTATTGTCTTCAGTATTGTAATGTTCAATAGTGGCATTGTTATTCATATAAACATTTCCACCATTAAACGTTAAAGCTGTACCTGAGTTTGAAACAACATCTCGTACTCTTATTGTCTTTAGGCTGTAATCTCCACTTTCAAAAGATAAAGTAGCTCCTTCGTCTTTATAAACCTCAACAGTACCTGTTGCATAAAATCCTTCTGAAATGATATTGGATCCGCCTTCTCTAAATCGGACATCACTAAATTGTGCTGCTGGATTCCCCTTCGAAGACATGTCAGTCACTGAAGGCACAGAAATTCTTTGTGCTCCAGTACCGTCTAAAATCAAATCATTATTTGCTTCTGTGGAATATTTACTTTCTGAATCAATACTCAGGTGACCAGAAAGATAAATAACATTTTTCGAATCAAACTCCGTGTTAGTGATGGTAAAATTGCCGTCAATATTCATTGGAGAATCATTGACAACAACGCTATTACCTCCTTTCTCAAAAGACAAATTACTAAACTGAAGCATATTATAACTTCCATCTGAATTTCTGCCTTCAATCACAGAAATGTTTGAACTGTTGTTAAACGTGATGAGCGAAGTAGGATCAAAGTCAGTATATCCAGATTGGTAATAATAATAATCATTTGAGATCCGCAATGTAGCATTAGCTGCCATTTTCAACGTACCTGCTACTTCCAAGGTATGTATTGATTCAGTATCACTATCGGTGATTGTAACTGTATGTGCCGCTAAAATAACAAAATGATTTCCAGTAATAGAAGTAGGCTCAATACCTGTTCCATCACTATTTGATGCCCATGTTGAAAACGAATCGAAGTTTCCATTTGTCTTAGAATAATAAATCGTTTGAGCAGTAGTAGCGTAATAAGTGAAGCAGAACAAAAACACCCATAGGTATTTGTGTACACTTCTTATGTGTAATATTCTCACAATAGTTAAATCGTTAAACAAAAATTTGCATGATCGTTTGATCAAATGTACAATTTAAATATTACACTTTTTAAATATTTATACTTATTTCTTTTGTCTATTGATCACTTTAGATGATGTTATATCAAAATTGCTAACATTTTAAACAAAAAAACTACAAATGTGAGTTATTCTCACATTTGTAGTTTTTTTCCTATCCTTTTTTATTTGACAGTCTAATCCATCATATCCATTGAATCTCCTTGGCTTCCATTTCGGTCTTTACTTCTCTTCTTCGGCTTTTTTGATGCTTGGCCAAATCGGTAGGAGAATGTAAGGTAACCGACTCGTGACTCCCAATCAAAAGTCATATCTGAGTTGAACCCAGTTCCTTCACTGTAGACATTAAATTTGTACGTATTGAATACATCAGTTACTCTAGCTTGCAAAGTACCTTTTCCTTTGAATAATTTCTGAGAGATTGCCATGTCCACGCCACCCATTGGTGCAATGTATCCTTGAGCTGTTGCTCTCTGAGAACTAAATCTTCCAGTCACTTGTAGAGAAAGTGTTTTGGTAAGAGAAGTAGATGACATTAATTTTCCATTCATAGCCCACGCTTGATTTGTGAGATCCAATTCACCAGAACTTCCCGTAATCAAAATATTATAGACATTTGCACTACCTGTCACTTTCCACCAGTTTGTTAAATTAAAGTTTGCGATTACCTCAGCTCCATAACTTTGAGAATGATCTACGTTATCCCAAGTCATTACCATAACTCCATCAGGTTGTGCCATTTGTACTCTTTGAATAGCATCATGAGTATAGCGATAATACAAACTACCAGTTAGGGTGATATTCTCCCATCCATGCTGATAAGTGGCTTCAATAGCATCAATAAATTCGGGTTTCAGATACGGATTACCTTGGCGTAATGATTGGGGATTGGCATAATCCGGAAATGGATTTAAACTTCTACCTCTCGGCCTGTTTACTCTTCGGCTATAACCCACAGAAACCTCTCTCATGTCTGCAAATTTATAAGCAACATGAAGGGTAGGATAAACTGCAAAGTAATCATTATTGACCGTCTGTTCTTCTGTAACTTCATTCTCCTCCAAATGAGAAGTAGTATAAGCTTGCTCTGCTCTTACTCCTGCTTGTAATCCCCATTTACCAAATTGATGACGATACATGGCATACAAAGCATGAACAGTTTCATCATAATTAAAATTATTATTCAAAGAATCATCAGGGGCCCACATACCTCCCTGCATGCTTTCAGAGAAAAAGTCTGTTTGGATTATTCTGCCTGTTGTTTTCCAACCTGTTTCTAAAGTTCCATTTTCGCCGATCGGTTGTACATAATCAATTTGTGCCAAGTAAATCTTATTTCTTTCTGGGCTCTCATTTTGCTGTTCAAAAATAGGATCAGCATTTACATCATTCCCAAAATGATCGTACTCTGTATAAAAACCGTTATTTGTTCTTATACCATCTGAATACTGTCCTGATATATCCAAGCTCTGACCTGGTTTTACAAATGTCTTTCTATAACCAAAATTATACTCTTGATTTTCTGATGTTCTTCTCGAATCGTTTATTCTATATATTTGAGAAAAGACATCATCATCTGCACCAAAATAATCCAAGTTTAGTTTTTCATTCTTGTAATTATATCCTGTGTTGTATGTGGCTGAAAAATAGATGTTGTTGTATTCATTGATATCATAATCCACTCCTCCTTTGAAAAGATGTGAATAGCGTTCATCATCTCTTCTCGAAGTTTGTGTATTATAATCTGTCACATTTCCATTTTCATCAAGGTTGTTCTGATGTAATTCTTTGTTGACAAACCTTTCTTGATATCTCCCTGAGTAATTTGCATAAATATTTAATTTATTCACTCTTGCATTGACTCCCGCAGAAAGATTATACTTGTTATTATTCCCGACATTGACAGACACATTGCCGTTCACACCTCCTTTGCGATCTTTTTTTAATACAATATTGATAATACCACTTGTGCCTTCTGGGTCATATTTTGCTGAAGGATTCGTAATCACTTCCACTCTTTCAATAGAACTTGCTGGTATTTGATCTAAAATATCTGCATCTGATGAACTTGTGAGATTGGATGGTTTTCCATCAATAAAAATCGTCACATTACTACTTCCTCTTAAACTCAATGTTCCTTCTGCATCAATATCAATAGAAGGAATATTATTTAGAGCATCTGTCATTGATCCTCCTACTGAATTCAAATCTTGACTGACATTAAATGTTTTTCGGTCAATACCCAGTTCCATCACATCTCTTTCTGCAGTAACTGTCACTTCATCAAGATTTTGTGCACCTGTACTCAGTGCTATCGTTCCTAAGAATTGGTCCTTTTTATCGGGTTTAATCATAAAGGGTTCTGTAAGGATTTCTTCATAACCAATAAAGGTAACCTTTGCAAAAATTTTCCCTACCGGAACCTCGATGATTTTAAAACGACCTTGAGCATCTGTTGAAGCCCCTGTTACGAAACTTGTATCACGTGCATTGTACAAGGCTATAGTCACAAACTCTAAATTGTCTTTGGTTTCAGCATCTATAACTTTGCCAGAAACAGTACCAATTTTTGGTCGATTCCCTTTTTTTAATTGTCCATTTCCAGATTTTGCACCGCTAGGTTGTTGGGCAAATAATACAGTTGGAAGAATAAGTAGGCAGAATAGTAAATTAAGTTTCATTCTTGATGATAATGATAAGGTCTGTTTAGAAATGATGGGAAATTCTTTATTGTAAAAGAAGCTTACCCTTCATTTTTTGTTCTTGTTAGATATTCAAATTTTATAAAAATATTTTGAACACTGAAATATTATCAACCAACGAATGTTATTATTCAACGAAAAGCTATTTCTGCTCTTCTACATTAATCTTTTCTAACTTTTCATTATACAAACCTATCAATAGAGAGTTGCCATCTTCATCAATTTTTAAAGCACCAAACTTTGCATTTGCATAATGATCAGCATGTCCTTCTTGAAAGAAATAGGACTCTGCACCAAAGTTGATAGACCAATTATTTCTCTTAGTGTATTTCAGAAGATATTCATTTTGATTCAATGGTTCTTTATCTTCTTGAATTCTTAATTTATGCCCTATTCTATTATCATCTAATTCAAAAACCATATATCCTCTACTTGATACATTATCTTCTTCCCTTATATCTGAATTACTATAATTCAATACCATATAATCACCCTGCATCAGTGATCTTGGATCTCGAGGGGCCAATTCAAAAAGAACAACTTCGGTCCCATCCAACAACTTTTCGTTTTTATAAATAGAATAATTAAACCCTATTAAAACCAATGCACAATTGAGAGTGATAATTATTTTTTTATACTTTTTCATTTGAATTCTTTTTGTGGAAGAAAAACCAATAGAGACCTAAAAACACAATACCAGACGCCATCATTTCTAATGATTTTTCTAAAAGCGTCAGTTCCAAATCATAATAGTAATTTGCCAAGGAAAGCACTAAAGTGACGGCACCCAATCCTTTTAATGTCTTGTAATTATTAATTACTCCTAGTATCAATAAAAAAAGACATCCCATCACATAAGGTGCATAAAGAGTAGGAACAGCTAAAAGTATTACGAAAATGAAAAACGTAAGAGGTTTGTAACCTAGGTCTAATTTTTTGTTGGAATAAATAAGGAAAAAAAGCATCAAACCACTTATTGTTACTGTAGTGATCCATTCATAAGGTATAATAAAACCTTTTTCATCGTATATGAAGTTGGCCAGTCCAATTAAAAAAGAAGCTATAAAAGCATCTAATATGGGATTGATAATTTCTGTTCTTTTCTTCAACATAGAATACACCTTTCCTTCATTTATGAAAAAGAAAGTGATGAACGCTCCTAGCGTTACTATTAAAAGATGATGAACCAATTGTACTTTTAATAAATGAAGCCAAAAATTAAAAGTTGAAATAACGGTCAAAGCACAAAGAAACAGTAACATATATCTCTTGAGTAAGAGTATTGCTATTGAATTGATAACAATCAACAACAAGATGATAATATGTTCAGAAATATCTGCTAAACCAAGTCCTGTGACAAGTAATATTTGACCTATGATGAAAGTAAATGTACTGAATGAATCGAAAAATATTTCAGTTGTATGTCTTTGGATAAGAATACCAAGTATGAAAAATGAAATTCCTAATCCACCTAAAACCCACTCATGATTTCCTAAACCAAAAAGAAAAATAAATAAAATGAAAAACATGGAAGAGATAAAACCTCCGAAATAAATCAATCCCTTCATCAACAACCCCATAGGGATATTTGGTTTTGAAAGTTCTGCTTCTAAACCATCCTTATCAATCTTCAACGCATTGTTTTCTTCCTCACTATATTGAGAAAGAAACAATCGAATTCTGTCACTTCTATTCATTATTCCATTTCTTTTGTAGTGAAACAACTTTATAAATTAGACCTGTCATACTCATGAGAACAAAAAGGCTGACCAAGAGTGTTGCCGTAATAAAATCATCTGCTTCATTTACCATCACAGTTGTCAATAATATGATACAGCTAAAAAGAATTAAGGCAAAGGGCACTATATATTTTTCTTGTAATGAGTAATAAAGACCAAGTGCATAAACCACCGAAATAGGAGTTATAATCATCCCTGACGGTAAATGACCTATTTTAAATTCAATAATATATTCTATTCCCAAAATGGTACCTACAGAAACCGCTATCATAACAATACTATGCTTCCACCAAACGGGAATCTGTTTTCCAATATTTTGTAGATAATGCGTAAAAACAAATACCACAACATATAGAAGAAAAATGACCAACAGCTCTAATGCTTCAGCATTTCTTCCTACTGCTTGTAAAATATAAAAATGCCAAGTGGTGGACACTAATAATAAATAAAGGAACCACAATACTGCAAAGTCAGTCAAGAATACAATTAGTGCTATTGAAAATGACCATCCTAAAAAGAAGTCGTAAGCATTTGCCCCTGTTTGATATACTTGTCCAAAAACAGCAAACATAACACCTATCAAAAAAGAGATTGCTGTGGCTATAATTTTTGAGTAAATTGTATTATTTCTATAAAAAATAAATAATGCTACAGAACATATAACAACTAATTCTGCAGATAACAATTTCCCCGTTTTAGATAGGTCATCCCAGTTATAGGCATAAAAAAACATAAGCCCAATGGCGAAAAAACCAAGCCCGAGTGTCAGCATTATTATTCTTAGCGTATTATTCCACTCTTCTTTATTGATAAGTACATTTTCTTTAAGGGTTGTATCAATCTCATTTTCCTCAAAATCAGCATACTTATTGATTAGCTGAATATCGTTTCGAGTTAATTTAGTCATACAAAAAAGGTCGATTAGTAAAGTCTTTGATTCTTTGGATTGGTTATTATCAAAAGAAATAATTTTGAATTACAATCTAATGTATAAACATTAATCTTTATAAAAAACAAAACTCCTCAATAAAACTGAGGAGTTGAGTGCACATCTAAAAATTTATACGTTATACTAAAAAGTCAGAACTGGAAATTCTGCTAAAAAGGTAATTTGGTAATTGAATATATTTGTCAACCAATTCAATTTATCTATGTAGATATTTAATTATATAGCCTTCTCTTAATTGTCCAATTTCTTATGGACGCCTTAAGTAATGAACAGTGCAAAAGTAGAGAAGCATTGTGAATCATTTATTTACGGGGTATTACCTTTTGGTTATAAGAATTACTCGTATGTTACCTGCACTTTTCCATATTTAGAGCATGTTTGAAACATGTTCTTAATGACCTTGGGGAAGTACTGACAAATCAATTCCTAGAACTTTGGTACTAATATGATTCAAATCCTCCATTTTTCCCTCAAAATGATAAATGGATTGTCTGTGTTTTAGTTTTTCCCCATATCGAAGTTCTTTAGCGGCTGAAAAGGATTCAAATTCAAAAAATGGCCAGTTACGATCAAGCTCCAAGTTGATTTCTCCATTAAAAATATTCATTACATCACCATTATAATTGTTTTTAGACTCCCAATCTGAATTAACATAAAGACTATCATTTTCAAAGGTATAGGTCACAATATTCAATAAGTTCAATTCTGGGGAGTAGCTTCCCATTACTGGCTTAATGTATTCCTTTGGGATGCCCATCTTGTTTAAGTAATTGGCGTCAACTTTATAAAATACAATTCCATTTTTGATAACAACTCTTCCTTCTTGGGGTGTGAAATAATTTGTTACACTTTTCAAGTCAGTATTATTTGTTGGAATAATAACCCACTGATTCTCTGAGGGCAACATACAACCTAAATCCCAAATAGGCAGTAAACCAGATTCCTTTTGCCACTGTTGTCGGTCTAAACTTGTTATTTCCGTAGATGCTGAAAAACCAACAAAATTGACTGTATTAGGGATAGAAATGGATAACGCTTTCTCTGTCTGATCTTTAGTGTTCAACGTTATATGCCTCGATGCATCAATCTTAAAAGTGGTCCCAAACGCATTCTCTATCTCCATAATGCTCGATGAAATACTTTCTTTGGCTGTGATTCTGGTAACTTTAAAAAGAGTAGTGTCCAATGCCTGACTGATTCTCATATTCTCTCCAGATTGTACTGTATTTGGTGGAAAAAAGATAGAAAACTCTCCTACTTCGGGGCCAAACCACATTCTAGATTCACCTCCAATTTTTGAAAGTTGTGGACGTTTTGAAGCAATTAAATCTTTATTGAAATAACCAAGACTTTTACCCTTATATCCATTTGTGGAAGTAGTGAAAACACGACCTTGATATTTTGGTGATACTGCTACCAGACTTTGACCATCTTCTAAAATCACCAAATCATCTATATACATCCTGAGAAAGGCTATATCCTCTCCAAAAGAGCCTTTTGTATAGTTTTTTTCTAGTTCACAATTGAAAAAAAAGAAGGCAATAAATACCATGAAGAGAAGTCTGCTGCTGTTGATCATCTTTAAAAATATTACAGTTTTATAACTACTTCATAATACTCATTTTTATTCAAATTATAAAAACTATATTCATGGACAATCCTTTAAAAATAAATTGAAAAATGGGCCTCCCACTACCTAAAACAGCCTATTCTGTCATAGACTTGCTATAGACAATTGGTTTTTCAACACCCATTTGCTTGGGGAATAATATGCAACCCGAGATATTCGAAAATGTGAAATGCAAATGGAAAATCTAAATGAAAGCAACAACAGATCAATTTATTACTCTTCATGTGGTGAACCGTGTAGGGTACATTAAAATCAACAGACCAAAGGCCAATTGTTATGACCTAGTGTTTATGCAGCAACTCATTTTCTGTATCAAAACGGCAGAAGTAAATGATGAAATTAAAGTAATTGTAGTAGAAAGTGAACTGGAAAAGTTCTTTTGTGCTGGTGCTGATGTTAAAATATTTCAAGCGAATACCACGGAGCAAAATAAACTCATGGTGGAACATGCTCAGCTTTCAGCGAAGCTATTATCTACAAGTAAAAAAGTGGTGATTGCAAGTATCAATGGACATGCTCTTGGTGGAGGATTAGAATTAGCCATGGCCTGTGATTTTATCATCGCACAAGAAGGAAATTATTTATTGGGCCTGCCTGAAATTAAGTTAGGCTTAATTCCTGGAAATGGTGGATCACAACGACTGATTCGACGAATTGGTAGAGGGAAAGCTTTAGAAATGCTTGTAACAGGAGATCCTATTCAACCTCAAGAGGCAAAAGAAATTGGTTTAGTTAACTATTTGTACCCCAAAAATACATTTAGAGAGGAAGTAAAAGCTTTTGCTGAGAAAATTGCTCAAGGTCCTTCTCAAGCCATTACCGCTACAAAAAAATGTGTTTACAAAGGATTGGAACTCTCACTGGATTTGGGATTAAAATTAGAGAGTCAATTGGTGGATACACTTTATGAGACAGAAGACGCCAAAGAGGGCAACCTTGCTTTTGTAGAAAAAAGAGAGCCAAAATTTAATTAATAGAATGAATACAACAACACAAAACATTAAAGTTTATCCATGCTATATTAATGGCGAATGGGTGAACACTGAACAGGGAGATTATATTGATGTAGAAAACCCAGCCAATAATCAAGTTTTTGCTAGAATGTACTGCAGTACGCCAGCTGATGTTGATACTGCCCTCGAAACTGCCGAAAAAGCACAATTCAAATGGCAAATGCTACCCGCCACTGAAAGAGCCAACTATCTCTATGCTATTACTGAACAACTGCACAAAGAAAGAGATCACTTTGCAAAGCTTTTGGTAATGGAACAAGGAAAAACTCTTGCCGAAGCTTATGGTGAAGTAGATGATACCATTCGATACATCAACTACTCCGCGGAAGCTGGACGCCGTATAGAAGGAAGTATATTTCCATCCGATATGCCCAATGAACAATTAAGCATTCATAAAGTACCTTATGGTGTTACCGTTGGATTGATGGCCTTCAATTATCCACTCGCCTTGATTGGACGTAAAATTGGTCCTGCATTGGTCACAGGAAATACAATGGTGATCAAGCCTTCAGAACTTACACCGATTACTGCCTCAGAATTTTGCCGATTAGTTCATCAAGTGGGACTACCTAAAGGAGTCATTAATTTAGTAATGGGCTGGGGACATACTGTTGGAAAACAATTGGTGGAAAGCCCTATTACAAAACTGGTTTCTATGACTGGAAGTACTAGAGCTGGTCAAGCTATCTACCAATCTGCCGCTCAAAATGTAGCAGGATTAGTGCTTGAATTAGGTGGAAAAGCACCGTTTATTGTGATGGATGATGCCGAAATCGAAAAAGCCGTTGAAGCGGCTGTAATATCAAGATACGCTAACTGTGGACAGGTTTGTATTTGTAATGAAATGCTTTTTGTTCATGAAAAAATTGCGGATGAATTTACTGAAAAGGTCATTGAAAGAACGAAGCAAATTACTGTAGGTGATCCAATGACCAATGTGAATATGGGACCCAATGTCAGTACCAAAGGGTTAAGCCGAGTACATGAATTAGTGATGGAAAACGTGGAGCAAGGTGCTGAATTAGTGCTTGGTGGTAAAAAGCCAGAGGGTGATTATTTTGAAAACGGGAACTGGTACGAACCTACCATTTTAACCAATGTCAAGAAAGACCATGCTACACTTCAAAATGAATTGTTTGGCCCGGTACTGCCCATCATGAAAGTCTCAGGTTATGAGGAAGCGAAGGCGACATTAAATGAAAGAGAGGAAGGTTTATCCGCTTACCTTTTCACTCAAAATCATAAAACAATTATGAAGTCAATCAATGAACTTCAAGTAGGCACTATTTTCATCAACAAGGGAATTGTAGGTTATATACAAGGCTTTCACTCAGGGCATAAAACAAGTGGTATTGGTGGCGAAGATGGCATTTATGGTATTGAACAGTACCTGCAGAAGAGAGCCATCTATATGAATTATGAATAAACTATTTTATAAAACAAAATAAATATGAAACAATTAAAAGGCATTACTTGGAACCACTCAAGAGGTTTTACATCCATTGTAGCCTGTGCACAGCGTTTTTCAGAACTTCATCCTGAAGTAGATATAAAATGGGAGAAAAGATCATTGCAAGCTTTTGCTGATGAACCTATCGATCAGTTGGCAGAAAGATTTGATTTCTTAATTATTGATCACCCATGGGCTGGTTTTGCAGCAAGAACTCAAGTAATTCAACCCCTAAATACATTACTCAGTAAAGCTTTTTTGGATGACCAAGCTGAAAACAGTGTTGGCCGATCTCATGAAAGTTACAGTTATGACCAACAGCAATGGGCGTTAGCTATTGATGCTGCTACTCCTGTTGCTGCTAGCCGTCCTGATCTTTTTGAGAAAGAAGGTTTGAAATTACCTGAAACATGGGATGATTTAGTCGAATTATCGAAAACGGGTAAAGTAGCCATACCAGGTATTCCACAAGATACATTGATGAGCTTTTACATGGTCTGTTCAACTTTAGGTGAAGATGTCTGTGTTTCAAAAGATAAAGTAATATCTGATGAAGTCGGCTTGAAAGCATTGAGAATGTTAAGAGATCTGGGTGAAAATATTCGACCTGAAAGCTATGATTGGAACCCCATTACAGTGTATGAAAAAATGACACAAACTGATGAGTACATCTATTCTCCTTTTGCTTATGGATACACGAATTATTCTAGAAAAGGATATGCTAGAAAACTATTGAAGTTTCATGATATGGTGGCCATCAATGAGCAAAAATTGATTTCAACTTTAGGCGGTACCGGATTAGCAATTTCGTCTAAATGTAAAGAAGTAGAATGGGCAAGTAAGTTTGCTGAATATGCCGCTCACCCAGACAATCAAAAAGGCATTTTCTTCGATAATGGCGGTCAACCTGGACATAGAGCTGCTTGGTTGGATGAACATACCAACGCAGTATCAGATCAGTTTTTCAAAGACACTCTACCTGCATTAGACAGAGCCTTTTTAAGACCAAGGTATCACGGACATATGTATTTCCAAGATCGTGCAGGTGCACCAATCAGAGAATATATGATGCATGGAGGTGATGAAAGAAAATTACTTGATCTCTTGAATAGTATTTACGAAGAGTCACTTTGTGTTACCAACGAATAAATAATCTTAAGTACTAAGACAAAATTATATAATACTAATTCATATTATTTTTTCCGATTACTGCCTTGCAAAAACTTTAAATAGAACCACTATTTATACGTTTTTGAGCGTTGTACTCACAAAAAATAACTAAGAATTAATTATCATTTATTTTTGGCTTAGTACTTAATTCACTGTAAACTACGTTTCAAATATTTATAGTGTTTAGAAATCAGGAGATTTCTGATGATCAATAGACCACAAATAACACTTCCCTTTAACATTCGTACTAGTGGTCTTACTACAAAATTTGTATGGTAGTACTTTTATCGGCCTTGAAGGGAAAAGTGTTAAGAATTTCATGTATTGAGCCGTTAAGAATGATTTTCTTGTTTGAGCTTTAGCGAGTTTAAAATCATTTAGGTGAAAGGAATGAAATTTAGCTTTTGACTTCTAAGCCTTGAATTTTTTGCTTCGTTTTTGTTTCAAGACAAAAATGAAGAAGAAAGATGATTGAAAGTAGGACCTTAAATGATAGTAGGATCATCATTTGAAAGTTGATGATAACTTAGTTTACAGTGCATTTTACAATCTTAATTTATATAAAATGCTTCCATTAGAAGGAATTCTAGTACTTGAATTCTGTCAATTTATGGCAGGCCCCTCCGCTGGCTTAAAACTAGCAGATTTAGGTGCTAGAGTGATTAAAATAGAACGCCCAATCCATGGTGAAGGTGGAAGGCAAATCGCAATCAAAAACCTATTTGTTGACAATAGCAGTTTGGTATTTCATACTGTCAATCGAAATAAAGAATCCTATGCCGCCAACTTGAAAGATCCTGAAGATCTTGAAAACGTCAAAAAGTTGATCGCTCAAGCCGATGTAATGACGCATAACTTCCGACCTGGCGTAATGGAAAAAATTGGATTGGATTATACTACTGTCAAAGCGATCAACCCTGCACTGATTTACGCTTCGGTCACGGGATATGGAACTGAAGGGCCTTGGGTAAAAAAACCAGGACAAGACCTTCTGGCACAGAGTGTTTCAGGCCTCACTCACCTTACAGGTGATAGAAATGACACGCCAACTGCAATGGGATTGGCTGTAGCTGATATTTATTGTGGCACACACCTTACTCAAGGAATTTTGGCGGGATTAGTCAGAAGAAATAAAACTGGGAAAGGAGCATTAATCGAAGTGAGCCTTTTAGAATCAATGCTTGATTTTCAATTTGAGGTGATCACTACCTATTTGAATGAACCAAAAGCCCTGCCTGAAAGAACAAAAGAAGGAAAT
Organism: Flammeovirga sp. SJP92; assembly: GCF_001583495.1. Classification (GTDB taxonomy): domain Bacteria; phylum Bacteroidota; class Bacteroidia; order Cytophagales; family Flammeovirgaceae; genus Flammeovirga. Next base: position 60,924 of record NZ_LQAQ01000043.1, on the reverse strand, counting down.
GCCCACGCCTATTTAAGTGCCCCTTACGGAGTATACCCTACTTCCGATGGACATATTGTGTTAGCCATGGGATCATTGATTAAACTAGGTGAGGTATTGGAATGCGAACAACTTCTGCAATACCAAGATCCTGATTTATGGTTTGAAAATAGAGATGAAATTATGTTTATATTAAAGCACTTTTTTGCCTCTCATTCATCTGAACATTGGATCAAGAAAATGGAAGCTGAAGATATTTGGTGTGCTGAGGTATTGGATTACAAAAACCTTCTCGAACATGAAGGTTATAAAGTCTTGTCTTTTGATCAAGTGGTTACGCTGACCAATGGTGAAAAAGTACATACGACCCGATCTCCCATTCAAATCAACGATCAAAAGCTGTTCTCAAAAACTGCAGCTCCTCGTGTGGGTGAACATACTGAACAGATTTCAAAAGAATTTAATTTAATGAAATGAAACCACTACAAGACGTACTCATTATTGATCTCAGCCAATACCTTTCCGGTCCATGCTGTACTTTAAAACTCGCAGATCTTGGTGCTAGAGTAATTAAGGTGGAGAAGCCGGAAACGGGAGATTCTTGTCGTTCAATGTATATTTCAAATGTAAACATGAACGGGGAGTCTTCTATCTTCAGGGCAATCAATAGAAATAAAGAGAGCTTCTGTGCTGATTTAAAAAATAACCTTGATAAGAAAAAAGTACTGCAATTGATTTCAAAAGCAGATGTATTGGTGCACAACTTTCGACCAGGAGTGATACAAAGACTAGGTTTAGATTATGACACCGTCAAAGTTTTAAATCCCAATATCGTCTACGGTGAAATCTCTGGCTATGGTACTGAAGGTCCTTGGAAAAAGAAGCCGGGACAAGATTTGCTAATTCAAGCAATTTCGGGTGTTACAACATTAAGTGGTAACGCCAACAAAGGACCTGTTCCATTAGGTTTGGCTATGGCTGATATGTTATCGGGTGGACATCTAGCACAAGGAATTTTAGCAGGTTTAGTTCAAAAAGGAAAAACAGGAAAAGGTTGCAAAGTGAGCGTCAATATGCTTGAATCAATGCTTGATCTTCAATTTGAAACCGTCACTACTTTCTATCATGACGGAGGACAACCTACACAACGAACGGAAAGTAATAATGCCCATGCCTACTTGGGTGCTCCATATGGAATTTATGAAACATCCAACGGTTTTCTTTCACTAGCCATGGGAGCTATTCCCAAATTGGGTGAACTGTTAGATTGTCCGGACTTATTGGAGTACCAAGAATTCAACTCTTGGTATGATCAAAGAGATGAAATCAAACAAAAATTAGCCAATCATCTGAAAACAAATACGACAGAACACTGGCTTTCAATTTTAGAACCCGCAGATATTTGGTGTGCCGATGTGATGAATTGGGAAAGACTTTTTGAGCATGATGGATTTAAGGTACTGGACATGCTGCAAACTGTTGAAATGTCTGACAATTATCAATATCAAACTACGCGCTGTCCGATTAAAATTGATGGTAAAGTGATTAAAAATACGAAAGGGTCTCCTTTTCTTGGTGAAAACAATGATAGTATTACTACTGAGTTTTTATAGGAGTCATTTGAAATATATATTGGATTTTAGAACAAAAAAAATGGATCCTCATAGAGGGTCCATTTTTACAGAGTAAAACCGGAAAGGTATTTACTGGCTTAGGTTTCGTGAATGTAAATTCCTTTCCAATGTTCTTATCGCAGAATCTATTTTAGCTATACCATTTCTAGTTGTTGAGCAATTTTTTCTGCCAGTCCTTCTGGTTTAAAACCAAATTTTTCATCCAAGACTGAAGCAGGTGCTGAGTATCCAAAATGATCTAATCCATATACTTCTCCATCGACCAATTGCTCTAAAGTAATTGGTAACCCTGCCGTTAAACCTACAGATTTCACACCTTCTGAAATGACTTCATTCTGGTAATCTTTAGGCTGATCTCTGAATAATCCTTCAGATGGCACAGAAACTACTTTAGATGAAAGATCATATTTTGATTTCAATATTTTTGCAACTTCTGCTAACGTCCCTACTTCCGATCCATTTGCAATTAATTGAATATCTACATTCGCAGCATTTTGAACCGCAACATATCCACCTTTATTCAATTTTGATTGGTCTTCCAAACGTTGAGTGCTTGGAGCCACTTCATTAATATTTTGTCTTGAGAAAATAAGACCTACAGGGCGGTCCACTGATTCTACTGCAAATTTCCAAGCTTCTGTCGTTTCAAAACAATCTGCTGGACGCAATGCAATAAAGCTTCTTTTCCCAGAGTGATTTTTTAATTTTTCTAATAATCGAAGTTGTGCTTCTTGCTCAATAGGTTGGTGCGTTGGTCCATCCTCACCCACTCTGAATGAATCGTGAGTCCACATAAAGATCACTGGTGTTTTCATCAGAGAAGCAATTCTTAATACCGGCTTCATGTAATCCGAGAATACGAAGAATGTAGCACAAACTGGAATCACACCTCCATGTAAGCCCATACCTACCATGATTGCCGCCATTGTCAACTCAGAAACACCTGCTTGAAGGAACGCTCCAGAGAAATCACCTTTCTGGAATGGAGTTGTTTTCTTCAAGAAAGCTTCCGTTTTATCACTATCCGCTAAATCTGCAGAAGCCACAATCATGTTATCTAAACGAGTCGCTAGATGAGACATTACTTTACCTGATGCTGCTCTTGTTGCTGCACCTTCCACTTGTGTGATGTTTGCCCAATCTACACTTGAAGTATCTCTTGCATAGAATTTCTCCAACTTCTCCGCTAGTTGAGGGTATTCCTCTTTCCAGCTTTCTTCCTGTGCTTTTGCTTGACGTGCTTGATCTTCTTTAATGTCAATTACCTTTTGGTAATAAGAAGCTACTTCATCAAAAATTTCAAAAGCGTTATCAGGATCTCCCCCTAAATTTTTAATAGTTTGCTCAAAGCTTGCACCTGATTTTGAAAGAGGCTGACCGTGTGTAGAACATTTCCCCTCAAAATTTTCTCCTCCTTCTTGAACAGCACCTTTTCCCATTATCGTCTTACCAATAATCAAAGTTGGGCGTTCTCTTTCGGCATGAGCGGCATCTAATGCTTTTCTAATTTCAGTAGAATCATTACCATTGATTGTGATAACATTCCAATGCCAAGCTTCATACTTCTTTGCTGTATCTTCTGTTGTTACTTCCTCTACAGTTGTTGATAATTGAATATCATTGGCATCATAGAATAAAATCAAGTTACTTAAACCTAAGTGACCTGCAATTCTACCTGCACCTTGTGAAATTTCTTCTTGAATACCTCCATCAGAGATGTAAGCATATGTTTTATGCTCTACTACTTTACCAAATCGTGAAGCCAAGAATCTTTCTGAAATTGCTGAACCTACGGCAAAAACATGGCCTTGTCCTAAAGGTCCTGATGTATTCTCAATCATTCGATCCACGTCCACTTCCGGGTGACCTGATGTAGGACTTCCCCACTGTCTGAATTGCTTTAATTCTTCAATAGAGTATTTCCCCAATAATGCCAACTGTCCATAAAGCATCGCTGACATATGTCCTGGATCCAAAAAGAAACGGTCTCTTGCATGCCAATGCGGATCTTGTGGATCAAATTTTAAATATTCGCTATAAAGAATATTGATAAAATCAGCACCACCCATAGCACCACCTGGATGGCCTGATTTTGCTTGTTCTACCATTGCTGCTGATAGAATTCTTATATTATCCGCACACTTATTTTCTATTGAAATCATTTTCTTATCTAATAAAGAGTAAATAGTAATAATAAGGCCTGTTCAAAAATTCAGTAGACTAATTAGCATATACTTTTTTGAGATCCAGTCCTGAGGAGAGTAGTGAGAAGTATAAAATATTTTTATACTCCTCACATCAAGTTTGTAATAGTTAATCTATAGATTGGGCACAAGAAAGAGTATACAACACTAAACCTCTTCACTTCTACCTCTTCTCTAATACTTTCTATGCCTCTACAGCCGCTGTCATAGATTCAGCATCTTTGATAAACTGTGCTAAACCTTTGTCTGTAAGAGGGTGGTTTAATAACGCTTCAAAAACTTTAAGCGGGCAAGTGGCAACATCTGCTCCTACTTTCGCACAGCTCAATAAGTGCATTGAATGACGCACTGAAGCCGCTAAGATTTCAGTATTTAAATGCTCTGGATATTGATCAAAAATAGTTTTGATTTCTTCGATCAACAACATACCATCTTGAGAGATGTCATCCAATCTACCAATAAACGGAGAAACGTAAGATGCACCTGCTTTTGCAGCTAATAATGCTTGACCTGCAGAGAAAATTAAAGTACAGTTTGTTCTGATTCCTTTTTTAGCAAAATGTTTAATTGCCTTTAAACCGTCTTTGATCATTGGGATCTTCACTACAATTTTTGGAGAAATACTAGCCAACATTTCACCTTCTTTAATCATCCCTTCTAAATCCGTTGACAACACTTCAGCTGAAACTTTATCCTCAACGATATCACAGATTTTTTTATAATGAGCAATAATATTCTCCTCGCCAACAATATTCTCTTTTGCCATTAAAGAAGGGTTGGTAGTTACACCATCCAAAATACCCATGTCATACGCTTGCTCAATATCGTTTAAGTTCGCTGTATCAATAAAAAATTTCATTGCTTTGTTTAATTAGATTGTAAAATATTTTGATCTATATTCAGATGCTTAACTAATTCTTTCTTCCAAAGTTGGTAAGCTTTTTCTGTTTGTTCTTGTTCTTCTTTTTGAGGATAGATTGTTTCCAATACTTTTAAAGATTTAAATGCTTCTTCAAAAGATTTGAAATGACCTGATCCCACTGCTGAAGCTGTTGCCGCTCCTCTTGCACCATCAGTATTTACTAACTCAATTGGTGCATCCGCAATATTGGCTAACGTTTGTCTGAATAATGGACTCAAAAACATGTTAGCATGTCCTGCTCTGATCACTTTTGGATCTAAGCCCATCTCTTTCATTACTTCAATACCATACTGGAATGAGAACACAATCCCCTCTTGAGTAGCACGGATCATATCTTTTTGATCGTGTCTGTTGAAGTCCAATCCTGCATAAGATGCTCCAATAGATTGATTTTCTAATACTCTCTCCGCTCCATTTCCAAACGGTAAGTAACTAATACCATTACTACCGATTGGCGACTGCTGTGCTTTTTCATTTAACTCTTCATAAGAACAGTTTGAAGCAATATTTTTCTGCAACCATGAATTGGCAATACCAGTTCCATTAATACATAATAAAACGCCTAAACGGTTTAGATCTTCTCTATGATTCACATGGCCGAAAGGATTCACACGTGATTTCAAATCACACTTTGTTTCTTCCGTCACACCATAAACCACACCTGAAGTACCTCCAGTAGCTGCAATTTCACCTGGGTTCAATACATTCAATGAAAGAGCATTGTTCGGTTGATCTCCTGCTTTATATGTAATTGGAATACCTGCATTTAATCCTAATTGAACTGCTACATCGTCTGTAACGGTTGAATGCTGATCAAATGTATTTTTCACTTCTGGAACTAAGCTGAAAGGAATTCCATATTGTTCTAAAAGTTCTGTATTCAGTCTATTTTCTTTAAAGTTCCAAAGAATACCTTCCGATAAACCTCCGATTGTAGTATTGATCACACCAGAAAGTTTCATGGCGATATAGTCGCCTGGAAGCATAAATTTGAAACACTTCTCAAAGTTTTCAGGTTCATTTTCCTTCACCCACTTCAATTTTGAAGCTGTAAAATTACCCGGCGAATTCATGAAGTTTTCCAAGCAGAATTTCTCTCCTAAAGCTTTAAAAGCTTCCTCTCCAATTCCAACTGCACGGCTGTCACACCAAATAATAGAAGGGCGGATTACTTCTTTACTTTCGTCAACCATTACCAAACCGTGCATCTGATAAGTAATACCAATTGCACCAATTTCGTTCGGAGAAAAATTAGAATCCTGATGCAATCTTGCTATACCTTGCTGAATTGCCTCCCACCACATTGCTGGATCTTGCTCTGCAAAACCTGGCTGAGGTGCATCAATCTTCATTTCCTGATCAGGATACTGTGCTGAAGCTACTACTTCTCCCAACTCATTAATTGCTGATACTTTTACGGAAGAACTTCCTATATCTAAACCTAAAAACTGCATATTTTTATTCTTATTTTTTATTCCAAATTGTTTCCATTTCTTCTAATGACTTCCCTTTTGTCTCCGGCACCATTTTCCAAACAAAAAGTATAGTCACCAAACACATTGCTCCGTATACCCAGAATGGGAATGCTCCGTGAAACGTTGAAAAGAGATAGTCGTTGTCCATCATCATTGGGAACGTTTGAGAAACAATAAAATTAAATATCCATTGGAACGCTACTGCAATTGCTAAACCTGTTGAACGAATGGCATTCGGGAAAATCTCTGATAATAAAACCCAAGTCACTGGTCCTAATGATAAAGCAAAACAAGCAATGTAACCTAATACAAAGAACAGTAACCATACATCCGTATTTCCAAAATAAGCGGCAGTACCAATTGCTGAAATAGAAACACCCATTCCCAATGCTCCAATCATCATCAATGGCTTTCTTCCAAAACGGTCCACTGAGAAAATGGCAATTACTGTGAAAAGTAAGTTTACTGCTCCAACAACAATAGTCTGTAGTAATGCTGTATCTGTATTTCCTCCACCCAATTGTTTGAAAATTTCTGGTGCATAATACAAGAATACATTAATACCCGTAATCTGCTGGAATACTGATAATGCTACACCAATCACTACGATCATCAAGAAAGGTTGCTCTGTAATACTCACTTTTGCTTGATTTTGATCTTGATGTAATGAGTGCTTGATCTCATTTATTTTTAAAGAAGCATTCGCTGAGATTTTTTCTAAAATAACTAAAGCTTCTTGTTCTCTGTTTTTCATTACTAACCAGCGTGGGCTTTCTGGTACAATAAACAAAAGCCCTGTAAATAATACTGCTGGAATACATTCTGATCCAAACATGTAACGCCAGCCAATGGTTTCATTCCATGAAGTATCACCTTGTAATGCAATGAAGTAATTCACAAAATAAACCACCAACATACCAAATATAATGGCAAACTGATTACATGACACCAATCGTCCTCTGTACTCAGATGGTGCGATTTCAGCTATATACATAGGTGATAACATAGATGCAATACCAACACCAACACCTCCTACAATTCTAAAAATAATGAACGTTGTAAATGATTCAGGAATTGCTGAACCAAACGCTGAGATAAAAAATAAAACACCGGCAATAATTAGTGATTTCTTTCTACCTAATTGATTCGCCAATCGTCCTGCCATGCCTGCACCTACAATACATCCCACTAAAGCACTTGACGCCGCCCAGCCTTTTTGTGCTGCCGTTAAATTGAAGAACGTTTCCAGTGATCCAATTGCACCAGAAATAACGGCGGTATCATAACCAAAGAGCAGTCCACCGAGTGCTGCTACTAAAGTCACAATCAAAATAAATTTAAAGTCAATCTTTCCATTTTCTGAAGTTATACCTTCAGATGGTTCATTTTTAAGTAATAGATTCTCTTCCATTTCTGTTTAATTCTGTAGTTTAAAGCTTTAATCAGTTCATTTCACGACCCTGTCTGAGAAAAGCGTAAATATTTTTGTTTTACTCTTTTGTAGAGACTCAAAAAATTAGAGTAGTAAGTATAGTTGGTTTTTAATAGAGTTGCTGGTTTACAGCTTGAAAGCAAAGGACAATTGATGAAAATTCCATCAACTGCCCTTCTTCACCTTCAGTTAAATATACATATTAATCAGGTTCTCGAAGTATTCCTGACGACCGCTCGTAGGAACTGGTTCACCTGTCTTAATTGCGATGTTTCTTAAATCTTCTAATGATAATTTACCATCTTCGAATAATTTACCCTCACCGCTATCGAATGAAGAATAACGATCAGTACGCATCTGATTATATTCAGAATTTTCTAAGATATCATTAGCGATTAATAATGCTCTTGCAAAAATATCCATTCCACCAATGTGAGCATAGAACATATCAACCAAATCAGTTGAGTTTCTTCTTACTTTTGCATCGAAGTTAACTCCACCACCTTGGAAACCACCTGCAGGAAGGATGATCAACATCGCCTCAATGATTTCATATAAGTTGTTCGGGAATTGATCTGTATCCCAACCGTTTTGGTAATCACCTCTGTTCGCATCAATTGAACCTAATTTACCAGCATCAACAGCCACTTGTAATTCGTGAGTGAATGTATGATTAGCCAATGTTGCGTGGTTTACTTCTAAGTTCAAGAAGAAATCTTTATCTAAACCGTATTGTTTTAAGAAACCTAATACAGTTGCTGAATCAAAGTCATATTGGTGTTTTGATGGCTCAGCCGGCTTAGGCTCAATAAAGAAATTACCTGTAAATCCTTGCTTTCTAGCATAATCTTTTGCCATATGTAAGAACTGAGCCATGTGCTCTTGCTCTCTCTTCATATCTGTATTCAACAGACTCATATAACCTTCACGGCCACCCCAGAATACGTAGTTTTCACCACCTAATGCGATAGTTGCATCTAAAGCATTCTTCACTTGAGTACCTGCTTGAGCTACAACATTGAAATCAGGGTTAGTAGAAGCACCATTCATATAACGAGGGTTAGAGAATGCGTTTGCAGTCCCCCATAATAACTTCACACCTGATGCTGCTTGCTTTTGCTTAGCGTAATCAACAATTGCTTCTAATCTTTTTTCCGACTCAAGAACAGTTGATCCTTCATCTACTAAATCGAAATCATGGAAACAATAGTAAGGCAAGCCTAGTTTTGTAAAGAATTCAAAAGCAAAGTCCATTTTCACTTTCGCTTTCTCTACTGGATCTTTAATATCTTTGTAAGGGAATAAACGTGTACCCGGACCGAATGGATCAGAACCTTCTCCGCACATGTTATGCCAGTAAGCACCTGCGAATTTGAAGTGTTCCTTCATTGTTTTGCCCGCTACTACTCTGTTTTCGTCATAAAAACGGAACGCTAAAGGATTTTTCGATTCTGGACCTTCATACTTGATTTTCTCAATGCCTTTGAAGTGTTCAACATCACCCAAAGTTACTTTTGATTCTAAAGTTGTATTCATCATTTCTTACTGTTAAAAAATTCTTTGAAACAATTGATATATTTTTTCTTTGTTCTTGATCTACGACTGCTATTTAGCTTGAAAGGCCATTTCATCACAAATATTTACACTTGTTTCTGAGATGAAACCGTGTTCGCAACCGCTCCCGGAACTTTAAAAAAGTGGAAAAACGAGTGTTTTAGGGTGGAAATCAAGAAAATAAAAAGGTAGAAAATAGGGTGGTTTTAGCGGGTATAATACTATTGAGATATAAAGGGGATTTGATACTAAATAATGCTTTAGAAATCAGAAAAGTCTAAAATTATAATTTATCACTTGGGTATCTTGATCAGCCTTCTGGATAACCTTTTTAAAATTTGAAGGAGTTTTTCCTACAAAAAATTTAAACTCTTTAATGAAATGAGCTTGATCAAAATAGCCTGAGTCTAGCCCTACTTCAGTAAGATCATCATTTTCATCAATCAAACTACAAAGAGATTTCCGAAACTTAATTAAACGTTCTAGTTTTTTGGGAGAAATTCCAATGGCTTTTGAAAAGAGTCGATTAAGAGTAGTGTAATTGGTATTATGTTTTTGGCAGAAATGTTCTATTGAAATTGAATTGTCTCCTCTTCTATAATTCCAGTAAAATTCTTTCAATAGTTCTTGGTTCTTATTTTCCCTATATAAATTGGAAAGTAAACTTTCGAGATCTACTATAAAATTTCTTTCTGAAATTGTATCTATAACAATTGATACTAATGAGTTGATCACCTTCTTTGCGTCAATAGTAAAGAAGGATTGAATGGCATAAGGGTAAAACCTCACTCCAATTAATTTTGTCCCTTTGGGATAGGAATAGGCAGACGGTTGTAAACTCAAACCTTCCAAATAAGGAGATTGTATTTCAATTTGATTTCTAATAATGAGAGTGCCTTCTATAGGAATAATAAGATTGAAATATTGACTTGGCGGATTGTAGGTTTCTATATCTTCCTCATTATTCTCCAAAACCCAGATTCGTTCTATCAAATCTGGGTATTTGGAAGACTTATATGATTCAATTTTTATCAAAAATCTATTCTGCTACTAATTCCAATTTATTTCCATCAGGATCTAAAATAACACTTTCATAATAACCATCCCCTGTAATTCTTGGTTCTCCAAAAACTTCATAGCCCTCTTTTCTAAACTTCTCAGTCATTTCATCTACTTTCATTCGACTCCCAACAGAAAATGCAAGATGTGTAATACCCACCCTGTCTTCTGTTCCAAGGTGTTCTTTTATACAATCATTGTGCATTATTTCTAAGCGTGTATTTTCTCCTTTCATAGAAAGGAAATAGGAAGAAAAGCCTTTTTTAGGATTGATGTATTTCTCGTTTGATGCCATTCCAAAGTAACGCATATAAAATGCTCTTAGGCGTTCTAAGTCTTTTGTCCAAATGGCAATGTGTTCTATTTTCATCTTACTTTATGTTTAGTATGATGCAAATGTAGAAAGAGAAGAATACAGGAAATTGTATATTTTAAACAGTTAGGTTATTTATCATTTTGGATCCAATTGAATAACAAATCAGTAGGTGGTGCCTTGCTCAATCCTAACTGATGTCCCATAGTAATAAGTTGTCCTCTATGAAAAGTACTATGATTCATACAGTGTTGGACAAGTTGAATTTGTGTAAAATTATTATCTGAAGAATAAGCTCTCGTTTTCACGTTTCTAATACTCAAACCATCCTTTTCTGTCATTTGGGATACATATATTGCAAAATCTTCAGAATGTTTCACCAACCCATTAATAGCTCCCAGTGTTGTATCGTCCCATTCTTTTTGAAAAGGAATTTCTTTCATAAGAGAAAGATAAAAAATTTGAGCTTCCCATATATGATTGATTGTCTTTCCAATTGTATGAAAACTTGACTGACATTCTTTGTCTAATAATTCAGCATCATTAGAGAGTAACCAATCTGCAATTCTTTGATTGGCCCAGAAGTTATAGTTAGCAATTTCGATAGTTTCTTTCATTTATTTAATTGATTTTTCTGATAAAAAAATGACACAATAAATCATATCATTATTGTGCCATTCTCCTATTCCAATTAAATTTTAATACCCCAAAGCATCCAAAACTTTAGCATTCAATCGCCTATTCTCTCCTTTATAAGGATAGCAATGAATATGAATAGCCGGATTAAAGTTCATTTCTATAATAGCATAATTATCATTCGTGGCTTCTTCATTGATATCATCAATCATCATATCCAAACCCGTGATTTTGACATCCAATGCTTTTGCCGCTTCAACCGCAATTTTCTTATAAGAGTCAGGAATATCATCCGTATAATCAATACTGTCTCCTCCTGTAGAAATATTTGAATTCTCTCTTAGGTAAATGATTTGATCTTTAGATGGGACAAAATCAAAATCGTAACCTTGCGTCTTTAAAAACATCTCTTCCGCTTCACCAAGAGCAATTTTCTCTAAAGGCGTTTTATAACCTTTACCCCTTAAAGGATCTTTGTTTTTCTCAATCACTAATTCTCTTACCGTTGATTTTCCATCACCTTTTACATTGGCAGGAACTCGGTGGAGAATACCTACCACTTCATCGTTTATAATAAAGATTCGATATTCTTTTCCAGTCACAAACTCTTCTATCAAAATAGAGTTGTCATGTTCAAAAGCGATTTCAATAGCTCTATCAAAAAGGGCTTTATCTTGATTTTCCTTTAAAATGCTAATTCCTAATCCAAAATTGGTTGATTTCGGTTTGATCACAATTGACTGTCCTTCATAAAAAACAAAGTCACTTTTCGCTTTCTCTACAGAAGTGTATTGCTCCCCCTTTGGTGTTCTAATGCCAACATTTTCAATTACCTTTTTGGTCATGACTTTGTTTTCCATCATCAAAACACTCACATAATTGTCCAATGAAGTTCGAGTGGCTTGCATCACATATTCTTCTTTACCCAATCGATTCAATTTGATAAAGTTTTCTGTACGATCCATGATTTCAAAATTCACACCTCTTAAAATCGACTCTCTTAACACCAATTGAGTGGACAATTCCATATCTTCTAAACCATGGAATTTGAATTGAACGTCTTCAGAAGCTTCTTTGTATTCGATTGCTTTTTCCAAATGCCACTGAATGTATTCCTTCCCTTGGATCTCTTTTAAAGTTTGACAAGAAGGACGCACTTTTCTATCTTCAGAAAGCATCATTAATTTTCTGAAAGTAGAAGTATACTCTTTTGGAGCAAAAGCGACAAACATATCCAAAATCTCAGCAGTAAGGCTTTGAATAGCATCATTTAATTTCACTTTATGATCCTCTACTACAATTTGAGCATCCTCTGACAAACCTTCACTCGCTACGATTTCTTGGTTCATGGTAGCCTGAACTTGTTCCTCTTTTGTGATTTCTTTTCCCTCTTTATATAAACAGAAAAGCAAGAAAAGGTGAATGATCTTCGCTGTATCTTCACTAATTCCAATTTTCTCATGAGGGTCCAAATCCAACAATCGCACCTCTACATATTTCAGCTTTCCATTGACTTCTTTCAATCGAATAGGTGTATAATTTTCTTTATTGCTATTCAAAATTCCGCTTTCAACTGCATCATTAATGCTTTGTTTATAATTCTTCATCGAACTATAATCCAATACCAAATCATCGATATTTTTATAACCACAAACTGTTGAACGCATTGAGACTGCATGATCAAAATGATGGCTGTCTTTTGTTGCTTTTGGAAGTTTATCAATACAACATTTCAAATAAGTATTATGTAAAGCGGGGCTGTTGCCTAAAAGGGCAATCAAATACCAACGATAACGAAGGAAGTTTCTAGTGATTTTCAGATATAACTCCTCTCTAAATTCCTCATACGTCACATCCCCTTCATATTGCTGATATAAAAACTGAATGTTCTTATCTTCTAAAGAAAAGTTATAATGAATACCTGAAAGCAACTGCTTCTTTTTTCCGTATTTGGTCGCTAAGTGATTTCTATATTCCTCATTTTCTTTCCCTGCCTCACCAAAATCAGCAATTTTGATTTCATCTTCATTCTCAGGTAATTCAGGAGGCGTACTTTGAGGCCATAACAATTCATCCCCTAAATTTTCAGTCACTACATCATGTATCGTTTCTAAAAATCCAAGAGCCTCTTTTATACTCGGCAAAGGAGGTGTAATCATTTCTACCTGGCTTTCAGAAAAATCAGTAGTGATATAAGGATGTGTTAATTTATTTCCAAAAACAGCAGGATGAGACGTAGTAGCCATTTTGCCGTCTTTTGTAATTCTAACGTTTTCTTTTTCTAAACCGAAGTTACCTTCAAAGATGCGTTCAGTTCTATTATCTTTTAATATGTTTTGTATCGTGTGCATAATTTTTTTAGTAAGTCGCTGAAAGGGTCATTTTTTTCTGAATGGAATAATACGCTACACTAAGGCTAATCGCTCTTAGAAGTGTACTGATGGCAATGGACATCCAAACGCCATTAATTCCAAACAGATGTTCTTGTGATAAATAAAGTGCCATTGGAACTCTGATCACCGTCATAGTGATATTAATAGAAGCTGGAATTTTCGTTTTCCCCAATCCATTAATAATTCCTGATGTCACCATTTCTACCGTCATAAATACTTGAGACAAGCCTATAATCCTTAAATAACTTGCTCCAATTGCAACCGTTGTTTCTTCAGTCACAAACCAGCGGACAAAGAATTCTGGAAAGCAATAGAAAAGTGTCCCCATTAATAAGCCCAATACTACAGCAATTTTGATTGCTGTCTGATAGCCTTCATGGACTCTATCATACGCTTTGGCTCCATAATTCTGTCCTGTAAAGGAAAGCATTGCCCCCATCAAACCACCTGTAATCATAAATGTCATGGACTCAATCTGTAAGCCAATTTTCTGCGCTGCAATGGCATCACTTCCCCATTGGGCTACGATTCTTGCCATGATAATTCCAATCACTGTAAAGACAATTCTTTGGATGGAAGTGGGTACTCCCAAACGTACCGTATTCGAAATCTCATCAAATGTCAATTCAAACTTTCCTTTTCCGAAGAAGTTTGTAAATGACCTTCTATAGAAAATAAGGAAAGAAATAAACTGAGAAATCACTGTAGCAATTCCGGCACCTATAACTCCAAAGTCAAGTAAGAAGATGAAGATCGGGTCCAATATGATATTAATGACAACCCCAATCATGGTAATTTTCATGGGTGCTTTACTATCTCCTCTACTGTTACTGATTGAGGTAAATAGAAAAACTGCTTGTGAGAAGAAAAGGCCTAAACCTGCTACTTTTAAATAGGAAACTGAAAGTTCTTCAACTGTATTATTATTTAAATTAAAGAAACCTATTAGATACTCAGGAATGGTCTGGATCAGGACAAGCATCAATGTTACCACAGCACCTAACCCTATCAATGATTCCCTACTAATTTTTTCAGCTCTTCCATAGTTCTTGGCACCAATCTGTTGTGAAACAGAAATACCTGTTCCGAGTATAAATACAGACGCAATGGCCCAACATAGTTGTAGGAAAAAGGCAGATGTTCCTACTGCCGCTACCGAATCACTACCCAATTTCCCTACCCATATCATGTCTGTAAAATTATAGGCAAACTGTAAAAATGAGGACGTAATAATCGGCAACGCTAGAGTAATAATATTTTGAAATACATTACCTTTCGTTAAATCTTTTTTCATTAAATTTTTGATATGAAATCATTCAATCCAATGGCTGTTAGAGTACAGTAAATTTTAAAATATTCACGTACAAGGTTACGCTTTTATCAAGTTAATGAGATAAAAGGCCACAACCATACTTATATAATAGATGTATTGAATTTTGAATACTAAAAACAAGATATATACAATGTTAATTGTACCTATTTTTAGTCTATAATGGAAATAGTTTAAAGCAGTAGTCTACAGAGCCATATTATATAATGGCTGAATCGTTTGGATAAAAATGCTACTCTATAGTCTTTTACTTTCTTCTCATCCTTCTTTTCTTTTCGAATCTTCTTTTGAGAAGCGATAACGGTAGTCGTATCATTATCGAATGCACTCAGAAATAAAGGACTAAATGGTGAGTGAATTGAGATCGCGGTGTTCGCTAAAGGCTGGCTATCTTGTGGTAGGCAACATTGTGTTTGATTGCCTTGTGTTGAGATCTTTCTGATCTCTTTAATGATCTCAATCTTTGGAGTATCCTCTTTTATATTACAACACTTTTCCTTCTCCTTTTCGCTCATCAGCAAAAAGGTGATCATACATGTGATAAATGCAATCGAAGTATTAGCGATATATAAAAATTTCTTACTCATCATTGAATAGGACGTAATATATGAAAAATGGTTCATATATAAATCGAAATTCAATTTTATTAACCATTAGGGAAATGATTAATTTTCGGTGTATTGTTTTGCATCCATTTACCTTTTCGGGCAGACACATAGGTCTGCCCCTACTTGATATTGACGGTGCTTATTCCTCCGCTATGTTTTGTTACATTGATTTGTGTACCTAGCCTTTCATTTAATGTTTTTACATGGGAAATCACACCAATCATTTTCCCATCAGTTTGCAAGGTATTCAAGGCGTAAATCACATCTTCTAACGTTGTTTCATCCAACGTTCCAAAACCTTCATCTATAAATAATGAATCAATTTGTACGTTCTTACTGGAAAGATCCGACAAACCTAAAGCTAGTGACAAACTAATCATAAACTTCTCTCCGCCACTTGCTGTATCCACTGACCTATGCATATCCGCTAAATGATGATCAATCATTTCAAAAGTCAAGAAAGATTTGGGGATTGCATTTGTTCCAAATTCAATTGGCTTCAAATGCAAAGTATATCTTTTGTTCATTTTAGAAAGATGTCTATTGGCTAGAATCAATAGGTTTTTCAAGGTCAAATGCTGAGCAAATTTATTGAAGGAATCATTTGTGCCACCCAAAGCAGATTTCAACCTTGACCACCTTAAATACTCCTCTTCTTGTACACCAATTTTTTCTACCAATTCCGTTTGATCATTTCGTAGCAATTGATCTTTTTCTAAAGTAGCTTTTGCTTCCCCTTTTTCTTCCAATATAGAAGCAAGCGTTTTTTTATCGTCTTCTAGTTGCAGTACTAAGTCATCTTCTTTTTCATGAATGCTAGCAAGCTTATTACTAATAATTGTCTTTTTTTCATCGAAAGCTCTCTTCCTTTCTTTCAACTGAATTTCTTCCCTAGTGATTTCATCTTTAATAGCTCTCAAATCTTTTAACTCCGCTTCAGAAATAGCTTTAGATTTGATTTCTGAGATATTATCAAAATCAGATGTCTTCAACCATTCATTAATAGATAATTCGAGTTCATTGATTTCAGAAGAAAGTACATTAATATCTTTTTGTGTAACTTCTTGTTTTGCTTCTAGTCCTTTCAGCTCCTTTTCCTCTGCAACTTTTTCCTTTTCAGACTTTTCTTTTTGAGTCGTTTTCAACTGAAGTAAATCCTCAAGTCTTTTATTTTCTTCCTGAAGTTTTATTTCCCAAGGTAAAATTACACCCCTGTTTTTCTTCAGTTCATCAATTTTTAGAATTATACCATTCAGTTCTTCTTCTATTTTGATGCAATCATTTTGATCTGTAACAAGAACACTCTGTTTTTCTTTTTCCAATACCTGATTATTTTCCACCTCACTCTTCAAGTTTTTCAACTTCTCTAAGGCATCCAAGTAGTTTCTACATTTTGTTTTAAAATCATTGAAAGTCGACACCCAATCAGAATATTCATTGATATCGTAATTGTATTTTTCTAATTGAACTTTAATCTTTGCTTTTGATTTTTCTACCGTCTCACTTAAACTTTTAATTTCTACTTCAAGTGTTTCAATAGATTGAGTAAAGTGATTTTTCTGCTCAGATAGTTTTGAGATTTCCAAGGCATTCAATTGCAACCTCTCTTGTAATGATTTCGCTTCCTTCACTGACTTTGAAATAGCCTCTTTCTCAATCTTCAAGTCTTCAATTTTCTGAGATTTAGTTTTGATTGATTGAAGAATGATTTCTAACTCATCATTCATTTCTGAGGAAGCATTAATAGAAAAATCGAGTTGCAAGGACTCAAAATTGATTTTACTCTCTGCCAGGTTTTCTTTTAATTTTATAAAATCACTCTCCTTATTTTTTATGGATTCAATAAGACGAGTTTCCTCTAAAATCAATCCTTGTTCTTCTTTGGTAATTTCAGCTAATTCCTTTTCTCTTTTTACTAATTCACTTTCTTCGGTTTGAATCAAAGATTTATCCTTATACTCCTCCACATAAGGATGTTCTTTTGATCCACAAAGTTTACAAGCCTGACCTTCCACTAACTTTTCACGCTCCTTTTCAAAAGATAAAATCTCTTTCTGTAACGATAAGATTTTGAACTGATCATCAAAACTTTGTTTCGCTATTTCTTTTCCTTCTGAGACCTTGAGAATATCATTAGATACTAAAGTTTTTTGTTCATGATATTCCTCAATAACTTTTTCCGTGTCAAGAATCTCCTTCTTTATTTTTTCATAGCTTTGTGCAATCTTTAAAGCATTTTCTAATGCGTTTTTATTCGATTTTTGAACATCTAAAACCTCTAAAGCTTCTAGTATATTTTTTTCAACCTCTTCATATCTGTCTGCTTGATTTTCTAATGATTCAAATTGTTTTTTTACTTGAAGTTGAAGGTTTGATTTCTCATTTAGTTTTAAGCGAACTTCTTCAAGAGTTTCAGTAGCTGTTTTAAGTTTCTCACTATTCTTTATTCTTTGGTCAATTGCATTTTTCCAATCTAATGAAATCACACTCCATTCTTCAAAATGATGTTCTAATTCCTTATACCTTTCGTTTTCAAGAATATACCCTTCACCAATACTCACTCTTCTTTCTAAAGTAGTAATGCTTTCAGATAGCGTTTGAAGTTCTTTTTCTTTTATTTCAACTTGAGCCTTTTTTTCCTCAAAACTTAGTTTAGATTTCTGTAATGAATTATTTTCAGCTACAATTTCATTTTCAATTTTTTCAGCCTTCTGATAAATAGGCTTCCATTTTTCTAGATCAAGTTTTGTCTCTTTCAGATCTTGATAGTGTTCTTGATAAAGTTTTTGGGATTTCTTTAAATTTTCCTGTGCTAATTTAATTGACTTTGAGAGTTCTGAGGAGGCCAACTTTTTTTCTTGATGCTGATTTTCACTTCTCTCCAACAGGTTAATTTTTTGGAAAACAGGAGCAAGCTTTTCTACTTCTGAAAGTTGTACTAAAAGAGTTTGATTGTTTTCTTGTTTCTCTTTAAATGCTTCAAAAGAAGTCTGCAATACTTCTTCTTCGCTTTTCAATTCCTTTTGCTCCTCAAAAACAGCAACCTTTTCAGCTGTCTTTTTTATTTTCTGATCAAGTTCGAGTTCTAATGCAGGAAGTAATAAAACTCTTTCCTCTAATTTTTTCTTATCATCATCACTAAGCAGGTGATCATTATTGACTTTTGCTTTTAAGTTTTCCAGTTTAATTTTTTCAGTAGAAACACGGTTCTGGACTTCATAACCAATCTGCTTATAAATATCCTCTCCTGTGATTTCTTGAAGTAATTCCCCTTTTTTAACTTCTGAGGCATTCAGAAATGAAGTAAAGTCACCTTGAGCAATCAATACTGACTTACAAAATTGTTCAAAAGAAAGTTTGACAATATTTTTGATTTCATTAGTCATTTCTGTCTTTGAAGACGCAACAATCTCCCCTTTTCTTTCCCCGGATTGAATACTTAACTCATATTCGTCCACAGGCTTCTTTCTTACTTTAAAAGTTTTAGTAAGAATGGACATTGATCTAAATGCAGAATAGATTATTCCTTCATTTTCAAAAGTAACACGAGTATAACCTGCTGTACTCCCCTTTGAAACTACTTCGTAAATACTGGTTTTATTTAATCGAGCTACTTTTCCATACAAAGCAATTGTAATGGCATCAAGAATCGTTGATTTTCCAGAACCTGTCTTTCCTGTTATTGCAAAAAGATTGGTGTCAAGAAATGCACTATCTTCAAAATCAATCACAATTGGACTCTCTGATTTTAAAGAATTGATGTTTTGAAGTTCGATTTTTAGAATTTTCATTACCTATTTCAATTGGGGTGCTAAAACTAGCATGACAAAAAATGCTTCTCTGTAAAGAAAAGCACATAAAAATAGATAATTGTTTGGAGAAAGAATAATCTAATGAACAGACATTATTTTTTGGTCTACATCAATAGAAGGATTCGACTCTAACAGTTTTTCTATAAATTCTATCTTGTTTTTTGGAGAGATCAATACATTGCTGTATTTGGTGTATCGAATATCTAATCGGTCAAAAGACAATGCTGGAGAACTCAACAAAGAATTGGTCTTTTTAACCTTTGAGATTGCATCAATCGGAATTTTGATATTGACTAATATTCCACTTTTTATTTGCAACATATTTCCATCAATAATATAGAAGGTATTCATAAACATATGAACAACAAATGCAGTAAGAAGTCCAAACAATAATAGCATAAACCACTTGGCTGTAAATGCGAATAAAACTGTTGGTATTAGCATTGAGCCAATGGTAAAAATAGCTAGAGGATAATTGATTTTTGAATTGTATTTATTCATGTTTCTGTTTATTATTTTACTTCAAAATACAAATAATTAATTCATTATTCAATTTTATTTAGAATTATCGTTTTTATCACTTAAAAACAGATTTATCACCTAAAAAAATCACTAAACCTCATTAACGTATTCAAAACCGTAACATCTACTAAATGTTATATTTTTTAAAGTATTGGAAAATGCAATTCTCGAACTTTAAAATTATTACGACATTAACTCGATTGCATTACGACATTTTTACATTTTGAAGAATTTTGATAAACAAGAAATAGGCTATAAAAGTATTAATAGGGTATAATTGTGTAGATGAAATGAAGTACGTAATTATTCTTTTTTAATATGAACAAACTCAAAATAGCAGCAGTCTTTCTTTTTGTAGCGATTAGTATCGGACTTTACTCTGCAAATGGAAATAAAACAAATATTGAGAATGAAAAAGTAGAAAAGCTATTAGCTCAAATGACCTTAGAAGAGAAAGTGGGTCAGATGACTCAGGTTACTCTAGAGGTGGTATCAAAGGGTGACAGTCCTTTCAACATGAAAAAGCCTTGGGCTTTGGACCAAGAAAAAGTAAAAGACATTATCATTAATCATCACGTCGGTTCTGTCCTGAATACAGCAGGTGAAGTGAGAACTCCAAAAGAATGGTATGAAGTGATTAAGTCTATCCAAGATATTGCTATCAATAATACTCGTTTGAAGATTCCAGTACTTTATGGAATCGATGCAATCCATGGTATGTATAGTGCAGGTGCTACTATGTTTCCTCAAGAAATCAGTATGGCCGCATCTTGGAATCCTGAGTTAGTTCGAAAATCATCTGAAGTAATTGCTTATGAAACGAAAGCTTGTGGTATTCCTTGGACTTTTAACCCAACATTAGATTTAGGCATTGATCCAAGATGGCCAAGAATGTGGGAAGCCTATGGTGAAGATCCATACTTGCAATCTGTCATGGGAGTAGCTTCCGTAAAGGGTTATGAAGGAGGAGATGTTAGTCACCCTAATCATGTCGCGTCATGTTTGAAACATTATATTGGGTACGGTGCTCCAAAAAGTGGCAAAGACAGAACTCCTGCCTGGATTCCTGAAACATTTCTAAGAGAATATTTCCTCCCTCCTTTTGAAGCAGCGGTTAAAGCAGGAGCAAAAAGTGTAATGGTAAATTCTGGTGAAATCAATGGAATGCCTGTACATGCCAGCAAAAAGCTGTTGACAGATATATTAAGAGGTGAGCTAGGTTTTGAAGGTGTTATTGTAACGGATTGGTTTGATATTAATAATTTGGTTGAAAGACACCATATTGCAGCCACTCAAAAAGAAGCAGCAAAGTTGGCTATTTTAGCTGGTATTGATATGTCGATGGTCCCTTATGACGTTGAATTCACTAAAAACGTAATTGAATTAGTAAAAGAAGGTGAAATTTCTGAAGAGCGAATTAATGAATCTGTAAGACGTATCTTACAAATGAAGATCGAATTAGGGTTATTTGAGAATCCTTACACGGACTATAAAAACTACCCTGAGTACGGGAAAGAAAAGCATCATCAGTTAGCTAAGGTCTCTGCTCATGAGTCTATTACTCTATTGAAAAATGAAAAAGATATTCTTCCATTAAAAAAAGATGCTAAAATCTTAGTAACAGGTCCTAATGCAAACTCGATGAGAAGCTTGAATGGAGGCTGGACATACACTTGGCAAGGGGAATACACAAACAAACACGCCGCTAATCATAATACAATTGTTGAAGCACTAAAAGCACAAAGCAACAGTATTTTATTTGAAGAAGGTGTACGTTACCCAGAAGGAAATCCTGATTATAGAGCAGATGAAATTGTAGATATTCAAAAAGCAGTAAAAGCTGCTAAAAATGTTGATTACATTGTACTTTGTCTTGGAGAAAATTCTTACACTGAAAAACCAGGGGATTTAGATGATCTTACTCTATCAGCAAATCAATTGGCATTAGCAAATGCAATGATCGCTACTAAAAAGCCCGTTATTTTAGTATTGAATGAAGGTAGACCAAGAATAATTTCATCATTTGAAGATAAAGTAAAAGCTGTAGTGCAATTGTATTTACCTGGTAATGAAGGCGGTAACGCATTTGCTGATATTTTATATGGCAAAGTCAACCCTTCTGGAAAACTGCCTTATACTTATCCAAGGTATGTCAACGATTTGATTCCTTATTATCATAAGTTTTCTGCATCAACAGCACACAACGACGGTAACATTAACAACAATCACGAAATCAAAGCACAATATGCATTTGGTTACGGTTTAAGCTATACTACTTTTAAATATGAGGACCTGGCACTTTCTGAAACAACAATTTCTACAGACGATGAGCTTGAAGTAAGTATAAAAGTGACAAATACAGGTCAACGTGAAGGAAAAGAGGTTGTACATCTTTATACTACAGACGTTGTAGCTTCTTTATCACCATCGGTCAAAAGACTAAGAAAATTTGAGAAAATAAATTTAAAAGCTGGAGAAACTACAACAGTGAAATTCACTATCAATAAAAACGATCTTTCTTTTATTGGGCATGATAACAAACCCGTAGTCGAAGCAGGGGAATTTATAATTTCTTGTGGAAATCTTCAACAGAAGTTTCAGCTATCGGACACAAAGCAACTCTAAAATCTAACTTATGAAAACAGAATTAACGACCTCCAATCAACCTTTACCACTAAAGGAAAAAATTGGTTATGCTCTGGGGGATGGAGCCGCCAATATTGCTTGGAGAGGTGTAGCAACATTTTTATTAATTTTTTATACTGATGTCTTTGGCATTGCTCCTGCAGTTGTGGGGGTTCTGATGCTTGTAGCAAGATCAAGTGATGGGCTTAGTGATGTCTTTATGGGTATAATCGGTGACAGGACTGAATCCAAGTATGGAAAATTTCGTCCATGGATCTTATGGACAGCCATTCCTTTGGGTGCTATTTTGGCCCTTCTTTTTACTACTCCAGATTTAAACGATGATGGAAAAGTAATCTATGCGTATGTAACGTACATTCTTTTCACCTTGATTTATACTGCCAATAACATTCCTTACGGAGCACTCATGGCGGTAATGACTGGAAATGACAAAGAGAGAACATCATTGGGAAGTTTTAGAATGGTAGGCGCGTTTACAGGTGGTATGGTAGTGCAAGGTGCTTTATTGTATTTAGTAGCTACATTTGGTAATGTGAGCCCTACAATTCAATTAAAACAAAAGACAGTAGACAGTTATTTGGTCACTGTTTCAGCACCAAATGATGTTCCGAATGCGAATATCAAAACTGAAAATGGTATAGCTACTTTTCAATGGGTTGATGCCAATATTGAAGATCAAAGTATTACACCAAGTAAAAGTTTCCTTATGGAAGCCGACTTTGAATATACTTTTGCTGTAAATGGTGAGGAAAACCTAACAAAAGAAAGCTTTTCTATCATCAATCAGAAAAAAGGATACAGCACAGCTATTTATATCATGAGTGTGTTTTTGACCTTATTCATGTTTGTCACTTTTTATAGCACAAAAGAGAGAATAGCACCTCCTAAAAGTCAAAAAACAGATTTGAAAAAAGACTTTTTGGATTTAATAAATAATAAACCTTGGCTGATTTTATTGATCATCGGATTATTATTCAATATCTATAATTCAATCAAACAGGGTATTGTTGTGATTTACTTCACTCATTATCTTAATGATCAACTACTTGCTGCTTCTTATATGATTGGGCTAACTATCGCTTCAATTGGAGGAGCAATGGCTACGGCTTCATTGGGTAAAAAATACGGTAAGAAAAAGCTTTTCATTTATGCTTTATTACTTTCCGCTTTGTTCAATGCATTACTTATCTTTTGTGGAACTACCGACATCAGTGCCATCTTTACATTGGGCATTATTTCTGAATTTGCTTCAGCAATATTACCAACACTATTCTTTGCAATGCTAGGAGATGCCGCCGATTACTCAGAATACACCAATGGCAGAAGAGCAACAGGTCTTATTTACTCCGCGGGATCCTTTGCCACTAAGTTCGGAGGTGGAATTGCGGCCGCTATTATTGGTTTTGTATTAAGTGCGTATCATTATGATGGACTTGATCATACCACAATTGAAGGCGCTATTCCTGGCATTAAAATACTGATGAGCTGGGCTCCTGCCCTTGTGGCGCTTGTTGGAGCAGGACTTATGACTTTTTATCCTCTCAATGACTTTTTCCTCCAAAAAATCAATGTTGAATTAAATAAGAGGAGAGAGACGGAAGGAAATAACTCCCATGAAAACGTACTAGAAAAAGCATTATAAAATTAAATAAAATGACAGTTACAACTGCAAAAAACAAGAAATTCGGTTATTTTGATGACGCTAAAAAAGAATATGTCATCACCAACCCTGCCACTCCATTTCCGTGGATCAACTATTTAGGAAATGAAGACTTTTTCTCATTAGTTTCCAATACGGCCGGCGGGTACTCTTTTTACAAAGATGCCAAGTTCAGAAGATTGAATAGGTATAGATACAACAATGTACCGATGGATAATGGCGGTCGTTATTTCTATATCAAAGAAGGAGATACAATGTGGTCTCCAGGTTGGAAACCTGTGAAAACGGAACTGGATGAATACGAATGCCGTCACGGTTTAAGTTACACAAAAATCAAAGGGGTAAAGAATGAGCTAGAAGCTGAAGTTACGTTCTTTATTCCGTTAGGTCATTGGTGTGAAATCCAAAAGATGACGTTAAAGAATAATAGTAATACAGAGAAAACTTTCAAGTTATTTTCATATAATGAATGGTGTCTCTGGAATGCTGAAGACGATCAAAACAACCTACAGAGAAACTTATCTACAGGTGAAGTAGAGATTGATGGTGCTACTTTATACCATAAAACAGAATACAAAGAGCGAAGAAATCATTATGCTTTCTATCACTTGAATGCTGAAATTGATGGGTATGATACAGATAGAGAATCATTCATCGGATTGTACAATGAATTTTCTAATCCACAAGCTGTTTTAGATGGTGCTCCAAGAAATTCTGAAGCTCACGGGTGGTCGCCTATCGCTTCTCATTATAAGGAAATCACATTGAAAGCTGGTGAAAGTACAGACTTGATTTTCATCTTGGGTTACGTTGAAAATAAGGAAGATGAAAAATGGGAAAGCAAAGGGGTAATTAATAAGACAAAAGCCAAAGAATTGATTGGGAAGTTTGATTCAGTGGAAAAAGTGGATCAAGCTTTAACAGAACTTGCCGATTATTGGACCAATTTACTTTCGATTATTTCATTAGAGCATGAAGACGATCGTTTAAATAGAATGGTCAATATCTGGAATCAATACCAGTGCATGGTCACATTCAATATGTCAAGATCCGCTTCATTCTTTGAAGTAGGAATCGGTCGTGGTATGGGCTTTAGAGATTCCAATCAAGATTTAATTGGTTTCGTTCATCAGGTTCCAGAAAGAGCAAGGGAAAGAATTATTGACATTGCATCTACTCAATTCCCTGACGGCGGTTGTTATCACCAATATCAACCATTAACAAAAAGAGGAAATGATGCCATTGGTGGAGGGTTTAATGATGATCCAATGTGGCTGATTTTAGGTACAGTAAGTTACATCAAAGAGTCTGGAGATTTCTCTATTTTAGAAGAGATGGTTCCGTTTGATAATAATCCTGACCTTGCCCAAACGTTATTTGATCACTTAACGATTTCTTTCAATCATGTCATTAATAATTTAGGGCCTAATGGATTACCATTAATTGGTAGAGCAGACTGGAACGACTGCCTGAACTTGAACTGCTTCTCTACAGATCCGAATGAATCTTTCCAAACAACAGAAAACAATACTGAAGGCTCAAAAGCTGAATCTGTGATGATTGCTGGTCTCTTTGTTGTATATGGTACTGAGTACATTCAACTATGTAAAGAATTAGGCAAAACGGAGGAAGCTGAAAGAGCATCGAAGTTCGTGGAAGCCATGAAAAACGCTGTAAAAACGAAAGGTTGGGACGGCAATTGGTTCTTGAGAGCATATGATTTCTATGGAAATAAAGTAGGGTCTGATGAAAATGAGGAAGGCAAAATCTTTATTGAATCTCAAGGTTGGTGCTCAATGGCAGAAATCGGTTTGGAAGATGGAATGGTTGAGAAAGCCTTAGATAGTGTAAAAGAAAGATTGGATACCCCTTATGGAATTGTACTGAATAACCCTGCTTTTACAGAGTATAAAATTGAATACGGTGAAATCTCTACCTATCCAAAAGGATACAAGGAAAATGCAGGTATTTTCTGTCATAATAACCCTTGGATTGTGATTGGTGAAACAAAACTGGGAAGAGGTGATCAAGCTTTTGATTACTTCAAAAAGATTTGCCCTTCTTATTTAGAAGAGATTCAACAGTTACATAAAGTAGAGCCTTACGTGTATTGTCAAATGATTGCTGGTAAAGATGCTTACATTCCTGGTGAAGGAAAAAACAGTTGGCTGTCAGGAACTGCCGCATGGAATTTCTATACGCTGATGCACTATATTTTAGGGGTTCAGCCTGAGTACAATGGTTTATTGATTGATCCGTGTATCCCAACAGATTGGAAGGAATATACCATCAACCGTAAATTTAGAGGCGGCACTTACAAGATTACAATTCAAAACCCTAATGGATCGAGTAAAGGTGTTGCTGAAATTGTGGTCAATGGTGAAAAGATAGAAGGCAATATTGTTCCAATTCTTGGAGAAGGAAAACATGATGTTATTGTTAAAATGAAATAAGTTTGAAACAATAAAATTGCTCTTGAGGGAAAGAGTAGTTCATAATGTTACATGCAATAATGAACTACTCTTTCCCTCTTCTATTTTAAATCATACTTTATCCTAACTAACCTAATCCCTGATTTTTTTCGTATTTTTGCATTCCACAATCTTACTAACCATCGAAATGCATATTTGGGAAAAGAAAACTAAAGAAGAAATCAGGCAACGAATTTTTAACGCCTTAAAAGAAAACAGGGATTATTTTGGAAACAACTCACTCGGTGTACCAGGATCACATCTTGACAGTAAAGTCTTTCCGGAAGATGCTCCTTTTCTAAAAGAAGCTCCTTTCATCACTTCACTCTTACACAATCCTAACCATATTGGCTGTCATACACAAGGGGAAAGCGAGAGCTTTTTCAAAGGCACTCAAGACATTGAAAGAGAACTTATTGAAATATGTGGTGTTGACATCTTAAAAGGACAACCCAAAAGTATTGACGGCTACGTTGCAGCAGGTGGAACAGAAGCCAATATGCAGGCCATCTGGATTTACAGAAATTATTTTAAAGAAGAGTTTAATGCTACCAATGAAGAAATAGCGATCATTGCCTCTCAAGACAGTCATTATTCCATGGCTAAGGCATCCAACATCTTATCACTTTCCTATTATCAGGTTAAAGTCTCTGAAAATGAAAGAGCGTTACTTCAAGATTCCTTAAATGAAAATATTGAACAAGCGTTAGCGGATGGTAAGAAATACTTCATTGTAATTGCCAATATGATGACTACAATGTTTGGATCAGTAGATGATGTAAACATTTATACAACTACACTTAAAGCTAAAAAGCTTGAATTTAAACTTCATATTGATGGTGCTTACGGCGGTTTCTTCTTTCCGTTCTCTCATAAACAACATAATCTAGATTTCCGAAATGAAGACATTTCATCCGTTACCCTAGACGCCCATAAAATGCTTCAAGCACCTTACGGCACTGGACTTTTCTTAGTGAGAAAAGATTGGATGAAATACGGCAATACAAAAGCAGATTATGTACAAGGCGATGATTTCACAATGATAGGCAGTAGATCAGGAGCCAATGCAATTGCTATTTGGATGATACTTTTGACGTATGGTCCTTATGGTATGCGTGAGAAAATCTATATTTTAAGTAAAAGAGGTGATTGGTTCACACATAAATTAGACGAAATTGGAATCTCCTATTTTAGAAGTGAAGCATCTAACATTATTACCATGAAAGCAAAAGGAATTGCCCCAGAGATTGCTTCAAAATATGGACTTGTACCTGATGTTCACCATAATCCATCTTGGTATAAAGTGGTAATTATGGAACATGTGACTATAGAGAAATTAGCTCCTTTGGTGGAAGATTTAAAGGGGTATAATGTTAATTTTCATCAACCCTGAATGTTAAAGGCAATGAGAAATAGCTTATAGTACTGTCTATTTAAGTACTAAGTCAAAAATAAATCATAGTTCATTCTAATTTATTTTTTGTGAGTACAACGCTAAAAAACGTATTAATAGTGGTTCTATTGAAAGTTTTTTGAAGGAAGTAATCGCAAAACAATAAATAGAATTAGTATAACGCTAAAAAACGTATTAATAGTGGTTCTATTGAAAGTTTTTTGAAGGAAGTAATCGCAAAACAATAAATAGAATTAGTATTAGATAATTTTGAATTTGTACTTAAAATAAAAAAACACCTCGCTGACAAGACCAACGAGGTGTTTCATGAACTTAACTCTCTCAATTCTTTAATCACTTTTTAAAGTGCATTCATCTAACTTCTGAATATTTATACTTAGTTTAACATCATAATGTTTCATATTGAACATTATTTATATCCAAACAAATCCTAATTGGATATTTTTCATTGTAATAAGAATAATTTAAAGTCTAAAAATCGAATAAATAAACTTGTTTATATTCATCCATATTGATAATCAAAATTATTGAAAGAGCTTCGTTCAAAATTATTTTGAAAGCGTTCCTTGAAGTTGTTTCTGTAACTCGTCTGTAAGAGTGGGATCAATTACATCAAGAAGTTGATCATTTTTATAATCGTATTTCTTAATCAGAGTCGGTTCTACAGAAGCATTATACTTTCCATCTTTATTATAATCAATACCAAATTCAATCAAGAGCTCTTTTTTATCTTCAACAAAACTGTATTGATATATATCTGTTTTTTCTAAGGTGACTGTTCTTAACTTTTTATCTTTTAAAGAATAAAGTAACAGAGACTTTAAATCTTTATGATCAATCACTCCATCTTTGTTTGTATCTTTTGTGGATGCTTTGAACAAAAGAAGAATATCGTCCTCAAAATATTCTGTTTTAATGTAATCAAAATGCATTCTGCCTTGATAAAGCTTAGTCGTCTCCCCTTTCATATGATCATAAATCAAAAGGTTATTGAAATTGCCATTGTACCTTTTTGAATACCTAGCACTTGTTTTACTATAACTAGAACTTCGGGGTGATGTATCATCTTCATTAATATCTTCTGCCTTTTTTAAGGTTTTATGCGATACTGGAATCATATATATAAGATTTACAGTATCTACAAGTTGAGGTAAATTGTAAGAGATTACTTGTTTCCTCTTGTTTTCTTGTTCAAGTTCTTGTACTTCTTCCTGAGCAATTATCCCCATATTATTTTCTTCCCTTGTAAAGGAACTACCTATCTCACTCAGCACAAATACCAATAAAGATAAGAACCCAATAATCACAATTAGGAGAACTAATGTTCCAATAAATGCAAGGAGTTTTTGATTGTAGTTTTTGATTTTCTCAATGTTCATCATCGTCTTATTAGATTAAAGTTTTTGACACTATTAAGTCGGTATAAACCAGCTTATTTACCGAATATAAATATTGAAATATGAAAAAGATGAAGCAGAATATATTAATTAACATTTTTAAATAGGATTAAAAAAAGACCTTAAAAATTAAGGCCTTTTGGTAAAATTGATATGCTATGTCAAGTAGTCACACTAGATCGTCTATTTATAATCTAAATTTTCATTTAGACCAATGCTTAAGTAAAGCTTAAAGTGTGTAAAATAAGTGTAGTACACTGTAAACTAAGCGGGAGTCTACTGATTTCTAAATGTTATAAATCTTCGAAAACTTAGTTTACAATGTAATAGTCTGTTTGTTATCTAGTTTTATTGTTCTGTTCTTTTAAGTGCTTTTTATATAATTTCATGTATTTACTATGACCGATTTCCTCACCTGCAAGCATTTTATTGTAAGCTTCGGAGTGGTACTCTTTTATGAATTCAATAGGTGCTAAACCTGGAACAGGCTTGGGGTCAAAGAAGCTAGAAACTGGCGTCATTCTTTTGTCTTCTGCCAAAGCTTCTTTTCTCATCTTCTTCAATACATCTCGGTATTCTGGATTGTTCGCCAAGTTGTGTACTTCAAAAGGATCATTTTTGATATTGTAAAGTTCTTCGTTGGGTTTTGATGCTGAAAACCATTTCTGCTGAATATCATTCAATTCTCCTCTTTCATTCAATGCTCTCATCACGTGCACTGCTGGACGGTACCATTCCAAGTAACCTTGGTGAGCATCGTAAGGAATATCAGGTCTATCATTCCTAATGTATCTGAATTCTTCGTTTGAAATAGAACATGACTGCTCTGGTATTTCGTCCCATAAACCTCTGAAAGAATACACGTTTTTTCTATCAAAATTCTCATCAATAAATGATTGTCCCGTGAGATAGTCTGGTAGTTCAACACCTGCAATATCCAAGATCGTCGCTGTAATATCTGTACTCGCAATGATCTGACGTGATTCCTCATCATGCTCATATCCTTCTGGCCATTTGATGATCAAAGGAATTCTTGAACCTGAATCAAACAAATATCCTTTTCCTTTGATGTTACATCTACCGTTATCTCCAATTACAATAATGACTGTATTTTCGTAAATGCCTTTCTCTTTTAATTCATCGATCAACATCTGCATTTCAGCATCTGCATACTCAACCTGATCCAAATATTTTGCCCAATCCAAACGAATGGCCGGGTGGTCTGCGTATTCAGGTGGCAGTTGTACATCTGCCGGATTTACGGGATGAGCAGATTCTTCTCTTACTTGATCCCACCAATCTCCTCTATGAGTAACGTTCAATTGTATCTGAGCAAAAAACGGTTGATCTTCTACCGTAAACTCATCGTATTTATCAAACAATCCAAAATCCTTATCCCAATCTCCTATTTTATTATGCTTGAAGTTGACATCAATCTTTCGTCCTTTTCCTCTTACATTGGTGTGTCCAAGGATTGTAGTATATCCTTGTTTTTTCAACTGATAAGTAAAAGGTTTGAATGGTGCTGACAAAGGTTCATCTCTGTTACTTCTATGATGATGAGTGTTGGTCAACCTTTGGTGTGCACCCACCATCATTGCTGA
Source organism: Flammeovirga sp. SJP92 (assembly GCF_001583495.1). Lineage (GTDB taxonomy): Bacteria > Bacteroidota > Bacteroidia > Cytophagales > Flammeovirgaceae > Flammeovirga. The sequence continues at coordinate 29,859 of NZ_LQAQ01000043.1, read as the reverse complement.
TCTGTTGGTAGAACAAATGGATGCTGTTCCAAAACAGTTATAATAAATTGTACCTTCCTCTGCTAATGCATTAAAAGTTGGTGTCTTCACTGCAGGCATTCCATAACATTCAAAGTCATGTGAAATATCTTCCAGCATCACCCAAATAATATTAGGTTTCTCAAATGTCTTTTTTTCTTCTTTTTGATTACACGATATAAAAAGTAATAGTATCGAGCTTAAAAAAAATGGATATAATAATTTCATTTCAACTGCATTTATAAATTCGATTTGTTCCAAAGCTAAGAGAATATTTAGGTAGTCATAGGCCGTTAATCCTAATTGCCGAAAATCCCCTCCTATTATGCAGGATAATTACTACTAATTGACATTTATAACCTTATTGTCCCTAACGAGCTAATGGATTATTACTGGTTTCATTTGAATTATCATTTAAAAATAAAATAGCGTTTTCACCTTCTAAAAAACCTAATAATAGTAAGGATAAAAGGGGGGTATTTTTTTCTAATTAATCCTACATGATTACACATAACCGAACTAATTAAATTGCTCATGAATCAATAGAAACAATGTTCACATTATCATTAAATGAATAACGATGAAATATTACTTAATTAATTTCTTTGTTTTGCTATTCTGCTCTACCACGATTTTCGGGCAGTCTACAGGACATACTGACTTCAATAAAGATTGGAAGTTTTATAAAGGTGAAGTAAAGGAAGGGCAATCACCTACACTCGACGATTCGAAATGGAGAACTGTTCAGATCCCTCATGATTGGGCCATTGAAGGTCCGTTTTCGGTAGAATATAATGCTCGTTGTGGTGGATTACCTTTTCACGGAGAAGGTTGGTATAGAAAAAGTTTTACACTGACGAATACACAAAAAGGTAAAAATATAGCGGTAGAGTTTGAAGGTGTAATGAAAAACTCTGAGGTATGGATTAATGGTCATTACTTAGGGAAAAGGCCTTTTGGTTATTTAGGTTTTGAGTATGACATGACGCCTTATTTAAAACAAGAAGGGGAAAATATTATCGCTGTAAAAGCAAAACCTGAAGATCTTTCTTCGAGATGGTATCCTGGTGCTGGTATTTATAGAAAAGTATGGTTGAATGTTCATGAAGATATTAGAATCGCTCATTGGGGTACTTTTGTAAAAGCCAATAACGTTTCCTCTAAAGTAGCTACTGTTGATATAAAATTGGAAATTCAAAACTATGCGGAAACGGATAAGGTTGTTTCAATTGCTCAACAAATACGAAATGAACAAGGAGAAACGGTAAAGGTTTTGAATCAAAAAACGATTGCGGAAGGCAGTAAAACGATTATCAATGAACAATCATTTAATTTGATTCACCCTCAGTTGTGGACACTAGAAGAGCCTCATTTGTATCAGTTAATGACTGAATTGAAAGATGTAGATGGAAATGTATTGGATCATTATATCACAAAATTTGGAGTTCGTGATATCAAATTCACACCCAATGATGGTTTCTTCTTAAATGGAAAAAGAACGGAGATGAAAGGGGTTTGTCTTCACCATGATTTAGGACCTTTGGGTACTGCGGTCAACAAAAGAGCAACAGAACGTCAGTTGGAGATTATGAAAGAGATGGGTGTGAATGCAATCAGGACTTCACACAATCCTCCAAGTAGAGAACAATTGGAAGCTTGTGATAAAATGGGTATTCTGGTATTGGATGAGGCTTTTGATGAATGGGGAATCCAAAAAATTGAAAATGGTTATCATACTGTTTTTAAGGAATGGCACGAGCGTGATTTGAGAGATATGATTCGTAGAGACCGAAACCACCCTTCCATTATTATGTGGAGTATTGGAAATGAAATCAGAGAGCAGAAAGTAAAAGACGGTTGGAAAGTCGCACAAAATCTAGGGAAAATTTGTCACGAGGAAGATCCTTCAAGACCTAACACGGCTGGCTTCAATCAATATGAAAATTCAATCAAAAACAAGCTAGCACATCATGTAGATATTGTTGGTTTTAACTACAAAGCGGCGAAGTATGCTGAGATCAAAAAGAACTATCCGGATTGGATTGTATACGGTTCGGAGACAGAATCGATCACAAGTTCTAGAGGTGTTTACCATGCACCGTTTTTAGAAAAATATGAAAAAAATACGGATCATCAGGTGACAGGTTATGACATCATTGGCCCAATTTGGTCTTACCCTCCTGATATGGAATTTAAGTTTTTGGAAGAAAATCCAAGCATTTTGGGTGAGTTTATGTGGACAGGCTTTGACTACTTGGGCGAACCAACTCCATATGGTGGTAGAGACAATTCCACAAACGGTTATTGGAATGATGACTGGCCTAACAAATCTTCTTTCTTTGGTCCTGTTGATCTATGTGGTTTTAAGAAAGACCGTTTCTATTTATATCAAAGTCAATGGACTGAAACGCCAATGGTTCACCTACTTCCTCATTGGAATTGGAAAGGTTTTGAAGGACAAGAAATTCCGGTGTTTGCTTATACCAATGCTGAAGCTGTAGAGCTATTCTTAAATGGAAAAAGTTTAGGAAAGAAAATCAAAGGCGTAGATAAAGGAATTGTCCCAGTAAAATTCATGTATTATGAAGGTCCAACAGACTTCCCTTCACCTTACCGATTGAGATGGGATGTGCCTTATGAAAAAGGAGAATTGAAGGCTGTTGCCTACATCAATGGTCAAGTTGTCGGTGAAGAAATCATCAAAACCACTTCGAAAGCAAAATCAATCGAGTTAACAGCAGATCGTAAAGTTATTTCATCTGAAGATGGTGAAGACCTTGTTTTTGTAACTGCGAGAGCATTGGATGCAGAAGGCAATTTTTGTGCAACATTCAATGGTCAAATCCAATTTGCGGTAAATGGTGACGGTACTTTTGAAGCCACTGGAAACGGAGATCCTTCTTCTTTGGTTTTACCTAATAGTAAGAAACTGAAATTTTTTAATGGAATGGCGTTAGTAATTGCAAGAGCCAACCAAGGCGATGGTGGTACAATTACAATTTCAGCTTCAGGTAAAGGTTTGAAAAAAGCAGTTATTACCGTGGAAACCAAAGCAGGTCAAAAAGATTTATAAGACCTTTTTCACTAACATTCATAGAAATACTCTGTAGCTAAAAATAATTTAAATAGTGTGTGTAAAGCCTTAGGATGATTTCCTAAGGCTTTTCTTTTTCAGTGTAAACAAACCGTCGTAAAACATTAATTGACATTTCTACAGGCTTAAAGGTATTCCTTCCAAGCTTCCTTCTTTTTCATTTTTCCATTGCTGAAAAAACGAAGCAAAAAAAGCTAGGCTTTGAAGTCAAAAGCTAAATTCCATTCCTCTCGCCTAAATGATTTTCTAATTACAATCAAAAGGTAAGTATTTTGTAATGATCGTTTAAGTATACATTACTGTAGGATTACTGTATTGTAACGCCCTCAAAATCCATATTATACAGCCATTTGTTATCCAAAAAGTTCAACTCAAAAAAACAGCCTGAATGAAATCAATCACTCAGGCTGTTAAATTAGTCTCTCTTATTTCTTAGAACATATCCAAGATTAATTCCTCAAGGAAAACACTAGATATGTATGAATTGCCTCCTACTTTTTAATAAATTTAATAGGCTGATTATTGACTCTTAAGATGTATTGTCCATTTGGAATATCATCTAAATTAAGAGTTTTTTGTTGTGAGTATTGATTCAATTCAACCGTTTTCACTTTTACACCAATCAAGTTAAATACTTCAATCACTTGGATTGGAAGTGAAGATTCAACAGTGATATCTCCAAAAGTTGGATTAGGATAAAGTTTCAATATAGCTTTATCGTTATCCACTGAAGTTATTTGCTCTTCTGCCATTACAATTACTTCAAATTCTTTGATTAAAGTAGATGAACCCAATTGAATTGTGGCAGTTAAGTTTGTTGTTATATCTCTAAATGATCTTGTCACCACTCCTTCACTCGTGATTGTAGTTCTGTCAGAAATCCATTCAATTGTTGAATTGTTCATTCCTTCAGTTTTCAGAGTGATATCAGTTGTTACACTTTGTGCACTATCTCCTTCGGCAAAAACAATTTCTAAAGCATCAAAAGCTTCTTGAATTAATTCCTCTTCATTGTTGAGTACCGTCAATACAAAATCTTTCGTTGATGATGTCTCATTTAAAGAAATTATAGCCGTAAGTGTTACTTCTGTTACTTCAAGGGGTACTGTCAACTCACCAGTATTTGAAATCACAGCTTCATTACTTGATGACCAAGCGATTTGAACATCTACATATTCATCATCATAAGTTGGTAATGTAACCGATTGACTAACTGCATTTTCATTATCACCTTCTGCATATCCTACTTCTAATCTTCCCGTTACTCTGTCTACAATCACATCATCAGAAGTAGCAACTGTTGTTAAAGTAAACGTTTTTTGTGCTGATAAATCACCCAATGAAACCGTAGCGATAATGTTAGCTGTAACAGCGTTATCCGAAATTGTCACTTCACCTGTGTTTGATATGTTGGAATGAGCGCTTGCATCCCAATTCAATGAAGTATTATTTAAACCTTCTGACACAAATGTGACATTTTGAGTAACAGCATCCGCCGTATCTCCAGTTTCAAATATGATTTCAAGAGCTTCAACTGCTTCGGCAAGTAATTCCTGATCCGTTGGACCTTGATCCTCTTCATCTACCATGAAAGAAGGGTATGAGAATGAAATCACTGCAGGTGCTCCGCTTTCCTCTCCACCAAATTGTACGGACAAGTTCCATTGATACGCATCTTTTGGCAACTTTAATATTGCAGAATAAACCTCTTCTGTAGATGTCAATGTAAATTTGTCCGAATAAATATCATTATTTACCTGTTCGTCATTTTCATCTTTAGTTCTGTATCTGAAATAAAATCTGAAAATGGCTCCATCATCATTCGATGCTTTTACTTTAGCTGACAATTTAAAAGTCACTGAATCTTCCTGATCAGAGTAGTCTATATTTTGCCAAGGAAGACCAATGATTAATGCATTCCAATTCCCTTCATTATTTTGTTTATCTATAACAGCAACATTATAACCGTCCTGCCCTGCTACAACGTCTAGTGAATTAGGAGATTCTGCAGTATTTTTTGTCCATTCTTCAAAGGATGGTGCTCCTTCCACATCTGCAAACCTATAATTTGGAATTAAGTTGTCATCTTTTGGAAGATCAGGCTCATTTTCTCCAATTACTTTTACAGTAAAAACCTTAGTATCTGAAGCTTCATTTTTTGATAAAGTAGCTGTTAAAACTACATCTGTATCTGATGATGGCTGAGTCACTACACCGGCATCTGAAAGGATTGAAGTATCAGAAGAAGACCAACTTACGATTACATCATTTTCAACATTTATCGGTAGTGTAATATCTTGAGTGACGGTATTTTCATCTTCTCCCTCTGCAAATGTAATTTCTAAATTCTCCTTTGCTAAAGCCACTAACTCTTCATCTGTAGGTACATAAGCCAATACTTTCACTGTAAATTCTTTCGTATCCGATGCATCGTTTTTTGAAAGTGTAGCCGTTAGTATAACATCAATATCTGTATCTTGCTGTGTAACTACTCCTTCGTCTGAAATCACTGTGGTATTAGAAGAGGACCAAGTAATTACTACTGCATTTTCACCTTCTGTCGACAATGTAAGATCTTGCGTCACAGATGTTTCATCCTCTCCCTCTACATACGTAATTTCTAAGTTTTCTTTTGCTAGGGCTACTAGCTCTTCATCTGTTGGAGGAATTGTGCCAACGCCTAATACTGTAATTGTAAACTCTTTCGTATCTGTTGCATCATTCCTTGTTAATGTTGCAGTCAGTACCACGTCCATGTCATTCTCTTGTTGCGTTACTACACCTGCATCTGTCACCACAGCAATATTAGAAGAAGACCAGCTTACAGCCACTTCATTTTCTCCAACAACTGGGAGCGTAATATCTTGAGTCACTGTATTAGCTCCTTCATCATCAGCATAAGTAATCTTTAAATTCTCTTTTGCTAAAGCCACTAACTCTTCATCTGTAGGTTCTTTCGCTAGTACCTTAACCGTAAATTCTTTTGTATCAGAAGCGTCATTTTTAGTTAAAGTAGCTGTCAATACTACGTCAGTATCTGCCTCCTGTTGTGTCACAACACCCGCATTTGAAATGACATCTGAATTAGAAGAAGTCCAGCTTACCGCCACTTCATTTTCTCCGACTGTTGGAAGTGTGATGTCTTGAGTGACAGTGGTAGCATCTTCTCCACTTGCATAGGTGATGGCTAGGTTTTCTTTTGCTGAAGCAACTAATTCCTCATCTGTAGGACCACTTGCTTCTACAATTTTCAACAATGGATGAGAAAAAGTAATTTCACCTGGAGCACCACTGTCAACTCCTCCAAATTGAACTGCCACATTCCATTGATAGGCATCTTTTGGAATTTCAAAAGAGGTTAAAAATGTTTTTTCAGTTGATGCCAATGTAAATTGATTAGAATTGACATCATGGTTTGTAAAGCCTCCCTCACCATCTGGAGTTCTGTATCTGAAGTTGAACCTGAATTTGACTCCATCATCATTGGATGCTGTTGCTTTGGCAGATAGCTCAAAGGCTACATTTTCAGTCTCTTGAGGTAGGCTAATGTTTTGCCAAGGTAAAGACATTACCAACGTACTCCAGTTTCCTGTTATTGCATCCACTTTATTGATCAGTACTTTATTATAATTGGTTGTACCTTCAATAGCTTGAATAGTGTTAGGAGCTGTAGCCACTGTATTGGACCAAACGGCCAGTGTTGGGTTTCCTAAAGCGTCTGCAAATTTATCATCTGGAATAAGATTATCTGGATCGCTTGGTTCTTGTGGTTTTTCTTCCTCATCAGTATCTAACGTCAATGAAGGCTCGTAAAAATAGATATCGGCCACCGCACCACTTTTACTACCGCCAAATTGAATATCAAGGTTCCATTGGAAAGCATCATTTGGGATTTCGATTGGAACAATAAAATCCTGTTCTGAACTCGTAAGGTCAAAAACATCAGAATAAACGTTGTTGTTTACGGTTTTACCGTCTCCGTCTTTTGTTCTATAACGGAAATAAAATCTGAACATTGCACCATCATCATTAGATGCTTTTACCTTTGCGGATAAAATAAGGTTTACATTTCCTTCTTGACTGCTAAAGTCAATATCCTGCCAAGTAATACCCATTTTCACATCACTCCAGCTTCCAGAAACGTCGCTTTTGGAAATAAGAACTTGATGATTGTCTCCTGTTCCTGCTACAGCGGTAATGCTGTTAGGAGATGTAGCCACTGTATTGGACCATTCTTCTAAAGAAGGATTTCCATCACCGTCTTTGAATTGGTGATTAGGAACTAAATTGCTTGCAGAAGAAAGTGATAAAAGTGGAGCAGTAATGTTTGCATATACAGATGAAATGCAAATCATGAGTACGCTTGCTAATAAAAAAGTAGTTTTAAATTTCATGCTTAATAAGTATACATTCATTTCATGTTTGAGAATGATCAAAATTATCTATTCACTTCTTTATCATGTAATTAGTAGACATTGAATAGGAACCAATAATTGTTATTTACCCCTAATTCTTAGTAAAAATACCCTGTAAGTCTTTTCGTTAGGAAGTCTAAAATACAGATTAAAAAAATGAATTCATCATCTCAATCATTAATTATTCAATTTTTGATCTATGCCGAACTGATAGATCACTGTTTCCTTGTAAGTTTCCCCCGCTTTCACTAATGAAGAAGGGAAATTAAGGTGATTTGGAGTATCAGGTAGGTGTTGTGTTTCCAAGCAGAAAGCAATATGTTTTCCATAAGCTTTAGCTTCTTTTCCTACAAACTTTCCATCTAAAGAGTTACCCGTGTAAAATTGTACTGAAGGTTGAGTTGTAATAACATTCAAAGTTCTTCCTGAAGCAGGATCCACAATCTCTATAACCTTTTTGGCTTTTCCATTTTCTTTATTAAAAACATAACAGAAATGATAGCCGTTATTACTCAGTTTGAAGATATTCTCTCCAATTGCTTTTTGAACAGTCAAATCCTTTTCTGTATTTCGAATATCCTCTAATTGACCTGTTGGCACAATATCTTTATCAATTGCAGTGATTGAATTGGCGTCAATTTTAATTTTTTGATCCAGAATCGTATTCTTCATTCCATTTAAATTAAAATAAGAATGATTGGTCATACTGATGTGCGTATCCTTGTCAGTAGTAGCTTCAAAGTCAATTTTTATTTCATTTTTATCTGTCAAAGTATAAGTTACCTTGGATTGTACATTACCAGGAAAACCATTGGAACCATCTTTCGAAAAATAGGAAAATACAACTCCTGCTTTATGTTTATCTTTGAAGGTGCTTGCCACTTTCCAAACTGCACTACTAAACTCACCGCCACCATGAATGGCGTGTTTTTCCCCTTTCGTATTCAATTGGTATTTCACGCCCTCTATCTCGAATTCACCATTTCTAATTCGATTGGCAAAACGACCAACGGTTGCTCCAAAAAGAGGGTTAGGCTTTTGGTATTGGGCTAAGTTGTCAAAACCCAATACAACATCTTCCATTTTTTGATTTCGATCAGGCACTTCAGCTTTTACTAAAATAGCTCCATAGTTGGTAAGCTGGATGTGCATGCCGTTTGGATTTTTAATATCCAATAAAAATATCTTCTCTGTACCGTCTTTTCCCCACTCTTTCTGAGTAAGGGTAAAACGTTTTTTCTGAGCAAAACCGAGTTGTGTAATGAACAGAAAAAATAGGGTAATAAAGCGTAATTTCATTTCAGTTAATTCTATTTATAGGATTTTGTTTTCAAATTCGATTTCAAAAACACGAGCATATTTACTAGGTCTGTTTTTCGAGATAAATATTGATAGTCCTTGATCTGACTGTTTCCATTCAACTTTCTCTTCACTACCTAACAATTTTATCCGTCGGATATTATATTGAGCATCTGTATTGGCCAAATCAGTGACCTCAAGCACTCCATCCTCTGAATTACTCATCAAAAAGACATACAACTTCCCATTGTTTTTGGTGAAACGGTAATTGTCTTGTGTAGAGTAATTGAGTTTGAATTGTTTTGAGAAAGAACCTTTGTAAGTGGTCAATGACCCTTTGCCATAAGTGATCCAAGTGGAAGCCCCAAAAATTGCATCCTGGTTTATATTTACCCACTCCCCCACATTTTCTAAAATCTCTTTTTGAGCTTCAGAAATAGTACCGTCAGCATTAGGATATATATGTAAAAGTACGTTCCCATTTTTACTGATGATATCAATAAAGTCTTCGATGACTCTTCTTGTTTTCTTGTTTTTTACTTCATCCGTCGTGTAATTTGAAAATTTAGCGAGTTGAATATTCGCTTGCCACTTTTCCTCTTTGATTTCTTTTACTTTTGAGTAATTGAAATTCATCACATTTGTACCTTTTGGAAGAGCATTGCTGTATTTGTCTTGGGATTGCAACACGACTCCTTTTTCCCAGTCGATGCCTTTGTTATAATAATACAAAGCCAATCTTTCATGGTAAGGTTTGAATTCATTTTTATTCATAAAGAAGTCAAACCACATCAAATCAGGTTCATATTGATCTATAATATCAATAGTTCTATTCCACCAATGATCAATAAAAGTCTGACTAACAGGTTGTGTTGGAAATTGAGACGCCAAATCCAATATTCTATTCGCCTTTTGAATGTCTGATTTTGAGCTGTAAAAATTCCAATTGTAAGCAAAGTGAGAAGACAAGCCTACTTTTAAGTTCTGCTTTTTAGAGGCTTGCATTAATTCTTTTGTAAGGTCTCTTTTGGGACCTTGATTGACACTGTTAAAAGTGGTGTGATTTGAATTGTACATCGCAAAACCGTCATGGTGTTCCGCGACCGAGATAATATATTTAGCACCAGATTTTTTGAAAAGACTAGCCCATTCATCTGCATTAAAAGACTGGGCGGTATACTGAGGTATAAAATCCTCGTATCGTACAGTGGCTCCATAATTTGCTTTATGAAAATCATGTAAAGGATGAGGGCCTCTGTTGATTACTTTACCATTAGCATTGTATTGTACGCTATCAAAATCCATCCATCGGGCATAAAAAGGAGTTTTGATTTTTGGTACATTAAAAATACCCCATTCGACAAAAATCCCCAACTTCGCATCTTTAAACCACTGCGGAACCTCATAGCTTTGTACGGATTCCCAATTTGTATCATAGGCGTAATGTTGCGGTTTTTCAGAATGAGATTGAATCATTGAAAAACTGTAGATAACAAAAAATATTAAGCTAATTGCTAGGGCTTTGATCATAGTGTACTTCATTTCATATCATATTTAGATCAGTTACGTTGAGGAAACCATGTGTCTACCCAATTCGAAATATGGATAGACACAATTTGTGGATAAATGCATATGGAGAGTAGACACATGGTACAACCTCAACGGTTATAATGTTTGCTCGAATTCTCCTCCAAGTTCAGTTTCTCTGTAACCTTCACTCAAGATTCTGAATGCATGTGCAAATTCTGTAGGGAATGATTTAGGACGCTTGATGATCAGACCTTCATCTGTTCTCTCCCATTGCAATTCCTCATCACTTCCTAAAAGCGTTACTTTCTCAATCTTGTTATTTAAAAGTCCGATTGCTGTACTTAATGACTTGATTTTGATATCACCTTTTGGAGTATCCATCACTAAAGCATAGAATTCACTATTGCTCTTTTTTGTGAAACGAATATCCGTTTCTTTGTATCTGATTTTCTTTCTTTCAATCTTGTGACCACCAGCAGGAAGTCTAGTAGGACCTTCACCGAAAATAGTCCAAGGTCTAGTACCATAGATCGCATCACCATTTACCGCTAACCATTCACCCATATCAACTAAAAGGTTTTCCATTTCAACTGGAATTGTACCATCAGGATTTGGAGGAACATTTAATAACATGTTACCATTTTTGGCTACGATATCAATCAAAATATCAACAAGTTCATCTGATGAAACGAATTTTGCATTTGATCTGTAGAACCATGTTCCTGGAGAAGTATCCGTGATCCAAGCATCTTGTTTGGGTTGATTTGGTCTTCCTCTTTCGTAATCACGGATTGCTGAAATTTCCGGGAAAGTTTCTTCTTTAAAAAGTACGGCAACTTCTTTGTTCCACTCCTCACCTTTGTTGTAGTAATACGCCAAGAATTTCTTTCTGCTTTCTTCGTTCATATTTTCCAACCACCAGTCAAACCAAATGATGTCAGGTTGATAGTTGTCGATATATTCTTTCAACTTCGCCCACCATTCTTTATAGAATCTTTCTGTAGGTTCATTGTTATAGAAATCATGTGGATCAGTGTATAAATCGTAATCTTCTGGATCAACACCACCGTATTCATGTGCAGGTGCAAAATATTTCCAAGTAAAGGCATGATGGAAAGATGCGATAAACTTCATCCCTCTTTTCTCCACTTCAGATTTTAGCTCTTTAGAAACATCTATTCCTCCATAATTAACAGAGTTCCAACGTGTCGCTTTACTATCCCACATAGCGAAATTATCATGGTGCATTGCTACTGGTCCAGCGTATTTTGCTCCTGATTTTTCAAATAATTCAGCCCATTTTTGTGGGTCAAATCCTGTAGGCTTGAAATTTTCAATTAAATATTTATAACCGAATTCAGCAGGATCACCAAATTGCTCTACGTGGTGTAAGTAGTTTGTAGTTGGACTATCATTGACCGTTCCGTCTTTATGTTTAGGCAATTCACCGGATTTCCAATTTGGAATACCGTTTTTACCGTACATCATCATACCATGCCATCCTGCCAATTTTTGTTTTGGCTTCATATTAACAAAAGCACCCGAAATTGGTCCCCAGTGTGTATAAATTCCAAACTTGGCATCTCTAAACCAATCTGGTGATTTATTCACTTTGGCCAATGACTCCCAATCTTCCGTAAATTTTTCTGTTGATTTTAGTTCCTGCTGTTTTGGTTGCATTTGGCAAGCACCCAATGCACACATAACAGACAGCGAAAGTGTTTTCATTAATTTCATACTCTCTTATTTTTTAAAGGATTAGTTCCTGCTGTTTTGGTTGCATTTGGCAAGCACCCAATGCACACATAACAGACAGCGAAAGTGTTTTCATTAATTTCATACTCTCTTATTTTTTAAAGGAGCACTAAGGCAAAAACAAACGAATGTTTCGTGCACCATAGTTAAAACTATGGGCAGGTGATAGTCCAACCTAATCAAGACTGAAGTCTTGAAAGTTGGAAACGTAAGCAACACTTCAGTGTTGGTGGCGTCAATATCACCTGCCCATGACTTCAGTCATGGTGCACGATATTTTGTCCTTTTACTTCTGTCCTAGTACTTAAGTTAGATTTAATTTCAAAAAACAATCAGAAATACATTTTCCGTATTGCTTGAAACAAATGTAGATTGATACGATGGGAAGGCTAGAGAATTTTAGTAAATCAATTGGGGTAATAATTTACCGATCGAAAAACAAGTGGTTTTAATGAGAGATTGACCTTTTTGAGAACATCAAGCCATACAATAGTAATTTTTAGTAAATATTATCCTTTAACAACCTATGGATTCATTACATCAATAGATAATATTAATACATAAACCTTATTTTTGTATAAGAATCATTTTTTAAACTAAATACGACTACCCTTGAAAATAGAACCACTTGATTTTAGTGCTGATTAACGGGTGTTATTTTGAAAAAGTACCCTATTGGGCGAAAAATAGGGATAAATAATACTAATTTCACCCTTGTAAATAATTACACCACATGAATGAGTGATTCGTTCACTAACACTTCAAAAGGGCTATAAACAATGCTTTTGAGAAGATTTTTTAGATACTCTATCCACATTAATGAAATGAATTTATGAAAAACAACTACTCCGTCATCAACAGGACTATAATTGCTAAAATTACCCTATTACTACTTTCATTTTTCTCGCATATATCTTTTGCCCAGGAAAATGAGATCGTCTTTGACATACAATGGTACTCTACAAAAAACGGTTTAGTGCAAAATGATATTACGAGTATTTATCAAGACAGCAAGGGTTTGATGTGGTTTGGAACCAACGCCGGAATTAGTAGATTTGACGGTTACAATTTCACAAACTATAGTATGGACACCCATCAATTGACGTCTAATATCATTAGTTGTTTTCAAGAAGATCAATACAATAATCTTTGGATAGGATTACTGAATTCTGGGATTTGCCGTTTGAATTTGGAGACAGGTGAAATGACTTCTTTTCGAAATACAGAAGGATCAAAAATACTTAGTTCTAACAATGTTCATTCGTTAGCATTGGATGAGGACGGTAACTTATGGGTAGGAACTACAAAAGGTCTCAACTGCATTCCAACAGAGGAATTGACTAAAGATAAATTCAAGGCTAAAAAATATTACGCCAATCATCACAATTCTAAAAGCATCATATCCAATCACGTAGCTAAACTTTTCAATGATAGAAATGGGAACTTATGGGTAGGAACGAAAAAGGGGTTACAAATCGCTATTAAACCTTCCAACAATCAGCCTTCTTATAGTTTCAAAGAAATCTCAAAAGCAAAAGTCACACCGATCAAAGATATTAAGGAATCTGAAGAAGGCGTCTTTTTTTGTGGCCCACACGGCGTGTATCTTTTTAATGAAGAAAGATCAACACTGAGAAAAGTTTCAACAGAACGTTTTAATACACTCTGTATTGATCCTAACAAACACATGCTAGGCGGGACTAGAAAAGGTTTGTTTTTTATGGAATATGATGAAGTTAGTGGAACCTATGTCAAGAAAAAGCATATTCATAGTGATAATTTTGATGCACTAAAAATCAACATCATTACAGAAGTGTTTAAAGATAAGTTAGGCGTAATTTGGATTGGCACTAAAGGAGGCGGTATCATCAAATACAATCCCAATGGTAAACGATTTAAAGACATCTATAAAACTAATGACAAATCAAGTATTTCATATAATAAAATCAGATCCATTTACGAAGACAGTAAAAACAGAATCTGGATTGGTACGCAAGGTGGTTCATTGAATGTCCTTGAAAACAGCACTGAAGGCTTAGATCATGGTTATAAAAAATTGACTTTTGAAAAAATAAAAACCAATACCACTTTTGATATTACGGAATGGGGTGATCAACTCATTATTGGTATTCGTAAAAAAGGAAAAGTGTATAACCTCGATATTGATCTTAACCTTGAAAAACTAAAGGATATCACTGCTCAAGACCTTTTGACAGAAAATGAAGATGCGCCTGCTTTTGCCATTAAAAGTGATGGCAATAATGTGATATGGTTGGGTACATATGGAGATGGCTTAATTAGAGGCATTAAAAAAGGGAATAAAATTGAGTGGACGAGTGTTACAAATCAGAAAGACCTTAAAAATGAAAGAGTGAAACTGATTCGTAGTATTTTGATTGATAGCTATGGCAACCTCTGGGTTGGCTCTTCACAAGGTTTGGTCTTCATTCCTAAAGATCAAAAATTGAAAGAAAAACCTGAATTTGAGTTGTATCAAAATCAACCTAACCAAAGTAATAGTCTTTCTTACAATTATGTTTTACCTGTTTTTGAAGCTTCCAATGGTGAGATATGGATTGGGACAATGGGTGGTGGATTAAGTATTTTCAACCCGGAAAATGTCAAAGATGAGGAGATCAATTTTGAACATATCACAATCAAAGATGGACTTCCTAGTAATATCATTAAATCGATTTTGGAAGACGATTATCAAAACCTTTGGATCAGTAGTAATAATGGCATCACCAAAATCAATTTAGATTCTAGAGAAATCAAAAATTACAATATCAGTGACGGCCTTCAGGATAATGAATTCAGTGATTTGGCTTCGTGTAAATTAAAAAATGGTGATTTGATGTTTGGCGGTGTCAATGGTGTCAATTATTTCACTCCTCATGAGATTGTTGATGACTATTTGGTCGGAGATCTTGTTTTTACTGAATTGAGCGTATTGAACCAAACTATCCATGTCAATGACACTTTGGATGGCAATACAATTTTGAGTAAAAACATACAATATACGCAGAGTATAAAACTGAACCATGATCAAAATAGCTTTGCTGTTCAGTTTGCGGGTTTGCATTTTGGTTCTCCCTATAAAAACAAATACAAATATAAACTGAATGGTTTTGATAAGGATTGGATCACAACGGATGCTGATTTTAGAATTGCAAAATACACCAACTTATCTCCAGGCAGTTACACTTTAGAAGTAAAAGCCTCCAATGGAGATAATATTTGGAATCCAAAATCATTGTTCTTAGACTTAGAAATTGCGTCACCTTGGTGGGCTACTGTTTGGGCGAAAATCTTATACGCTATAGCGATTATTTTCTTTGTTTACCTTTTCTCTAGGTTCTCACTGATTACTGTCAAAAAGAGACATCAATTAGAATTAGAACAATTTGAAAGAGAAAAACTGGAGCATTTGAGCCAAATGAAGTTGCAATTCTTCACTAATATTTCTCATGAATTGCGAACGCCTTTGACGTTGATTCATACACCTATCGAACAGCTTATTAGTAAGGGAAGTGCTTATTCCTCTTTGGAGAAAGAGAAATATTATAAGTTGATTCATAAAAATGTCAATCACTTAATGAATCTTGTCAACCAACTTCTGGACTTCAGAAAGATGGAACAAGGACATACAGCCCTTCAAGTAAAAGAAGGTGATTGGGTATTATTTACAGAGCAGATTTATCATTCTTTTAAGGAATTTGCCAATCATGAACGTGTTGATTTCACATTGGACATCAAAACACACTCTATTCAAGGTTATTTTGATCAAGATAAACTCAAAAAAATACTGAATAACCTATTATCCAACGCCTTTAAATTTACTTATGCTGGACAGGTGAAATTAACTATTCAGCAAGAGTATGAAGATGTGGTGATTGAAGTGAAAGATACGGGTTTTGGTATTTCAGAAGATCATTTAAAATATTTATTCGAACCCTTTTATCAAGTGGAAAATCACTCTAAATCCAAAGGTAAAAGCGAAGGAACAGGTATTGGATTGTCTTTCACTAAAAGTTTAGTGGAATTGCATCATGGAACCATTGAAGTGGAAAGCGAGAAAAATGCAGGTTCAACGTTCAAAATCAAATTCCCACTCAATGAAGTGGCTTATGAAAATGACGTCAAAATAGAGGCCCTTCCTGAAGAGACCTTAATGATTGAAAGCGAGGAAGAAGAAGAGTTAACGGCTCAAGAAGAGGAATTAAGTTTGACTACAAAACCGAAAATTGTTATTGCAGACGACAACCCTGCTATTCTAGACCTTTTGTATGAATTATTAAAAGATACTTTCAAGGTCTATAAGGCTGAAGATGGAGAAAAAGCATTCCAATTGGCCAAAGAAGTAATGCCAAATCTAATTCTTTCTGACATCATGATGCCGGTGATGGACGGTTATGAATTGACTAAGAAAATCCGTGAAGATGCACAAGTTTGTCATTTACCGATCATTTTGCTTACTGCCAAAAATTCAAGCGACAGTAAACTAAAAGGTTATGAATATGGCGTGGATGCTTATGTTACCAAACCTTTTAATACAGAAGTATTGATGGCGAGAATTAATACTTTGGTGGAAAATAGAAGACGTTTGCAAAAGAATTTTAGAACAAACATTGATACGCAACCAAGTGAAGTGACCTTTACTTCCATCGATGAACGCTTCTTGAACCGTTTGGTAGCGATTGTAGAGGAGAATATTTCTGACCCTAAGTTTACCGTTGAGAAGTTGGCTTATGAATATGGCACTACTCCTCTCCGATTGAATCAAAAATTAAAAGCATTGACGGAACAAACGGCCAAAATCTTTATTCGAAATATCCGATTAAAAAGGGCCGCGCAATTACTGAAAATGGGAAGGTATGGTGTAAGTGATGTCACCTATGAGGTTGGATTTAGTGATTTGAAATATTTCAGAAACTGTTTCAAGAAAGAATTTGGTGTTCCGCCTTCTCATTTCTTACGCAATAAAAAGAAAAAAGAAGAGGAAGTTGAAGATGCAAAAACAGAATAACGCCATGTATTTACGCCCTATTTTAATTTAAATGAAATGAAAAACACACACCGTAAAACACTGTATTACTTGAACTTAACTTGACTTTGAATACTACTTTAAAAAAGTAGGGGGAAATAATTTACAGACCATTTCAAAAGGGATTTTTTTATTTACCAACAAGATATTTACCACCCCCATTTTTTAGAGGTATTCGTACGCAATAGGTGTCAGATGTACGCTTAGCTTTGAGTCATTATTAAGAATAAATTTTTTAATGAAATGAAAAGAAAATTATCAGTAATTTATCAACTTCTATTTCGGAAAATGTTTTTGCTAGGTATTCTATTTACTCTTGGAATGACCTCAAAACTCTATGCTCAAAAAACCTTTCAGGTAAGCGGTACTATTGTAGATGAAGAACAAGCTCCTATACCGGGAGTCAATGTCTTGATTAAAGGAACGACAATTGGTACGGTCACTGATTTTGACGGTAGATACAATATCATGGTAAGTGAAAAAGGCAGTGTCCTTGTTTATTCATATATCGGGTATAAGCCTGCTGAAATCGAAGTGAGCAAAAAGTCAGAGATCAACCTTCAAATGGAACTTGATGTAGAATCATTGGATGAGGTAGTTGTTATTGGTTATGGCCAACAAGAAAAACGTGAAGTGACCGGTTCGGTGGCACAAGTGAAGTCTGAACAGATCAACAGTTTGGCTACTTCAGATTTGGCTACGGCGATTCAGGGACAAATGGCGGGTGTAAGTGTAAGTTCTGAGTCTGGTGCTCCAGGTGAAAATGCTACAATTACAATTAGAGGTGTTTCTTCTTTCCAAGAAGGAGGTTCTGAACCGCTTTATGTAGTGGATGGTGTGACGTATACGACCAATCCTAATATTGCTCCTCAGGAAATCGAATCCATTGAGGTATTGAAGGATGGTGCTTCAGCGGCTATCTATGGTTCAAGAGCTTCGGCGGGTGTAGTTTTGATCACAACAAAAAGAGGTGAAAAAGGAAAAATGTCAGTGACTTTGGATTCGTACTACGGTGTGCAGAAAATCACTTCTGACATACATTTAGCCAATACAACTGACGCCATGTATATCAACCACCTAATGTGGAAAGGTGATCCTAGTACTCCCAATCCATTGGACAACAACCCGAATGCGATGCATTACAATACGGATTGGCTAAGAGAACTTCAGGTAGATATGGCCCCTATTCAAAACCATTCATTGAGATTGTCTGGTGGTTCAAAAAACCTAACGTATTCGATTGTCGGTACTTTATTTGATCAGCAGGGCATTCAAATTTCTTCGGCGTATCAAAGAAAAACGTTGAGAGCGAATACCACTTTTGAAAAGAATAAATTGAAGGTGCAAATCAATATGGGTTACCAAAACAGCTATAAGGATAACCCTCCGAATAATATTCAATATCAAGCACTTCGTCAAGATCCTTACAGAGCGGGTATCAGCAGAAATGATGAATATGTGATTGAAGGAGCGAACCCTGAGAGAATGACCAACCTATTGGCGCGTATCAATGAAACGAATGAAACTACGGGTAACAATTATAATGGTAATGCTAAAATCACTTATGAAGTGTTGAAAGGACTAAAGCTGAATGCCAACATTGGTGGTTCTTACTCCACTACGAATGATTATTGGTTTAGCCCTACTTTCGATGTTTACAGCAACAATGGAGAGTACATTACTCGTGCTTCAAAACCATTAAATGAGCTTCGCTTTATTGATACGTTCAACTTAAGAACTATTCAAGAATATACTGCCACTTATAATAAAAAATGGGGTAAACATAATGTAAGTCTATTAGCAGGTAATACTTGGGAAACGGCTGAGGCCAACAGACGTATGGTACACGCCATGAATATGCCAAACAATATTCCTAACCTTGGCGTAGCCCAAGATATCAGAGGAGTAGATCAACGTTATGCGGCAAGTTCTAACATTGGTTTATTAGGTCGTGTGCAATATAGCTACGCTGGTAAATATATGGTCAGTGCGAGTATTCGTAGAGACGGCTCTTCAAGATTCCATCCAAGCAACAACTGGGGTAACTTCAAGTCGTTCTCAGCAGGTTGGAACATCAGTGAGGAAAAATTCTTTGACGCTTTAAAACCAACCATCAGTAATTTAAAACTTAGAGCCGGTTATGGTGAAACAGGTAGCGATAAAGCAGGCCAAGGTTTGGGTAACTTAATTGCTGATTTACCTTACGTTTCCATCATTACACCACAAGTCGATTATGTATTAGGAATTGGTGAAAATGATATTCTTTACCCTGGTGCCACGAATCCTACTTATGTGGATGAAAACATCACTTGGGAAACCAACATTTCACAAAACATCGGTTTAGATGGTGAGTTATTTTCTGGTCGTTTCTTCTTTAATTTTGATTTATATAGATCTGAGAAGAAAGACATGTTATTGCCTGTAGAACTTCCACCTTCAGCAGGAGGTACCATCACAGGAAGCTACAATAAAATGTGGCAAAACGTGGGTAACTTAACCAACCAAGGTATTGAATTGGGATTAGGGTATAATACACATATCAATAAACTGAAACTGACTGTAAATGGTACGTTCACTAGAAACTTCAACGAAGTAACTGCTTTGGCTCCTACCATGGAATCCGTTCCGGGTGGACGTCCATTAGGCAACTCTTCTGAACCTACTACTTTCTTAATTCCAGGTTATGAAGCAGGTGCATTTTTCTTAATTCCAACGGATGGAACTATTAAAACGGAAGAAGAATTAATTGAATATCAAAAAATGATTCCTACTGCCAAAATCGGTGACTTGAAATATGTGGATGTAAATGGTGACGGTGAAATCGGTCAAGACGATAGAATATATCAAGGAAGCGGTACACCACTTTGGGAAGCAGGTCTTTCAATAGCGTTAGGTTATAAAGGTTTTGATTTGAGCGTGATGCTGTTTGGTTCTTATGGCGCTAAAATCTATAACGGACCAAGAGCTTATGCACATCAGCAAAAGACAAGTAAAGAGTTGGTGAACGCTTGGTCACCTGAGAACCCTACTTCAGATATCCCTACTCCAAGAAGAAGTTCATCTCACATGAACATCAGGACTTATTCTGATTTCTTCTTAGAAGATGGTTCTTATTTGAAAATCCAAAACATCACTTTTGGTTATACTCTTCCACAGCAAACGGTAAGCAAATTGGGCATCAATAATTTCAGAGTGTATGTAAGTGCTCAAAATCCATTTGTGTTTACAAATTATACAGGTTACGACCCAGAGGTCGGTTCAAAAAATGTCTTCTATCGTGGTGTTGACACAGGTAAATATCCTGTTGCCGCTACTTACAGAGCAGGTCTTTCATTACAATTCTAAAACTACTAATGATGAAAAATCTAATAAAAATAAATATAGGATTACTGATTACTTTCGCTCTTTTTGGGTGTCAGAATTGGTTTGACATAGAAAATAAAAATACCATAGAAGAGCGTGAGTTCTGGCAAAATGAACAAGAAGCATTTATGGGATTGATGGCATCGTACAGTGGTTTACAAAATCACGGTTCAATGGGAGGCAACTCTGCCGCTCAAATGCCTACAAGGTCTGATATTGGTCGCCCGAGTATTTGGAACGACCAATATGTAGAGCTTTCAAAGCTACTTATCAACGACAATACAGGTATTGTAAAACTGAAATGGGCTGATCTGTATACGACAATACTTAGAGCTAATCAGGTGTTGGATAGAGTGCCGGACATCATTGAAATCAGTGATGAGTCGAGAGAATTATTCTTGGCGGAGGCACACTTTATTAGAGGTATTTGCTACTATTGGTTGTATAGTACTTATAATCATGGTTCCGTAATTCTTCATACTACTGTAGCACAGAATAAGGAAGAAATTGCGAAGCCATTGAGCCCTAAAGAAGAGGTACTTGAATTGATCATCAGTGATTTGACTTATGCTCAAGAGAGATTACCTGAAACTTGGGAAGACAAGTACAAAGGAAGAGCTACTTGGGGTGCCGCTACTGCTTTTTTAGGTCAGGTGTATATCAATGAACATGAGTACGTAAAAGCACAGAATGAATTCAAAATGATCATTGATAGAGAAGATTTATATCAATTGACTTCAGATATCAGTTGGAACTTTGATAAAGAACATGAATTCAATTCTGAATCTATCTTTGAAGTCTCTTTCTCAGACACTCAAAAACCAAATGGTGGTGGAGTTATTGTTGATGGACCTACAGGTACTGAAGGGACAAGAAGAGGTGTTTTCTTAGCGCCAAGTGGAGCCAATGGCAACCGCTTATCTATGCCATCTTACTGGATCACAATGCTTTTCCAAAAAGATGAAATGGACCCAACTGACCCTAGAAATGATGGTTTAACACATTCTTTACGTTCACAATATTCTATTGTAATGGCGGATGATGATTTTGATTATTACCAAAAAGAACCAAGAGATGTACACGGAACTTTCAAAAACCAAGAGTCTTCTTACTTGAGAAAATTCCAGAATTGGTGGGATGAATACGAAGCATTGGGTACAAAAACTGTTTCAGGAATTAATGAAAGAGTGATCCGTTTGGCTGATGTTTATTTATTATATGCTGAATGCTTGATCAAAAATAACGGTAGTGCCGGTACTTTCGAAGCTGTGCATTATATCAACAGAATCAGAACGCGTTCGGCAGTAATGCCTTTGGACCACAATGAGTACAATACAGCGGAAAAACTAATGGATCATATCATGTATGTTGAAAGACCATTGGAATTGATGTTTGAAGGTCATGATACGCGCTGGATTGACATGAGAAGATGGGGTGTGATCAAAGAGCAATATGATCGTTTAGCGAAAAAGAAATACTACATGAATAAGCAGATCTTGTATGAATTACCTGAAGATGCCACTGAGGGGCCAAATGGTGAAGCAGTAATACAAGAATTCCAAGATGCTTCTGCGAGTTATACGCCAGATTATCACAACTACTTCCCTATTCCAATTGACGAAGTACTTTCTAATCCTAACCTATAAATTGAAGTAAAATGAAATTAAAAGGAACAAACATCTTTACGATACTTTTCTGCTTAATGACAGCCTTCTCTTGTAGGCCGGACTTTGAGTATGATAAAATCACAGATATCTACGTTTTCAGTACAGAATCTGATCCCAATGATCTTGTTACTACTGTGGGGGGAAATTTCTCTTTCACAGATGCATCCAGAGGTGAATATGTTAGAGAATGGACCATTGATGGACCATCGTATTTCACCAACAATGATGATACTGTATTAACAGAACATATCGCTCATGTAAGATTTAAAAATACAGGTGTTGTACCCGTAAAAATCAAGTTAGATTTTGGTAATGAAGAATTAAACTACGATACTACATTCTATGTAACCGTTTATGATTCAGCTATTACTACTGATTTTGAAGTAATTGATGTAGAGGGTGATTATATTATTTCCAACGGAAAATACATTATGGAATCAGGTGCTTTTGTCAATTTCAAAAGTACAAGCAAAGGATCTCCTGACACCTTCAAATGGCATACATCTTTAGATCAAAACTTTACTGATTCAGTGGCAAGAATGGAGTTTGTGAAACCTGGAATTTATGACATTGGTCTTACAGCTTCTCGTAAAGAACCTGTAAAAGGAACGGCCAGCACGCTTTATAAAAATAGCTTAATTGAAGTTGTTCCTTCAACAATCCCATTCAGAGTGGATCAAATGACACAAAGTGAAGAAGGAAACATTTTTGTAAAATTCAATAGAGATTTAGATTTGGATGAAATCAACGACAACACTATCAATAATTTCTCTATCAAAGATGCAAATGGAAACACAATAGCAATTAATCATTTAGCCCCATCAGGTGAAGTAAATAATACTTTAATTCTATTTGTTGATCCTACTTTCTCAAAGTTATATGTGACTTACACGCATGCCAATCAAAGCGGAGATGTACAATCTGTTGATGGTGTGAAACTGGAGGAATTTACAGACAAAGAGGTAGAAGGTTATCAGCATAATTTCTTCACGAATGGAAGTTTTGAAAACGGTACTTACGCTCCATTCAATGATGGAAAATGGGTAGGTTCTGGTGGAATGTCTGTCATTAAAGATGGTAGTACAGCAGTGGACGGCGATCATTATCTACAAGTTGATTTTGAACCTTATCAGCACAATAATGGTAATGGATCAAAGCTAACGATCGAGATGACGGAGGGCTATTTCCCTATCACTTCAGAATACAATTATACTTTTGAGTTCTATGCTAAAGCCATTGGAAACATCAGAGTTTTAAAAGTGACATTGAAGGATGAAGATTCGGGTAGTTCAATGAATAAAACTTTCCAAGATCAATTGGTAGATGGTGAATGGGTGAAAATCACGTACTTCTCTAATGAGCCAATTTCCAAAGAATTCATTAATGCTAATGTACAGTTTGACTTCATTGCAGAAGCAAATGAAACACCACAATTGTTAGTAGATCACCTTGTGTTCTCTCAACATTAACCTAACGTAGGGGTAGACCTATGTGTCTACCCGCTGTACCACATACCTAACCGTGACGGTATTCTATTAATGATTCATTTTATATGGATAAATTAATTGGGGTAATAGAAATGGAAAGGCTTGTGGTTCGACGGGTGGATATGTGGACGAAATAGACGGATTGTGGTTCGGCGGGCAGACACATAGGTCTGCCCCTATGTAAATAACAAATGAAATGAAAAAGAAATACTTATTACTTATACTACTATCATTGGCTTCACTCTCTTTTGTTTGGAGCGATGATGGAATTCAACTTGCTACACTTACTACATCTGACCCTAAAACCTTGTTTTTCTCAGGGTTTGAAAACGACGTAGATACCGAATGGGAATCGAGTATATACAATGGTTTACCCATTTTTGAAAGATACAATTCGGATCAATTTGAAGGGAATTACAGTTGTAGGATTAAATTCAATGCTACAGGTCAAAAATGTAACTTTACTACTTTCAAAAATATACAATGGGAAGAAGGTAAAGTTTATAAAGTTTCTTTCTACTACAAATCATTAAACGCAACAGATAATCGTAATTCGAATATTAAATTTTTCTCGGCCGATGGTACTAAGATTGGTCAAGTGAATATAGATGCATTAGAAAGTACAGATTGGGTACAAGTCAAGTTCAGCTTTACTCCCTCTGTTAGTGACCCTAATGGCTATGTACTTTTTTCTTTTCACCCTCACTCCTCCGGAAAAGGAGAATTATTATTCGATAATTTTTTAGTCAAGAAACTTGGAGATGATTTCTTCCAAGATCTTAAAACCAAAACAGTCACCTCAAACCCTAATGTTAAATGGACGCAGTTTGGTCCAGGGATGAGTGGCAATAATAAAGTAGCTTTCTGGCACCCGACAGATGAAAACACACTTTTTATCGGTCCTAATATGGGTAACGTATACAGGACTCAAGATAAAGGACATACGTATGAATCCATGCTTAATGCTGATGCAAGTGGAATGGATACGGGTGAACGTGGCCCTAGAGAACTTTACAGCATTGATTTTTCAAGACAAAATCCTGATTTTGGTTTTGCTACGGATAGACGAAATATTGGGATTTATAAAACAGTCAACAAAGGAAAAACGTGGCAACTGATCAATGGTGATCCTTTTGATGGGGTTTATGTTTCTTCAGTCTGTGTTGATCCGAATAATGAAGATATTTGGTATGCTGGTGGAGGAAAAATGCGTGATTTTGGTAGAGTATTATTCCCTAAAAGCAATCCTCACGGCACTTATATTGATCCTGCTAGCCAAGGGAAGATTTGGAAAAGTATTGATAAAGGTGTGACTTGGACATTGATGAATAATGGTATCCATGCTAAAACGGAAGTTGAAACCGTTTTGGTAGATCCTAAGAATTCTTCTATCGTATTTGCAAGTACAAACCGTGGTTTTTATAAAAGTACAGATGGTGGTAAAAACTGGGTCAAAAAGACGGAAGGTTTTGATCATGATGTGATGAGAGCCATGACCTATTTTCATAATAAAAACACCAACAAATACATTCTTTTTGTGATCAATGATATTGTTTGGAAAGCAGATGGACAAACGGTCACAGATGCTGGTGGTGGTATTTTCAAAAGTACAGACAGAGGAGAAACTTGGGAAAAAATCAATGGTGATTTAGCATTGGATTTAACCCAATTTGAATCAAATACTGGCATTAAAAAAAGCTACTATAACACTGTAGCACACTTTTTTGGACTTTCCTATAATGATGCTGTAGCACAGTATCCTAATCTTCCCACAAAGATTACACAGCGTTTTAATACCATAGAAGTTGATCCGAATGATGTGGACAATATTTACCTAAACAATGAATATTCAAATGCTTCAAAAAACAACTTTAAACCTGGACAACTTTGGAGAACAAAAGATGGTGGTGAGCATTGGTACATCACACTAAGAAATGGTAAAAACTGGGAAAGCGACTCTCCTGACAAAAGCTATTGGGAAGGAAGAGGAAATCCTATGGGAAGCAATATCAGCCTTAACTACTTGAAGCATTGGATGGTGCGTGATGATTATGAAAGAAAAGGAACCAACTTTGCCCGTTTTAGTGCTGACGGAACGGTTTTACATGCCAACATGGCTAAAGTTTCATTGATGTCTTATGATAAAGGTGATACTTGGGTAGACATAGATGATATTGAAGTGACGCCCAATTCAAATAATTTTGTTGGAGCAGGAAACAGCAATGTTCCAGGACATGGTTTCTTCCAGCACCCAGACTTAAATGAGGTGTATTGTATGGCAGGCGAAAACTCTCTTTGGATCACCAATGACGAAGGAAATCATATCAGAGAAGGAGCTCAAGCAGCCCAATATAAATCCCTCACTGATGCAGAGCAATCGATTAGTTCTTATGCCATTGATCCCCATGATACCGACAAACATTATGCTTTATTCTTTAGACAACACCACAGAGGAGAATGCTTAAGATCATTGGATGCTGGTACAACTTGGGAAGCAATTGGTGTGGCTATTCCAGAATGGGAAATTGCAGAAGGAGGTGGTGATCAATCTGTACATCAAATGCAATTAACCATTGATCCTAACGATACTGACAATCTTTATTTTTGTGTTCCAAAGAGAGCCAACAACATTGAGTTTGTCGGTAATTCTGTAACAGGTTTTGGTGTTCATAGATCTACGGATGGAGGCGTGAATTGGCAAGAGGTCAATAGTGGTTTACCCAATGAGCCTGATGTTACAAGAATTGCATTAGACCCTGATAAAACCACCACAATTTATGCCTGCGTTCAACATTCCAATGGCGGTTTGTACAAATCAGAAAACCAAGGTACAACATGGGAAAAAGTGGCTTCTACCTTAGACATTTCAAAATCATTTGGCATCAATGACATTCGATTCAGTAACGGAAAAGTATACATCACTTCAGGTTCAAAAAATGGAGGTGCTGATGATGGTGGACTTTGGGTAAGTGAAGACAATATGGAAACATGGAATAGAATATTTGATTACCCATGGACCAACCGTGTTGAAATTGCCCAATATGATCCTAATGTCATTATGGTTTCTACTTTGGCCAACACTACTATTAATAGAAGAAATGCTGGGGTTTATTTATCAAAAGACGCCGGTGGTACGTGGGAGAAAATCAATACTGGAAATGGTCAATCTGATAGAGTAAATGATATTGCTATAGATCAATTTATACCTGGAAAATACTATGCTTCTACCTATGGAAGTGGTTGGTACATGGCTTTGAATACTGAAGAAATCATCGAACCAGAAATGATTTATTTTGAGGAAGAAAATATTGAAATCCAACCCGGATCAACAAAGCTTTTGAAAGCTGTAGTTTATCCAGAAAACGCCTACTTCAGAGGTATTGAATACTTTAGTGAGGATGAAAGTGTAGCGACTGTTTCTACTTCAGGTAAAGTGAAAGGAAAAGGTGAAGGTGCAACTACTATCTATGCTCGTTTGAAAGGTTCAGAAATAGAATCCATGACCTCAGTTTCTGTCATTGAAGAACCTTTAAACCTTCCGACTGAAATTGACATTAACTGGGTTGTTTATCCCAATCCTACTTCTGGGAAAATCTATGTTAAAGGAAATTATTCTATTGAATACCTTCAAAATGCCACTGTATTTGATATCAATGGTCAGCTTCATAATTGCAATCAATTTATCAATAATAATAAGTTAGTCATCAACACAGAATCACTCCCTAGAGGAATGTATCTGCTTGTTGTTGAAACACAAAACGATCAAAAACATTTCAAATTCCTAAAAGAATAAAAATGAAAAAAATACTCTATCCAATCCTATGGATGGTGTGTTCTCTGTCTTGCTTCGGGCAAGATAGGGAGCACTTTTTCCATTCTCTAAAAGAAAAAGATGTCGCATCTGACCCCTCCTATCAATGGTATCAATTTGGTCCGGGAATGAGTGGCAACAATAAATCCGCCTTTTGGCACCCAACAGATCCAAAAGTACTTTTTATTGGTCCAAATATGGGAAACTCCTATCGATCTACAGATGGCGGTTTTACGTATGAAAGTGTATTAGATCCCGATGGTCCTGGCCTAAATGAAGGTTTGAGAGGACCTAGAGAGTTTAGAAGCGTTGATTTTTCAAGGCAAAATCCTGACTTCGGCTTTTGTACAGACAGAAACAACAATGGCATTTATGTAACACATAATAAAGGGGCAACTTGGCAGAACATACTTGAACCTCAGTTTGATAAAAAATTCATGGCCTGTATCACCGTCGATCCAAAAGACGATCAAGTTTGGTATGTAGGCGGAGGTAAAATGAGAGAACTCGGCAGGGCTTTATTTCCTCAGTTAAAACCTCATGGTGCTAATATTCACCCCAAAAGTCAAGGGCAAATTTACAAGACGACAAACGGTGGAAAAACTTGGAAGCTGATTGTCAACGGTATTCATCCTAAGACGGAAGTAGAATCAATTTTGGTAGATCCTAACGCTTCAAAAACCATCTATGCAAGTACCAATAGAGGCTTCTATAAGTCAACAAATGGTGGGAAAACATGGCAACAAAAATCAAAAGGTTTAGGACATGAAGTGATGAGAAGTTTCACACATCACTATGATTCCAAGACAAAAAAGCTCACATTATTTGTGATCAACAATATCACTTGGAAGAAAGATGGAAAGACTGTAAAAGATGATAAAGGGGGTATTTTCAGAAGTGATAATGAAGGTGAAAGCTGGGTGAATATCAGTGGAGATATTGCCATTGATATGCGACAATTCAAGCCAATTTCATCGATCATGAAAAGCTACTATCATGCAGTTGCCTATTATTTCGGAATGAAGGATAAAGAGGCTAAAATGGCATTCCCCGAATTACCTTCTGCTATCACACAACGATTCAATACCATAGAAGTGGACCCCAATGACATCAACAATATTTATGTCAATAATGAGTACTCCAATGCCTCAAGAAATAATTTTATGCCTGGTCAACTTTGGAGAACAAAAGATGGAGGGAAACATTGGTTTGTAACGTTTAGAAATGGACAAAACTGGGAAGCTGATTCAAAAGATGCTGACTATTGGACAAAAAGAAAAAATCCGATTGGTAATAATATTGATCTGAAATACCTCAAAAGATGGATGGCAAGAGATCCTTATGATCGAAAGGGCTGTAACTTTGTTCGTTTTAATTGTGATGGAAGTATTCTACATACACAAATGGCCAAAATTTCATTGTTTTCTTATGACAAAGGAGACACGTGGGTAGATATTGATGATATAGAAATCGGCAATGGAAATTATGTTGGAGGTGGTAATTCCAACCTTCCAGGACACGGTTTCTACCAACATCCCGAATTGCCTCATCAAGTATTTTGTGCGGCAGGTGAAAATAGCCTTTGGATCACCAATGACCTTGGTAAAGAAATCAGAAAAGGTGCACAATCGGCCTCTGTACATAAATTCACTGAACATGAGCAATCTTTAAGTACTTTCGCTATTCATCCTAACGATACGAATATCAGATACGCACTGTTCTTTAGACAACATAACAGAGGAGAATTATTTAGAACAACGGATGCAGGTAAAACATGGCATTCACATGGCTTAGCTATACCGAAATGGGATGTGAAAGCACACGGTGGAGATCAGTCTGTTCATCAATTGAATATCACTTTCAATATTGAAAACCCTGATATCATGTATTTCCATGTTCCAAAAAATGCGAGAGGCTTAGAGTATGTGGGCGATTCTCAAACGGGTTTTGGAATACACCGTTCCAAAGACGGCGGTAATACATGGGAAAGTATCAATAACGGTCTTCCAATTGACCCTGACGTTTCTGCCATCGCCACTCACCCTAAAAAAGCTAATGTCCTTTTCGCTACCGTTCAAAATAAAAATGGCGGTCTTTTTAAATCAAAAGATAGCGGTGACACTTGGCAAAAAGTAGGTTCTACAAAGG
This sequence comes from Flammeovirga sp. SJP92, assembly GCF_001583495.1. GTDB lineage: Bacteria > Bacteroidota > Bacteroidia > Cytophagales > Flammeovirgaceae > Flammeovirga. The sequence goes on along the minus strand of NZ_LQAQ01000043.1, from coordinate 228 downwards.
AAATTTCAGGTGCATTTGGTATTAATGATATCCATTTTGATAAAAAAGGAAATGCCTATATCACCGCTGGATGCAAGAAAAGTGGTATTAACGATGGTGGTTTATGGAGAAGTTCTGATGAAATGAAAACATGGGAGAAAATCTTCGACTACCCCTGGACAGTCAGAGTGGAAACAGCACTCTATGATCATAATGTCATCCTCATCTCTACCCTACCGAACGTTAGTA
>NZ_LQAQ01000042.1 GCF_001583495.1 Flammeovirga sp. SJP92 | reverse complement strand
TGATCATAATGTCATCCTCATCTCTACCCTACCGAACGTTAGTAACAAAAGAAAAAACCCCGGTACTTACCTTTCCAAAGATGCAGGAAAAACGTGGGTAAAAATAAATAAAGGAAACGGTCAATCGGACCGTATTAATGATATTGCCATTGACAATTATACCCCTGATAAATTTTATGTTTCAACCTATGGCAGTGGTTGGTATGTGACTTTTAAAGAAGAAGAATTGTAGTCTTTCTTCCCCCATCACAAACCCATAAGAATTAATTCATGGGTTTGTGATGGGAGATAACAATGAATAATAAATTTAAATCAATAATTGATATACTGAATTATAAACTTATTTAATGAGTTTATCAAACAAGTATACCTTCAATAGTGATGAATCAGGTGATATCTCCGAATAGGTTTCCATTAAATCTATCACTCTTGATTTCATAAGGTCTAATGAGGGATCGACTTGATTATAAAAAATAAGGAGCTTTCTCTCTGATTCACTTAACCATTTTTCTTCCCCATTGTTATTTAAATCTTTTTCTAAAATAGATCTTAAATCTTTATTTGAAAAAGTCATATATCGTTTACCTGATCTCTGTTTATAAAGTATTTCATTGGTATAAATTAAGACATTTCTTTCTTTAATTTTTATATCGATTGTTTCTCTACACCATCCTTTTAAGTTTAAACTATAATCAACAGAATCTGTTTCAAATAAAAGGTCAAAATACTCATAATCACAAATCAATGAATCAGAATAACTGACAAGTGCTATATAACTGTCAAATGAACTAACATCTAACTGACATGATTGAGGATATGGAGATTTACTACCATAAGATTTTTCAATCTTACTGAGTTCAAATTCATGATTTTCATTTATCAAATCTTTTATAGGCATTTTTTTACTTTGACATGAAAGAAGTGAAAAGGTCAAAAAGAAGTTTATTAATACATATTTCATAGTTTTCTTTAGAGAGTAATTTTAAAACTCAGCCACCTTCAAATACTATTGAAGAAATACTTTTAAACTCGTAGAATCTTCCTCTATGCTAGCATAAACATTCATAAGGTGAATTAATTTCAACTTTGTTATAGGTAATGATGAATCATCTTGAGAATAAAAAAGTATCAACTTAGAAATATCTTCTGCTAGTTCATTTTGTTTGTTTTTATTGTTGATTTCCATTTCCAATACTTCTTTTAGCTGATCTTGATGATATGATACTGAGTTGGCTGATACTCTTTTATAAATACTATCATTTTTAAGATATAAAGTATTTCTTCTTTTGATATACAAACACATATCAGCTTCACACCAATTAATTAAATGTAGTTTATAATCAATTGAATCAGTACTCAAAATTAATGTCGATGATATGTCCTCACATGATTTCTCAGCTATTGTTTGGGCCAAATGACTGTATGACTTCATCGAGTCGATATTTATTAAAAAGTATTGATGTTCGAGACCAATATATCGGCCAAATTTCGCATCATTTTTTTGATGACAACTCATAACTAAAATTGAAAAGGTGCATAAAATTAAAAACTTAAATTGCTTCACGGTATTTTTTTTAGATTTTAAACGCTTCAATTTTATAAGATAATGATATATCAAACTCTTGCCAATCATCAATAATTTCCCAACCTGCCCCAACAATTAGTTTATTCTTTAACAACTTATATCTAAGATTTAGATTGCATTGAAAATCATTTTCCTCCCATAAAACACCACCCATTTCAAAAAATAAATTATAAAGAAGGCTTTTTCTAATATTAAATCTTAATCCATTTTGACTTATTTCCTCCTCAAACATTGAGTGATTTCTATAGGCATAACCAACCGCTAAATAAAATCCATGAAGATTAATACTTGGTGCAATCAAATATTGATTTTGATAACTGTTCTCTAAGTTTAGAGTTTTAAAATTTCCTTCTAAACCAATACTTATTTTATGATAATGTAAACGGATAATGTTATCCCGATAAAGAGATAGATTGAAATAAGATTGATAATGATTTCTTCTCCATCTCAAATTTGCATTCATTGGGATGTAATTATTAATAAATGGAAGAAATCTTATTTCATTAAAGGATTCAATACCAAAAGTAGAATTGCTGGCTCCATAATTAAATCCAGTTTCAGAAGTTAAACCATAGTAATAGGCAAGGCAATAAATCTGATTAGTATCTTCTTTCATTTCTATTGTAATGTCGGTATCACCCTTCATATAGATCCGTTGATCAACATACCCAAGTGTTCTTATCAGAAGGGTTGCTGGTTCATTCAATTTTAAAGTGAAATTTCCATCAAAGTCAGAAATCACTACATCTTTAGTCCCCTCCTCAGAGATATATGCACCAACAATTGGCTCATTATCAGAATTAATAACTGTACCACTAATTGTTATTTGTCCCTTAACTTGAAGTAATAATAATAAAGATATAGTTAAGAATAGAAAGAGAAATTTATTGGTATTTACACTCATATCATTAATCGTAATAATTTGCTTTGTTTTATAACTTTAAGATGGTTTATTTTGCTTATTCCTTCACAAACCTAAGAGGCAATTCATGGATTATTGTCAAATTCAGCTCCATTTTTTAAACTCCTCATCCGTCACCACATTCACCCCATTTTTAAAAAGTTTATCGGCCACTACCCCATTCCCTTCAATCAATTTACCAGAAAAAGTGCCATCATAGATTTTTCCAAACCCACACGAAGGGCTTCTTGCCTGCAGAATGGCATCCGTGATATTATTTTCCTTACAGATTTTTAATACTTCATCTGCCGCATTCAAAAACTGTTGGGTGTATTCATTCCCTTGCTTGCTCGTTACCTTTATACCGTTATCTGTTTGCTGAATTTCTACAGGTTCTCTTGGCGTCGGTAAACCGGCAATCACTTCTGGACAAACTGGAATGGCCTCACCTGTTTCAATCATTTTTTCTAAATTGACGGTGGATGAACAAGTGGCATTGTATCTACATTTTACCCCCACAAGGCATGAACTGATAATATATTTAGGAGTCATTTTGGTTGAATCTGCTTAGATTATAATGGTTAATTTCAATACAAAAAAAAGGATAATCTGTAAATAATCATATTTGAAATGAAAATCATGAGGATATTTTCTGCAAAAAAGGGTGTAAAAACTAAAAATTAGGAGGTAATAAAATTAATTGGTCATTTCTAACATAAGAGTACACAAATGAGGTGTTGTTCTCACACTACCTTGCCAACATAAATTATTATTCTTCGAACAATTGAAATGAAATGTCGAATGAGAACATGGAATAAACTTTTGTTTGGCCTGTTTGCTCTAATGGTCTTCCATAAAGAAGTAAGGTCAGATGATAAGAAACCTACAGATAAACCTAATGTAATTATAATCATTACGGACGATCAGGGTTATGGTGACATTGCCGCACATGGTAATAAAATCATCAAAACACCTGCGATGGATCGATTAAAAAATCAGGGCGTTGCTTTTGATAATTTCCATGCGGGGTCTACTTGTGCTCCTTCTAGGTCAGCTCTGATGACGGGTATGGAAGGACATAGAGCCGGTGTTTGGCATACGATTGCGGGTTGTAATTTATTAAGAGAGAAATTCACGGCTATGCCCAAAGTTTTTCAAGATAATGGATATGCAACTGCACTTTTTGGGAAGTGGCATTTGGGTGATGCATATCCTTATTTACCAGAGAATAGAGGTTTTGAAACGGCTTTATATCATAGTGCTGGCGGAATTGGTCAAACTCCCGATTTCTGGGACAACGACTACTTTGATGATGTGTACTTAAGAAATGGAAAGCCGGAACGTTTCAAAGGTTACTGTACAGATGTGTTCTTTGATGAAGCCATGAAATATATGGAAGAGAAAAAAGATCAACCTTTCTTTTTATACCTTTCTACAAACGCTCCACATGGTCCGCTAAACGTTCCCGAAGAGTATTATAACCTCTATAAAGACGAGAATGATCTTTTAGATTTTCAGAAAGCGTATTATGGTATGATCACAAATATTGATGATAATATCACTCGATTAGAGAAGAAGTTGAAAGAACTTAAAATCGCTGATAATACAATTCTGATCTTTACAACAGATAACGGTACACAATACGGTTGGAGAAAAATTGATGGAAAAGAATACGGTTTCAATGCCAATATGAAAGGTTTGAAAAGTTCGCATTATGATGGAGGACACAGAGTACCATTCTTTATGTATTGGAAAAATGGTAAACTGAAAAAAGGCAAAACCATTGATCAGTTAGTGATGAGTTATGATGTTTTACCGACTCTAATTGAGCTTTGTGGATTAGAAAAACCGAAGGATACGGAATACGATGGCAAAAATGTATCTCCATTGATTTACGGTGATGGAAAAGATTGGGCTTCTCGTTATGCTGTATTGGATAAGAATAAAACGCAACACCCTGTCAAATGGAAATTAAGTGCTGTCATGGACAATGATTGGCGTCTTATTAATGGGAAAGAACTTTATAATATCCGAGAAGATGTCGGCCAGGAAAACGACATTGCTTCTGCTCATCCAGAAAAAGTAAAGGAAATGAGAAACGCTTATGAAAAATGGTGGGAGCATGTTTCCAAAGACTTCAGTAAATTTGAGTATTATAAGGTAGGTGTTGATGGAATTGAGGAAACAGCTTTGACGGTACACGATATTCATTCGGATAAACCATTAGCTTGGAATCAAGACCTAATTCGTGATCCATTAAGTGGTAAAAAACCGGCTTTGACTGATGATGGATTTTGGACTATTGATGTACAAGAAGAAGGATATTATACTATCACTTTATCAAGATGGCCAAAAGAGTCTGGGTTAAGTTTTGATTCAGAAGTTGAAGCTTTGGGTACCACTCAACCATGGTACATCGCACGTCCTGAAGGTAGAGTAATGCCTCTTAAAAAAGCAATGCTGGAGATCGATGCATTAAGTGTAAAGCAAGATGTGGATATGACCTCAAAAGGAACTTCATTTAGAGTTTATTTGAATGAAGGAAAAGCAAGATTGGTGGGTAAATTCACTGATGAGAATAAAAAAGACATTTCAGCATTTTATGTTTATATATCAAAAGAAAAATAAGCAATGAAACTAAAATATATACTTCAATGGGTGATTTTTTTTGGTACTATAGGATCACTATCTGCCCAAGAAAATAAACGTCCCAATATCATCTTCTTACTTTCTGACGATCACACAAGTATCGCTACGGGCTGTTATGGGAATGATCAAGTGGTGACACCTAATATGGATAAATTGGCTGAAACTGGTGTTCAATTTATGAATCACTACAACACTACTTCGATCTGTATGGCAAGTAGAGCCATCTATATGACGGGGATGTTTGAATACAAAACAGGTTGTAATTTTGAGCATGGACCAATGAGGAAAGAAACTTTCCAAATGTCTTTCCCAATGATCCTTCGTGATGCGGGTTATTTTACAGGTTTTGCGGGTAAGTTTGGTTTTGCTGTTTCTGATGGCACTGATCCTTCTGACAAAAATTGGGACGTGCTTCCAGTAGATCAATTTGATGTTTGGGCAGGAGGTTTAGGTCAAACCAAATACCAAACAGCCAAAAATAAATACATCAAAAAATACGCTGATAAGTACCCTCATAGTACAAGAGCATATGCTGCATGGGCACATGATTTTATCGCTGAAGCCAAAGATTCAGGAAAACCATTCTGTATGTCGATCAGCTTCAAGGCTCCTCACCTTCCTTTCACACCTGACGTTTATTTTGATGCCGTTTATGAAGGAAAAACGTATCAAAAACCGGCCAACTATGGTGCTGAAAATGGTGAACATTTAGCTCCTCAAGCGAAGACGGGGAGACAGTACAAACAGTATGAGTTTTGGAGAGATACGGAAGAAAACTACCAAGAAGCCATCAAACGTTATAATCAACTGATTCATGGTGTGGATTATGCGATTGGGATGATTCGTAAATCATTAGAGGAACTAGGTGTAGACGACAATACGATCATCATTTATGCAGGTGACAACGGTTACAGTTGCGGTGCTCATAATTTAGGCGGAAAAGTATTGCCTTATGAAGAGGCTTCTAAATCTCCTTTATTGATTTTTGACCCAAGAATGAAAACAAAAGGTGGTCAAAGAGAAACCATTACTTCTAGTATTGACATTGCTCCTACTATCTTAACAATGGCCGGTTTGGATATTCCTAATAATATGGACGGTGAAAACCTTATTCCATTAATGAATAAGAAAAAAGGAATCAAAAGAGATCATATTCCATTGATGAACTTCTTTGGCAATGACGAAATTCAAGAAATGTCAGTAGTCACAAAAGACTGGAAGTACATCTATTGGCAGTACGAAGATGATCGTATGAAGCCAACTGAGGAATTGTATTATGTCGGGAAAGACCGTTTGGAAATGACGAATGTGATTTCGGAAAAGAAATACCAAAAGCAACTGCATAAAATGAGAGCTTTATATGATGCTCAAGTGAAACAGTTGAAAGAAAATGCAGTGCCTTATCATGATTACCAAAAGTACGGTGTATTGTTCGATAGAAATTCTTCTGCTGAAGACAAAAAGCCATTTTTAAGAGGTACTTATGAGGAGCAGATGAAAGGGAAAAAGCCTAAGAATCACTTTAATTAATGTAGAAGCGTAACCTGCTACGCAAAATGATGAAAATAAAATAAGATGTTGAAGTTTAATCTATATTCAATAAATGGAACCTTTTAAACATCTTATTTTATCCCCTATTCGGACACACGTAGCGGGCTACGTGGCTACGGGATACGCATAATTAATACACAAAACAACAGACTACTTAAAAGATATTTTTTGAAATGAAGAAGACAGTTTTATTCAATATATTTCTATTGATGACTTCGCTACTATTCGCTCAAGGGAATGTTGACTTCTCTAAGCTGGATAATACTCGCATTGATTCCACTCCTACCGTAAAATGGCAACAATTTGGGCCTGGCGGATCAGGAAACAACTACCATATCTATTGGCATCCTACTGACCCTAACACTGTTTACCAAGGTCCGAATATGGGTAATTCTTACCGCTCAACCGACCGTGGTGAAACGTATGAAGGTATTATGGATCCTGATGGTCCATCGTATAGAACAAGAAGAAGAGGTCCGGTTGAAATCTATTCTCCTGAGTTTTCTAGACAGGATGAGAATTTTGGTATTTGTACTATTGAAGATGCCAATTTCATATACTTTACCTACGACAAAGGAAAGACATGGAAAATCAATGAATTGGTTAGTGCTCAGTTTGAAAATATTCATGTAAACACGATCAAAGTTGATCCTACTAACGACAACATTTGGTATGCAGGATCAGGTAATATTAGAGATTCCAACCACTTTTTCCATACTAACAAGCATCCTCATGGTGTATTTGGTTCTAAGGTAAAAGTAGGTAAAGCCGGAAAAGGAAATGACGGCAACCCAGATTATGGACATCAAGCTAGAATCTGGAAAAGTACAGACAAAGGTCAAACTTGGAAAAGTGTCACTCCTAAAGGAATTGATGCAAAAGCTCAAATTACAAGAATCTTTGTGCACCCTGCACAATCAAATAAAATTTTTGCCGCTACAACTTTCGGTTTGTATATCTCTGAAAACAGTGGGAAATCATGGAAGCTAAAAGCTAAAAATGGTATGGACAATGACATTATCCGTTCTATGGATATGTATTATGATGCCCAATCTAAAAAAGTGATTTTATATGCGATTGACCTTGTAAAATACATTCCAAATGGAAACACAATTACCTATAACGGTGGAGTTTATAAGAGTGAAGATGAAGGAGAATCTTGGGTAAATATCAACTCTGATATGCCTCTCAATAAGGCGATTTTGAAGAATCCAAACATTCAAAAAGGGTATTATAAATTTGCACTTGGAAAATGGTTTGGCATTACTGCAAAAGAAGCGAAAGAGAAGTACCCAAAAGCGCCTGAGCAATTGATGCATTCAGTGAGTATGATCCGTGTGAACCCCACTAATCCGAATCACTTATTGGTAATCAATAACTATAAATCACAATTCACATTCCCTGGCGGTATGCTTTGGCGTTCTGATGACGGTGGTAAACATTGGTATGTGACACTGAGAAATGGTAAAGATTGGAACGGCAGAGATAAAGCGCATTGGGATGCTAGAAATAATCCAACTTCTATTAATGTAGATTGGGTTGGTCAAGATGAATGGGAAGAGCGTGATGCTTATGACCGTAAAGCGGGTGCAGTGGCAGAATTCAATGCAGATGGTACAACAATCATGTATCAGGTGGCTAAAATTGTTTGTGTTTCAAATGATAATGGTGACACTTGGTTAGAAAATGATGAAAAAGAAACGAAGCCGGGTAATCATCATTGGGTGGGTGCTGGCAACAGTAACTTGCCGGGTGAAGAGATCATTCAAGATGAGCGTATCAAAGATCACCTTTATTTATGTGCTGGCGAGAATTCAATTTTCAAAACTACAAACGATGGTGATTTAGTAAGAAAGGATGCTCAAGCAGTTTACAAAATCAGCATTCCTAATAAACAAAAACCTGCAGAATGTTCTGTTGGAACCATGGCCATCGATCCTAATGATGTGAATCATATGTATGCGTTGTTCTTCAGACAGGCTTACTTCGGTCAGATGATGGAAACCAAAGATGGAGGGCAAAACTGGACGCCAAAAGGTAGAATTTTCGATCCTAATAAATTAGGTAATCCTCTGAATATGATCATTCACCAGAGTCATTTACGCATTGATCCTGTCGAAAATGATCACCTCTACTTTGTCATTCCTCAAAAAAGAGTGGTACATAATGTGAAATTCAAAGGTGGAAAATTCAATGATTTTGGTATCTACAGAACAAAAGATGCCGGACAGACTTTTGAAGTAATCAATGACGGATTGCCTGAAAAAGGTCATGTACAAAAAATTGAGTATGATCCAGCAAACAAAGGGGATTTATATGCCGCTGTAATGGGTAAAAAGAATCAACAGGGTGGGTTATTTAAGTTGAATAAAAAGAAGACTACTTGGGAAAAAGTGGATCTTCCAAAAGGAATTGTAAGTGTACACGACATCCATTTCTCAAAAGACAATAAACTGTATATCACTGCAGGAACTTTTGATGGGAATCATAAAAATGGTGGTGTTTGGGTAAGATCAAATGGGAATTGGAAACAGATTATTCCTTATAAGTTTGCCAGCTTAGTCACTACCGCTAAATACGATCCTAACGTTATTCTTGCAGCTATTCCATCAGATGGAACCATGGGAATGATGAACCCAGGTATTTACAGATCACTAGACGGAGGTAAGACTTGGAAAAAAATTAATACGGGTAATATTCAATCGGACAGAATCAATGCCCTTGAAATTGACTATCACAAAAAAGGAGTGTATTACTGCTCAACCTATGGAGCAGGTTACTATATCGCATATGACGAAGAACTTCGATAAATAGAATAAATAATTCTTGTGACTACTTCCCCCCTTTTTCGTTTCCATTCATTGGATTTCGGGAAGGGGATTTTTTCTTTTCAATTAAAAACAACACAACTTCATCATAACCATCTATTTTATTTTTCTCGTTTTTCTTAAATTAAGGTACATAAGTTTTTATTTAAAATGCTTCTTTACAAAACAATTTCAACCCATCAGTTATGAAAATCAAGCTCCTTTTCATTTTAATTTTCATCAGTTTCAACTTATTTGCACAAAAGAAAATTGGAAAAGATATAGGTATATGGAGTATCCAAAATGGCAAACTCCTCTCCAATCAACAATATGATAATAAGTTGGGGGAACATTATTGGACTTTTATTAGGGAACTATTGCCTACACCTTTAATGGATCAATATGTAAAACGCTTTCGAATTTATACTGATGGTAAAGAAGGAGATTTAGGAGGAATGACTCTGATAAATGATAGTAATCAGGATTGGCAATTAGAAGTAGATATCGCAGATTTACAACTAGAGGAAACCAATCAAGAAAAAATTGTGGACTATCAACATACATTAATTCATGAATTTGGACACCTGCTTACTTTAAACATCACTCAAATAGCACCTACTGATGATGAGTATCAAGATGACTCAAAGGGTTACCTCACCTCCGAAGGCTATGCTCGAAAGAATAGTTATTTAGATGTATTTGTAGCTCAATTTTGGCCCGATGAGCTTCTTTTTCAATGGGATAAGATTGATCAAATTAGAAATCAAAGGAAAAAAGAAAATAGACTGTTTGACTTTTATCTTAATGCACCAAGGTCCTTTGTAACAGATTATGCCGCAGAAAGCCCTGAGGAGGACATAGCGGAATCTTGGACATATTTTGTGATGGATGAAATAAAAGGCGGAAATACTATAAAAGAACAGAAAGTTGCATTTTTTTATCGCTACCCTGAGCTAATTCAATACAGAGAAGAGATCAGAAAAAAGCTGAGATATATACCTTCAGCCTATTTGAAAAGTTTTAAAATTAAATAAATTGTGCTGTTTAAACTAAAACGCTCAGTTCTTCTTTTGCAGTTGTGTAGGCTTCACTGTATGTTTTGTGCACAGAGTACTTGAGTTTAGTGTTCGACACTAAAATTACTCCTTTAAAGAGAATGTTTGCTACAAGGTTCGGTATCACCATATAAGCTTTTTTAATGATACCTGAATAATGCTTTTCACTGTGTTTTACCCCCTCGCCTAATGCAATTCGAGCCTCTGATCCCATCCATTTGATAGATGTTGTGTCAAAAATGAAGACTACCTCTTGTTTGATTTGATCAAAAATCTCTCTTTTTAGAATTTGGTAACCATAAATGTCTTCAACAGAAGGTTCATGGACATTTGTTGTTACCTTGATGATAGGAAATTCATCTAAATCAAAATCACAGAAATTGCAGTGGTAGTGGTTTTTCAATTGCATCGTAAAAGTAGTTTTTGGTTATCTACTAATACATACATTTTTTTTTACTTTTAAGTTCAAATGGTACTCGAATAATTTTTCAGTCAAAAAAGAAGAAAAAGAAGAAGGCCATCGTAAATGATGACCTTCACTGTAAGAGAACAGTTATGCAGTTTTCAAAAAATCATAATGGATTATAAAATAAACCTTATGATCAAATCACAATCTCAAACACACATTGTGTTTGTTTCTTTTTTCTAATCACATACAATTTTAACTCATAGTAGCACTTAACATTAAGAAATCTTCCTACTGTTAAGCGTCTCTACATAACCACTTTATCCATTCTAGTATCACAGTTTTCCAATAGTTTTTGGGGTATATTAATGCTTGGCCCAATTGATAGATTTATTGATCATCCATAAAAAACCAACATCCCCATTCATATCAACTGCAGTTTCCACTCCTATTTTCCACCCATTATTACCCAGCTTGTAATACACATCAACCCACGCATTACTTCGGTTCCAATCTTTATAGATATCATGTGTGGAAGTAAAACCAACAGTGTAACTAAATCTATTATTCGTTTGAATATCCACACCAGTCACAAAACCAATGTTTTCTAACTTGTTCATATCCTTTCTAATAGTGAGGTAAGGCATTATTTTGTCTGAAACCTGATAACCATATCCCAATGAAAGAGAATAATTTCCATTCATCCGTTTAGAGTTTACATCTGTAGCACCTGCAGGTGACATCCAATCGTTTACACCTGCCCTAACATTCAACCAATGCCTGCAATCACTTTTCCCTAATTGTTGCCATGCTGAAAATTCAACTGAATTATCCCAACCTGCCAACTGCAAGACAGTAGTCTGTGCTTGTACTTGGTGTAAAGTAGAAAGTGTCACAAGGAGAAAAACCAAAACAACCTTATGATAAGGAGCACTGTAGCTATTACTCATATATAAATTACATTAATTATTCATTCGTTTGATTTAACGTGGATTAAAAAATTGAGTTACATAGCTTTTGTTAATGAGGTTAATCTATTGTATTTTATATATTATTAGACTCGCTTAATGCATTTTTTTTATTTTAGCCATTATATTATACATTTATTTCATGTAGAGTGCTAAGCCAAAGTTATTTAATACTTATCATTACGTTCATTATAACTACTTACCAAATTGATGACAGTCATGAGGTCCCATTTCTTTATCTCATCAATTTTATTCAACAATTCCTCATCATCATAAAAATATCGACGTAAAAGCGGCTTAATTTCTTTCTTTTTGGTAGTAAAAGCATCATCCTGATTACTTCTTTTCAAAACATACAATTCATGTTTTCTATAATGGACTTGATAGACACTGACAAGGCCATTTACTATCCTCAACCCCATCACAGCAATTTCTTTATCGGACTTTTCCTCCATATAAGTTCTGTTTTCAACTTGCAAAGGAACTCTTACCACTTCATAATAATTTCCTTTTTCATCTTCAAAAGATTTGCATCTGTAGGCTTGTAACCTTTGAGAGGGTTCACTGAGATCTCTTGTAAAATAAATATTCTGCTCTAAGCCAACAATAGGAAAATAATAAGTGCGTTGCAAAGTAGAAGTAGTACCAGTAAAACTATTATAACTTGTTGTTGTATAGGTTTCTTTATGTTTTAATGCCTGCTTTTTAATGGCAAATTGTGATGGATTGTTTTTGCTTTTGACTATATGTCCAACACTTTTGGAGATTCTTACATACCCTGTCAGTGTGCTGTAATTTGTCTTGAGGACACCTTTTACAAAATCGGTCTGTGCTGTTACATCTAATGAAAAAAAGAATACAAAACTGATAATGAATAAATTAAAATTTTTCATGAAGAGTTGTTCGTTGGTTTTAAGTATCAAGTTCAATTGAAAACTATAGTTATTAAATGATAATCATTGATAAGTCACACTAAATGATCACCTTCCACTAAAATTAATCAATTTCCAATGAAATATAAATTAAGAAATTTATTTTTTTCTTATATTCCCTAACGAAATTCTTATGCCTTAAATTCAAGAAAATAGAAAGCTCAATTTGCACCTTTTTCATTCATAAAATGGAAAATATCAATATACAACTTGATAAAATAGATCTTCAGATACTCAGTTTCTTAAAAAGAGATGGAAGGATGTCATTTACAGATATTTCAAACGAAATGAAAGCCTCAGTTGGCATGATTCGCAATAGGTATCAAAAAATGGTAGACAACAATATTTTACACATCATTGGGTGGGCAGATCCTATTAAAATCGGGATTGATGCTTATGCTAGAGTGAACCTTAAAGTTTTTCCTCCTGAAAAAATTAATAGAGTATTAGATCAACTTGTTGCTTTACCTGAAGTAAGTTTTGTGGCTTTAACTTCTGGGAGTTATAATATTGAAATTAATTTAATGTGTTCGAATAACAAACAGTTTCTGAGTACTATGATGGAAAAAATACATACCATTGAAGGGGTAAGTGATTCCAACACCACTATGTATTTAGAAGTCAAAAAATGGGCCTCACGGAATTTTTAATTTAATATCTATCAAACAGCACTGAAATAACAATATTTCAATTTAATAGTCATTTCTGTTGAGACGTTATAGTATAAGGCCCCAACAGAAACGACAATATTTTTTATTTGCTATCGTCAGATTCTAATAAATTACTACGATTTGAAATGCCATTATCAGTAGGTTCGTACAAACTTGTCACTCCTTGATTTTCCAGATCATTCTCTTCCATTTCTAACCACACTTTATATTGAAATTCATCTAGAACTTTCTTCACCTCATCTCTATACTTTTTTTCTATTTTTTTGTTATTAGACATAAATTTTTGTGGAGTGAGCTGATAAAATGCCTCTAACCTATCTAAATACCTCTTTTGAAGAGCATCTCGCCAAATTTTCTCACTAGCTGTAGATAATAAGAATCGTCTGTACATTTGCCTCATTACAAAGTCCAATGCATACTTCTGGAAATAAAGTCCCATTTTCTTATCTAAATTAGTATAACTATACGTCATCCAATCCATTTTTGAAGGTTGACTCTGAATCGCTTTTGGCGTTGTATAACTGATGATCTCTTTTGATTTTCTCTTGACTTCAACTGCCACTTTTCCTACCGCATAGGGTGCATAGAATACATGAATTCCTGCTGGTGCATTTCCGAGCAATGTCCCATTACAATACACATCAGCTGGCTCATTGAGTAATGTTACCACTTCTATTTGATCTTCAGCCTCAGTTACATTTTTTTCATAACGTACCTCTGGATTTGTTGATGAAGCAAGTTTTGAAGAGTAAGCCTTATAAGACGTCATCGCAAATTCTCTGTAAACCGATTGATCCTCATCATCTAGCCATATTCTTTTGTAATGTCTCAATAATAACCCATAGCCAAAACCATGATGGGCCTCTGGTGCTATATGAGTTCCTTTTTCAAAAGAGTTCCAAGAATAAAGATTAATCATAGCGGCATCATTGACTACTGCTTCGTTTAATAGTTCTCTGTAAGTGGCAGTTAGGTTTAAATATTGCCCTTTCACAAATACTTCCTCTAAAGACAGCTTTTTGGAAGTTGCTACTTTTTCAGATGCTTTCAATATCAACTGGGAATTTAAATAATCTGGAAACACGTTCTGAATAAAAGGTTTGCTATTTTGATCACATGCTTTCTTCAATACTTTTATGTTTTCTTTTGTAAGAACTGCATTTTTAGCTTGTGTAATAGCAGGGAAAATTTTGAGTACTTCATTATTAAATGCAAGATGAGAGGGGTACTTTGTTTCGAAGACAAAAGCAAATTTCGCATTAAAATCAGCAACTAATTTTCCAAAAACCGTATTGATTTCCGACAACATTTTGGGATTTTCAGCAAGTTCTGATGCCGTTGTATTCATGGTTTTATCCAATACATCAAGTGTTGAACTTGTAAAGATGACGATTTCTCCTTTTGTACTTCTCAACCACTTATCTGAGTACTTTGTATTTTTAAACAATTGACTCAATCGGTAAGACAAAATATCATATAATTGAGTCTCAGAGACTAAATCGATATCCCTATCCATGAGCAATTCAACGGTATAGGTGAAGTCCAGTTTTCTATTTTCAGCCGCCTTGATATACCTGATGATATTGCTGATATAACGATCTACATAATAGCTATTGGCACATACTGGTATTTGAAACTTAAAACCATCAATGCCCATTTCTTTTGCTGCTAACACCTCATAATCCAAAGCATCATCAGTAGACATAGGATTGATCATAAATGAAATATTGGGCTGATAAGTGTTGTAATTCCCGCTTATTTCACTTGTTTTTTTCCCATAGAGATCTTCATATCTCATTCCCTTCAGATAACCAATTTCAGAGCTAAAGTTCAAAGTGGGATTGCTTATTGCAAGTACCATTTTTTCTTTAAAAAAAGAGGTTTCTTGTTGTGCAGAACAATCAAAATACTGGAGTACAAAAAATAATGATAAAGACAGAGTAAAAGTAATCTTCATTTCGTTTCGTTTTTTAATGTTGTAAATACTAAGTGTAAAAAGATGTAGCCGGTGATAGTTATTAAAAATCAGCCATCTATAGATCTGAATGATTTTACAAATTGCTAATACGACTATATATATTAGGTTCTATAAAAGGTAGATTAATGTTTATAGAATTGAATAAAATGTACATGTATATTGTTCATTCAGTTATAATCAAAAACCGTCAACTAAAAGAATTGAAGGTTCAATACCGAAAAAAATGTTATTTAGTAGTGTATATTATCAGAGGAAATTCAGTGAGCTTTCTTAATAATAGTAACAGTGATTTTTCAGAAACTGAAGGTTTTCATCAAATTGATGATGACTATATGTAGAAGTTGACAATAGTATTTTTAGTCAATAAAATGATAGGATCATCAGTTCCTTTATTCATTTCATTGTATTGAGCTTTAGACTTTTTGCTATTAAACATCTTGGCTGGAAGGTTTATAATAAGTACGAAATCACAATAGTAATACTCTTTACTTTTAATTAAGAGTATATTTTACACTAAATCTAAACAAAAAATATCAACATTTCAAGATTTAGTAGATCCATTTTATTTAAGAACTCATAACAAAGTGCATCAGTAGTTTTTGGAGTAACGAAATTTGGATAAGCTTACTTTACAAAATAATCATCTTTCAAATTATCGATAATTAAGATTTTATCTTTAAAAAAATGCATTCCAACTCTTAGTTGGCTAGAAGAACGAATGTCCACAGCTACGTTTTTAAAATTGATATCACCAATTGCAACGGAATTAATAGTTCCGACCTGCTCTGTAACCATCTGATTTCCTCCAATTGTATAAATCTCTCTTTTATTTTCTACAAAAGAGTATTTTTCTAAGAGTACCTTGGCAAGAGGATGATCACTAGGAACGTTAATTCCATTGGAAGACGACCCTAAATCTACTATTGTTTTATATTGTATTCCTTCCACAGTCAACATAATATAAGGCACCCCTTCTTCTCGAATGATATCAATGGTTTGAAATCCCTCCTCTGAAAAACTTCCATTAAATATTTCCATTTGTTTGTTCGGGTAATCAATTTTCCAATTGGCTTTATTAATGATGGATTGTCCGATTAAACCTCCAAAATCAGGAATTTGTTCTTTCAAGCCTTTCATATCACCATTCCAGGCAGCGGTATTTGTAAACTCAACGCCTCCTATTTTGATAGATGCTGTAATTTCACTTCCCATCTTCGCTTTTCTATTCGAGGCTCCATCAACGCCATATGTTTTACCTTTCAGCTGTTCCCTTTGGATTAAATTCAACTGAGAGCCAGTATCAAATAGCATATTTCTTGGTTTCCCATCAATTAAAACAGGTAATAAAACGATGGACTTTATTGTTTTGAAAGGGATTTTCTCATGAAAACTTGTGGGATTTGTTTCGCCCTTTTCTTGGTACTTTGTAATTGAACACGATGAAGTTAAAATAAGAAGAAATAGTATAATAGTTCTCATTGAATAAGTGAATTGGATAGATTAATTTGACTGTTCCAATATTACTAAAAATATCTGACTTATTAGGAAAGAAAAGGCAATCCGATCAAAAACGTTCAAGATAAGCAATCACACCTAAACTTGAACCTAACATAAAGAAAGGTGATTTTTTGTATTTCAACTTAAAATAAAATCACACTTACAACATAATACTATTCTAAGACTTAGAGATTAGACGCTTACATACGATTTAACTTACGCAATCTTTGAGGGTAAAAAACAAATTGAATAAAGTTAAACTCAATAAACTGCAGACTTAATGATTTTTGTTGGCGCTCTAATTCCAAAAATGGGAAATATCTTAAGTTAGTACGCAAAACCCACCAATCTCCTTTTTCACTTGGACGAATATCCCAACCAAAAACAAGACTAGGAGTAAAAATTGATGATGTCTGGGAAGGAGCTTCTACTCCGTTATTGTTTTCCGTAAGTGAAATATCTTCATAACTCACACCTAAACCTAAATATGGGACAAATCCATGATAATCGGCTATAAATTTATAAGCTTCAAAGCTGATGCTTTTTCTTTTGATGTTTAAATCTAATGCATAAGCACTCCGCTTCTGGGACATCTGTCGATAAGAAATTGCTGTAATAAGATCCCATTTTGTGAAATGATACCCTAAAGCAATGTCTGCAAAAATACTTGGAAAAGCTTTATCATCTAAGAAAGGATAAAGATCGGTAATATAACTTGATGATGCAGTGGGGAAAGCTGAAGATGGACCTACAGCCAAGAATAATCCAAATTGATTAGAAGAACTAAGCTCCTTATTGAGCTTTTTATTGGAGTCTCTACTTGCACTTTTAGTTGTCTCCACCATGTAATTGAAACCAACTTGAAACGTCTGATCAGGAAATTGGTCTGTACTCTTCACCGAC
This sequence comes from Flammeovirga sp. SJP92, assembly GCF_001583495.1. GTDB lineage: Bacteria > Bacteroidota > Bacteroidia > Cytophagales > Flammeovirgaceae > Flammeovirga. The sequence continues at coordinate 175,543 of NZ_LQAQ01000042.1, read as the reverse complement.
CGAGATAAATACGTTTCAAAAGAAGTATTTAAAACTCTACTGTATTCCAACGTCAAATAGAACTTTGGAAATTGAATTCCTAAACCAATATCAAAAACAGATTTCACTTGAGTATAAGCAAACTTTTGTTCATTTATATCTTCTTGTCTATACCTGAAAGGGGAAAATTTATATCCTAAATAGGGACGAATTGTTTTTTCTTTAGAAGCCAAGGGATAGACTCTTACACCTGTAAATGTACCAAACCTATATGCATTATTGATTTTATCTTTCCCCATTTTGATCGATGCTGTATTAATAGAAATATAAAAATCAGCATAACCCCAAAAATGTGTAGCTCCAATATTGATGGCAGGCGACATAAAACCACTTTTAGAGAAAGCTATTACACCTTCTTCCGTAAGATAATTTCCATTGGATAAATGAGGCACAAAATAATTGCTTACTCCAAAATATGCTTTTGCAAATTGATGTCTTTTTTCCCAATCCTGAGCATTACTTTTTAAAGTCCAAAACAAGCAAAAAAAAAGAAAATAATGTTTGAGTTTTTTCAGCGGCATAAATGAAGAGAAATAGTTTTTAACTTTAACAGTACTAAGACAGAATTATTTGCTCCTAATTCTATTTTTTGGCTTAGTACTTCACTCGATTTTAGTTATCATAAAATACGCCTTCTAAAAGATTAATCAAAGAAAGTATCCACTTTAATCTTATATTTATAACTGTCAATTTTATACACACCTTCTATCTCATTTGCTGTAGGTATTTTAAAAGTCCCGATGCCTAGAACATCCTCATCTTCAAGATACTCTTCTACACATAGGTAATCCGATTCTCTAAAACAGTGCGCTATTTTCTTATAATGTAATCTTATAATCGGATCTATTTGAAGGTGATTTCTTCTACTATCCAACTCAATTAAAAAGTAAACATATGATTTTGAAAGGTCTAATTGATGGAAAAAACTAATATCCATCTGTGTTGAATCAAAGTTAAACTCCTTCATCAAGACGGGGTTGTCCAACACATCGTCCTTGTCTTCATAAACTAAAAACAATAATTCATCATTTTTTGAAGATAAAATACTAAAATCTTCACTTAAGTCTGAAGATGAAATAGATAGTGTTATTTCCGTTTTTTGACTCCAAGAAACATTATAGATCAATAACAGTAATGGAAGAAGAAAGAGACGCATGATTGGTTATTTCATTATTTACAAAAGTACTAAGTCAGAATCTAAAACTAGCAATTTTAATTCATATAACAAATTTGATTTCTCTTCAAATAAAAAAAGAACCCCCTAATAGGTGATTCCTTTCCTCAAACTTTAAATTCCAACTCAGCGTTACACTGAATTGGAATTCGGTTATATTCTAGTTGCCTAACATTCTATAGTTGTCAAATGCTTTTGTATTCCACCAAAGTGTTTTACCATACATTGTATTGGTGATACCTTCCATAGCAGGAGCTAGATTCGCTCCGTTGGTAGTTTGTTCCGAAATTGCATAAGGGAAACGGTATGGAAGGCCTAAACCTTTGTATTGTGTACCACCTCTTACAAAAGTAAGCTGAGGGAAATTAGTACGGCGAACTTCAGTAAATGCTTCAGGACCATTTGTGAAAATGGAAATAAATTTCTGTTCCGCAATCAACTGTGCTGCATTCCCTGCATTCCAAGCTACTGCTTCTGTTTCTAATGTTCTTTTGTAATGATCTTCTAAGTTGGCCAATGAAATCTCAATATCAGTACCATCAGATTCTGTTACTACTTTTTCTGAGAAAGTAGTGCTACCATTTTGAGCAACAAATTCTGCAGTTCTGATACCATATTGATCTGCCAATTTATATTGTCTTTCAAAAGAAGCGTGAATACCTCTTTCATAAGCCGACTGAGCATCACCTGCACTTCCTACGTTTAATACTGCAGCCGCTTCAGCTCTGATAAATTCTAATTCAGAATAAGACATCACATGTGAAACACTGTTTGCTGTTCCTCTGTACAATACACCAATTCTTGAAATATCCGCAATTCTGAAATCCTCCTCTTTTGGTTTTCCGTTTTCGATACCTTCATATTTAATATCTGCAGTATTTCCTGTAGAATCAAACATTGCAATAGAATTTGGTGTTGGCGTTGCGAAGATATACATACGGGTATCTTTTCTTTGCTTCATCATGTCAATCATTGTATACGAGATAGCATGATCATCACGTGAATCACGAACATAGTTTTCAAAGAAAGGGTGCTCGTAAGGTTGAGTACCTGCATACGTAAGCATTGCATCGTCTTCAATTGAACTGAATACTGGATATTTTGCTGGATTACTGAAAATCAAATCCAAACCTTTTGCTGCTGTTGAAGGATCTACTTTTGATATATGGATATATAATCTTGCTGCCAACGAGTTTGCAAATTTCTGCCATTTTGTAGCATCTCCACCATAAATCATATCAGATTGAGGCTCTACATTTCCACCGTGAGAAAGTAATTCATTGGCTTCTGACAAACGGTTAAAGAAGTCATCATAGATGTCTTTTTGAGCATCATATTTTGGTTGAGTGATCGTCGATTCATAACCTAATGCTACTGTTTTCAAAGCTTCTGAATAAGGAATATCTCCCCAAACATCAGTCATTACAGAGAAAAGATAAGTACGAACGACCAACATTGCTCCTTCCATTGCTTCAGCATCTGCAATCGCTTTCACATCTTGATTCGCTTCTGCTTGCAATGCCTCTTTTAATTCACGGATTTTCATCAATCCTAATTCTAAATCATACAATGAAGCTGTACCATTTGATGATGAACCTGCATACATATACTTCCAGTATAAGTCGATTACATTGGATCTGTACTCATAATAATCTTCATCAATGTACTGGATTTTACCAAAATGCTGTGCCCAAAGACCGCTACCTGTCATGTTGAAATCTTCAGCTTGCACACCATAAATACCTCCAATTCTAGAGAAAGTGGCATTGGCAAATAAATTACCTGGTTTTACATCTGTAGGATAATTGGGGTTGGTCTGCATATCTTCAAAGTTTTTGAAACACGAAGTCATCCCCAAAGTCATCAAGATTGATGCTATATATATAATTGATTTTTTCATTCTTCTTCAAATTTAGGTTGAGGGAAATTTCCCTCAACTTTTTAATAATTCACTTGCTCAGAAATTAGAATTTCATTTTGATGTCGAAACCAAAACTTTGTGGTGATGGCAACTGACCAAATTCAAAACCTTGACCATCTAAGCTAGAACCGAAGCCCGCTTGTGGATCAATGTTCGGAGCGTTTTTATGAATCATCCAAAGGTTATTACCTACAAATGCTACGCTCATCCCTTGAATACCATATTTCTTAGTGAAAGTAGATGGAATGTTATAAGCGATTGACAGTTCAGCCAATTTCACATAAGTAGCATCGTATAAAAATTCTTCATGAATTCCGTAAAGCGACTGGTAGTAATCTTGAGAAGAAACTACAATTGTATTCGGATTACCGTCTACACCTACACCATTAGTTACTCTGCCAGCTTCACGATTTACAGCTGTTACATCAAGTACACCTGCATATTGACCAAACATGTTTGTTACAGAGAAGATGTCGCCTCCAACAGAAATATCAATCAATGCTGATAATGTGAAGTTCTTATAAGAAACCGAGTTGCGGATACCACCTCTCCAATCTGGGTTGATAGAACCTAACTTCACTTTCTCTTCTGTTTTCATTGGGAAACCATTTTCATCGACCATTACATTACCTGCATCATCACGTTGGTAAGCATAACCGTAAAACGTTCCTAACTCTTCACCTGGACGAGCCTCTGTTGTTAAGCCCCAGTATTCACCTAATACAAATGAATCTACACCTTCTGCAAGCTCAACTACTTCGTTTTTGTTTTTTGAGAAATTGAATGATACATCCCAAGTCACCTCATCAGTCTGTACAGGAGTGGCAAATACCATTAATTCAAAACCTTTGTTGTCAATCTGTCCTGCATTGATATAAGAATATCTATAACCTGATGCTGCTGAGACGTCTGCTGGAACAATTTGATCGTAAGTTGCTTTTTCATAATAAGCCGCTTCAAATCCTAAACGGTTATTGAAGAATCCCATATCCAAACCAACTTCCCATGATTGTGTTCTTTCTGATCTTAAATCAGGATTCGCTTGAGTAGTTTCATATTTAAACATCGGATAACCATTATAAGGCAATCCACTTGTGTAAACGTTCATTGTATTGTAAGGATCTGTATCGTTACCTACTTCGGCCCATCCACCTCTAATCTTACCTTGAGAGATCCATGATGGCAAATCAATATGCTCTGAGAATACATAAGACAGGTTGATTGATGGATACATAAACGAGTTGTTTTGTACCGGCAATGTTGAAGACCAATCATTACGTAAAGTTACATCAGCAAATAAATAATCTCTGAAACCTACCGAAGCCGTACCATATAATGAGTTGATGATTTTCTCTTCGAAGTAAGTCTGTGATTCCACTTGGCCAGTTGCATTGGCTGGTGTATAAACGCCCGGTGAAGCTAAACCAAATGCTTCCATTGAATTCGATTTATACACTCTGTACATGTTGTTTCCACCAAAGTTGGCATTCACATTCCAGTCTGAACCGAAGTCTTTTGAGAACGAGAACAAGAAATCAAAGTTGGTCTCATTGACAAAGTAGTTGGATTCATAGAAACCACCGTCAGGGTCATTGATCGAGTACATTGCTGATTTCGACAAACGGTTTTCAGTATACAAATCAGTACCACCCTTCACTTTGAAATTTAAGTAATCTGTAATGTTCCACTTCAATGAGGCATAACCATTTACACGGTCTCTTAGCTGTGAGTTTGTGTTCTCATTCAAGATCCAATACGGGTTATCATGGTAGTTGTAGTTCCAGTTGTAAGGCGTTCCATCAGCTTTTTTGTAGTCTTTCAGCATATTTGTATCTACTTGACGACCAAACCATACAAACTGTTGCATGACGTTATTTTCACCGTAACCTTGCTGAGGCAAGTTATCTGAAGATCTTCTTGAATACGTGATTTTAGTATCTAATTGTAACTTCTCATTGATTTTATGACCGAAGTTTAATGAAGCCGAGTAGTTCTCTAAGCCTGTGTTTGGCACCATACCTTCTTGATCTGAGTACATCATAGAGAAACGAACATTTGATTTATCCGTCGCATTTTGGATGGATAGGTTTGTTGTAGAAACGTGACCTGTTTCAAAGAAATCTTCTACGTTATTGGGATTCGATACCCAGGGCACTGGCTCACCATTAGAGTAGAACTGAGGAATGTTTGTTCCTTGGTCTAGTCTAGGACCCCATGATTCATCCACTCCATCATAAGTACCACCGTTCTTACCATCTGAAAATGAGAATTGACCATTCAAACCCTGACCGTATTCGTTTTGGTAATTCGGTAAAACCAATGGCTTTTGGAATGTAGTAGTGTTGGAAAGTGTAACACCCAATCCTTTTGATCCTTTACCTGATTTTGTGGTGATTACGATAGCACCATTTTGTGCTCTTGAACCATATAAAGCGGCTGCGTTTGGACCTTTCAATACTGACATTGACTCAATATCGTCTGGGTTGATATCATTGATTGGTGAACCGAAGTCAGTGCCACCACTTGATGTATTTCCTGAGTTATAGGTGTTATCCATCGGCACTCCATCAATTACAAATAACGGTTGGTTGTTACCTGTCAATGAAGAGTTACCACGAATAGTAATACGAGATGATGCACCAGGTGCACCTGAAGATGTATTTACCTGTACACCTGCTACTTTACCATTTAAGTTATTTAAAACTCCATTGTCAGCACCTTTCAGGTCATCACCTTTTACTTCTGAAACAGAATAACCCAGTGATTTTTTATCTTTTTCAATACCTAATGCGGTAACTACCACTTCTTCAAGCTGTTCCACATCTTCAAGCAGGGTAAAATCAATCACTGATTTTGTACCTACCGTGACATTCTGCGTTTTATAACCGATAAGTCGAACCACCAAAACGGCATCTGTAGCTTCTGTAGCAACAGTGTAATTTCCATCAAAATCTGATACAGAACCGTTTGTTGTTCCTTCAATCATGACAGTAGCGCCCGGAAGCGTTTCTCCATTGGCATCACGAATGACACCTGAAATAATTCTTTCTTGAGAAAAGGCTGTAGCAACCACCCCCAAGAAAAGAAAGAGGAAATAAAGTACTCTTTTTTTCATGTTAAGTTAATAATTGATTGATTGGATATTTGTGTTGAACATAAGTATTCAGCATCCCATTGATGTAATCAAAGGGAATTATAGTTCACTTTATTTTTTGACATACAAATTAAGCCTCAATTTTCATAAAAGAGGTGTATATTGTTATACCAATATTAATAGCCTTGCTATTAATACAGAAATATGTATTCTACTCAAAAAAGTGGAATTCGAAATGAATTTTCAAAACTATAGATATACTGACTACCTTTGTCTAATTGCTATAGACAATACCAGCAAGCTACTTATAGCTTCTGAAAAGGCTATAATGTTGACTAATGATTGTACTGAATAAAGATTATTCAATTTCAACATTATCAAAAAAGTATATAAATCTGCTTATTATTTTCTTCACTAATGAAGCGAAATAAATGTTTAGCGTGTTATAAGATGATGTATCTCATTAAATTAATGTTTGAACTAGGTTTAAATAATAAATTAGGTTGTGCTTTATGTTATTTGCTAGTACAATTCTAAGAAAGGATTTTGGGAATTGAAAACATTTTAACTTTTATAAAAACAAGGAACACACCTAGTTATTACACTGATTATCTGCATTGTAACATCATCACAATAAATTACCTATAACATTATTCACACATTACATTGAAATGTTATAATTTGATTTTCAGCAACTTAAATCAAGCAAAGAACGATTTTTCATCTAGCACCTTACACTCCAAAAAATTATCTTAAATGAAATATTGATTTACATTATTTTAAGAGTTGTCAAATCGTAGGAAAAGTTTTATTATTGCAACTGTATTGCATTAAAAGCATACGTTGTAATACATAAATTCATTTAAAAGGCTATTTACTAGCATTTTTTTAGTAAGTTCACGTAAGTGTCAAAACAAACAACTTAAATTAAATCAATTCAATTTATGAAAAGACTATTCAGTTTTGCCCTATTGTGTCTATTAGGGTTTTCAAGCTTAGCTCAGTCTCCATTATGGATGAGATATCCATCCATTTCTCCTGACGGTTCAAAAATCGCATTTTCTTACCAAGGTGACTTATATGTTTTGTCAGCCGAAGGAGGCAAAGCACAAGCCATTACGCATCATGTAGCACATGATTTTTCACCAGTATGGAGCCCCGATAGCAAACAAATTGCTTTTGCTTCAGATCGATTCGGGAATTTTGATGTATTTGTAATGAATGCTGAAGGTGGTACTCCTCAACGATTAACCTATCATTCAAATAAAGAAATCCCCTCTTCTTTTACGCCTGATGGCCAATCAATTCTATTTACTGCAACGATTTTAGATGATCAAAAAAGTGCTCAGTTTCCTTATTTCAGATTACCAGAATTGTACAGTGTTTCCATTAAAGGTGGAAGACCTGAACAGATCTTAAGTACATCTGCCGTAAATGCCACTTATAGTAAGGACCAAAAAACAATCCTTTATCAAGATGTAAAAGGATATGAAGACAACTGGAGAAAGCATCACACTTCTTCAGTGACAAGAGATATTTGGGTTTATGATGTGGCCTCTAACAAACATAAACAAATCTCGACTTTTAAAGGTGAGGACCAATATCCTCAGTTTTATAAAGACGATCAAACTATTGTTTATTTAAGCGAAGAAGAAGGTTCTTTCAATGTTTGGACTACAAAATTAGATGGAAGCGACAAAGAAAGATTGACTTCTTTTGAAAAACATCCAATCCGTTTCTTAACTGTAGCTGAAGATGGAAAAATGTGTTTTGGGTATGATGGTGAAATCTATACTTTCATAAAAGGTGAAACACCTAAAAAAGTAAATATTGAAATCCGAAATGATGTGAAAGTAAACAATGTCACTTTTGAACGAAAGTCGAGCGGTGGTAATCAGATTGCAGTCTCTCCTAATGGTAAAGAAATGGCTTTCATATTAAGAGGAGATGTATTCGTTACTTCAGTAGATTATAATACTACTGTTCAAATTACAAAAACACCTGAGCAAGAACGTTCGGTAAGCTTCTCTCCTGATGGCAGAAAATTAGTTTATGCTGGTGAGAGAAACGGTTCTTGGAATATCTATACTTCTGAAATTGAAAATGAAGAAGATTTGTATTTTATATCAGCTTCTTCATTTGTTGAAAAAGTAGTGACTGATAAAGCTGAGGAGGAATTCCAGCCGATGTGGTCACCTAAAGGTGATGAAATTGCATTCTTGGAAGAGAGAACTACATTGAAAGTCATCAACCTTGATTCTAAAAAAGAAAGAGTAATCCTTCCTGGAACTTATAATTACTCCTACTCAGATGGAGATCAATCATATGACTGGTCACCTGATGGAAAATGGTTTGCTGTTCAATATTCTCCAAATCAATGGACTAGCTCAGATATTGGATTGGTGGATGCTTCTGGTAATCAAAACATCATCAACCTGACTGAAAGCGGTTACAATAGTGGTCAGCCGAAGTTTGCTATGGACGGCAAAGCAATCATCTTCTCCAATGACCGCTACGGCTTCAGAAGTCATGGTAGCTGGGGGGCTGAAGACGATATTTTTGCTTTATTCTTAACTAAAGATGCTTACGATGAGTTCCAACTTTCTAAGGAAGAATTTGAATTATTAGAAGAAGCACGCAAGGAAGAAGAGAAAAAGGAAAAAGAAGCAAAAAAAGACGACTCTAAAAAGAAGAAAAAGAAAGGTGACGATAAGGAAGAGGAAGAAAAAGAAGAAGCATTAGTAATTGACTTTGATGGTCTTAATGACCGCGTATTAAGGTTGACAATCAACTCTTCATTTACTTCTGATATGCTACTGACCAAAGACGGCAGCAAGCTTTACTATATGTCTCGTTTTGAAGGTGGATTTGATTTATGGTCAAAAGACATCCGTAAAAATGAAACGAAATTAGTCTTGAAATTATCAGGTTACGGTGGAAACTTACAATTTGATAAGGACCACAAAAACCTGTTCTTTATTTCAAATGGCAAATTTGCCAAAATGGACGTAAAGTCGAATAAAAGAAAAGGAATTTCATATGGTGCTTCCTATTATTTAGATCGTTCGGCTGAAAGAGATTACATGTTTGAGCACGTTTGGAGACAAGTGAAAAAGAAGTTTTACGATTCTAATATTCATGGTTTAGATTGGGACTATTACAAAACTTCTTACGCTAAATTCTTACCGTATATCACTAACAATTATGATTACTCTGAAATGTTGAGTGAGATGCTGGGTGAATTGAATGGTTCACATACAGGTTGCCGTTATTATCCTTCAAGCCGTAATGGTGATCAAACTGCTACTTTGGGTGCTTTCTACAACCCAGAATATCAGAATGATGGATTAGAAATTCTTGAAGTAATTGAAGGTGGTCCTTTGACGAAGGTTGAGGATAATATTGAAGCAGGTATGATTATTACTGAAATTGATGGTCAGAAGATTACTTCAGGCCAAGATTATTTCCAATTACTCAACCATAAAAAAGGAACTTCTACTTACCTTACTATTCTTGACCCTACAAAAAGTAAAGTATTCAAGACTGAAGTTAAGCCTGTCTCTCAAGGCACCCTAGGCGACCTTCTTTATAAGAGATGGGTGAAACAAAGAGAGAAAGAAACGGAAGAGGTTTCTAACGGTAAAATCGGTTATGTTCACGTTAGAGGAATGAACAGTTCTTCTTTCAGAACATTATATTCCGAAGCCTTAGGAAAGAATTATAATAAAGAAGCACTAATCGTTGATACACGTTTCAATGGCGGTGGTTGGTTACATGATGACCTTGTTACGTTCTTGAGTGGAAAGGTTTATGCTCAATTTGCACCAAATAATCAAAAATTCGGTACTGAACCTATCAACAAATGGACAAAACCTTCTGCTGTTCTAGCATCTGAAGGCAACTATTCTGATGCTCATGCCTTCCCATATGCTTACAAAACATTAGGAATTGGTAAAATCATCGGTATGCCTGTACCAGGTACAATGACAGCTGTTTGGTGGGAAAGACTCCAAGATCCATCATTAGTATTTGGTATTCCTCAAGTGGGTGTCAAAGATATGAATGGCAATTTCCTTGAGAACCAGCAAATCGAGCCAGATATAAAAATTGCTCAAGATAAAGACGTTGTTGTTGAAGGAATTGACCAGCAACTTCGTAAAGCTGTAGATGAACTGTTGAAAAATTAGAAATAGTTGAATCAATCATCAGTGAAAAAGCTATCTTAAGTGAAAACTTAAGGTAGCTTTTTTTGTGTTATCCCAATTTTCTTCATTTAAAAATATAGATTATAATGTAGCCGTAAGACAAAATTATTTACGACATCAATTACTTATTATTTGAATTAAGTACTAAGTCAAAAATAAATCATAGTTAGTTTTAATTTATTTTTTGTGAGTACAACGCTAAAAAATGTATTAATAGTGGTTCTACTAAAAGTCTTTTGAAGGAAGTAATCATAAAACAATAAATAGAATTTGTATTAGATAATTTTGAATTTGTACTTAAATATTCATTCTCTTATTTTTAAATTCAGAAGTACAAAGGCCAAAATAATTGATTATTAATTCTTTAATATTTATTGTAGACACATCAAAAAAAGGTATAAACAGTGGTGCTATTGTTCTTTTTTAAAGGGGATAACTACAAAACAATAATTAGAATTTGTATTAAATCAATTTGTCACAGTACTTGAAGTAAATGATAGTACATTTACTTTTTAAATAACAAACTAAACGTGACTACTGAAATGAGATTATTACGACTCTCCCTGCTAATTATTGTCCCGATATTTATATTATCGAGTTGGGAAAACATATCTACTATTGATCAATTAATAAAAATGATCAATACCAACAACCGATTGAAAACTAATGATGCCCTTTACGTCCATACTGATAAGCCATATTATATGGCCGGTGAAAACTTATGGTTTAAAGTTTATCTAAGAAAAGCTTCTTCTCTTACTAACGACCAATGGAGCAAATCGGTACATGTCGAATTGCTCTCTCCTGCTGGTGAAATTATAGACGAAAGAAAAATCTTTGGACAAGGGGAACACAGTAATGGCGACTTTAAGTTGAGAACTGACTTAGAAGAAGGAAGATACAGACTCCGTGCTTACACTAATTGGATGAGAAATTTTGGTGACAGCACTTTTTTCAGTCAAGAAATTCAAGTTTATCAAATCAATCCTGACTCTTTAAGAACAGAAAAGATTGTTCTGGAAGAGGGTGCTACAAATGAGCAAGTTTTAAATAGAAAGAAAAAATATGACCTTCAGTTTTTCCCTGAAAGTGGACAGTTTATTGAACAATTATCGACCAAAATGGGTGTTAAACTGGTCAATCAAAACGGTTATGGTGAAGCTTTTTCAGCTAAAATTTATAATCAGAATGATTATCTCGTCACTAAAGTAGAGAGTAATACTTTGGGAATGGGGAGTTTTTATATTCATGCCGAAAAAGGAGATCGTTTTTATGCTGTACTTGATTGGGATGAGCATGACAAATCACCCAAAAAGTATGAGCTACCAGTCGCTAAAGAAAAAGGCACAACGTTATTTGTTGTAAAAAGAGACGACTTATTTATAAAAGTGATTTCGAATGATGGAGCCCTTCAAGAAGGAGGTTATTTATTAGCTTCCTCAGACAACAAAGTATTGTACTCATGGCAATGTCCTCCTGGAAAAGCTCTTGTTCCAATCAAAATGTCATTAAGTGATATGAATAATGGGATCATAAAACTAACGTTACTTAATCATAAACTTCAACCTGTGGTAGAAAGAGTAATTTTCCATTACAAACCACAAAATGTCCAGCTTCAACTTAATCAAAATACCTTCAGAAAAAGAGAAAAAGTAGAATTGTCAATCGATCTTAAAGACGAAAACGGAGCACCTCTAAATGGTGATGCTTCCATTGCCATTGTAGATCAAAAATTAGTGGATCTTACACAAAAGAAAAATAATATTATTTCTCAGTTGATCATGACCAATGAATTGAATGGTAATATAGAAAACCCATCTTGGTATTTTCAAAACTATAATAATGAAAAAGAATATGCTTTAGATGATCTTATGCTCACACAAGGTTTCAGACAGATCAGTTGGATAGAAGAAGCGAAAGACAGTTTAGATTTACAGTTTATTCCAGAACCGGGTATCTCTTTAAGAGGAAGAACAAGCAACTTCTGGAATGAAAAAAAATATCAAAAAGCTGAAATCTCAATGACTTCAATAGACAAAGGTTTCATTCATGATTCTGTTTTAACGGATGATGAAGGTGGTTTTACATTTACGGGAATGGTCTTCTTTGATTCTACCAACTTTATTTTTCAAGCAAAAAAATACAGCGAAAGAAGAAAAAAAGTTACAAATAACAATGCTGTCAAAATTTCAATTTTTGAATTAGAGCCACCTCTCACCTCTCCTATAGAGGAGAAAAAAGCGATTTTACCCAAAGGGAATTCGTTGGCACAATTTGAAAAAGAAATCTTGAACATTGAGAAAATTGACCGTGCTTTCAGTACAAAAACAATTATTCTTGATGAAATTGAAATTAAGGATGAAGCAGAAATAGATGAATTTAGTCCTACTTCAAAATTACATTCCAACTACACTGCCAGACTGATTCCCGATTCACTTGGTTATGCATCTGGTTTTAATGTGTGGGAGTTTTTAACTCAAGAAATGAAAACAGCTCAAATACTTCGCCGTTCCGGTTACCTTTCATCTGCTGGAGGATCATTTAGTGAAGATGGTGAAGCAATACCGTCAGGTGAGTCTGATATACCTGTAATATTGGATGGTTTCCAAGTGGATAAATCACTATTGCAAACCATGTCTATGACAGAAGTTGGTTTTATTGATGTTTTGGATATGTCAGAAGGAAGTATTTATACAAGTAATTCCATCAATGGAGTGATTGCAATTTATACACGACAAGGCGGTGGTGGTTCCTATGTAGTGGCAGGATTGGACAACATCACTTCTCCTGGCTTTTATACCAGCAGGACTTTCTATCAACCAAAATATGATATTCAAAAAGATGAACACGCCAAGCCTGATCATAGAATTACGCTTTTATGGGAACCCAATATTATTTTTGATGAAAACGGAAAAGCTACCGTTTCTTTTTATACAGATGACAAAGCAACAGATTATCAAGTTGAAATAGAAGGAATCACAACATCGGGCAAACCATTTTACAATACAACAACCTTTAAAAATAATTAATTTCACTGCATTAACTCCCTTTTTGTTAACACTCTGCAATGTATTGAACTCAAGTATAGTTTGGCCGTTTTTTAAAAATGAAGGAACAACTCTTCAATCAATAAAAAAATCTATACTATGAAAGACATTTTAGAAGTTATCAAAGGAGCTACAGCAATTATCGGTACATTAGGCATTATTTTAATTGGCGTTCATTTTGGAGTAAGTCAATCTTCAAATCCACTCCAAGAGGTACCACAAACACATGTTTACACTGGTAATTAAAAGATAAAAAAATAGTTGAAAGAGCTATATTGATCACGATCGATATAGCTCTTTTTATTTAAACTTATTTACAGTAATCTCTTTGGATACACTGTGTTATCATTTAAAAAATAAACATCTTTGCAGACTAAATTAAATAAGATGGAAAAAGAAGAATTACTCCAAAAATACGGTGGTAAAAAATTAAAAATGGACGAAGTGAGTTCTTATGAGCAATGGTCGTTGAATTTTTTTCACCAAAAAGAGATTGTTAGAGAACCTAATCTACAAATGACCCTTCAAGTAGATATTACAAAGGGCTACCAATATTATAAAGACAATTTAAAAAAATATGAAGGAGCTTCTTTTACCGCTTACTTAATGTGGGCATTGGTCGAAGCAATGAAAAAGCACCCTTATTTTAGGTATAGAAAACTAGAAAACGAATGGTATGTCTTTGATAACCTACCCGTTTTCTCTCCGATAGCTGTAGGTGGTGAAACAAGATTTACTGAAATTATTGTAGAAGATCCTGCCAATTCTACAGTAGAAGAGTATTTCCGTAATTATAAAAAGTGTGTAGACTATGCTTTCAATAGAGAAGGCGATTTTGCTCCTCTACCTGTGTTAGTTTGGGCTACAGCACATTTTATTGGCAACTTACCCAACTTACAGTTCACAAGCTTTCAGCTTCATGCGTCTGCTTTGGATTCAGCAAGGCCTTACTTCTATTTTGGCAAACGTTATCAACAAGGTGATCTGTTGTTTATTCCTTTGTCTATTACGTTTGATCACTCAAGTCTTGATCCATTTGTACTATCAGGATTTATGGCCGATTTTGAAGAAATATTAAACCGCTAGGCTGGTATTAAATTAGAGCATGCTTGAAACATCTCTTCTATAAAAAAGGACCATAAGTTGATTTAAAATTCAGCTTATGGTCCTTTTTCGTTTAACTTTTTTGCTTAGCAACAGTCAGCATCAGTTGAAGTACATTTACAACCTGTGCTCTCTTCTTGAGTACATTTACAGCAGTTGCAATCACAAGTACATTGGCTATTTTCTGCGCATTTGATTTCCTTATCGTTCATCTTATTCTATTTTTAAAGGTGATTAATCCGTTTTCACCCTAATAGACGAGACTTTTAAAAAAAGACGCAAAAAAAGTATAAAAACAAAAAAATTAATTACAATTACCTGATTTACATTGAAATGAAATATTACCAAAACCATCATCTACCTGTGTACAACAAGTTTCAAAAGATTGCTTTAACTGTTCTCTTCCTCTTTGTACTCTTGATTTAACAGCAGAATAAGATAATTGATGCTGCTGTGCATATTCCTTCTGAGATACTCGCTGGTAAGTCACTTTCATTAAAACATCTTGATATTTTTCGGGTAGTTGTAAAATAAAAGGCTTCACACAAGCTTCACAGGCTTGAAGATTAGAGTCTGTAGCATCAAATTCCGCAGGTAAATCAATCTTTTCTACATCAAAAGTACTGTTCTGTTTTCTCTTTCTATAAAAATCTATAATTGAGTTTCTTGTAATCTGATAAATCCAACTGCCCAATTGCTTCTCATCTTTCAGGAGTGCTTTCTTCTCATGTATTTTAATAAAAACATCTTGAAGAATATCTTCTGCCTCGTCTTTTTCATTAATTTTAGAAGCAATAAACCCTTCCAACTCTTGATGAAAAGTATTCCAAATGTCCTTTGTATTCATATTTTATACTTTTGGATTGTAGACGTAAAAAACTGAAAAAGACGCATTATACAATACTGCTTTTTTTACCTGTACTGTAACTCACTCTAAACTAATCCATTATTATTGAAGATTTGTACATCTTCAGGCTTTGGATACTGTTGAAGTTTTGAAAAATCTTTTTTCCAGAAATCCATATCCAAGATTTCATTGTTTTCATTTTTGGTCAAAGTAATTACCACAGGAACCCTATCTACATCTCTGTAAACTACTTGAACTATATCTCCTTTATAAGGTGATTTTTCAGGTTCCGTAAAATTAATACTTCCCATTACCGCATTTTCATAATCATCTACCATCATTGGCAACTCAAAATCAGAGGGGTTTTCCCCTCCCAATTGTATCAAATGCTTTACTAAAACGAGTTCTTCCTCTCTTACTTCTCTTCTTTCTGCCATAACATATTTTTTCGTAAAAATACATAAAAATAGCCCTATGACACGAATATCATAGGGCTATTGTATAGCTATTTAGAGTTATTATTTATATTCCGACAACTCTAATGATTCCTCTTTTTTGTTTTTCTTAGAAAAAATAAAGATGATTGCTCCTGAAGTGAAAAACATAATCAATGAATAAACACCTGCTGCAATAGAAAGATCTACCCTTCCCATAATACCAATTGCAATCGTGATGGCCATTGTACCGTTTTGAATACCTGTTTCGATGGCAATAGAAGTGGCTTGTGCTGATTTTAATTGAGCTAATCGTGCAATTCCATAGCCTAAGCCCATGGTGAAGACATTCAATAAGAGTGTAGCCATTCCTGCCTGAGCAAAATAGGCCACTACATTATTTCTTTCTTTCACAACAATACCGACAATCATTACAATCAAAATCACTGCTGAGGCAATTCTGGTAGGTTTTGCCATTTTTTGAGCAAAGCCAGGTAAAAACTTTCGAATACTCATTCCTAAAATGATTGGAATAATACTGACAATCATAATCTTCTTGATAGTATCTGGTACATCCAAAAGAATAGTTTGATCTTGGCTCAAGAAAAAGGAAGAACCTAAATTGATCACAAAAGGAATAGTGATAATAGTGGCAAAACTACTTACCGCCGTTAGTGTCACCGACAATGCAGTATCTCCATTTGCCAAGTGCGTGATAAGATTGGAGGTTGGCCCGCCAGGACATGCCGCCAAAATAATAAGCCCTAAAGCAATGAAAGACGGTAATGCTAAATAATAAGCAATGCCAAATGCAATGATTGGCAAACAAACAATTTGTAAAACCAATCCGATTAAAACTGCCCAAGGTTTTTTCAGAATCCTTTTAAAATCATCAGGTACCAATGATAATCCCATGCCAAGCATAATAATTGCCAAGGCAATACCTAATAATAAGGTGCTAGTTTGATTCATAGTAACAGTAGTTTATGACCTAAGAAATACTCTGATTTCTCAGGGGTTATAGTTAGATTAAATACTCCACTATTTTAGTATAGAATCATGCCAAAACCGTTATTTTGCAACTGCAACTCTTACTTTTATCTTCTTTACTTTTTCTTTATTGACAATTTCAGCTACCTTTTTAGCCTTCGATCTTGTTACAGCCACAAAAGACATAAAGTCTTTTACCTCTATTAAACCAATCTCTTCTTTCTGTAACTTTCCTTTCTTGGCCAATAAACCTACAATATCGATTTTGTTGATTTTATTCTTCTTCCCACCACTGATATACAACGTTTCCCACACAGGAAGTTGTGGCATTTCCTCTATAGAAGGTAACGATAAATGAATAGGTCTATCTTCAATATAATCAGGAAACTCATCTTCTGATGACATTACAAGGTAAGTCACTCCTTCTTTATCCATTCTGGCAGTTCTACCATTGCGATGAATAAAGGCATCTTCCTTAGGAGGCAATTGGTAATGAATGACATGTTTGATTGATGGAATATCCAATCCTCTTGCCGCTAAATCTGTTGTCAAGAAAACGTGTACAGAGCCATTTCTGAATTTTGTCAATGCTCTTTCTCTTTGTTCCTGATCCATACCTCCATGGAAAGATTCATGAGGAATGTTATTTTCTTTTAGATGCTCACTTATTCGATCTACTGCCGCTCTGTGATTACAGAAAATCAATGTAGGTTCACTTGCCACTCTACAAATCAATTTAAAAAGAACTGCCAATTTATCTACACCATCAGCTTGTACATATTTCAATTCTAGCTTTGGAGGTAATTGCCCTCCCAAATGATTCATTATGACTGGGTCTTCCATTTTCACAAAAGCAGGAATTTCATCGCTTTCAGTAGCTGAAGTCAACATTTTATAATGAATCGATCTCAATTCTTCAATGATAAATTCCATATCATTCTGAAATCCAAACTCTAATGCTTTGTCAAACTCATCAAGAATTAAGTATTCAACACAACTGAAATCAAACGTTTCTTTATCAATATGATCCGCTAACCTTCCGGGTGTTCCTACCAAAACGTGAGGTGGGTTAGATAAATTTTTCTCTTCAATTTTAAATGAATGTCCACCATAAACACTATTAATTGAAAAAGCGGTACCCATACTTTTAAAAACACCTTCAATCTGTAAAGCTAATTCCCTTGATGGAGCAATAATAACACATTGCACTTCTTTTAAATCAACATTGATTTTGTCAATCAAGGGCAATAAAAAAGCAAGTGTTTTACCTGAACCTGTTGGTGAAAGCAAAATCAATTCTTCACTCTTTTTAGAATGCTCTATCGTTTCCTTTTGAATAGTATTAAAAGATTGAAAACCAAGATGTTTTTGTATTTGATCTAAAGATTGATTATGCTTTTTCATGGTGCTTTAATATTGATTTATGGAATATACTTCACTCCCCCGAAAATAGAAAGAGGATGCGAATATAACATAATGTGATGAATTCAAAAGCCATAGAATGTAATCATACGTTAACCTCCCGCAACATAGTCAAATAAATTAATCTTTCCTTCATTTTAACAGTATAAGTTAATAGTCAAACAAAAATAATGAACAATGGTCCTGGATAGAGATTTACAATTTATAGGCGAATGTACTAACGAACAATTAGGTATTTTATTTAATATTTTATGTTTTGAGGAAGATCAGACTTTAAGAAAAAGAAGTCGGTTGCTTCATTCTGTAGAAGCACAAGTATTTGAAGAAGATTACTATAAATTTTCACATCGAATCGGGAAAGAATTACAAATTCTCGGTAACACCACACTAGCAGGGCTCTTACGTAAAGAGAAAGTGCCTTATCAACAAATACTTCAAAATCTATTAAATAAATTATCCATCCAATTTTCGTTACATGAGAGTTGTCTGAATTTAGAACAAAGGCTTTTAAATGGTTTACATGAAAAAGCGTTAGGTATCAAAAATTCAGGAATGACTTCACTCCCTTTCGAAATATTGGTTAAAGAAGGGATGATTGATGAGATCAAAGAAAACCCTAGCGATAGATGTGTTCTACCTGCTGTCATTTATGTTTCATTATTAAGGGCAAACCTTGGAAAGGGAAGTCAGCAAAAGGGTAGAGAAACTTTATTAAAATAAAACCATTCAATTAGAAACATTTAATCTAGAATAAGAAGCATTATGGTACATCTTGAAACTTTAATATTTCTATAAATGCCCATTCTCAAAAAATGTGTCAGAAAATGTGCTGTTTTAGTATTTTATGTTCGGAATTGAACATTGATAACAAAGAGAAAATCACTCAATAAACATATAAACAACTGTATAACTGATAGTTATGATTTTATGGCACAAAGATGGAATCTAAGTTAAGCGTAAAACATAACGTAAACATTTACAGAAACTTAAAATTTATACTCTTATGAAAAAGTTATTTATCTCTTTAGTTATTGCATTATCTTCAGTTGTTTCTTTTGCTTCTAACATTGAAAATTCAGATGAATCAAATACATCAAAGTTATCAGAAATGGTTGCAAATGCAGATGCCAATGATTGGGCTACTTATACAAAAGCTGCATCACTAGCAATCAACTGGAATGCTGATTTAGAATTAGCAAAAGAATGGATCGACACAGCAATTTCAATTGATGAAAACGCAGAAAACTTAGAAGTTTTAGGTGATTACTATGTAAGATTAGGAAACACTGAAAAAGCTTTAGAAACTTATATGAAAGCACTTTCTACGGACATCACAACAATTGAAAAAGATCTTAGAGATAGTATCCAAAGAAAAGTCTTGGTTTACGGTAGAAAATAATTATAAAATCAATGGTGCTTTTACCATTAGATAGGAAAAGCACTGAAATGGTCAATGCTATTATAAATGAATAGTTTGTTGTAATAGTGCATATACATATAACTACTTTATCTAATAAATGAAGTGTATCCCTTCGAGAAGTAATTCTTGGAGGGATTTTTTTATGTATAAAAATTCCCCAATCGATCTTACAAAATCAATTGGGGAACATTTTATCGGAATATTATTTTTTTACTCAAAAAATAAAACAAACAATGTCAATGCTATACCTCCTAGCGTAAAATAAATTCCTTTTTTGAAGATTTTTGTCTTTGGTGCAAACATCCAGAATGTTGAAAGCACAAAAAAGAATAATGAAACTCCAAAGAAGATATTCAAAAAGAAAAGTGGATCACCTGATGTTGCCTTATGCATATGATTCATTTTTTCAATCATATACGGTTGCTTCTTTAAAGTATACTTTGCCTCTCCTGTCTTTACATTATAAGTACCTTGTTTATAATGGTATACATCCCCTTCTACTTTACCGACTTTAAGTCTTCTGACGCCAATTGCTTTTCCAATTTGATCTTTGGGTAAACCTGCATCTACCGTTTTTTCAAAGTAATAATCTCTTTTTAGAAAATCAGTGTCTCTAAAAATTAAAATAATGCCGCTGAATGAATAGACAGCCATGATACCTGCTAAAAAAAATCCTAGATAACGATGGATAATCCTCATCCAGTAAGCAGTTGTATTTTTCTTTGCCATGTTTAGTTTAAATTAGAATTGATCTAAATAATCATCACACAATGATACAAATTAGATTTTACTCTTGAAAGAATAATCGCTTTTCGATCAAAAATGATGATTGCTTTATGCTCTTCAAGATAATGAATAATGTGCCAGTAGTTTCATTCTTATTGGAATGACTTGAAAAGAAACTGGGTGAAATAACAGAATAAAATTTATTAACACTAAAAACTAATCATTCGTTCGAACTGTATCGTATTAGAATACATAATCATTATTACAGATAACTCACTTAATTGATATGAAAAAAATAGTAACAATATCTATCTCATCACTTTTTGTGCTCTCATCATTATTTTCTTGTTCTGAACGAGAGGAACAAAAAGAAGAAATTATTAGACCTGTAAAAGTTATAACCACTACAACAGCAGATTATCTTTCAAATAAAACATTTAGTGCAACAACAAAAGAAACAAAAGAGTCTAGTCTATCTTTTAGAGTTGGTGGTCCATTGATCAAATTAAATGCTGAAGAAGGGCAACACATTAAAAAAGGAAATTTAATAGCAGAAATTGATCCTCGTGACTTTAAAATTAAAGTGCAGGCAAAAAAAGCTCGCTTTATTCAAGCAAAATCAGAAAAAATTAGATATGAAGGGCTTTTAGCAAAAGGATCAATTCCACAGAATGAATATGACCAAAAATTAGCTGCGTATTTAATTGCTAAATCTGATTTTGAAGATGCAGAAAATGCTTTAAAAGACACAAAATTATATGCTCCTTTTAATGCTATTGTAGCAAAAAAATTAGTTGAAAATTATCAAGAAGTTACTGCGAAACAACCAATTGCTAGCCTTCTAGATTTCTCAGCTATAGAAGTAAAATTCACTATACCTGAAAACTTTATCCGCTATTTTGATCATGTAACAAGTTTTAAAGTAAAATTAAACGCCTACCCTGATGTAATCTTTGATGCAACCCTCAAAGAAATTGGCGCCCGATCTGAAGGTGCTACAGGATTTCCTGTTTTTCTATACCTCAATACCACACAAGATATGCAAAGTGAAACACCTGTTGGTTCTGGCATGGCATGTCAGGTAACGGTAGAAATGGAGCAAAATGACCAATCCAATGAAGATGTAATTTTGTTGCCCGTCTATTCAGTAGTACAAAAAGGTGCGGATCATAAACCTTCAGTAATGATTTTTGATGCTTTCAAAAAAGAAGTTTCCAAAAGAAATGTACGATTAGGTAAGCTCGTCGATAAAGACAAAATACAAATACTTGGGGGACTAAAATCAGGTGAATTGGTGGTTGAATATGGTGCTAATTTACTTCATGATGGACAAAAAGCTAGAGTGCTTGATTTTAATCCAACTACTTCAAAATAATCCTCCACTTCAAAAAGATAAATTATGAGTATTGCAAAGTATTCAATCGAAAATAAAAAAGTAATACACTTCTTTCTTGTTGTATTGCTTGTAGCAGGAATTCAGTCTTTCTTCAACCTTGGAAAACAAGAAGATGCTCCTTTCACCATCAAACAAGTGATTATCACTACAGAATACCCTGGTGCTACGCAGTGGGAAGTAGAAGAATTAGTGACAGAAGTAATTGAAAAGGAACTTCAGAATGTTGGTTATTTAAAACAAATTAAATCTGAATCGAGAAGAGGCTTATCTCAGATTGATGTTGAAATTGTTCCTAACTATGATCCAGATCAGTTGCAGCAAAAGTGGGATGAAATCAGACGTAGAGTGAGAGATGCTGAGATTAACCTTCCGGAAGGAGCCGGCCCTATCAACATCAATGACAATTTTGGTGATGTATTAGGAATGTATTATGCTTTGAAGGCTGAAGAAGGTGTAGATCCAAGCATATTAAGAGACTATGCAATTTATATTCAAAAGAATTTAAAACCCCTCAAAGGAGTAGCAAAAGTGGTATTGTATGGTGAACAAAACCCTGTGATTGATGTAGAAATTTCACAAACAAAATTAGCCAATCTTGGAGTTAGTCCTAATGATGTTTTCAAAACCATTGAACGACACAACAAAATTGTACAAGGCGGTACTTTTAATTCTGGTAGAACGTCATTGAAAGTAGATGCCACCAATTCTTTTTCAAGTATAGAAGACATTCAAGATTTAATTATCAAAGGAAAAAATGGACAGCAATTCCGTCTGAAAGATATTGCCTCCGTAAAACAAGGTTTTCAAGACCCTGCCGATGTACTAATGAGGGTAAGCGGAAAACCTGCTATCGGTATTGCGGTATCTAATGAAGCTGGACTAAATATTGTTGAAACTGGTGAAAAGGTGGATGCAAAACTAGATGAATTAAAAGCAACAATTCCTGTTGGATTGGAGCTTGTGGGCCTCTATCATGAAGATCAAGTAGCTCAAGAAGCGAACATGGATTTCATTGACAACTTGGTAATGTCTGTAGTGATTGTAGTTTTAATTCTAATGTTTGCTATGGGTGTTCGACCAAGTTTACTGATCGGTTCCAGCTTAGTATTTGCTATTGTAACCACACTGGTTTTCATGGAACAAATCGGCTTGACTTTGAATAGAACAACACTTGCCGCCATTATCATTGCAATGGGTATGTTAGTTGATAATGCCATTGTTGTGGCAGACAATGCAATAAATACCATGAAAAAAGGGGAAAAGAAAAAAGATGCTTTAATCAAAGGAGCCTCAATTCCTCAATGGGGATTATTTGGAGCAACTTTTATTGCCATTTTCTCTTTCCTTCCGTTGGCCATGGCCACTGATGATACTGCAGAGACTATTCAGCCATTATTTTATGTTCTTTCTATTTCATTATTATTAAGCTGGGTATTTGCATTGACACAAACGGTCGTTTATGGTGACTTCATACTAAAAGAACCTAAAGAAACGGGTGATCCTTATGATAATGTGTTTTTTAAATCATTCAAACGTTTAATTGAAAAATTAATTCAACATAGATGGTTGAGTTTAGGTGGAGTAGTTTTAGTGTTTACTGGCTTTGTTATGTGGGGAAATACTGTGAAGCAAAGTTTCTTTCCCTTCGTTTCCAAACCTCTATTCAAAGTAGATTATTGGTTGCCTGCAGACACACCCATTGATTTTACCTATGAAGATTCTAAAAAGCTAGAGAATTTCTTATTGGCACAAGAAGAAGTCGAAAAAGTATCAATTACAGTGGGCAGTACTCCCCCAAGGTACTATCTAGCTTCTGTTTCATGGAGTAGTACTAGAAACCTAGCCTCTTTCTTGGTGGAAGTAAAAGATCCATCTATGTCTAATGAAGTAATGGAACGAGCACAGCAATTTGCTCAAGACAGTTTACCGCATGCTATAAGTGTATTTCAGTTATTCAAAGCGGCACCTACACCAAAAGCAGATATAGAAGCTTGTTTTACAGGACCTGACCCTGAGGTATTGAGAGCATTGGCTGAAGAAGCCAAAGAAAGAATTGCTCATGTTCAAACAGCCAAAAATATAAGAGATAACTGGCGTGAAAAAACACCAATCTGGAAACCTATTTACTCTGAGGAGAAAGGAAGAAGACTAGGGGTTACAAAAGAACATATTGCTACTGCAACAAGAATGCTTAGAGAAGGTGTACAAGTAGGTGAATACAGAGAAAGAGATAAGAGAATGCCTATTCTTGTAAAAGAGATTTCTAGAAAGAATTATGATAACAGCAACCTCGGTACAATGCCTGTTTTCTCTGATGAAGGTAAAATGGTTACGCTTGATCAAATTGTAGACGATTACGAATACAAATATGAAGAAGACTGGATTTGGAGATATAATCGCCAGCGAATGATTGCAGTACAATGTGATGTGGTTTTAGGCTATGAAAGCCCTGAAGTTGAAAATGAGATTGTACCTCTTATTGAAGCAATGGAACTTCCTGAAGGTTATACTTTATTCTGGGACGGCCTAAAAAGATATCAGCAACAATCTAATGAGGCCATTTCGGCACCCCTTCCTGTTGCTGCCGTTTTGATGCTGGGGGTACTAATCATCTTGTTCAAAGGGTTTAGAAAACCATTAGCCATAATTGCCATTTTGCCATTGATATGGGTGGGTATCATACTAGGAATGAAAGTATTTGGACAGACCATCGGTTTTATGGCTATCCTTGGTTTGCTCGGCCTTGTTGGAATGGTCATCAAAAACGCCATTGTCTTGGTAGAACAAATAGAAATTGAAATGGAAAATGGTTTGAATGAATACGACGCTTTGATCATGGCGGCACTTTCAAGAACAATTCCGGTTTCTATGGCAGCGGCAACTACCATTCTAGGTATGGCACCAATCATAACTGATCCATTATTCGGAGGTATGGCAGCTGCAATTATGGGAGGTTTATTTGCCGCTACAATAGCCACTCTCGTAGTACTACCTATTTTCTACGCGATTTTCTTCAACTTAAAAAAGGCCTAATTGTCATGAAAAAATATATCATATTCGTTTTTTCTACTTTCTATTTTTCATTCAACATCAATGCACAAGAAGTATTGAAAGTGAAGGATTACAGACAAAAAGTATTGGAATACAATCAAGATATTCAGTCTGCACAAATGCAAATCAATGCGGCTGAAGAATATATAAAAGTAGCACACAGTGATAAAGGACCAAGAATTGATGCAGGTGCAAACTACAGTTATACCGGCCGTCCATTTGATCCTACTGGTTTCAAACCTAGTGACGCTCCTATTGGTGAATGGTTGCCAGTACATCATAATTATAACGCCAATGTCACAATCAAACAAAATCTTTATACCGGTGGGAAAATCAAAAGTTCCATCAAGTTGGCACAAATGAAAAAAGAAATTGCTTCTGCACATCGTGATTTCACTGGTTCTGAATTATTGTTTTATGCAGATCAATTGTATTGGAAAAGTGTTGGCGACAAAGAGGCTTTAGAACTTGCTCACCAATATCAAAACTCTGTGAAAACTTTAGTTGATGTAGCTAAAAATAAATATGAAGCGGAAATTGTAAGTAGAAATGATCTTCTAATGGCAGAAGTGAAGCTTAATGAAGCTGAACTAGAAGTCTTAAAAGCTCAAAATAATTATAACATTTCAATCATGAATTTAAATAGATTAATGGGAAAAGAAATCATTTCCACTACAATAGTTGAAGATACTGTGGACTTCTCTGAGTTCATTTTTGATACCAATGATGTAGTTTCAAGAGCTTTGGATCAAAGAGCAGAAATCAGACAATCTATAGCGGAAGTAAAGGCCACTCATGCAAATGCTGACCTTACAGCATCAAAATACAAAGGTAATTTGCATGTTTTTGCTAAAGGGGTTTACGGTGCTCCAAGTCCACAGTTAGCCAATACCCCAGAGGGAAATTACTATGCTGGAGCTGGCTTTTCAATTCCCATTTATCATTCAGGGAAAAAGAAAAGAGAAATGGCGGCCCGAAAAATAGAAACAGAAATTGCTGTATTACACAAAGAAAAAATGACAGATCAGGTGATTTTGGATATCAATGAAGCAATGTATGTTTTAGATGAAGCTTCCAAAAGAGTCGAATTGACCAAAGCCTCGTTAGTGAAGGCAAATGAAAATTTGAAGATGATCATAGACCGTTATAAAGATGGGTTATCTCCAATCCTAGAAGTTACTGATGCACAAGTAAACTGGCAACTTGCTTATGCTGAATACATTGATGCAAAGGTGAAATATAAAGTAGCATGTACAAATATTGAAAAGGCCAGTGGCGATTTATATCGAGCTAAATAAGAATAAGTATTAAAAACAAATAAAGGGGAGTCAACATAAATTGGCTCCTCTTCCTCTTGCTTTTGTTCTTTTTTCAATAACGATTTAACACAAAAAAGCCATCCCACTTTACATATACCGGGATGACAATTTAGAATAGAGTAATTTTATCTAATAAATAAAATGATTAACAATAGTACTATTATCACTACATAGTAACCTTCTATCTAATCTCCTTTTTTGCTTTAAAAATGGAGAAAGTCGTACATAAAATGGATGAGGAGGATTAGTCAAGATTTGTGCATGAAAGTGTATAGCATTTTAAAAAAAACTTGAGGTAATAAAAAAATTTCCAGCGTACTCATTAAACTTAAAACTCAGACCGAAACGTTGTCCTCCTTTTAAGATTTATTATACCACTAATGTAAATGATATTTTAATCACCTCAATAATGTGTATAATATTACCTGCATGATTTTAACATATTTTTAGATAACACTGTAAATTATATATAATTTTAGAGAAAATCTTTTCACTATAATTAAATTTTTCACAAATTAGATCCTAAAAATATGAAAAAGTCCAATGTAGAATTACCTCACCAAACTTGATAATAAAGGTTAATGATTGAATTTAAGCCTATATATATCTGTATCACTTTCCTACTCATCGTTCAAAAGTTTGAAAACCAACATAAAGTGACAAAGTCACTCCGTAATCTTATTTCCTTTTATCTATTTTTCGACCCCTTTCAGCAAAAAGATTTCAAACCTGTTTCCTCAGAAAATTCAATAATTCTTATAACGCCATAATAAAAATCCTTAGTGCATATCTTTTCTTAAGTCAGAAAAAAACAAATAAATAGATTACGTATCCATAAAATGTTCAAAAAAGATCTTAGAAATGAATAATGTAACACACTTTTACCTAACCAAAATAATTAAATGAATACATTCTCACTCTTTAGAAAGATAAACAATAACAACCGCAACAAAAGATGTTACTCTTTATTTAATGTGATTATTTTTTAGTTGAATAAATGGTTTCTTTAGAGCTTAATTAAAACATCTCTTAATTTAAATACCTGAATTTTATTCACTTATAAATAGTTCTTTTTGAAGTTTTTTAATTTGCAAAATACTTCTCTAATTTTGGTCTTTAATCTAAACAGAACAAAGACTTCAATGCGTTATTTATTACTCCTTATCACCATATTTTATTCCTATCATCTTCAAGCTCAAATCTTAAATGTAGAAAAAGCCAGACTTGATCAAGGCGATTCTGTACATTGGGTGGGCAATATTGCTTTAAACTATAGACTCATCAATCAACAAATTAGAACCCAAGGAGGCGGGTTGAAAACAAACTTTGCTAGAGTGGGTAAAGTCAACGACTTGGTACTCATCTCTGATTTGTCTTTTTTAAACTCAGAAGGTTTTGATCTACTTCAAAATGGCTTCATTCATGGTCGTATTGAGTTCTTAAAGAATAGAAAGATTTCTTATGAGGTATTTTCCCAGCTCCAATATGATCAGGTAAAAGGAATGAATGAGCGTTTTCTGATTGGGGGTAATTTCAGGTACAACCCTATTGATAATGATACAGATCATTTAGCCATTGGATTAGGGTCTTTTTACGAAAATGAAAACTGGTATTGGGAAGAAGTTACTGACAATGAAACCATAGTCACAAAGGCCCAACCGTCTATTGCAAGGTGGAACCTTTATATCACCTATAGATCTGATATTTCGGATCATGTGTTCTTTAATTTCACTACTTATTTCCAATCAAAATATTCAACCATGGACGCATATAGAATCAGTACGGTGGCCAATTTGAATTTCAAAATCTCAAAAAAGCTTTATTTCAATAATAATTTCACTTTATGGTATGAAAATCAACCTTATGTTCCTATTGATAAATTGAACTACACAATCATCAATGGAATAGGATATAATTTCTAACAGGTTGAATTTCGATGAATTTACTATCACATTTAGACACACTTATTAAGCCATTTTTCAATATCCCTCCTCTTCACAACACGATTAAACAAGAATATTTTTTACATAAAAAAAACCTCTTCAATTGTGTCGTGAAAGAGGTTTTTCTTTAGAAAAGAGGTTTTCTAATTCTCTTGAATATAAAAACGAACTACTTCTCTTTGCTTATTAATATCTTGATTTCCACCTGAAAGACTATGTGATTCGTATCTTAAAAGTAATCCTTCTTTAGAAACAATGAATTCAATCCACTTGTTTGTTCTTTTGATATCTGAAGAAGTTCCTTGCAAATGAATTTTCACTTTATAAGAAGCTAAACCTAAATATGTTTTTTCTGTGATTTCAATATCATTTGAGGAATCATCCAAATACTCTAAAACATCTTTTCTGATTTTACTTTTGAAATAAGGTAATCCTAAATAATCATCATCAACATGATAAACTTGCATGTTCCAATCCTGATTTAGGAATTCAATCGCAAAGTAATCGTCTTTGGCATGTACAATTCTAGCGTCTATGCTAACATAATCTTGTGAACCGAAAGCAGTTGATAATACATCAACGTTGTAGGGTAAATTATCTGAAGAAGATTTCTGTAGCGTTTCTTTCACTTCTTTTACTGAAGGTTCTACAAATAAGTTAAAGAGTATAGTAAGAATAAATAAAAGTTTCATCTGTTTCTAATTTGTATGAAGTTGACTTAAATATAAATTTGTGTTTAAAAATTATGCCTATTTTACTTTAGTTTGTTTTATACTTTGCCCCATTCCACATAAAGGTCAAACTACCAGCCTTTTCAATTACAATAATTTCCAATTTTTTGTTGGACTTGCTTCTCCAAATCAACTGCGTTTTACCTTTTACGGTGTAAGCTTCCAAGTTTTCAATCGTTTCCTCATAAGACCTCAAGTTCTCATCAACGAAATTCAAGGTCATACTTTCCTCATTTTTCTTATAATGCAAAACGACCTGTCTTGCTGGTATATTAATCCCATCATCGATCACCTCTACTATTTTCTCATTCATTTGACACCGCCCTCCCTCAAAGTAGAAGTCTAATATTTTTTGCTGTGCATTCGAAATTAAAGAAATGCCGAGTAAAAAGAATAGAATTATTGAGTATTTCTTCATTGGTGTTATTGTTGGTACTTACCAAATCTAAATAAATCTTAAATGAAATAAAACTCAAATCTATTCTAATGTGCTGTCTTTGATCAGGTACTTTCTCTTTCAATCAGTGATATAGGTAATTTTTTTAAGATGGCCATTGGAATAAATACTTTTCCTTGATTTTTGGCGTCCTTCATTGCATTCATTCTATCTATTAAAAGATTGGCTGCCACAAAACCCATTTCTTGTGCTGGTTGATTAATTGTTGTTAGTGAAGGATTGAAAAGTTCTCCCATGTCATCACCGGAAATTCCCATTACAGCAATTTTCTCCGGTATTTCTATTCCACGTTTTTGCAAAAGTCGCATCACTCTAAAAGCAATGGGATCATTCAAAGCAACAATAGCATCAGGTTTTTCTTTCAATACCATTAATTTATCCAATGCCTGCCCTACTGACCTTCTTAAATCCAGTGTTGGTACAATTAAATCGGCTGAAGTGCCAAATCCGTTCCTTTCCATTGCAGTTCTGTATCCTTTCAATCTTTGTTGAGAAATATATAAATCTTCAGGGCCAGAAATAAATGCTATTCTTTTATATCCTTTATTGATAAGATGATTGGTAGCCTGATAGCCCGCTTCAAAATCATCAACAATTACTCTTGGAATTGGTAGTTCCGATTTTGGTAATATTCTATCAAAAACTACAATGGGCACTTCCTCTTCCATAGCTTTTTTCAGATGGAGGTCGCTTTTTGTATTAAAAGAGAGGGAAATTAGAATGCCATCCACTTGTCGGTCTAATAAGATATCAATGCATTCTTTCTCTTTCTGCTCTTGCTCGTCACTATGTACAATAATCAGATCGTAGCCCAAAGGTTTCAAAAATTGCTCGATTCCCAAAATAACTCTGCCAAAAAAAGGAACGGTCAATTCAGGAATTATCACTCCAATCAAATAGGATTTTTTACTTGCTAAACCTGCCGCCAGCACACTTTTCTTATACCCAATTTTTTCTGCAAGGTCCAGTACTTTCTTTTTGGTCATAGGATTAATATCCTCTGCTCCTCTTATTGCTCTTGAAACCGTTGAGACGGAAATGTCCAAACGTCGTGCAATATCCTTTATGGTTGGCTTTCTTTTTTTCATACTCAAAATTAAAAAAAACTCGAAAATAAACACGTCAAAAATTACCGAGAACGTTACCGGTAACGCTATTTTTAAAAATCATTAAGTGTTTATTTGTCCTTTAAAATAAAACACGTCATGTTTGAACCATCGAAATGAATTAAAGAAATTTTTTAACTAAAAAATAAAGCAACATGAACGCTAAAGCTGTAGTAGCAAAATTCGAAGAGCTATTTAAGAAAGAACCAATGGTATCTAGAGCTCCAGGTAGAGTAAATATCATCGGTGAGCACACTGACTACAACGACGGTTTTGTATTGCCTGCGTCAATTGACAAAGAAATGGTTTTCGCATTAGCTTTAAACGGTACTGATACTGTAAACGCTTATGCATTAGATTTAGAAGAGTCTGGTTCTTTTGAATTATCAAACATTGTTCCTTCAGAAGGATGGATCAACTACATTAAAGGTGTTGTTGCTGAAACAGCTGTAAAAGGCTTAGAACCAAAAGGTTTTGATGTTGTTTTTGCTGGTGATGTACCTCTAGGAGCGGGTATGTCTTCTTCTGCTGCTTTAGAGTGTGCTTTAGCAACAGGTTTAAATAAATTATTCGAAGGCGATTTATCTAAATTAGATATCGTTTTAGCTTCACAAATGTCTGAGCATAACTATGCTGGCGTGAAGTGTGGTATCATGGACCAATTTGCTTCAACTTTCGGTCAAGCCAACAAAGTAATCAAGTTAGACTGCCGTACAAAAGAGTATGAGTACCATAACTTAGATATCACTGGTCACAAGTTGGTATTATGTAACACTAACGTGACACACTCTTTGGCTTCTTCTGAGTACAATACAAGAAGAGAGCAATGTGAAGCGGGTGTTGAAGTAATCAAAGAAACTTATCCTGATATCATCAATTTACGTGACGTTTCTGTAGAAATGATGCACGAGTTTGACGGTAAAATGGATCCGGTAATTTATGACAGATGTTCGTATGTGGTTGAAGAAAACGACCGTTTAACGAAAGCATGTGAATTTATGGATAACGGAGACTTAGTGAACTTAGGTAAAATGATCTATGGTTCTCACGAAGGTCTTTCTAAGAAATATGCAGTATCATGTCCAGAGTTAGACTTCTTGGTTGAGCAAACTTTAGAAGATGACAATGTACTTGGTGCGAGAATGATGGGTGGCGGCTTCGGTGGCTGTACGATCAACCTTGTAAAAGAAGACGCTGTTGACGCATTTGTAGAAAGAATGACGAAAGCATATAAAGAAGGAATGGGTAAAGATCTTTCTGCTTATGTAGTTGTTATCGGCGACGGAGCAAGAGTTGAAGAGTCAGTTGAAGCTTAATTTATATCTATAGAAGGCATGTTTAGTTCACATGATACTAAACATGCTTTTAAAGAAATTTTTTGACTAGGAAAACAAGAATCAACAATGGAATTTAATTTTGAGGATCATCCTCACCGTCGATACAACCCACTTACAAATGAATGGGTACAAGTTTCTCCTCACAGAGCGAAGAGACCTTGGCAAGGACAAGTAGAAAAGATTGAAGAGGAAAAGCGTCCTGAACATGATCCATCATGTTATTTATGTGCGGGTAATACTCGTATCAATGGCGAAGTGAACCCTCAGTATACTGATACTTATTCATTCCAAAATGATTTCGCTGCTTTATTGGAAGATGTTCCTACAGGCGAAATGAATGAAGGTAATGGTCTTTTCAGAGCAAAAAGTGAAAGAGGTTTGTGTAAAGTAATTTGCTTCTCTCCTCGTCACGATTTGACTATTCCTGAAATGGAAACGGAAGGAATTAGAAAAGTAGTTGACCTATGGGCAAAAGAATATACTGAGCTAGGTGCTAGAGATTACATCAACCATGTTCAGATTTTTGAAAATAAAGGTTCTGTGATGGGTTGTTCAAATCCTCACCCTCACGGTCAAATCTGGGCTCAGGAATCTATTCCTCAAGAGCCTGCCAAAAAGCAAGAAAATCAAAAAGCATACTATGACAAAAATGGTACGACTTTGCTTTCTGATTACATTGCACAAGAAATCAAGCAACAAACAAGAGTAGTTTATGAAAATGAACACTTTGTTGCTATCGTTCCTTTCTGGGCTGTTTGGCCTTTTGAAACGATGATTGTTCCTAAAAGAGCAGTAAGCAGAATTACTGATCTTTCGGAAGAGGAAAAAGATGCTTTTGCGGATGCGTACAGATCTTTAACGATCAAGTATGACAACATCTTTGAAGTTTCTTTCCCTTATTCTGCGGGTATCCACCAAGCTCCAACAGACGGAGAGGATCACCCAGAGTGGCACATGCACATGTGTTTCTATCCTCCTCTACTTCGCTCTGCTACAGTGAAGAAGTTTATGGTAGGTTATGAAATGCTTGCTAATGCTCAAAGAGATATTACTGCTGAAACAGCGGCTGCACGTATTAGAGAGCAATCTTTAGTACACTATAAAAGTGCTGTTTTGGAAGAAGAAAAATAACATTAGATGATTTGTAGACTAGTAATAAATGATAATTGCTAGTCTATAATTTTTCATTAATAGAGATAACAAATAAACAAAATGAAGATTTTAGTAACAGGAGGTTTAGGTTACATTGGTTCACATACCTCAGTGGAATTAATCAACAAAGGATTTGAAGTGGTTATCGTTGACAACTTATCAAATTCTGAGATTGGTGCATTGGAAGGTATTGAAAAAATCACTGGAACAAAGCCTAAGTTCTATGAGTTTGATCTTTTAGATTTTGATAAATTAGATCAATTATTCCAAGAGGAGAAGATTGATGGTATTATTCACTTCGCCGCTTCAAAAGCAGTGGGTGAATCTGTAAATAAGCCAAGCCTTTATTACAGAAATAACCTTCAGTCGTTATTAAACATCTTAGACCTAATGGTAAAACATGAGGTAAGTAATTTTGTTTTCTCTTCATCTTGTACAGTTTACGGTCAACCAGACGTGTTGCCTGTAACTGAACAAACGCCAGTTCAACCTGCTCTATCTCCTTACGGAAATACAAAACAAGTAGGTGAAGAGATCATCAGAGATATCGTAAAAGCAGAAAGCGGATTGAAAGCGATCGCTCTACGTTATTTCAACCCTGTAGGTGCACATGATTCTGCATTGATTGGTGAATTACCTTTGGGTGTCCCTCAAAACTTGATGCCGTTTATCACACAAACAGGTGTGGGTATGAGAGCCGAATTAAGTGTATTTGGTGATGACTACAATACAAAAGATGGTACTTGTATTCGTGACTACATCCACGTAGTAGATTTAGCACAAGCTCATATTGTTGCATTAAACAGAATGATCGAAAGCAAGCAAAAAGAAGATTACGAATTCTTCAACGTAGGGACTGGTACTGGTTCCACTGTTTTAGAGGTAATCCAATCATTCGAAAAAATGTCAGGTGTAAAACTGAACTACAAGTTGGTAGAACGTCGTGAAGGTGATATCGAAAAGATTTATGCTGACACCACTTTCGGTAACCAAGAGTTAGGATGGCAATCCGAAAAGACATTGGATGATATGACTGGTTCTGCTTGGAAATGGCAACAACAATTGCAAGAAAAAGCTTTATCAAAAGCATAATAAATAGTGTGTACGGCAAAAAAACTAAACATTTTTTTGACTTAACAACAAACAACTTAAAGCATCATATTGTACAGGTAATTTCAGATGAATAGATGCTCTTTACACTTCTCTTTTATAAGGGAAGTGTAAGAGCCTGTTTGAAAACACAATTTGCTGAAAACTGATATTTCAAACAGGCTTTTAATTTATCTATTAAAGTACTAGGAAAAAGGAAAGTAAATAACTTTTTTTACTAAAAGTATTGGTACTTACTACTTTACTACTAGCAAACCTTAAATGTTTTAATGAAATGATAGATATTAAACAAATAGAAAAAGTTGCTTGGGGCAAGCACGACGACAAAGACGTGTACTTGTATACTCTTACTAATCAAAAAGGTTCCCAACTTAAAGTCTCAACTTACGGAGGCATTCTTGTTAGCTTTGTTACTGCTGATAAAAACGGTGAAATGGCTGACGTTCTTCTTGGAAAAGATTCTTTAGAAGATTACTTAAAAAATGACTGTTATCTTGGTGCAACTGTTGGTCAATTTGCCAACAGAATCGCTAAAGGTAAAATCTCTATTGATGGAGTAGAATACCAATTGGCAACCAACAACGGTCCTAACTTTTTACATGGTGGTGACAAAGGTTTTGATAGCCATGTATTTGATATTGTGGAAGAAATTTCAGAGGAAAATGTAAGCTCAGTGGTTTTGTCACATACAAGCCCTGACGGTTTTGAAAATCTTCCTGGTAATGTAACATTGAAGCTGAAGATTTCATTGACTGACGAAAATGAAATTGTTTTAGATTACAGTGCTACAACAGATAAGAAGACAATTGTCAACTTTACTTCTCACCCTTATTTCAACCTTAAAGGGGAAGGTGAAATTACGGACCACTCTTTACTGTTAAATTGTAAGTACTATACTCCTGTAGATGAAACTTGTATTCCAACTGGTGAAATTGTTTCTGTAAAAGGTACTCCTTTTGACTTTACTGAAGAAAAAGTAATTGGTAACGAAATTGATGCTGATCACGACCAAACTCAAATTGGTATTGGCTATGATCACAACTTAGTGATCAACAAACCAGTTGGTGAGTATGGATTGGTAGGTATTGCTTATGAAGCAACTACAGGTCGTAGCATGGAAGTATATTCTACTGAACCTGGTGTTCAATTCTACACTGGTAACTGGCTTGAAGGTGATTTAGGAAAAAATCAAACCGCTCATATTAAGCGTCAAGGGTTCTGCTTGGAAGCACAACATTTCCCTGACTCTCCAAATCAACCTCATTTCCCTTCAGTGATTTTAAATCCAAATGAAGAGTACACTCAAAAAACAGTGTACAAATTTGTAGTGAAATAGATCTCATTTAGACTTATAGACAATGAAGCCCTGATTCTAAAATAACAGAATCAGGGCTTTCATTTTTACTTATCTGGGCTTAAAGCAATGAGTATTTACTGTGCCCAATTGTCATTAACTACTGATCTTAACCTTTGTGCAACTTTGGTCTCTTCTGGATTGTATCCAAATAAGAAGACACATTAAGTACACTAGAATTAAGTATATTTTTAGTTGAAGCATACAAGTTCAATACCTGTAATTTTGCTTCTTCAATTTTTTGTTCTTTCGCTTTCATTTTCTTCAATTGATCATAATCTTCAAAAAATCTTTCTTCCTCAATTTCAATAACTGTTTCAAAAAGAGTTTGTTGTTGTAATATATTATTGTAACCGGCAATTAAGTTAGAAACTTCTCTCTCTTCTAACACAATCCCATATTTATCTTTTAATGCCACAGCTGTTTCCATTACAAAACCTTCTGCAGTAATTTCTATATCTGTATTTTTTAAATTTCTAAAATCTTTCATGAACCAATGAAATGGTAATAATGCCCACTGTGGTTCAAAAAAACGTTTTGTTAATCTACCTTTATTAAACTCTAACATCGAATTTAATTCTTTAATGTATTGATTATAGATTAATTTATAGGTAGTAGTTTCTTTATTTATATTTTGATGTATCATAGCAATCAACTTTTAAAAGTTAGATAAATACAATTATTTGTATTTACTTTTGATATATTGAACGATTGTTTGAAACAAAGGGTTGAAGAAAGAAATATAATAATCCTTAAAGATCGTTAAGGGCAAAATTATAGATTATTGAATATGAAAATCACAGCAGATCACACTTATATTATTGTACACTTCGATATCCACCAAAGCTGGGAATTCTTCCAAATTATTGATCTACCTGAAGAAGAGTCCAATGCACTCCACCAGCAAATAGATCATCTTCTTTACCAAGCGTCACTTAATGAGCAAGAACATGATTTTCTTTCAATAGAATATATTATTGCTTATGCCTTTGAGAAAAAATTTGCATTGTTAAGAAATTATCCGAAAGAATTTTTCGATAATGTGAAAGTAGAATGTGATGGGGAAACTTTAGACTTTATCATTGATTTGTCTGAAACAATTGTCAAAGAAGCAGCTGTTCATTTATTGAAAAACTTGATTAAGTACGACTTGTTTGAATACCAATTATTGTCTTAGTTGAAAAAATAGAAATACATAAAAAAGGGAGGCATCACCTCCCTTGTTTCTCTAACTAAATTACTACCTAACATTTACACTTTTCAGAGTTGTTAGTTTTTTATTCGATGTTACAAGAGTAATCGTTCATCTTATCGTTTACATCCTATTATATCAAGTTCTATAAAATATCACCGACACATCTATTTTTTTTTCTTCAAAAGGATTTTTTTATTTTTAGATATTCATACTATTATAACTCTCACACATGAATAAAACAGAGGTCTCACAATTGCTCAATCAGCTTGATTTACCAAAATCAAAAGAACAACTCTACCCTATCGTCTATGATAATTTACATGATATTGCAGAAAAACTATTTAGAAGAGAAAGAGTAGATCATACATTACAGCCTACACTTTTAGTCAATGAAGCTTATCTTAATTTAGTAGATCAGGATCAAATCAACTGGCAAGGAAAAACTCATTTTTTCGCAGTTGGAGCCCAAGCAATTCGTCGTATTTTAGTGCATCATGCTAGATCAAAAAATGCTATTAAAAGAGGAAGTGGAGAGCACATGCTCGAACTAGAAGAAGGCATTGCTTTTACGCCTGAAAAAGAAGGTATGGTGCTAGATATTCATGAAGGGTTAGAACAGCTAGCAAAGGTACACGATAGACAAGCAACGGTTGTAGAATTAAAATTTTTTGGAGGTTTGAAAATGCAAGAAATTGCTGATGAATTGGGTGTTTCCATCAAAACTATTGAAGTAGACTGGAAAGTGGCCAAAGCTTGGTTAAAGAAATTTATGAAGAGCGACCTCTAAATTATATGTCACAATCATTGCACGAAAAAGCCTCAAATATTCTAGCGCTTGTTATGGAGTTAGAAAAGGAAAAGGCTATAAAAGTAATTCATGAAAAATGTCAAAATGATGAGGCTTTGCTCCAAGAAGTTTTAAGTTTATATCAAGAATTTACAACTTACACTCCTACTGGCAAAGTTGCTACTCATCAGTCGCACATTCAGCTAGATCAGGAAGATCACACTAAAAGCTTATTCGGAAAAGTTTCTAATCATCTTCTCAAAAACAAACACACAAGACTTATTGTGATAGTATCGAGTCTAGCAGTATTGTTAGTATTAGGTTTTTGGGTAAGAAAACATATTTACAACGTAGTTTTCTATCAAGAAATAGAAGAAAAAAGAGCACAGCTTAATGCTACTACCACCATTATACAAGATTGGGTCAATGATGAAAAAAGAAAGGTAAAAGAAATTGCTTCTACTAAAACCTTAAGAAACTTTGCTATTGTGATTGACAGCCTTCAAAGGCTGGAATTACCACATGAAGTTTATCTTCAGAAAATTCAACCTTATAATGCTCAGATTAATAAGATGAAAGACATTATGGGCTTTGAATACATCAGCCTCATCCATAAAAATGAATTAAAAATTACTTATAATACCTTTCAATCAGAGCAACAGTTTAACTCCCCACTCATTAATAAAAAACTCAGTAAACACCTTTTTGATTATCATAATGAGCTGAAAAAAGGAAATACTATTTTTATTCCTCCAATTCATATCTCCGCATCATTGCTTGAAAAAGACAGTACTTTAAATACAGATTCCGATTGTGCAGTAGGTACGCCTGTTTATAATAATGAAAATA
Source organism: Flammeovirga sp. SJP92 (assembly GCF_001583495.1). Classification (GTDB taxonomy): domain Bacteria; phylum Bacteroidota; class Bacteroidia; order Cytophagales; family Flammeovirgaceae; genus Flammeovirga. The sequence goes on along the minus strand of NZ_LQAQ01000042.1, from coordinate 137,333 downwards.
AAATCGTTGGTTTCGTATTGACTGTGACTTTAGCCAAAAAACAGTTCTCTAATTTGTTCAAAGCGACTCTTTATGGTCAATCTTCCGAATCTTATGCCGTCAACAAAGATGGATATATTATTTCTGAAAGCCGTTTTACAAAAGACCTTCAGAAAAGTGGATTTTTGAAACATAAATCTTCTATTTACCACTTAGAAGATTTAAATCCTGAAGTAAACGTTATGGAAGGTGAATCACCTGATTTAGAGAAAATCAATTGGCCTCTTACTGCTACTTCTATGAAGTTTTATGAATATTTAAAAGGCAACTCGAAGGTAAATAACGGAGAAATAGATCATATTTATAAAGATTACAGAGGGGTGGATGTCATTGGAGTATGGCAGTGGATTGACGATTTGGATTTTGGAATTGTCAATAAGGAAGATGCTTCAGATGCACTAGAAATGATAAGGAAAATGGACTGGGTTTTAGGCATTTTGTATTTCATTATTTGCGTACTTTGCTTTCTCTTATATCATTCTAATATTCGCATCCTCCGATTCAACTCAAAAATCAAACAACTAGGACAGTTTACTGTAGTAGATAAAATTGGCGAAGGTGGTTTTGGTGTGGTTTACAAAGCAGAACACTCTCTGATTAAAATGCCTGTTGCCATCAAACTCTTAAAAAAGGATTTTATTACAGATGACAATGTAAAAAGATTTGAGAGAGAAGTAATGGCTACTTCTGCGTTGAAACATCCTAATACAATAAAAATTTATGATTATGGCACTTCCAATGAGGGGTATTTCTATTATGTAATGGAATATATTGATGGAGTGACCCTTGCAAAAATCATTGACCGCGATCAGGTTTTCCCTATCAACAGAGCCGTTTATATTCTTTTGGAGGTAGCCTACAGTTTAAGAGAAGCTCACCATAAAAACCTTGTTCATCGTGATATTAAACCGATGAATATTATCCTCTCTAAACAAGGAGAAGCTTATGATCAGGTAAAACTTCTGGACTTTGGATTGGTGAAGGAACTGGCTCCAAACACTGAGCATACGGCCTTTCATAAGGTAGGTGGCACTCCACTTTACATGGCACCTGAGCGATTGAGAGACCCCAACAACAGTGACAGTAAAGTGGATATTTATTCTTTAGGAATCCTAGGATTCTACATGCTTAATGGACGACTGATGATTGAAATTCTCTCTCAAAAAGTACTATCAGGACAAGAATCTATTGAGCAAAATGATATTCATAAATTAGTGGAACGTGAAGATATTCCTGAAGACCTATATGCATTACTTGAAAAATGTATTCAGTTTGACCCTAAAAAAAGAATTCAAAGTATTGATGATTTGATCTTTCAACTGGAAAAAATTGCTCAAAAGCACCAGTGGACTAAGCATAATGCACAAGATTGGTGGAAAACGTATGACGTTTACGAATCATAAAACGTATTTCTCAAATAACCTTTCCAAAATCTCCTCTGGTTCTTCAATACACAAACCAGGATGTACTTTTGAAGATTGAATTAATGTTGATCTTGTAGCAGTAAGCCAACGGAATCTGCTGGGCAAATCTTGCTCACCAATCACTCCACCTTTGGCTCCTCCTTCACAAATCAGTTTCCATGTATTCAAATAGGCTTCAATACCTTTTTTATCAATATCAACTAAATCAAAAGCATTGAGTTTCTTTTCATTGACTTGGTATTTAAGGTCAAGAAACTTCAAAGGTTTACTAAAAAGTATTACACCCACATTGATAAACTCTTCTCTTTCCACTTTTGGCATAAAGCGGATGACCGCATATTCATAAACATGTTTATCTTGCATTCTTCGCTTCTTTTGTTAGTTGATCTAAATTTGCAATTCTTGTATTTAATAAGGTGGTGTAGACGTTCCTTCTTTCCTCGACACTTGCATCAATACTTGGATCCGACAACCAATCTTCAGGCAACAAAGATACAATTCCCTCAATAATTGTAGGGGCTAATAATTCCTTTAATAAAGTGTTGGCTTCATCTAATTTTGTAGCTTTGGACAACAAAACATGATCTTTTATCATCGGAAAAGTTCTATTAGCGTGATCTTCCCACCCATTCCATGAATGATGAAAATACAAGCTTGCTCCGTGATCAATCACCCACAGTGCTTTATTCCAGTTCAATAAATTAGTGTTTCTATGTGTTCTATCAATATTAGTGATAATGCTATCCAAAAGCACAACTTTTGAGGCGGCCAATGGATCTGCAATTGAAACCAAAGGATCATAAGTGATGGCACCACTAAGGTAGCTCATCCCTAAATTTAGGCCTTCACTAAATTTGAGTAAATCTTGAATTTCCTCGTCTCCCTCTGACTTACTGAATGTATCTACAAGGTGTATAAAGACTAACTCAGGCATATTCAACCCAATCTGACGGGCCATTTCTCCTCCAATCAACTCTGCAATCAAGGCTTTGACACCCTGCCCTGCTCCTCTAAATTTGATGACGTAATCAAAGCCATCATCTGCTTCAACAATTGCAGGCAATGAACCACCTTCCCTTAATGGCGTCACGTATCTCGTCATATTGACGGTTCTTATTTCATTATTATACATGGATGATAATCTTAATGATGATTATGAGTTCGATAAAAATAGAGGATATAAAAAAACACCTTGCCAAATATAAAATGTACAAGGTGTTTCTGAAACTAAATGGTCTTATTATTCGATAATTACTCTTTTTGATTTAATTGTTTTTCCTGATTTTAATCTTAAAAGATAAACTCCTCTAGGTAGATTATTTACTTCTAATTCTGTTAATTGACTATCTTCATACGTCCAAGTTTCTTCTAAGACTTTGTATCCTAATGTATTAAAAAGTCCTATTTCAACTTCTCCAGTCCAAGATTTCAATAATAGATTGACTTTCTCACCTTGGGTAGGATTTGGGTAAACAGCTATATCTGCAACAGATGTTTTTCCTTCCATATAAACTTGAACAGGCTCATAAACTGTTTCCGTCCCATCAAAATCACGTTGAATTAAACGGTAATATGTGATTTGATTCATCACAGGGTTAGTATCAAAAAACTCATAATCCAAACGTACATTGGAATTACCTGCACCTTGAATCAGACCTATTGAATTCCAGCTTTTGCCCTCTAATGAACGTTGTACTTCAAACTCATCATTGTTCTCTTCAGAAGCCGTTGACCAATCTAATCGCACTTGCTCTTCCTCAGCATACGCATTAAACTCAATAAGCTCCACTGGTAATTCTGTTGTTTCATCTACGGCTGCAATAGCAAGGAATTTCTCACTAAAAGAAACATCTTCAGTCTCAAAATACGTTTCAGCGTTATGTAGTGGATCTCCTGCTTTTTTCCATTCAGGTGTTCCAAAATCAAGGTCATCCCAAATGGCCAAAATATAGTTAGGGTCTTTGCCTAAACCACTGTAATATGCATAAATCTCTGCTTTACTCTTTTTTGTTGTTGCATTACCACCTTCATCAATATCTGTCACTCTCCATTGATACTCCTCTGAAACATTGGCTATTCCTGAGGCATCATCAATATTATCATCTCCAACCGGGCGTAACAAACTACCATACTCTACCGTCCATGTTTTTTCACTATCACCTTCGTCTAGTACATTTTCGGTATAAATTAAGGCTAATGTTCTGAGTGCACCTCCTGATCCAACAGGGAAAATAAAGCTGTCATTCACATCAAGTTTTTTAGAAAGAGGACCAGAAACATATGAACTTCCTGAAATAGAATTTCCTAGAATTAGCAATGAACCATCATCGTTCCCTGAATTATTCAATGCTGAATTTAAAGTAAGATTCGTGACTTCTTTGGTATTACCTCCTGCTAAAATCACCTCTCCACTTGCTTTATTTATTTCAAGGTTATTAATGGCTTTACCTGAGGTAAAAGTCCCTGTGAAAGTTTGATTTCCAGAAGCTCCATTAAAGGATAAAGTAGAACCTGTAAAGGTCGCAGTGGTCGTTCCGTTATCTGTAAAATTACCTCCTACGGCCAATTTAGCTCCTGTTGAAAGGGCTATCGTTGAGCCTGAATTGAATGTAATGTTATTTTCAGCATCAAGATTAGAGTTTACCATAGATAATCCTCCATCAGTATCAACGGTTAAATCTCCTTTGATTACCATTGTACTAGATGAGATATTAAGCGTTGCTCCTACTCCATCATTTGCATCACCTACATCCACATTAACGTTGCCATTTACAGTTGTAGTGGAGGTAACCGTTAATTTACCTGTATTGATGATTTCTATTGTATTGATATCTGAAGATGTTGAAAGATCAAATTCTACATTATCAACAGACAGCTGACCAGCAGGCATATTCAAACCATTTCCTACAGGAATTTCCCAAACTTGCCCCGTACTTGTCCCTATCAAGGATAATCCACCGATCGTCAGTTTATTATTATTTAAAGGAGCATTTAAACTTAAGGTCGCATTGCTGGCATTTCCTTCCACAATGATAGATCCACCGGAATTATAGAACGACTCCCAATTAGCATTTGGCATCTGTCCTACTTTATCATTATTGACAAAATACTTTACTGTTCCAGCACCTTCTACAGCATCAAAATTAATCTGTCTATCGTTCACCTCTATAATAAAGGTACCTTCAATAATGGCTTTATAATAAGTTTTAAAACCTAAAGTTCCATCTGTGGTTGTCGTAAGGTTTGTACCTAACGGAACTTCAATAATAGTTCCTGAAGTTAATGAAGGTGAAGCTTCATTTTCTAACTTTGAATAAGTTGAACCATTGTCTTTAGAAATTTCCCACTTATCTGTAGAAACATCATTCAGTACCGCATCCGTAATGCCTGAGGCTAATCTATAACGAATGATATCATCTGGAGTAGAAAGTACATCTCCAGCAAAATAATCTCCTGTCACTAAACTCGATGCCAAATCAATATCAATTCTATTGTTTGCTACATCTAACGTTTTCTGCACGTTCTTTTGTATTTCAGCTGCATCATTGATGATAATACCTATGTAATCAGCTTCTGTACCATTGATATTAATATCACTGTAATAAATCGAAATATATCTATCTCCAGGTACTGTCACATCGGCTTTTGAGAATTCTAATCTCCAATATTGATTCAATGCCTCATTATTGTCTCCTTGATTTTCTGCAACTGTATGCCTCGTATTGATAGGTTTTACAATTAACTCAGCTTCATTATAATCACCAATGATCCCTATCGGAGCATAAATTCCTGAATACCCAATCGGCAACAGTTTCTCACTTACAATCTCCGTACTTGGCAATGTAATCTTTACACCTTGTGCACTATTACTTCCACTCAGCTGAATCATATTATTTTCATCAAAAGCTGTGGTCGCAGTAAGAATTACATTCGTTCCTAAGTTCAAACTGAATTGATCTATGTTGAGTACACCATTGGTAAATACTATTTCATCGGCCACCAAATTCAAACTGTTGGTTAAATTGATACCGGCCACATTATCAATTTCAAGGCGTCCTAAGCTACCTGTAATATTCATATCTTGAGAGGAAGATCCATTCAGTTTTATTCTACCCGTACTTGTAGTAGAATGCGTACCAACCACTGATAAATCACCTCCTACATAGATAGTCTGAGCATTATCAGCTAGAATCCCCGAAGAAATTGTCAAATCCTCAGTAATATTAATATCAGCATTCATATTGACTGTTGAACCATCTGTGAAAACTACCATATTTTGAGTTGTGATAGCATTGGTTCCTCCTATAGATTGATCATCTGAACTGATTAAGTTTAAAGTAGTAGAAGTTGCCTCAACTGTACCATTATTGGTAATACTTCCTTTGATTGAAAGGTTCTTACCATTGAAATTCAAAGTAGCTGACGCTGGAATTTCTAGGTCTCCAGATAATTGAACATCGTTGATCACTACCTCTACAGTCACATCATTGATCAATTCTAATTTCCCTACTTCATTAGCCAATTCTGCATCTATAGATTCTGTTGTAATATTATTTCCTAATTTAAGTTCGGCACTTTCACTAACTGAAGAAGACGCAGCGTTTATCGTAACTTTCCCTGAGGATACAATGATTTCACCTCCATTAAAATCAAATGTTGATGAACTACCAACTACCTCAAATGTTCCTCTTGTTGCACTATTAGGATTTCCTATCAAGCCTGCACTAAATACACCTCCCGACTGTTTATAAGTGATAGAAGCATCATTCCCTGCTAAATCTCTTCTTAACTCAGAACCTATATTAATTGCCCCAGCTGTCATTTCAATTTCTCCACTCGCAGCGTATATAATAGAATTTTCTTGACCAGAATTTGACAAGTTTAAAGTACCACCAGATACCATTAATTTTCCACCTAATAATAAATTCGCTTCATCTCCTTCCACGTTTACAATCCCTTGATTTAAAGTCAATCCAGCAGTTGATGCTAGATTCCAAGAAGAACTTGGCACAGCAAAAGGAGTAATATTAATTGAACTATTGTCAAGAATTAATGTACCGTTTGAAAGTGTAATTAACTCCTCGGTTGTACTAGAAGGCAATGTGAAGTTGGTACTCATTGTGAATGTAGGCGTTTGAGATGCCCCTTTATTCATAACAATTTTATATAAGTCTGGAATCACTTCTGATGGATAAAAGTTAATGAACCTTCCATTATCTTCTCCTCTTAATTCTAAAATTACACGGTTTCCTGTTGCTCCATTGTAAAGGTCAAATTCTATATTATTCTGATCTCCGGCAGTGATTTCTTCTACTGATATACCTTCCTTTACAATCAATCGATGTTCAACATCATCAGTGCCTTCTGTTAATATTTTATTTTCAGCAGAGTTTGAAGCAGAATAGATGTTTTCCATTTTTATATTCTGGCAAGTCACCTGAATAGCTGTTGAGGCATCAAAAATTAGATTCCCCTCTTGAAAACCTCCAATATTAATAGTTCCTTCAACATCAAGGCTTTTATCCAATCTCAATACAAGACCTTCTACAAGCATTCTTTTGATTTGCACAGCTTCGGTAATAGCATCGTCAAAAACATACTCACCTCCTGTTGAACCGCCATAAAGGCGTAATGTAGGATATTTTGGAAAAATAGGAATCACAAAATCATTAAAAGGGTTACCTCCATTGTTGCCTGATTGGTTTTGAATCATCAACTCACTTTTTTCTTCACTTAGGAAATCATTCATGTCATTTCCATTCAGAACACCTCTATCGGTACCATCCGTATCAGTACCTCCAAAAATTCTAAATCTACCAATATCTTCTACCACTTCAGCGGTTAACTCTGAATTATTCTGAATCCTTACTTCTGGTAATCCATTACTATTCTCTTCCACATAAAAAGTACTTGATTCATCACCTTCCTCAAAACGTAGTAACGCCACCTCTCTTGTTATACCATTCAACCTGACTCTATGACCTGCTCCATTCACATAATTGGAACCATTCCAAGAACCAAAACCGATGACTGCAATATCACCTTTTCCAGGCTCACCAGAATTTTGAGCTACTGTACCTGGTCCTGTTGTTTTCCAATCTGCATTGGTTGTCCAACGTTGATTTTCATTCCAAAATGCAATATTAGAAACGTCATTACCATCTGCTCCTGTTCCTCTAAAAGAGTAATAAACTTGTATTTGCCCAGTAAACTGATCCGTATCTCCAGCTGAATACATACCTCTATTTGGTTTAGAAGCAGTAGAAAAATTAATGGTATTTGAAGCTTCCGTCACTGTACCTAAAACCGACCTTGAATAATCACCTTCCAATAAAATACGTCCAGCAACGTAATCTGATTCAGTGCCTATCAAATCCTCATCATTATAATTAAAAGTCAACGTAATATCAGGCTTATTGGCATCGCTTGTATACTCATATACATTAGATCGCCAATAATAATCCAGAATGTTAGACGCATCATCAGGGTCAGTTGCAAACTCTACCAAACTTCCATTATTAATGGCCAACTGTATAAAACCTTGTTCTGAGACTCCGCTTGTTGTAATGGAAGCGGGTGTATATTTATAAGACCCAACAACAGGTGTATCAAATTCAGAGGCTAATGGATAGTTGTACGTTCCATTAGAATGAATAAAATAAGACAAACCTCCATCTGAAGAGTTTCCTGTTCCTAATATCACTTTATTATTGGTTCCAATAGCATTACTGCCTTGATCATTCATTCCCAATGCACCAATGACCACACCATATTCATTAGTTTTAATCGTTCCTTCTTCCCAGGTTAACTTTGTGGTGTAAAGGTTTTTATTAAGATTAAAACCATCTGTATTATTCAACCAAAGATGTGTAATTCCAACATTGGTTGTATCAGCAATTTGCTCTTCTACTAACTCATAACTTGCTGTAATATTTTGAGTACTACCTGATGAATTGTTGAGCTTGATATGACCTAATGCGTTAGACGCTCCAATTCTACCTTGAAAATCTAAATCACCCTCCACTTCTATTACAAACTTTGAATAATCGAATGTTCCTTGAGTCAGGGATAAAGAAGTTAACACTTTAAGTCTTGTATCACCTACCGACGAATTATCACTAAAATCTCTGAGTTTAAAAATGTCTGAAGAATTGGGCAAATCTATGACCAAATTATTGACACTGTATGGTGTATCTGTATCTCTGACATCAAGATAATGGCTTAGTCCATCACCATTGAAAGTTAATGTATTACTACTCCCTATATTCAATTGGGCGTCATTGTATAAAGTAAGATCTCCACTGATCGTAACATCAAAATTCCCTACCTGAACATTACTATTTTCCTCTACTACAAGGTGATTGAGTACTTTTAAATCTCCATCATTAGAAATTGGATCACCAAATGATCCTACTCCATCAGAAAGTGTGACGTTTCTTGCAGGGAAATCAGTAGTAACAGTCAAATTATAGAAAGGTATTGATGAGACAAAACTAACATCTCTATCAGTGTTGATATCAAAAATAATCTCACCGCCAGTGATACTATAAAAACCGTCGTCCATTGCAAATTTTGTCAGTAAGTTCATATCACTATCCTGGTTATGAATTGTAATTGTACCTCCAGACATATTAAATGAATTGGTATTATAAGGCAAAGATAACGCGGCTACATCGCTACTTGGAACATAACCATAGATAGTCATCTCACCACCTGACATGGTTACAGAACCTTGGTGATCTTCTCCTAGAATAGACGTTTTTATTTGATTTAAAAATACATTTCCTCCTTCTTGTACTAAGAAGCCTTTCTCCCTTAATGTGATACTATTTTGTCTACCATTACTTGTACCATCACTATTTAAACCAATATTCAATCTACCTCCAGTCACCAATACATTACCATACACTGTCAGGGCATTGACAGGGCCAAAGTTTACATCTGCACCATCATCTACCCATAATCTACAACCAAAACCTAAATCATAATTTCCTGTTGTATTGGCATAACTTGGAATATAAATATTGTTTCCAAAATGAATTGTCCCATATTTCATTACAAACATACCATTGCTAGTGGTCATGGATCCGTCTGTGCCTCCTGTACTTCCATTACTGTGTGTATTGTAACCATACATTTCAAACCGTCCCTCCGTATCTGCACTAATATTGAGATTATAGTAATCCGAAGCTCCCTTATCTACTACAATTTGATAAAGAATTGTAGAACCATTACACACCATATCTTGATCTTTCTGATCTGCATCAAAAGTGATAATGGCATATTCACCTGAAAGATTATTAGAAAAATAGGTTTCTAACTCAGTAAGGTAGCCGGGTGAACCAAACGTGAAGGAATCTTTGATGTCTGCTCTATTAGTCAATGCTATTTCACCTGTATTAAAAAGACTACCTTTCAATACAATATTATGAATAACATCATCGGTACCGACGCCTAAAGTTGCTTCTGACAGCACTCTTACATTTCCCGTAACGTTTAGATCAATTGCTTGATTCGAATTGTCACTTGTTCCTATCGTCACTTTTCCTTTTGACAATTTTAGTGAATCCGTCAGTGTTAAGTCTGTTGCTATAATCAACTCATCACTTGCATTGTCCATCTCGACGTTCACATTATGATAGGCGTAGTTGTTGGTCAATACTGTTCCTGTTCCATTGAACTCTACTGTTCCACCATCTGCTGTTAAGAAACCTCCAACTGCAGTAGCACTACCTGGGGAAGGGAAATTATCTCCATCTACTTTTATGGTTCCTTTACCTTTTACTTCTAAAAAGTTATGACCAGTTGTACTTCCAACAACTAATGTCCCCCCTTGATTAACTTCTAAAATACCTGCTGATATATTACTAGAATTTAAAGTAATTACTCCACCTGCTAGAATAAATACATCATCTGTAGCAGATGGATATGTATTTGTCCCATCTGCAAATCCTGATGGGTTTTTAGTCCAAATATCTGTATCTGTCCAATTCCCTGTACTTTTGGTATAAAAAGCATCAGGTGCAGTTGAAGCCAAAGTATAAAAACCATCTCCGTTAATATCATATTGAGCATCAGTTATCGAAACTGAAACAATATTGGATCCAATGAAAGAAACTGTTGGTCCAGGAACAACAGTATAAGTAGAACTATTATCAGAGGAGTAAACTAAATAATAATCTGCCTCTGTCCTTTCTGGCCCACTTCCCGTGTCATAATCATTTGGTTTACCCTCATAATTTTGAACATTGAAATTCAAATTCACAGTAAGGTTACCGTTTTTCTGCAGGTAAAACTTCTTAGCCCAAATACGTGAATCATTCGGTGCATAATCAAAAGTTAAACCGCCTTCGTTAGTTTCTCCTAATATGATATAATCTCCATCAGAAGTTGCTGAAATACCCACTCCAAGTGAAGTCGATGGATTGACTCTGTCTGGTGTATAATTTCCTCCATCATTACCATAAACAACCATATTCTGGTTGGGTGTAGTGTTGTTGTTAAAAAGCTCGTCGGTATCCGAAAATTCAGCGTGTGTAAAACCATACTTATTGGTCAAATAATCATTGACTCTTAATCTTGTTACAGGATCTAAATCAGTTCCTCCAGCAGCCGTTTTATTATAAACAATAACTTCTGCTATATAGCCGTCCCATCCTAATGTGGTGGATTGATTTGCACCACCTACACTACCAAATTTGTGCGTATCTGTATTGGATGTATTGTTGGGTAAACTCGTGAGTAAACCACCATTGGATGTATAACTTGTTTGATCAGTTGTATTTCTTTGGAAGGAAATCAAGCCCCAATTATCACTGATTGGCCAAGGGGCATTATCAGTATTTGCAAGGTTATTATCTGGTCCTCTAAAGTAAAATTGTGCACCGTTCCATTTGCCATATAAAGACCTTGTTGCATTACCTCCGGCGTAAAAACCTACATTTCCTGTAGTTGCATTTGCTTTTAGCACAATAAAAACTTCATAATTCTCTAATAGCAATTCTACAGTGTTATCAGAAGAATTTTTTAAAATAAGTCCTTCATGAGCTGTAGAAGGAAATAGTACAGCAGGCAATGAATTAACTTGTCCAGTTTGGTAGATAATGCCGTTTTCGCTGTTGTCATTATTAACATAATAGCCGTTACCGGACTGATCAACCCATTTATCTAATCTTAAAACTCCTCCTCCAATATCAGTATAATCCGAGGCGGTAATTTGATCTGCCTTTAACCATAATTCTAAACCATCTGTTGGAATGTCATTTTGGCCGTAGATTTCAAAGGTTGTTATCAAGAATAATAATAGAGGTATAACACTTTTGGGGTGTTTAAAGCAGTAATTGAGAATGGTAATCTGTCGCATATTTATTTAGTGTAGAACTATCAAAACAAAACTAGCATTTTGAAATTATAAGTTTTGTGATAGATGTTTGTGGTCGTTAGAGTGTTGGAAAGAACCATAGCTGGTATATTATGAAGCTTTCAAAGCACTCCTAAAGGTTTATTTTGAAACTATAATAATTAGTATTTTTCAATGGGATTATTCGTTGTAAAGAATACTGTACTTTAGAAGACAAACATTAAATATTGAGTTGAATCATAAACAGAAATTTACACAATTGCACAGAACAAATGTACATGTCTTCTTTTATACCTGATTTAAATTTGAAAACAGAAATACATCACATAATATTTTAGAAATAGGTTAATTAACATAGTAAACAAAGCTTCCTCACAAAAGCTTAATGTAGAATGAAGACCTATTGATGTTTTCAGCAGTCAATAGAAATCTTTCAAATAGTAGAAGTCCAAAAACTCCTTGGTTATTGTATATAATTACAGTGGGTTAATTTATCAAAACCAATCATAAATTACATAGATTAGTTATACTGTTGAAACTTAATTTTTTATTTTCTCTAAATTCTAGTAATTACAATAATCCTGTTTTTTTTTGAATTATTAAAGTATTTCTAAATATTTTTTAATAAAAGTTGAACTTATCAATCGATTCAATCAACAAAAAAGAGTACATCAATCTCATTATCTGCAACTTAAAACCCTTAAAAAACCCATTTTAACGAACAAATAATACATATTACACAATGTTACATACACGAATTAACGAACCCTATAACATCTTACAATAATTATTTATTCATTTACATGATTTCTACAATATGTACCATAATAACAAATTCTTGTAAGCACAAGTGTTATAACTTTCAGACAGAATAATTGTTTTTAAAAAACACTAATTAAGCAAGGCTAAAAACGATAAAAGCCCACAACATTTGTCATGGGCTTTCGCTAGAATTTGAGGAAAACTCAAAAATATATTTTCTCTAGTTTAAGAGATGAACTAAATCAGTACTTTGAAAAACATTACAATTTCTCTGCTTGAGCATCTGTGATCTCTAAATCATGGAATACATTCTGAACATCGTCATCATCTTCCAATCTGTCAATCAATTTCATCACAGTTTCAAGCGTTTCATCATCTACTTCTTTGGTAGCATGAGGAATTCTTTGAAGGTTAGCACTTGATACTTCAACACCCAACTCTTCTAGCTTTTTGTTTACTGCACCAAAATCTTCCATTTGAGAGAAGATAGTTACAAACTCTTCTTCTACTTCAAAATCTTCTGCTCCAGCATCAATCAACTCCAACTCAAGCTCTTCAATATCAAGTTCTTCTGTTTTATTGACAACAAAAACACCTTTACGGTCAAACAAAAATTCCAACGAACCATTTTTTGCTAGAGATCCACCCAATTTTGCAAAGTAGCTTTTCACCTGCTGTACTGTTCTCCTTGTATTGTCAGTAGAACATTCAACATAGATAGCAATACCACCTGGAGAATAACCTTCATAAGTTAATTCCTCATAAGTTACATCTTCACCGCCAGCCACTTTCTTGATGGCACGTTCGATGGTATCCTTAGGCATATTTGCCCCTTTTGCGTTCTGAATAGCTAAACGTAAACGAGGGTTCATATCGGGATCGATACCACTTTCCTTAGCGGCAACGGTAATTTCCCTTCCTAATTTTGTGAAAAGTTTATTTCTCTTTGCGTCTTGAGCTCCTTTTCTATGCTTTATATTGGCCCATTTACTATGCCCTGCCATAAATTATTTCTAGAAATGTTTCCAACCTTGAGCTGTCAGCGGAAGCGTTTGCTGTCCTTCCGTCACTAAACGTGCACCATTCTCTGCTTCATCAATATATCCGATAAAGAATATACTAGCGTGTTTTTCTACCTTAGGGAAATCTTCCTGCTTGATCGTAAACAATAATTCATAATCTTCTCCACCATTTAATGCTGGTGTTTTTGAAGGAATTTTGAACTCATGACATACATCAAACGTTTGGTGATCTACTGGCAATTTATCTTCATAAACCACAGCTCCAACTTTTGAATCCTTACAGATATGTAAAACCTCAGAGGCTAATCCATCAGAAATATCAATCATGGAAGTTGGTACGATTCCCAACTCATTAAATTCATGAATAATATCTGTTCTAGCCTCAGGTCTTAATTGTCTACCTGCTATATATTGATAATTCTCTAAATTCGGTTGCATTTCAGGATTCGCTTCAAAAACTTTTTTCTCTCTCAAAAGTACTTGAAGTCCCATATATGCTCCACCTAAATCACCAGAAACACAAAGGATATCACCCTTTTTCGCTCCGCTTCTGTAGGCAATTTTATCTTTCTTTACTCTACCAACGGCAGTAACAGAAATACAAAGTCCTTGACGAGAAGAGGTAGTATCACCTCCAACTAAATCTACTTTGTAATTTTTACAAGCTGCTTTAATCCCTTGGTAAATCATATCAACCGCCTCTACTGAAAAACGGTTTGTGATAGCAATACTTACTGTTACTTGTTCTGGAATAGCATTCATTGCTGCAACATCTGATACATTGACAGCAATTGCTTTATACCCTAAGTGTTGTAAAGGCATAAAACTTAAATCGAAATGAATTCCTTCCAATAAAATGTCCGTTGATAAAACAGTATATTCATCTCCACCATAATCAAAAACTGCGGCATCATCACCAATGCCTTTTACAGTTGTTTTATGATGAATTTCTACTCCTTCCGTTATTTTATCGATTAAAGCAAACTCTCCTAGTTCACCTATCTCTGTTCTTTTATTTTCTGACATTTTGCAAATTTAACTATGTAAAAGCATTTTTGCTACTGTAAAGTACACTCCAAGGCCTATTAAATCATTACAAGTGGTAATAAAAGGCCCGGAAGCAAGTGCGGGATTGATTCCAAACTTATCCAACACTATTGGGGTGATAGTCCCCATAAAGGAGGCAATCATAATTACGCTGAACAAAGCTACTGAAACCACAACTGCCAAAGCATGCTCTATAAAAAGAAAATTGAAAGCATATACTAAAAGTGCAAGAGTCAAACCGTTTAATATGGCGACAATCAGCACTCTAAAGTATCGGTCAAAAACAGACCCTTGAAAACCTCCACTAGCTAATGATTGTACAACAATAGTCGATGATTGAATTCCAACATTACCACCTGTTGCAGTAATCAATGGAATAAAGAAGGCCATTGCGGGCACTAAACGTAATTCGTCTTCAAAGCCACCTAAGAAATTAGCGCCTAATAATCCTCCAGACATTCCAACAATCAGCCAAGGCAAACGAGCTCTTGCCATTGCCCACAAACTATCTCTCTCCTCAATATCTTCCGAAAGACCTGACATGGCTTGCTGATCCTTTTCCGCTTGTTCCGTAATCACATCGACCACGTCGTCAATCGTAATTCTACCAATCAAACGACCTTGTACATTGACAACTGGTATCACTTCCAAATCATAGTGTTGCATCAATTCTGCTACCTCTTCATCCTCTTGATAAGAATGTACTTTGGCTATTTCAGGCTCATATAGATCCGCTACTTTATCCTCTTCATCTGCTATCAATAGACGTTTCATAGAGATTCTACCCAATAGAATATCATGATCGTCTACTACATAAACAGTATAAACCTTATCTACCTTCTTAGCCTGACGGCGAACTTCCTCAATACATTGATGTACGTTCCAATTGATGTTTACCTTCACCAATTCCTTTGCCATCAGACCACCAGCACAATCTTCCTCATAGTGCAAAAGATCCACAATATACAGCACCTTTTCCTGATTCTGCATACTGCCTAGCACCTCTTCCCTCATCTTGACGGGCAGTTCATTTAAAATATCCGCCGCATCATCGGAATCCGTCTGATCTAAATATTTTGATAACTCTCCGGCTTCAAAAAGAGCCATAAAGTTTTTTCGAATATCTTCCTCAAGGTCACTGATCACATCAGCCCCTACATTAGGATCTAACAATTCAAGAATGTACTTACAATCTTCAGCTGAAAGCCCTTCCATAACAGCAGAGATATCTGCCGCGTGCATATCTTCAAATTCCTTTTCAAGATACGCATCTTCTTTTTGCTCAACAGCTCTAGACAGCTGTTTGATATACTTCGCTGAGTACTCGTATGACATTGTACTTATTTTTAACCGCCCACTATCTCATGTAATCTTCCGAAGAATTCTTCCCATAGCTCCTTCAATTCATCCATATCATCCATATCCGAATAATCTGTTACAGTAACAAATGTGGATTGAGCCAATTCGCTAAAATCAAATTTGAAATCCAAATACGCTGACTTTTGATCTTCTTCTTTTTCAAAAACGTATTTGACATGTTGATTTTGTCTTCTCACTGCAATTTTCCCAATTTTTTCTTCATTTCCCCAAACAAATGACATGATCTTCTGCTCAGCATTTTCAGTCACTTTATCGGCAAACCAATCTTTCAAAAGGTTCGGCGTAATAAAATAGGGATACAACTTGTGCAATGGTGCTTTGAATTCGAACTCTGAGATATACTTAAATCTTGCCATGGTAATAAAAAGGAAGTATTAAAAAATGATGTCTCAAAGAGCTTGTTAAAAACCTCCGATTAGAAGTGACTATTACCCTTTAGTAAATTGATTATCAAGCTGATCTTCAGAAGAATAAAGTTCTTGTTGAAAATTCATGCTCTCAATACCTAAAAATGAGATTTTTCACTTCCAGAATGTAGATTTTGAACATGCTCCTACACGATTACAATTATGCGAAAATAAAAATCTAGTAGCAATAGTATTAATGAACATTTTAAAGAAAATAGACCTAAATACAGAATATATTTCCTCATTAAAAGATTTATACTCTATTTAGATTAAATCCAAGACAATAAGAACACCTAAAAGGATTGTATTGTGAGGTTAAAGGCCTATATCACATTATCGCAAACTTTACAATAATTACTCTTTTGGTATTAAAAATCTATATTTCCCTTTTGAAGTGAAAATTGAATAAAAATTATATCAAGTAGTAGTTATTGAAAGGTTTATGGAATACAGTTTCATAATCAATAAAAGGCTTGTTAATTGATAGACTAAATTTGGAATACTCCCATAAATTGATGATTTTAAGTAACGTATTTCTCTATAATGTAACTTAAGAATTTATTCATCTCATCAACTTTTAAGTACTAGCTCTTCATTATCATAAATAATTCAAAGGTACAATTTTGCTGAGGTACTTTCTAAAAAACACTACGCCATGATAGACTTTTGAGTCTATTCATAAAAATTACAATGCTATGGAAAACAGTATAGAAATTTCTAAAACTGAACTCCTCACTACTACTTTTTGGTCAGTTTATAGAATTGAAAAAACCTATTTAATTATTTGGAAAGATAGTGGTCGGGATATGGATGATCAGTCCTTTAAAAAACACATCACCTCGTTTGCTAATTTAATCGAAACTGATGGTGCCACTTATGATGTAAAATCATTTGTTGTGGATACAAGAGCCTATCATTTTGTGATGAATTTGAACATTCAAGAATGGCATGATCAGGAAATTATTCCGCGTTACTTGAATTCTGGGATAAAGAAAATTGCTTTTTGTTTGAGCGGTGATCTGATCAGAGACCTCTCAATTGAACAAACCTTTGATGAAAGTCAAGCCCAATCGGATCAGCTTTCTACTTTGTATTTTCAAGATCTAAGAAAAGCATTGGCTTGGGCAAAAAGGGTAGATTAAAAAACACTAAAAATAAATTAGAATTAACTATGATTTATTTTTGACTTAGTACTTACCTCTTTTTAATTTGATAATGCTTCATACTTCAATATAAACTTGAAGACATTTTCAACGCTCCAATCTGTAAATGGACTTCGCTTTTTTTCCTGTAATTTTATTATACAAGTTTTGCAAGAAACGAAAAGGCCATGTAATGATTCTTATTGCATAGTAAAAGGCACTACTTGCAAACATACTGCAGATAAAAAACAACATAAAGAAAGTTTCAAAACAGGCGACAAGGAATAATAGTATTTTTCTAATCATAGTGGACTGAGTGTAAGTTGAGGGAAAGTTGCGAAAATTAGATAGAAGAAGTATTAAAACCTCTTCCATCTTGCATTACATTGCTTTCCTTATTGATTAAGATAGTGAATTAAAGATAATTCATCACTTCTCGGATGTTTTTTAACTCTTTAAACTTCTCTCCTTCTACCTTATGATCTACCATTTCATGTTCCCAAGTACTATGGAATGGGATATGATATGCATGGGAGCCAATATTTAAAACAGGAACAATATCTGATTTCAGTGAATTTCCTAACATTAAAAATTCATCAGGTTCAATATCCAAATGTTTTAATAATTTGTTGTATCCAGCCTCTTTCTTTTCGGAAACAATTTCTGTATGATGAAAATATTTGTCTAAGCCTGATTTTTCAATCTTCCTCTCTTGTTCTAAAAGATCACCTTTTGTAGCCACTACTAAACGGTACTCTTTTGTTTTCAAATATTCCAAAGTATCAATAACACCATCAAGTAATTCAATTGGATTATTTAGCATTCGTTTGCCGAATTCCAAAATTTGTGCAATTTCAGTAGCTTTGACCTTCCCTTCAGAAAACAAATTAGCTCCTTCAATCATTGATAAAGATAACCCTCTAGTCCCATAACCATACATTGGCAGGTTTTTGATGACCAAATGGAATAACTTTTCCTTCAACTCTTCTCGCTCCATGTAAGGAGACATCAACTTAAAATAGTCCTCTTCAAATACTCTAAAAAACGGTTCGTTGACCCATAGGGTATCATCTGCATCAAAGGCTACTACTTTAATATTCTTCATTCTATTTTCTTCCAATAATTACCCAATAAAAATGCAAAGTAAACTCAATGTTATTCAAAACACAAAATTTGATAGAAATTCACTTATTATTTAAAAAAAGATTGCTCTATAGTTTACGCTGATAACACATTCCTAAAATAACTTTGTAAAATAAATAAGTACCAGATTTATATAATCAGAATTACACTGACGATTCCAGTTTATATAAGTCCTATACTTCGTAAGTGCTTGATAATTCTTCAGCAGGAACTTTAACTTCGTTATTTTAGGATTCGACCATATAAAGCAAAGGTGCACCCTATTGAATGAGCTTTTTCTAAGAAGACAACTTACTATTATATACCCATCAAGTACACATACGCCAAATGACCACAATAGAGCTGATACAATGATAAAAAATATAAATGAATACTTAATCTTCGGGAAAGGCATTAACTGTAAAATCAATGTCATACAAAATACTCTATTTATTGAAATCAATCCTACAAACTCCTTAGTTTCAATGACTAGGATCCGCCTTGATTTCAAGCAACATAATGGTATTCACTTGGGCTACTTAAAATGTTTTCAGAGTATTAAAAACGATCTATACCGCTACATTGATGAAGCTATAAATGATTTTGAAAGTATTCAGATTGTAGGGTATGGTTTTGCTGGAGCAATAGCCCAAATTACGTCGTTAGGTATCTATAAAAATTTCCTTATTCCATCTGCCGTTACCACATACGACAGTCCAACACCTTTTTCATTGATAAAAAGAGAAGAATTTGATATTTCTACCGTAAAGCAGGAACATTTTGTATTTGGGTACGATATCAACTTTAAATTTTATACAAAACTATTTGGATATGCTTTTCCAAGCAACATTCAGGAATACAAAATAATTTAGGAAAGATGAAATAGATTGAAGAGAGAATATATGATTTGAGTATTCAGTGTTACTTTCATCATCACAGTTTGCATTGAATAATGAAAGTAAGTATTCGCACTTTATTAAATACAACAAACACGCCAAAATGTGATATTTTGGTAATATTTATCAATAAAAAATCACACAATACTGAATATCAGTTATGTGTGATTTTTTGTTAATTAATGTATCTTACAATGTGTTAGAAGACTAACTAAACTTATTTAGCAAAAACACCTGCATCTACTAATTGTCCAAAAAAGTCATTTAGCGTTAAACTAGGATCACGGTATTTCATACCTAGTTTTTCTTTACTTTTCGTATTATCAACTAACCATTTATAGCCGAAATTTTTGGCAACCATTTTCCGAGGTATCCCTTGTGTTGGCCCAATTAGCCATACCAACCATTTTGGCAACTGTTTTTTAGGAAGAGGGAATGCTTTTCCATATTTTTCTCTCAGAAAATCAGCCATTTGTAAAATAGTGTAGCTATCGTTAGAAATGATATGTCTGCCCTCTGCCTCAGGCATAAAACCAGCATTATAATGAGCGATGGCCAAATCTCTGACATCAACAATTCCAATATGAAGTCCCGGTGCTCCCATCTTCATAGAGCCGTCACCTAATTGTTTCATAATATTAAAACTCTCAGAAGTACTTGTTGGGTTAATACCTGGTCCAAGAACAAAGGAAGGATTGATGACCACCATGTCCCAACGGTCTTGTTCTTTATTCATTTTCCAAGCCTTCTTTTCTGCCACAGTTTTGGAATAATTATAAGGCTGATGATTGACTGATGAAGTAGAATTCCAAATGCTCTCATCTGCGATATGATTAGGAACTTCTAACAAATCTTTTGCGTCACCAATAATAGCAACACAACTACTTGTAAGCACCACACGCTTCACAGAATACGTCTTATTGACAGTATTTAATACGTTTTGAGTTCCCTTTAAAGCTGGATCCACCAAGTCTTTTTTAGGATCATTGACGGAAGTTACAAAGGGAGATGCTGTGTGATAGACCAATTCACATCCTTCCATCGCTTCATCATAAGAACCGGGAGTCAGCAAATCTGACTTAAAGAATTTTATTACGCCATCTGTTTGATCTGCAATAGCATTTAAATATTTGAGTTTTTCTGTATTATCAGGATTTCTTACAGGGGCATGTACCGTTAGTCCTTTTTTCAATAGTCTTTCAACAATTCGTCCTGCCACATAACCTGTAGCACCTGTAATCATCACTGGCTTGGTTCTATCAATAGTGACCATATAGTTTTGGGTGTTTTAAGTTAATTTTGACTTCAAAATAAAGTGTATTTACAAGATATTAAATGTTTCTTAAATACCTCAAAAACACACTTTATATTCAAGAAATTACTAAGAAAAATCATTTTACTGAATATAGATTTCATCCATTTCTCTTTGATTTTTCTTAAGGTTCTAATATTGTCTCGTTTTTCTGTAACAACTTCAACAATTCACTGGTATTCAGTTTCGTTGCTTGATTTGTACCACTCAATAAATCATCAGCCAATTCACGTTTGTCAGCGTGCAACTGTATCATCCTTTCCTCCAATGTATCTTTACAAATTAAGCGGTAAACGGTAACGGGTCTTTTCTGCCCCATTCTATGTGCACGGTCAGTGGCCTGATCTTCTACAGCCGGGTTCCACCAAGGGTCCATATGAATCACGTAATCGGCTGCTGTTAAATTTAATCCTGTTCCTCCTGCTTTTAGTGAAATCAAGAATACGTCACCCTCACCAGATTGGAAAGCATTGATACCTTTCTCTCTATTTTTTAAAGTGGTCGATCCATCAAGGTATTGGTAAGAAATACCTTCCCTTTCTAAATACTTTCTTATGATACTTAAGAAGCCAACAAACTGACTGAAAATTAAAGCACGGTGCCCTCCTTCTTTTAATTCATGAAGCGTTTCTAAAAGTAAACTGATTTTACTTCCCATCAGCTGGAATTCATGATCCACCAAACTTGGGTGACAACATAACTGACGTAACTTCGTCAATTCGGCAAGTACTTGAAGCTGTACATTCTGATCTTTATTTTTCTCCAATACCCCTTCAATTTCCTCCAAGGCTGTTCTTCTGTGTGCCTCATAAAGCGTCATTTCATCTTCAGATAAATTCACGCTTAATACTGATTCTGTTTTTGATGGAAGTTCATCCAATACTTCACTTTTCTTTCTCCTTAAAATAAATGGAGTGATCAGCTTACGCAATACTTTTTTAGCTGATTTGGAATGATGTTGATCTCCAGAATCAATTCTCAAAACAAAGTTTTTATTGAAAGACTCCCATGAACCTAATAACCCAGGATTAATGAATTGGAAGAGGTTCCATAATTCTGAAAGGTTATTTTCGATAGGTGTACCCGTCGTCACAATTCTCATTTTACCTTCCAACTGCATCGCTACTTGAGATCGTTTTGTTGTTTTATTTTTGATGGCCTGTGCTTCATCCAATAAGACTATATTCCAGTCTTTTTTCACGATTGGTTTATAGGTCGATTGAAGCAATCCATAACTGCAAATGATCACATCAAACGCCCCTGCCTCTTTTAATAAGATCTCTCTATTATTGGTATTATAAAGCAAATGCGGTTTTAATGTAGGTGCAAATTTTCGGATTTCATTGACCCAGTTGAAAGTTACAGAAGAAGGAGCCACCACAAGTGAAGGCCCATCTTTTGCCTTGTCCACCATCAAAGCAATACCTTGTAAGGTTTTACCCAATCCCATATCATCTGCCAAACAAGCACCTCCACCCCAAGACGCCAATTGAGACAACCACTGATAACCTTCCACTTGATAATCCCTTAAGGTCGCTTGCAAAGTATTTGGTACTACATAAGTAGTTTCAGAAGCTGTATTAATTTGCTCTTGTAATGTTTGCCATGACTTGTCACTTCTTACTAAAGCTTCATTTGTCAGTGCATTCAATGCTCCATAAGAAGATAATCGGTGAACTCTAAAATCTAATTTATCTTCCACAGCAACACTTGTCAGTGTCGCCAATTGTTTTCTAAGGGAATCTGTCAATGCAATAAACTGATCCTTCTCAATTTCTACATAATTGCTGTTCGGGTCATTTTTAAATGCTTTCAGCAATGATTCCAATGAAACAATTACTTCTTCATTCACTTTCACTTCACCCGACACTGCAAACCAATCACGTTTTTTGGATTGAATGTTCATTGTGATGTTCTCACCGCCCACTTTTGAAAGGAGCTTAAAGCGAACACCTTTCGGCCATTCTACCACAGGCTTAAAATCGCCAAACTGAAGTTCCTGCAAAGCATTCAAGGTTTCTTCCCTGTCGGATAATTCCCATGCATGATGCCCATCGTTGGTGTTATCCAAGAAAGGTCTTTGGTAATAGAATTTTTCTAACAGTGCTTTTTCTTCCTCTAGGTTTCTGATAGCTCTAGTACGTACTCTATCCACTTCTTCCACCAAGACAGGCTTGCCCGATGCTGGAGTAACATAAGGAGGAGTGGTTTTAAAAGGCTTCATATAGAGTTCCAAAAGGATATTATTTCCTCTTGGCGTGAGTAATGCATAAATGGTTTGGTCTGCTTTCACTTCTGGCAATTCTTCTCTGATATCTTCTACATTCGAGTGGATATTCAGTGTTTGCCCCAAAGCAGTTATCGCTTCTTTTAATTGTTTTTTCCCTTTTTTGGGAATAATGATTTCTTGAGGAAAACTCTCTGCCCAATGCTTAATTTTTTTATCGACATTATAATAGATCACCCTCGTTGGAGTTTCTCTTTTTAATGGAAAGTCAATATTAATATCTTTATCAAAAGAAAGGCGGTAATGCTCGCCCGCTTCATCAATTTGTAGCTCAAAAGGACGTTTTTCAACGATAACCGATACATTATCATCAGATTCTAAGACCACATTAGGATGTCCTTCCAAACGTTTCCACACTTCTAAAACATCGAAATCCATATAACCTCTTCCATAAGTACGAATAGCTTTGTCGAGAATTTCGTGATCGATTTCCAACATCCCTTTCACCCCTTTCTTCAACAAACGAGTATCAGAAACTTTTTTAGGCTTACTCCACTTCCCATTCTTCAACTTGGTCTGTTCCATAGGTTGCACATACAATCGATGATCAGAAACGACCCACAGCAAACGACCTTCTTTGACTCCTTTATTTTCCTTTTTATCAATCAGTTGAAAATCCTCTGCAATAGCACCCATTTTTTGGAGTAACAATTCCCACTCTTCCTCTGAACTTTCACTCAATGTATCCTCAAAACGGAATAAATCTTCATCAATCAAATAACTTAAATCTACCCCTTCTTCACTTGATGTATTTTCACCTAAAGCATCAGCATATAAAGAGGCGTACCATTTATGTCCACCCTTTTGATATTCGATGGTTTTATTCTGTAAATAATGATACGTCAAATCATCCAGCGTATTTTTTTGACCAAATAATTTCCCATAAATCCAATAGGTAAAAGTAATAGTCAAGGGACCGTACCCATTGACTAACGACTCATGAAGATGATAACGCAAATGTTCCTCTAATTCATACTCTGATAATAACCCATCTACTGAAGAATTGGTACTTAAATAAATTACAGCCTCTAATAGAATAGAATAAAATGCAGAAGGAAAACCCTCTTTTGATTTTTTATCAAAGTAGATGTATCTGTTTCTTAATAAACTTAAGGATTGTTGCTTGTATTTTTGATAAACTAAAAGCATTAAGACTAATTCTTGGTCACTACTTAATGCATTCCAAAATTTTGAAGATTTTTTCTTAAAGTGCGTTTTAATGTTTTCAATCCCAGCAAAATTGAGTACTCTTTCAAGCACTTTTTCCTTGTCTTTGGATGCTAAAGCCACATACAACTCCACAAATGCCTTATCAAAATTATCAGCATTTTCAATGGTTTCTAATGCTGAAGTTGTATATCCCTGACAGATCAAAAGCAAAGCTTTCATTACTCCTTCATCCTTATACATCTTAGAGGTATACTTTTCAAAAGTAGATAAAGTATGCACATCAACATCACCATCCAGTAAAGCAGTATAAGCCCCTTTATAAAGAAAATCCCAAATTTCAACACTAAGATTTGGACTTACATTATCTTCTATATGTCCAAAGGCAAATAATGAATACATTCCGAACCATAATGATGAAGAATAACCATCAACTTCATCTGAAAACTCAGGATTAAAAAAGTTACTGATAAGTAGCGTATAATTTAATTTTGAAGTTGGCACTACCAAATCTCTGATTACAGATTCTGGCTTAAAGCTCATGGTCCCCCAAAATGTTGGATAGTTTTTCTGTTCAAATACTATATTTTTGAATGCCTTGTTGAAGGCACTATCATCCATAAATCCTTTGGCTTTTACCAATACAGAAAGATAAAATTCTGGACAATCTACTCTAAAATAGGTCACTCCTCTATTTTCTACAGGATAGATCAACTCATCTTTCAATAGTTCGTCCAAAACGGAGGTAATTTCTTTGTTCAGCTGTACTGTTTTAAGCTCAGGTAAAAGTGCTTTCAAAAACTCTTTCAGCCTCGTTTTGTTCAATCCCTGTAAACCTGCACTAATCATTAAAATAATGTATTTATGCTGGCTTGATTCAGGGTATTTATCGAGCTTTTCAGTGAATTCGTTGTATCTATCTATTGAAAAATTCATGGAGAATGAAGTTCTATTTGATCAAAAAAAAACCAGAGATTAATCTGGTTTTACAATATATAAAAATTAGAAATAAATTTATCGAGTGAAGCATATCGATCATACTCATCTTCTTGATCCGTTCTAATAATGATCGATGATTTTGATCCACTATTCAAGTGGTCTAACACTCCCCAATCTACATGTTCCTTACTTAATTTATAATGTTCAGATTCTGGATCCATCCACAAAAAGGAAACATATTGATTTAATTCTTTTAATACAGAACCGATAAAATCTTGTACTCTATGTTCATGTCCCTTCTTCCAATTTAACCCTTCAAAAGTAATGAATCTATGATTTTTAAAATTGAAAAGTCTATTGGCATACGGAATATAAGGTAAGATATATTTGGCTACTACACCTTCTGCTCCTGGAAGGTGTTGGAATTTCCAATGTCCTTTATAGGCTTGGGCACTCACTAGAATCTCTCCGTTTTCCTCCAACACAAATACATCGTCATTTCGACATATATTTTCAGAAGAATAAAAGGCATAATCTTTATAGAAATCATTTGCAAGTTCCATCACTTTTGTCTGCTCTTCTTCAGTAGCTCTTCTCACCGAAGGATGAAGTGACGGGCTGATTCTGCTGAATGTTAGCGTCGTCATTTTACCAATAGTTCTAAAGCCTACTTTCTCCGTAAACATTTTAGAACGAAGGTTATCATTTTCTACTTGCGCATGAAATAGCTGTGGAGTACCATTCGCCTTGCTTTCAGGCATTTGATAAGTATTGAAGAAATTAATTAGTTGTTGGTCCAAGAAGCTGTTTTTCTTTTTCTTCTTGTTAGGGTTTTGTTTTGTACTCTGCAAAGAACTCACAAAAGCAAAATAACGGATATGATACGTTTCCACATCCTTTCCTTCAAATTTTGTAGATTTATGAATTAAAGTAATTGAACTCAGTAAGTTCTCTCCTCTTCTAAGATTTAAGAAATAAGCTTTTTTTGTGAATCTTAGGTTCTCCTCCGTTGCAGTGTGCGTATATCTAACTCCGCCTTCAGTTCCCCATAATGTGTCATCCAACATTTTGACAACGTCATCCGTCAACTCATCGGTCAACTCTAAACTTATGGAACCTGCTTGAGTTATTATGTCTTTCATTCGGTATATCTTGACGTATTAAGAATGTATCTGAGCGAATTCTCTTCCATTCAAAATACTATTTTGTTTGTATTCGACTCAAAAAATTAACGTAGCAAAAATATTGTAATTTTTGACATTTCTAAAGTTTAGAATCAGAATCTAAAGGTATTTTAAGATTTAATTACGTTTTAGTTAGAAAAGGGTGATCTTTGTTTTATTATATGAATTTGAAGAATAAGGTATTCTCAGAAAAAGAATAATCTGTGATTATTTACAATTAGAGTTATAACTGTTAGAAAAACTAGCAGAAATTAAATTACAACCACTACCTTCCCTTTCGCTTGATTATTTTCCATATACTCATGCGCCTTTGCCACTTCTTCTAATTTATATGTACTGTCAATATTTAACTTGATCTTACCTGCTTCCACACCATCAATAAATTCCTGTAACATTTCTTCCGTAATATTTTCTGCTTCTCCCATGTAAGCCGTCAGTTTTCCTAAGGAAGGAATATCACCCATAGGGATAAAATGTTCCAATACCCATTTATTACCCAAAATACCCGTCATGCAAACTGTACCTTTTGAACGGATACATTTCAAAGAATCTTTTAAAGTGATGGTACCAACAAGTTCTAATACTTTGTCCACACCTTCAGGGATAATTCTTTTCACATCATTTTCAATATGTCCCCTATCAATAATGACATGATCTGCTCCATTTTCTAATAAAAATTCCTCCCGTCCAGGATTTCTAGAAGTTGAAATTACGGTAAGCCCATTCATTTTTGCCAACTGACAAGCTAAAAGACCAATAGAAGAAGTTCCACCTCTGATCAATAATGTTTCCCCTTTTTTAATTTCTAATGCCTGATGTAAAGAACCTGAAACGGTTTGAAACATTTCTGGAATCGCTCCCAAAGTTTCCCAATCAAGATTACTCTTAAAAGAAAATACATTCTCTTTTGGCACAATAGTATATTCAGCATAGGAACCATCAAAAAAACGTCCCATACCACCCATAAATGCCATTACTTTATCTCCTTTTTGAAACGTATTACTAGGGTCCTCTTCCAGAATCCCCACACATTCTATTCCTTGTATTCTTGGATAATCTACACCGGGAGAATCTCCTCTTCGTGTAAAAAGTTCGGCTCGGTTTAGCCCAAATGCTTTTATTTTTATCAAGACCCAACCCTCTTTTACTTTTGGTTTTGGCACTTCTAATAATATAATAGTATTGGGTGATCCTGCTCGTGTTGTAACAGCTGCTTTCATAGGTTGAAGGAAATAGCGTTTATAAACTCATTTTTAATATCACTAAAAAAATAAACAGTCTTTGAATAACCTAAAAAATGTATAAAATCTTATTTCTACACTGCAATATGTAATACAAGAAAAAAGCATGCTGAACAAAATTCAGCACGCTTTCACCTTTTAATAACTAAATTAACAAACCCAAACTTTAACTATGAAATATGTTCTGTAAGCTTATTGGATGCCTCTGAAAGCTTTTTCAAACTTTTATTGAATTTCAGCTCCAGATCTTCCTTACGCTTATTTATTTTTTTCTGTTTCTTCTCACTTGCTTTTTCTAATTGTTGCTGCAATTCAGAAGATTTTGCTTCCGTTTCAATTTTCAAATCAATGATTTTCTGATTTATGACATCTTCCAGTACCACTGCTTTCTTTTTCACATTATCGATTTGCTGTTTAATGCTTTCCTTCGATTCCTCAGAAGCTTCTTTTAATTCATGTTCTAATTCAGCTAACTCTGCTTGAATAGCTTCCGCTTCTCTATTAAATTGCTCTTCCTCTATTTCAGCTCTATTTCTTCGGAATAACATTCCATCCAATTCTTGCATTTTGGTATCCAAAGGGGCATTCCAACCTTCTTCTATATCAGCAATCACTGCCGTTTTTCCTTTATCCAAAGCATCAGAGACCTCTTCAATAAATGAAGTATCTACTCCTGCCTTATCAAAATCATAAATTAATCCACCAACAGAACCTGCCATAGCACCTGCTACCATACCTACAGGACCACCAAACATACCAATAAATGCACCAGTCAACATACCAACGCCCGTTCCTATTGGTCCTTGATCAGATTTTTCATTGACTGTTATTTCACCTTCATCATTTTTACTGATAACTGTAGCAGCATAAAGGGTAATATCACCGTTATTATTTAATTCTTTAATTGCAGATAATCCTTCAAATGCTTTCGATTGATTGTCAAAGACAGAAACTACTAATTTGTTCATTTTCTTTTTTCTTAAGGTTATAAATTTTTCAAACCTTCAATTCACATTGTATCATTCACTATGAATAGATTGTTAGGTAGAGAGTGATTGTGATTGAGAGCGTTTTATGATATTACAAAGGTAGAAGATGGACATTTCTTAAATATTGGAGTAATTCTTAATTGGCGTGATTAAGTAAATTACCTAGTGGATGAAGTCTTTATATTGGAAAGGAAGTTTAATTACAAACTAATGTTAATATTAGCTGTTTTTTGAGTAAGAATAGATGATTTCCACTTCAACAGCTGACCCTTTTTGTGCTTCTATGAGCAACTTCATGGTCTAAAGATCGGTAATTGCCAATATATTGGCATTATTATACTATTTTGACATTGTTTTGGTGATATCTCTCAATTTTTATATAATTTTAACTTTCATGTAACTGATAATCAAACACTTAACTAACAAAGGCACACCTCTTGTATTTCCATTGGCATCAAACATTAATTTAAAAATTATGAATTCTCTACATCTAACTTAATCATCTGTTATTGACAACTCATTTATTTCTTATCAAGATAAAGAGTTTATAAAACAGAGTGTCTTTTGTACTTGTAGTTAAAAATATAATTTATCGTTATCAAATATTCAATCTATAGAAAAAATATAGGGTAGTATCATACACCCTTCACTTTAATCTCAACAATTTATCATGAAAAATCTATTCAAAACTACACTTCTTTTGTTAAGTAATTTATTCATCGTTTTTTCTATCAGTGCTCAATTACCAGATCCTGGTTTTGAAATCGACGAATACACTGCCATAGTAATGACTGATCCACAAAACGATTTCTTAAGTCCTGAAGGTGCTGCTTGGGATGTCGTTGGAAAAAGCGTTACTGAAAATAATACAGTAGAAAATCTTGATAAAATATTCCAACTAGCCAAAGAATATGGGTTGCCAGTGTTTGTATCGCCACATTATTATTATGAACACGATCACTCATGGAAGTTTGAAGGTGCACTTGAAGAATTGATGCATCACATAAACATGTTTGACAGAGAAGATCAGTTAAAAGTGGAAGGATTTGAAGGTTCTGGAGCGGATTGGTTAGATCGTTAGAAGCAATACATTGAGCAGGATTATGTAACTGTAGCCACTCCTCATAAAATATTTTGACCAGAACAAAACAACCTTTCGTTACAGTTGAGAAAAAAGAAAATCGATAAAGTAATTCTTTGTGGAATGTCAGGGAACTTATGTGTAGAATCTCATATGCGTGAACTGATTGAAGACGGATTTGAGATAGCTGTAATTGGTGATGCTACCGCCTCTGCACAGGTTCCTGGTTTTGATGGAAATGCTGCGGCACAGACTAATTTCAGAATGATTTCAAGTCATGTATACTCTACTAAAGAATTAGAGGAGACATTAAAGGCCTCAAAAAAATAATCACTGCACTCTCCATTATTCATCATTAAATCTATTCAAATATTATGTACCTTTCTCAAAAAATCGACGCTATAAAATTATCTGAAGATCTACTTCGCGCTGTAAAATTAAACAAGCCTACTTTTACACTTGAGTTTGCTTTAAAACATATTGATCTAACAGAATTACAAAAACAGTTGTACAGTGACGATAGAAAGAAGGCATTCTGGATCAACATTTATAATGCTTTCTATCAAATCCTTGCAAGAAATTTCAGACATGAAAAAAGTCTTATCTATTCGATCAAATTATTTATGATCGCTGGACACGAATTTAGTTTAGATGACGTAGAGCATGGAATTTTGAGAAGGTTCAAATATAAATATGGTTTGGGTTATCTTCCTCAATTGTTCCCTTCAAAGGTCCTCAAAAGTTTGGCAGTAGTATCTGTAGATTACCGTATTCACTTTGCATTAAACTGCGGTGCTGCAAGTTGCCCTCCTATCCTGTTTTATGATCCGATTGACATCGACAATCAACTTCAAATGGCGATGGTTTCCTTCCTAGAAGCTGAAACTTCATTTGATAATGACAAAAAAACGGTCAATGTAACTCGCCTGTTCTTATGGTTTATGGGAGACTTTGGAGGGATCAATAATGTAAGGAAAATCATATCAGAGACACTAATGATAGACATAGATGGCTTTAGAGTAAAATTTAATCCTTACTCATGGGAGGAAAAACTCGGAAATTTCTTTCAAACTAATCAAGTCGCTTAAATCAAATGAAAGAGTGAAAACAATTTATTATTAATCAAAAAATTTCAATTATGTGTTGTATCAAAAGTCCAATTCTAAAATTAGTAGCCGCAGGTATTTTTATGACGTTGATTGCTTTCTACTATAAGCATCAAGATGAACAAAAAACAAGTCAAAAAAATAATGCTACTGAAAAGGTGAATTATATTCATCAATAACTAAACAAAAACAGGATTCTTATATCCAAAAAAATCAAAATACAATCTCTCAAATATTAAAAATATAAAATCATGAAAAAGGCAATTTGGAACGGTGTAGTTTAAGCGGAAAGCGATCAAACAATTGAAATCGAAGGAAACCAATATTTCCCACCATCTTCTTTAAATAAAGAATACTTTGAAGATACTGATGCGAAGTCAACTTGTCCGTGGAAAGGTGTCGCTTCTTATTACAACATTAATGTAAATGGAGATACCAATGCAAAAGCAGCTTGGACTTATAAAAGACCTAGCGAGATGGCAAGTGAAATCAAGGATCATGTTGCTTTCTGGAAAGGGGTAGAAATCAAATAATCAGTTTTAATTAATACATCTAGTAACACAATAAATTATACAATTATGGCAGTTAAAAATTTAAGCTTAGAGGAATTCAAAGATAAAATATTCGATTATACAAATAATGAAGATTGGAATTATAAAGGTGATAAACCCGCATTAATTGACTTCTATGCAGATTGGTGTGGACCATGTAAAATGGTTGCTCCTATCCTTGATGAATTAGCGGAAGAATATGATGGAAAGGTAGATATCTATAAGGTCAATACGGAAATTGAACAAGAGTTATCCTCTATGTTCGGAATTAGAAGTATTCCTTCTCTATTGTTCATACCAATGGAGGATGTACCAAAAATGCAAAAAGGTGCCCTTCAGAAAAATGACTTTAAAAAAGCTTTTGAAGCAGAATTTGGTATAAAATAAATCTTTCATAAATCATTAATAGGGTATTTCGTGCACCAAAACTTTTTACTATGGTGCACGAAATTTCAACCTACCTCTCTTATCAATCTTAAAAATACTCATGGAAAATAAATTTGATCTAATTGTTATTGGTGCTGGTTCAGCAGGTACAAGTGTAGCGAGAGCATGTGCTTTAGAAGGATGGAAAGTAGGGATTGTAGAAGAATTAAAATTTGGAGGCACTTGTATGCTTAGAGGTTGTGACCCTAAGAAAATGTTTTTGGCTGTAAGTGAAGGGATAGATGCTGTTGAAAGAATGAGTGAAAAAGGATTTGTGGTGAAAGATGCAGCAATTGATTGGAAAAAAATGAGTGCCTTCAAAAATTCCTTTATTGAACCGATGCCTGATAGAGTTGAGCAATCATTGGAAAGAATGGGTATTGTAGAGTTTCATGGAAAAGCCAGGTTTATTGATGATGGAAGCCTGCAAGTTGGTGATCAAAAATTACATAGTGAGTATTTCCATATTGCTACTGGAGCAAGTCCTTCAAAATTGGGAATAGATGGTGAAGAGCATGTCAAAACAAGTACAGATTTTCTAGATCTGGTGGAAGTTCCCAAAAGAATCCTCTTTATTGGTGGAGGATTTATTTCCTTTGAATTTGCTCAGATTTCAAAACGAGGTGGAGCAAGTGAAGTGACAATTTTACAGAGAGGTAACAGAGTATTGAATCACTTTGATCCTGACTTGGTGAATATGCAAGTGCAAAAAAGTCAAGAAATGGGGATTCTAATTGAGATGAATAGTACTATTCAAAAAATTAAGAAAGTTGGTGAACATTATATCATCACTTATCAAACCCCTTCAGGTATACAGCAATTGGAATGTGACCTGATTGTACATGGAGCAGGAAGAGGTGCCAATATTCTAGATTTGAATTTAGAAGCAATCGATGTAGAATATTCTAAAAAAGGTGTGAAAGTAAATGAATACCAAAGAAGCATTTCTAACCCGAAAGTATTTGCTGCAGGGGATTGTGCAGATACCGGAAAACCAAATTTAACTCCGGTAGCAGGAATAGAGGCTAAAACTGTAGGTCAAAACTTAATTGCAGGAAAAGACCTACACAAAACGATCTACCCTGCCATCCCGAGTGTAGTGTATACCCTACCACCTATAGCTGCTGTAGGTATTTCTGAAGAGGAAGCTAAAACCAAAGGAATCGATGTTGAGGTGAAGTATAAAGCAACTTCTCAATGGTATTCTTCAGTGAGAGTAAATGAAAAATACTCAGGGTTCAAGACAATTGTGGACAAAAAAACTAGAAAAATTCTAGGTGCCCACTTGATTGGACCTGGTGCTGAAGAACAGATCAATGTGATTACAATGGCAATTAATCAAGGTATGACGGTTGAGGAGTTAAAAACTATTGTTTTTGCCTACCCAAGCTACTCCTCTGATATTAAATATATGTTTTAAAGAGCTTAGAAATGATAATATCAGAGACTCTTAGGAGGTCACTTCGGTGACCTCTTTTTGTTTATCTACTTTTTTCCACCCTCCTGCATAGGTAGTAAATGAAGAAGTTTGATCCATTGTAGAAGCGTAGCCTGCTATGCTATTGTCAGAATAATTAATTTTAATTGAAAATAAGGTATTCTACTTATCTCGGAATTCACGTAGAAGGCTACGTGGCTACAAAACACTTTCTACCTAGCGCAAATGTTAAGCGACAGCGTCATTTGTGCTTGAAAGATCATAAGAAGTCTCTGACTTCTAAATACAGAAATTTGAAAATTAAGGAGGAATCAATCTCCAAGAAAAAAAAATTGGGATACTCTACCTCTTTCGGACTTCACGTAGCGGGCTACGTGGCTACAAAACACTCGAATTTCTTCTAAATCATAAATTATTTAAGGAAAATGCACTTTTTTTCATCTTTTTTGAAGATTTAAAGGCACGAAATAACATCGTGTAATACCACAACTCATTAAAATATCATGTAAATGCCAACATTTTGGCAATTCTATTAAATACTGTCAGTTTTTTATTGAGAGATATCATCACATCATTGAAATTACAACCTTAACAACTTAATTATCAACCATTTAACCATTTATGGCATTTTGATTGAAATAAACATATCGAACGTTACTTGCACAGTTACTCTTATGTAAAGTGTTCTTAATGAGTTTATTAATTACAATTATTTTATCTCTCAATTTATCAATATGAAAAATTTCATCGGTTTAGGTACAGCAGCCATCGGACGTCCTCAGTACATTAATGTAAGACAAGAAAATGTAGACAATACTTCACTTGAAGAGTTTAAGGCAAAAGGCATGAATGTTTTACAAGAGGCGTATGACCAAGGCATCAGATATTTCGATACTGCTCCAGGTTATGGATTAGCTGAAAAATTAGTGTTGGAATGGTCTGCTTTAAAAGGATATTCAGATATTGAAATTGCTTCAAAATGGGGGTACACTTATACGGCACATTTTGATCCTAATGCTAAAACACATGAAGTAAAAGAGCATAGCTTAAGTAAATTAAATGAACAATGGGACTTTACGCAAAAGTTGCTTCCCAGATTAACTACTTATCAAATTCACTCTGCAACGTTTGAATCAGGAATTTTCAATAATACAGAAGTTTTAGACCGATTAGGAGAATTGAAAGAAGAATATAATCTAAAAATTGGTTTGACTTCAAGTGGTGAAAATCAGACACAAATTATTAAAAGTGCTTTAGAAATTGAACGTAATGGAAAACAGCTTTTTGACGCTTTCCAAGTAACTTTCAATATTCTTGATCAAAGTGTCATTGAAATTCAAGAGCTTTTAAAAGATAAAAGAATTATAGTCAAAGAGGCGTTAGCCAATGGTCGTTTATTCAGAAATGAAAATTACCCGCATTACGCAGCGCTTTATAAAGCAATGGAATATCTCGCTAAGAAATATAATGTAGGTGTTGATGCGATTGCTTTGCGATTCGTAATTGATTGTCTGAAGCCTTTCAAAGTATTAAGTGGTGCTTCTGAACAACAACATATTACTGACAATTTGAAAGCTGAGTCATTTGAACTGGAAAAAGGAGAATTGGAGTTTCTTACTTCATTTTATGTTTCCCCTGAAGAATACTGGAACGAAAGAAAAAAATTGGGATGGAATTAATCTAATCCCTCATAAAGTACATGGAAAGAGGGGAAGGGATAATTTTAGGTAAATATTTTTTATTCTAATCAAGGCAGATTTGAAGAGCATAGCTAAAGCTACTTGATGAAAATCTAACGAAGAGTAGAATAAAAAAGATAAGATAAAATATCCGTTTTCTTCTTTCCAGGTACTTCTAATCAAATTTAACCTCTCATCAATAAAAAATCTATCTATCATGAAAAATATCATTGAAAACAACAGCATTATCAATTCATTAATCAATTTCTTTAGTAAGCCAAAATCAGAAACAGAAGGTCAAGTACCGGAAGGATTATGTCCAAACTGCTGGGGGAAACAAGAGTATGATAATAAGTTTAGAGAATTAAGAGAAGATAAACAGATCAATGTCAATAATCATAAGGAGAATTATTCTTTCATTAAAGAATTTATGGTCAATAACCTTGATGGTATTCAACTTATCAGAGAAAAAGACAGTTTAACTTGTCCTATATGTCTGTTAAGACATGAAGAAAAAGAAATAAAGTAGTAAATTATAACGAGGACTTGGGCATGTGTAAAATCACATGCCTTAGTGCTTTACTTCATCACCCACTTAACTTCTTATTTCACATGGCTCAAAAAAAATGGTATAAAGTTTTAGACCACACTTCTCAACTGAATGAAAATAGAGTAATGACAGTTGATGCAGGACATCAACAATTATGTCTTACACATTTTGAGGGGAAATTTAATGCAATCACCAATAAATGCCCTCATCAAGGTGGACCGCTTGGAGAAGGTTCAATCGAAAATGGAAAATTAAGATGTCCTTGGCATGGCTGGGATTTCAGTCCTTGCGGTGGTGACTCTGATGGATTTGATGATGGTCTTGCTTCTTTTAAAACCAAAATTGAAAATGATGCTGTTTATGTGGAAGTAGAAGAAGAAGCTCCTCATGAAACCACTGTCACTGATATTATGGCTGAAACTATGGTGAATTGGGGTGTTGATAGAGTGTTTGGAATAGTTGGTCATTCTAATTTGGGATTGGCTGATGCTTTTCATCGATTGGAAGACAGTGGGCAACTAAAATTCTTTGGAGTGAGGCACGAAGGGGCTGCCGCATTTGCCGCTTCAGCATATGGAAAACTGACGGGTAAACCTGCGGCTTGTTTTGGAATAGCAGGTCCTGGCAGTACCAATATGTTTACAGGAATGTGGGATGCTAAAGTAGATCGAGCACCTTTATTAGCTTTATCTGGTCAAGTGGCCACTCAAGTAGTAGGTACAGGAAATTTTCAAGAAGTGGATTTAGTCAGAGCTTTTCAAAATGTTGCTGATTTTAACCAAAGAGTAGAATCCCAAAGTAAGCATTCTGAATTAATGACGCTTGCCATCAAACATGCTCTTTTAAACAGAGATGTTTCCCACCTCACCTTTCCGGATCAAGTACAAACTATTCCTGCCGGAAATCAAAAGGCTTCTTCTCCAAAAGGAAGAATTGCCTCTCTCAAAATCGCTCCTCCCGAAGAAAGTCTGCAAGAAGCAATTGAAACTATCAAAGAAGCCAAACGGCCTGTTATTATCGTCGGTCATGGAGCTCGTTTTGATATGGATAAAATCACAACTTTGGCGGAAGGGTTATCTTGTCCGGTGATGACGACTTTTAAAGGAAAAGGTCAGATTTCAGATCAACATCCATTGGGCTGTGGTGTTTTAGGTAGAAGTGGTACTCCTATCGCTTCTTGGTTTATGAATGAAGCAGATTTATTGGTTGTCATTGGAGCTTCTTTTTCAAATCATACGGGCATCACTCCAAAACTGAAAACCATACAGATCGACTTTGATCCTCTTGCTTTGGCAAAGTTCCACTCTGTTGATATTCCTGTGTATGGAGAAATTTCTAGAACCATGGAATTACTGTTGGATAATTTAGATGATTTCAAATCGAATAAAATATCAAGAATAGACGAAATTTCGGAAAGGTGGTCGATTTGGAGAGCTGAAAAAGAAAGAAGGAAATTGGAAGATAATCATCATGGAATTAGCTCCATAGAGATCTTTTCCCAGCTTACTCAAACTGCTCCTAAAAATGCCATTATGTGCGTGGATGTGGGAAATAATGCTTACTCTTTCGGGAGATATTTTGAAACCCAAGAGCACACATTTCTGATGTCGGGTTATCTTGGTTCCATTGGTTTTGCACTTCCAGCAAGTATGGGGGCATGGTCAGCGGTTGGTGATGACAGACCTATTATAGCTGTTGCTGGAGATGGAGGATTGTGTCAATATCTTGCAGAAATCACCACTTTGGTTAAGTACAATATGCCGATCAAAGTGATTGTCATTAATAATAATGAGTTAGGTAAAATTTCTAAAGAACAAAGAGCTGGCGGTTGGGATAAATGGGCTACTGATTTGGTAAACCCTGATTTTGCCGCTTATGCTAAAAGTTGTGGTGCTTTAGGAATAAAGGTAACTAATAAAGAAAAACTCACGGAAGCCTATCAGAAATTATTTTCTCATCAAGGTCCTGGATTGCTTGAAATTGCTGCTGATGTGAAGTTGATATAGTTTAATCATCATAAACCCATGAATTAATTCATGGGTTTATGATGATGTTATTTATGACTTCAACAACTCATCAGCAAATGCCAAACACCCTTTGATTTTCTCTACCTCAGGATCAGGATCTTTATAACTCCAAACAGCATTTTTAAACTCATGCTCTCCTACCTTAATATGATAATAAGTTGCAGTATTTTTGAATAAACAAGAGCTTCTAAAATCAGATTCCACAAGGTATTCAAATTTCACAGATGAAGGAGGGAAATAAATTACACCGCAGTCTTCAACAGTTTGATCACTTTCTGCAATCAATACTTCTTGATATACTACTTTCATAGACTTAATTTTACCTCTTAATACCCCGCAAACCTAATATTAGTCAGTTGGTGTATTTTATAATCTAAAGTGGATAAATCTGAGAAATTAAAACCCTTAAAATCATTATGACCACAGGCTCTTGCTACTACTTTCATAAGATCTGTAGAAGCTTCAAAGAAATTGGAAAGTTGATTGGCTGACTTAATAATATTTATTCTTTGTCTCAAATGATCTTTTTGAGTTGCAATACCTACTGGACAGTTATTGGTAGAACAAGCTCTCATGCCTAAACAACCGATGGCTTGCATTGCTGAATTTGAGATGGCGATGGCATCGGCTCCCAACATTAATGCTTTCACAAAATCATCTGCTACTCTCAAACCACCTGTAATTATTAAAGTGACGTCATTTGCACCTACTTTATCCAAATGTCTGCGTGCTCTTGCCAATGCCGGTATTGTAGGTACATTGATATTGTCTTTCAGAATATTGGGTGCAGAGCCAGTTCCTCCTCCTCTACCATCAAGGATAATATAATCCACTCCCACTGCTAAGGCAAAATCAATATCTTCTTCAATTCTTGATGCTGCCATTTTAAAACCTACAGGAATTCCACCTGTTTTTTCTCTTACTTCTTCAGCGAATTGTTTAAAGTCATCTACGGATTTAAAATCAGGAAATGCAGCAGGGGAAATAGCCGACTGTCCTTTTTCTAACCCTCTTACTTTAGCGATTTCTTCCGTTACTTTACTTCCTGGCAAGTGTCCTCCTGTCCCTGTCTTTGCCCCTTGCCCTGCCTTAAAATGAAACGCCTGTGCTTTTTTCACTTTCTCCCAAGAAAAACCAAACTTACCCGAAGCTAATTCATAAAAATATTTAGAATTTTCAGCTTGTTCACCTGGCAACATACCGCCCTCTCCACTACAAATTCCTGTACCTGCCTTTTCTGCTCCCATTGACAAAGCAATTTTAGCTTCTTTTGATAGTGCCCCAAAACTCATATCTGAAACAAAAACAGGTATATCAAGGACAAGCGGTTTTTTCGCTTTTTTTCCGATCACAGTTGTAGTAGTGACTTCTTCCCCATCTAATAATGGGCGTTTTGAGAGCTGGGCCGGAAGAAACTGAATTTGTTCCCATTTTGGCAAGGTATTACGGTCCACTCCCA
Organism: Flammeovirga sp. SJP92; assembly: GCF_001583495.1. Lineage (GTDB taxonomy): Bacteria > Bacteroidota > Bacteroidia > Cytophagales > Flammeovirgaceae > Flammeovirga. Next base: position 98,296 of record NZ_LQAQ01000042.1, on the reverse strand, counting down.
TAGAAGAAGACGGTCCATGCTTACCAATTTTACTTAACCCCTCTTTTGCCAATTGCCGAATATAACCTGTGTATGGTTCAGTATCCTCTGGATGTGTATCTGCATATTGACCTAAATATTCATCTCTGTTGAAGGGTTGAGGATACACCGTTAAATAAGCATCAATTTCCTCTTCATCAACATACAATATACCGTCTTCAATAATTTCGGTGAATTTATGTAAAGCTTCCTCATTATTATACTCACTCACTCCAGTATCATATCTGTAGTCCCAGCCGTGCAATCCGCAGATTAAATTATGACCAACTATAGATCCATCGGCCATTAATGCTCCCCTATGCAGACACCTTCCATACAATACAGAGACATTGTTATCGTATTTTATAACGACAAGATCCAAACCGTTTACTTGAAATGCTTCAGGTGTTTTTTCAGAGAGTTGAGCTACTTCTACTAGTTTTACTTTTTTCATTAGCGTGGGTATTTTAAGTACTGGAAAAAGTTAGTAAACTTTTTTAATGAAGAATGTAGAATTATGGTTCGTAAAATGGTTATTAGGTGGTTTTTAAACCATAACAAGAAGCATAATTCTTCATTCTTCCCTCTTCATTCAAAGCATTCCATTTCTTTTGTCCTAGTACTTATATATTTAAAATGAGAAATTTCTAATTATTAAAATAATAAATTTCAGTTGAATAATTGATGTAATTACTTAAAATAACTTTCTATGAAGAATAGAATTTCACCAATCCTATAACATAGAATAGAACCAATCCACATGAAATCCATTAAAACAGAAACCTAAAAGTTCATAAATGCCATTATTTTGGCAAAAACATAAAGTAATTCAAAAATCTATAACTATATTTACATTTATTCAATTTTATTTAATGACTTCTAAAATGCTAGAAAAAGTAGTCTGGGATGAGAAATGGTCCGAGATAGCATTAAACTCTTCTTCAGATCTAATATTTTGGTTGACTGAAGATGGACACATCGATAAATGCAATGATTCTTTCCATGAAAAATGTGGTTACTGTGAAAATGACTTAGGTAAAATATCTATTCTCGATATTGATGAAAACCTTTCTAAACGTGAATGGAAAAAGATATGGAGTGAGTTAAAAGAAAATAAAACAACAAGTTTTGAGACAACGATTATAGATAAAAATGATCGTTATCTGGATGTTGAAATAAGTTTTACTGGAGTAAACATTGGCAATGGAATTATCTGTTTTACAAAGTGTCATGAAATAACAGAGATCATTCAATTAAGAGAACAACTAAATGAAGCTTTACAAGTAATTGGTGAAATCAATACCGGTGAAAGCACTCAGAATAAAGATCATGTTTCTACTTCAGAAGAAAAAAAAGCACTCTTAGAACAACTCCGTGATTTGCAAAGACATCATGAGTCTATTCTTCAATCTGCCGGTGAAGGGATCTATGGACTTGATACACAAGGAAGAACTACTTTTGCCAACGAAGCCGCTGTGAAATTGGTCGGTTACTCACTGGAGGAAATGATCAATGTTTCTCAACATGATTTAATTCATCATACAAAACCTGACGGCTCTCATTACCACAAACATGACTGTAATATTTATGCCTCTTTTAAAGATGGTAAAGTTCACCATAGTGATGATGAAGTTTTTTGGCGTAAAGATGGATCTTCATTTCCTGTAGAATATGTAAGCACGCCACTTTTTGACAATAATAATGAGTTGATTGGCGCTGTAGTTACTTTTAAAGATATAACGCATAGAAGAGAAACGGAAAAGGCGCTTAAAAAGACAAATCTTGAACTAACAAGAGCATTAAAAGAAGTCAAAGAATTAAAAGATAACCTAGAAGAGGAAAATCAATTCTTGCAGGAAGAAATCAAACTCAACAATAATTTTGAGGAATTAATTAGTGAAAGTGATGTTTTTAAAGAAAATGTTCTTGCTAAAATTGAACAAGTAGCTCCTACAAATGCCACCGTATTGATCTTAGGAGAATCCGGTACAGGTAAAGAACTGATTGCTAGAGCTCTTCATAATCATAGTACTCGAAAAGATAAACCTTTGATTAAAGTCAATTGTACTGCTTTGCCTGCTAACTTAATTGAAAGTGAATTATTCGGGCATGAAAAAGGTGCATTTACTGGTGCTGTTGCTAGAAAAATTGGACGCTTTGAGATGGCTGATGGTGGCACACTGTTTTTGGATGAATTTGGAGAAATCTCTCTTGACCTTCAAGTAAAGCTATTAAGAGTATTACAAGAGGGTGAGATTGAACGAATTGGCGGTACTGAAACTATAAAAATTGATGTTCGAATAATAGCAGCAACCAATGTCAATCTCGAAAAGGCTGTAAAGGACAAAAAGTTTAGAGAAGATTTATTTTATCGTGTGAATGTTTTCCCTATTCATGTTCCACCACTGAAAGAAAGATTGGAGGATGTACCTTTATTGGCTAGGCACTTTTTGAAAAAATACAACGAGAGGTTTAGTAAAAACATTCGATCGATTACAATCGGAACAATGAATAAATTGAAAAATTACCAATGGCCGGGCAACGTTCGTGAACTTCAAAATGTAATTGAAAGAGCTGTCATCATTTCTAATAGTTCGAAGTTGGAAATTAAAGGATTGAAAACGAACAATGTAGAAGAGGAAAAAAATGAAGTCTTGACCTTATCTGAGAACGAGAGAAAACATATTTTTAAGGTATTGAAAATGACGAATTGGAGAATCAGCGGAGATCGTGGTGCTGCCAAAATTTTAGATATTAATAGAACAACATTAGAAGCTAGAATGAAGAAGTTGGGGATTAAAAGGCCTTGATAAATATAGTATTATTATGATCTAACAATTAAATGACATTACTAAAATAGATAGTCTTACTGTTTGTAAAATTGAGCTTTTCAAATACTAATTCTTTATTGGAATCAACATTTTGAAAATGTCAATCATACAAACAGTATTTCATTTAAAATAACTTATAACCTAAATTAAAAGATACTCCGTTAAACTCAGATACAAAATCTTCATTTGTAGTAAATAGATTTCTGTCTGTATTATATCTAAATTCAAAACTAAATTTGTTATAAACATAACCGACGCCTATCATATAATTAAATAAAGGGCTTAATTCATACTTTGTTTTTTCATCATTCTTATCCAACTGCATATAACCTTCTATAGTCACAGTGGGTACAACTCCTAAAGCAAAAAATATTTGCTGAGCTTTATCCTTTTTCATAAAAGAATAGTACCTAACTCCTATAGGAATATCTATTGAATGATATTTAATGATAGATTCTCTGTTATTAATTGATGGGAAATATTTATTTAAATAATAATTATCTGTATGATTTGCATCATAATATGAATAGTAAGGATCAAGAAAAAGTCTAAATTTACCCTTATTAAAATTCATTGTCCATTCCAATTCCACACCCACAAGAATTGTATTTGTTGTTTCATACTTTTTATCTAAAAAAAGCCCCCTATTAACAATTGATGCACTTCTTATATTTAAACCTATTTTAATTGATAGATGAAGATTTCCATTATTATTTTTTGAAGTATCAGCTTCAGGTTTTAATTTATTTTTCCCAAAATATTTAACTAAAACTGAAATAATATCAGATTCTGAATATTCCAAATTAATAATATCATATATGTTAGCTGTTGGTATTATAGATTTTAATTGCTCTTGATAAAGTTTATTTTCAATTATTCTTTCTGGTCCACTTCTGTATTTTTTATAGATCAATTGCTCTAAAGTATCTGAATTTGAATGCTTTATAAAAAATAAATTAGAAGTACCATTTCTATATTTTAAAAGCGATATTTCACCGTTATATAATTTTTCTAAAAAAAGATCTTTTTCAACAAAATCAGGTTCTCTCGAATCAGAAACTTTAGGTCTACTCCCTGCATTTATAGCTAAAGAGACCTTATATTTTTTAAAAAATCTTCCTGCAACTGAAAATTCAATACAATCATCAATTACAGCTTCCTCATTTCCTTTTAATACAGTGATTTTTTGAGGGGTATTTATCCAATCCTTATTCTTGATTTGACACCTTACTGTATCATTAATATTTGTAATATAATATCCAGATTCAAATTCAATCTGAGCAAAAAGTGTAGAGTTAGTGATCAACACTAATAAAAAAATAAGTTTAAATAATTTCATAAGAATAAAGTAGCAATAGTTACCTAAAAAAGTATTGTAAATATATAATATATTACATAATATAAAAAGGTTTCTTACAATACTTTAGTCATAACAATACAATGCTATAAGTTTCAATTGATAATTGAATAGATTGTTTAATCAGATGGTGCGGATACTATGAGAAAAAAAGGCCACTACCTAAAAAAAATAGATAGTGGCTTAATACTGAAATCAGTTGCGAATTATTTTGTGTACATCGCAGCAATTTCGTTTTTATAGTTTTCGTTGATTGTCTTTCTCTTTAATTTCAACGTAGGAGTCATTTCCCCTTTATCTTGAGAGAATTCTTGAGAAAGAAGCGTGAAACGTTTTACTTTTTCAAATGGAGCCAAATCATGTTGCTGTGCCTCCACTCTCTTCTCAATCAACTTCTGAATATCATGATGATTCACCAATTCTTCTACTGAACCATATGAGATGCCATTTTCCTGAGCGTATTCTTTTAAGTTTTCATACGTAGGAACGATCAAAGCTGAAACGAAGTTTTTGCCATCAGCAATCACTGCAATCTGCTCCACAAAGTGATCTTTACCAATCTTACCTTCTACAACTTGAGGAGCAATGTACTTACCATTTGAAGTTTTCATCAACTCTTTGATTCTATCAGTGATCATCAAGTTGCCATCTTCATCAAATTTACCGGCATCACCCGTTTTGAAATAACCGTCTTCTGTAAATACTTTAGCAGTTTCTTCGGGTTTGTTGTAATAACCTTTCATCACTACATCACCTTTTACTAATATCTCGTCGTTCTCACCAATCTTCACATCAACATTTGGCATTTTTGTACCAATTGTATTCGGGTTGAAAGCACGGTCAATGTACCACGCAGTTACAGTAGCAGCAGTCTCAGTAAGACCATAACCCAATACTACTGGAATACCAATAGCATGGAAGAACTCACCAATTTCCGGATCAAGTTTAGCACCACCTGCAGGCATAAACTTAATGTTGCCACCCATCAATTTCTGGAATTTACTGAACACCAATTTGTTGGCGATCTTATGTTGGAATTTCAAGAAGCCCGATGGCGTTTCATTTTTTAGTTTGTGATGGAATACTGCTTTACCCACACCAATAGCCCAGTGGAACAACTTCTGTCTTGAAGGTGCTGCTTTAGCTACTTTTTCATGAATTGTAGAGTAGATTTTCTCGTAGAAACGAGGTACAGCACACATTACATTTGGTTTTACTTCCACTAATGCCTCTTTGATCAGCTTAGTATCTTCCAAATAGTTGTTTACTCCACCTTTATATAAAACATAAGTTGACCATGCTCTCTCGAAAACGTGAGATAACGGAAGGAAACTTAAGTTGATGTCTTTATCTGTAAATTCAATGAACTCATCGTGTGCATCAAACTGCTTTCCGAAATTATGATAATCCATCATTACACCTTTTGGTTCTCCAGTAGTACCTGAAGTGTAAATCAAGGTCATCAAATCTGTCAATGAAGCATCCTCTACTCTTTTTAATAATTCAGCTTCTTGAGATTTTTCACCTTTTTCAATGAAATCATCCCAAAGGATACCCAATTTATGTCCTCTTCTATGAATACTTGGCTTCATCGCTACGATCCACTCTAATGATGGACACTCTTCAGCAATTTCAGCCGCATTGTCGTATTGTTCTTGATCTCCAACAAAAAGTACTTTAATCTGAGCATCATTTACAATGTATGCTGCCTGTTTTGATGTACTTGTAGCGTAGATAGATACACTTACCGCTCTAATTTGTTGAGATGCAAAATCTGCAATTGTCCAGTTAGGCATGTTTTGAGCGTAAATACCTACTTTTTCCTGAACACCTACACCTGATGACAAAAGACTTAATGAAATTTTATCTATTTCTTCTGAAAAATCATTCCATGAGATACTTTCCCAAATCTGATCTGCTACACGAAATCTTACAGCATCTCTTTCTTTATACTTTGAAGCTTGTTGGCGAATTTTATGTACTAAATGTACTGTCTCTTTTGTCATGTGTGTGTATAAAAATATAAATATTTAAGTAATGAATTCAATTTGATTCATTTGACAAATACCTAAACAAGCTTCGCTTAAGTTTTGTGACAAAAAATCAGAAATAAAATTCTGAATAAAATTAAATAGCATTATTTTAAGATAATTTATTGTTTTAGGATTATTTATTTTACCTTTGTCAAAACTATTTACTGATACTTAAATAAGCCTAATTTTTAAATATGAACCGTAAATTCTTAATTCTACTATCTCTGGGCCTATTATCTGTTTTTGCTAACAGAGCTATTGCTCAAGAAAATAAATTCCTTTTGTCTTACAGCAGTTCTCAAGGTGTAAGTGATTTAAGGTACCTTGGATTGAATGGATTTCAATTGGAATGGCAATATCATTTCAAAAAACTTCCTATTTCTACAGGTCTCTCTGTAGGCTATCATATCTCAAAAGATAAAGAAATTATCGAGGTTCCTGTGCTTTATGGTGTTAACAATCAGCAGATGACAAATGTTAAATCAATGCCCGTTTTAGCACATATTAATTATTACTTTCTGAAAAGTAAATATTTAAGGCCTTACATCGGAATTGGGTTGGGTATGTACCGTCAATCACATGGTCTTGTAATCAGCACTAGAGATTTCCCAGGCAATGTGATGACAAGAGAAAAGACAGACTGGCGTATGGGTATTGCTCCTGAAGCAGGCATTTCTACAGAAGTTTTCTCTGCAGTAAGCATTTTTATTAGCCTAAAGTATAATTATATGCAAAATGAGATTGAAAGACTTAATTATAATAACGTATCTTTCAACTTTGGAATTATTTTTTAAATAAAATATTCAGATGAAGAAACTCTACATTATTATTCTAGGCTTATTATCGATGTTAAATGCATGTCAATCTCCAGAAGATATACCTTTAAAAACAGGAGTCTCACAACAACTAGCACAACAGCGTTTCAACAATATCAATAATGTAGAGTACGATTTGCATCTCGTACTTCCTGCTTCATCCAAAAAAAGAATCCAATCCACTTTACATCTAAGGTTTGATATAAAAGATAAAAACACTCCCATTGTTCTAGATTTTAGAACAGATTCTACTCGAATCAGCAACTTGATTGTTAATAATCAGCCTTCTGAACATTATTACAAACAAGAACATATTATTATCCCAACGGATCACTTAAAAAAGGGAGAAAATAGTATCTCATTCCATTTCATTGCTGGTGACCAATCTTTAAATAGAAAAGAGAAATATATGTATACGCTTCTAGTTCCAGACAGGGCTAGAACGTTATTTCCATGTTTTGATCAACCAGATATTAAGGCAAAATACATTTTGAGCTTAGATATGCCGGATCAGTGGGATGCCATTGCTGGTGAATACGGTACTTCAAAACAAACTGAAGATCGTAGAAAAGTCATTACTTTTGGGCAAACAAAACCAATCTCCACTTATTTATTTTCTTTTGTTGCAGGAGAATTCAAGAGAATTGAAAAAAAGGTGAATGGCAGAAAATATGCTATGCTTCATTTAGAAGAAGAGGATAAAATCAATGCGAATCAGGATCAGATTTTTGATTTACATGCCCAATCTGTACAATGGCTAGAAGATTACACTTCCATACCATTACCTTTTAACAAACTCGATTTTGCATTGATCCCTCCTTTCCAATATGGGGGAATGGAACATGTTGGGGCCATTCAATATAGAGCTTCTTCTCTAATACTTGATGAAAATGCAGGGCCTTCAGAAAAACTTCGCCGTGCTCAATTAATTGCTCATGAGGTGGCCCACATGTGGTTCGGTGATTTGGTGACCATGAAATGGTTTGATGATGTTTGGCTAAAAGAAGTATTTGCCAACTTTATTGCCGCCAAAGCAATCACACCTTCATATCCTGAGATCAATCATGACTTACAGTTTTTCCTTTCCCATCAATATAGAGCTTATGAAGTTGACAGAACTGCCGGCAATCACCCTGTTCAACAACAACTTGAAAATTTAAACTTAGCTGGTACTCTTTATGGTGCCATCATTTATTGTAAGGCTCCTGTTGTGATGGCTCAAATTGAATTACTAGTAGGTGAAGATAATTTGAAAAAATCTTTACAGATTTACCTTAAAAAGTACGCTTATGGAAACGCTACTTTTGACGATTTAATTGAAGTTATCTCCACTACTTCTAATGTGGATTTAAAAGACTGGGCTAATCTTTGGGTTAAAAATGAAGGAATGCCTCATTATAAACTTGAAAAAAGAGACAATCAGCTTTCTATTATTACAAAAGATTATAAAAAATCTCAGAAGATATTATTGGATGGAAAAGATGTTTTGTTAGATAAAGAAAACATCACTGTTGAGCTCCCTCAAGGTAGTTTCCCACTAGATCAAAGCGGTAAAAATTATGGTTATTTTGAACTAAGCATTGGCCTGATCAATGAGATCAAAAGTAACATTAAAAAGTATTCTGAAACTGAAAAAGCTATTGCTTATAGTACGCTATGGGAGAATTTCTTAAATGATAATCTCTACCTCGATGGGTATATCAATTTCATTTGGGAAAGAATGATTTTGGAAGAAAATTTACTTTTGAAAAAGCAGTTATCAGGGCAGTTTAATGAACTGTATTGGTATTATATCACAGCTCAAGAAAGGATAAATATAAGCGAAGCCTATTTCCATTTCCTTCAAAATCAAATTGAAAAAACAGAAAACAAGGCATTACAAGCTTTCTATTTTAATGTGATTAAACTTTTTGAGCATCAACCAAATCAATTGCCTTATTTGAATACCTTTCTGACTACCAAAAATACAACTCCTCGTCTCAATGATAGAGAAAGAATCAGTCTATTCATGAAATTGAGACTTGAGAAGCATCATCAATCGGAAGCATCATTAAACAAGGTTAATAAACTTCTAAGTTCTACTTATTATAAAGATTACCTAGCTTATATTGCTCCTGCAACAAGCAATGATGAAATTGAAAAAGATGCCTTTTTTGAAGGTTTAAAAGAAGCGAAAAACAGAGCAAATGAACCTTGGGTTGAAGCGGCGCTAAGTTTATTGAATCATCCATTGAATGCTGAAACCTCATTAAAATACATTCGTCCTACTCTTGGACTGTTGCCTGAAGTTCAGAAAACAGGAGATATTTTCTTCCCATACAATTATCTAAAAAGTTCTATTGCTAAAAGAAAAGAACAACAAGCTATTGATTGGGTGAATAGTTATTTAGAGAAAAATAATATTGATGTAAAACTGAAGAACAAAGTTTTACAGAATTTGGACCCTGTATTGAGGAGACAAACAACAGCAGAATAACCTCTGTATTGACATTCTTGGGTAGGCACATGAGCCTGCCCTTACTCTATTTTTATTAATTCCTTAAACTGATTTTTTTAAGGTATGTATCAGTTTCATTAAACTTGGTATCTGTATGCGTTAGGCTAAATTAAGAATTTTTTGATTCCATTAAACCATCAATGATCCTATACTTTTTCAACAAACAATCTTTCAACTAAAAACCAATAATTCCTCCTAAATCATTTGTTTTTTCCTCTTTCAAAACCTCAATGATAAAAAACACAAGCAACATCATATCAATAAGTATACTTGCTATATTCTTTGAAATTAAGGAATAAAATAAAAGGTCGGAGGCCTCTTGTAAATTGAAAAAAGTCTTGAAGGTTGAAAAGAGGATACTTATGATCAATATTACTTTCACAGAATTAAAAGAAGATTCCTTTAAGAAATAAAGAAAAAGGCCTGATGATAGATATAAAATCGAAATCACTACTCCTAAATACCCCAAGTTAACCTTGTTGATTCCATAATTAGCATCAAAAGAAAAAGAGGAGGTCAATTGAACGGAGGCTTGATCTTGACTGATTTCAATAATACTGTAATTTTCAAGGAAACGAATTTCAGTCAAATTATTGTAAAGCATATTTGTTCCAAACAAAATAAGAACTAGACTAAAAAAAGTAGTGGGTGATATGTTTTTAATATTTTTCATTTCTTCAATAGCAAATAGGATGTGAGAAATTAAACTTGAATTGCTATTCTTTGGGTTAGAGTATTTTTAAAATATACTCTTAAAGAAAAAACTTTTTAAATGATTTGAAAAGCGAAGCATATTATAATTTAAATAAAAAAGATTTCTTCAAAAAGTGAAAAACGAATTGAAACGAAATATTTACTGTCTATTCATCTACAACTACGTCCCAACTCTTATAATTCATATTTAGCTAACACTGATTCAAACAGGGCTCTTTGGAAAAAAATCTTTGTTTTTATACAACCCAAGGCACTAACTTCAATAATTACCCCCTTATTTTCATCAAAATTATACCCATACCTCCCCTGCATCATACTGTATATTTGGATTATGAATTATTACTAATTAGCAATCTAAGATGAAAATATTTTACAAACCTATATGCAAAGTTTTAGCATGCTTTTCTGTACTTGTATTAGCTCAGGAAACATCGGCTCAAACTGCAATCTCAATTGACTTTCAAACACAACGTTACTTAGAAGATGTATCTGAATTAGATCGAAAAAAATTCTTTAATCTACACATGATACCCAACAAGGATCATACGGATGATGACATGGAATTACTCAAGAATTGGGAGGTTACTCAGGGGCGTTCATTTTGGGGGGCATTTGGTAGATATAGTAACTATATCAACACAAATGGCGTTTTCCCTGGTGCTTCAACGGTAGAAAAAGAGGGTGCAAACAACGTAAAATATGCTAAAGAACAAGATCATTACAAACATATCTCACGTCAACTTGTAGTGACGGACCACCCTGTGTCAATGATCCGTATGGAAATGGATACTGAGGAAGCTGGAAAGTTTGCAGCACAATATTTCCAACATTTTTACGAAGACGCAACACGTCCTTATTATTACGAACCAGTAAACGAACCTTTTGTACACGCTGATGAATATACTGAAAATGGTAAGTATTCTGAAGCAGATGTAAGACGTAAAACAGCAGAATATTTTAAAGAAATAGGCAAGTCTTTCCAAGAGCAAGGTTTAGAAACAAAAGTCATAGGTTATTCTTCCGCTTGGCCATCAATGGAACTTTGGGATTTTGAACATTGGGAGTCTAGAATGAAAATGTTTATGGATGTAGCAGGTGATTATATGGCTGGTTTTTCTACTCACCTTTATGACGGCATTAATGTCACAGGACAGGACACAGAACGGTCAGGCAGTAATGCAGATGCAATTCTTGACTTGATTGAGACTTATAGTTATATCAAATGGGACTCCGTGAAGCCCCACGCAATTACTGAATATGGTGGCATTTCAAGCGGATATGGTGATACCTATACTGATGTAGAAAGTATTCAGACTGTTCGCTCTATCAATCATATTATTTTTGGTTTAATGGACAGAGAAGATCGTTTAATGATCTCTATTCCATTTATTACTGGTAAATCTCCATGGCATTGGGGTGCTGATTTTGAACCTTATGGAGCGGACTTATGGCGTCCTGTAAAGTCGTCAATCGTCAATGGAGAACCTACTGAGTTTTTATTAACTGCAAAGAAAGATTTCTTCCATCTTTGGGACAATGTAAAAGGAAAACGTGTCCGTTGTTCTTCCTCTAATCCAGATATTTTTGTTCAAGCTTTTGTGGATGGAAAGACCGCATATATCTGTTTGAATAATATTGACACTAAAAATCAGGATGTTGCTTTACAGTTTGTTTCTTCAATGGGCGATTTCCAAAAAGTCAATAAGAGAAGCTTAAAGATCTATCAAAATGAAGATCCTATTTATAAAGATGAAGACCTTACTGAAGTACCTTCTAGTATCAGTATTGAGCCACATGAAACAATAGTATTAACATATACGCTTGACCGTGAGGTAACATTCAGCAAAAAAGCTATAAGAAAAGAGTATTACTCTAAAACATACATGCAGGATATTAAGGCCAACAACAAAATGACATTCGCATTTAACGGTGTTACTGATCTTTCGATGGAGGGTGAAGCAAGATTGAGAATGGCCATTGGTAGAAAGCATGACATGTCTAAAAAGCCTAGAGTAAAAATTAATGGTGTAACACTAAACAGTTTATCAAACTGGAAAGGTTACGACCAAGCAGACAGAGAGGATTTCTTTGGAGTTATTGAAGTCCCTGTACCTTACAAATTACTGAAAGCTAACAATTCAGTAGAATTGAGTTTTAGTGATGAAGGCGGTGCTGTAAGCTCTGTGGTATTATCTGTCAATAGTATTCATAATTTTGGCAACAGATTCCCATTCAATGGAAGTCGTTATGAGTTACCACAAAAAATTGAAGCCGAAGACTTTGATATTGGTGGACAAGGTATCGGTTACAATTCGTTAGATGGTATCAATAATTCAAAACAATACCGTTTATCTGAAGGAGTGAATATCCAAAAAAATACTGAAAACTTTGAAATTCTTCTTGAAGAAGGTGAATGGACTTCCTACAGTATAGATGTTCCAGAAAATGCCACTTATACCCTATCAGTATCAGGAAAAACAACTTCGGAAAATGCTAAGGTCGCATTGATGTCACACAATGAAGTTTTAGGCAAAGTTATTACTATCAATACTACTGATAAAACCAATTTTGAAACTACAGTAGAGCTTTCAGCTGGGAAATACCCTATTCAAATTTTCTCAGTAATAGGAACAGCAATAATTGATTTTATTGAACTGAGCAACGCTCAAACTCTTTCTGATGCAATTGATTTCACATCTTCAAACACGGAAATCAAAATGGGAGAAGTCAATACTTTTGAAATTGAGTACACTGCATCTGAAGATAGAGACATTATTATTGAGCTTTGGGGTGATGCATTTTTACTTGGTCAATCCAAAGTTAGCGTTGAAAAAGGTTCATCAAATATCAGTGTAGATATGAATATTTTTGCTGAACCTTTGAACTATGATCAAGTAGAAGTAGTAGCAAAAGTTGTCAAATCAAACAGTTTGAATGGCATGTCATTGGCTGAAGCAGTGATGACAGACTTTGAATTTGACCCAGTGCTTTCAATTGGAGACGAATTAACCACAGAAGAAAATATTACTGTTTTCCCTAATCCTACTCAAAGCCAACAATTGATGAGTATCAAAGGAAACAGCAAGATTTATAAAATTGAGGTATTAGACACAAATGGAAAGATTTACGATCAATTTGACTATCCAATCCCTCATACTCAAGTAAACTTCAAACTAACAAACCAGTACTCTAAGGGGATTTATCTAATTAGGGTTTATGGTGAAAAAGAAAACTTCATTAAGAAAATTCTAATACAATAAGATGAAAACATTCAACCCCTTAGGGTTGTTCAGAGGAATGCTACTTCTTGGTAGCATTCTTTTCTGTTCTAACCTTTTTGCACAAACAACTATTGAGCTTCAACAAGCCAGAGTAAAGTTGGACATCAATGAACAATGGTCTTTTTACCGAGGTGAAAAAGATGAGAAAGTGGTCTCTTCTACTTCATTTGACGATTCAAATTGGGAAGTAGTCAACGTACCTCATAGTATGAAACTCTCTTCTAATGAGTTAGACAATTGTACTGATTCTTCTTTTCAAGAAACTTTCCACCGTTATATTGGGTGGTATAGAAAGCAATTGAAAATTGAGGCTAATCCAAGTCAAAAAATATTTTTGGAGTTTGAAGGGGCTCACCAACACACTAAACTTTGGGTAAATGGCAAATATGTTGGTGAGGATATGGTAAGTGGTTTTACACCATTCCATTTTGATGTTACTGATTTTGTTCATAAAGATGGAAAACCGAATACAATTGTATTAAGTGTAGATAATAGATTAAATCCGAATATTCCACCTGATGGTGATCGTAGGGACTACATCCTATTCAGTGGACTTTATAGAGATGTTTATCTAGTAGTCAAAAATCCTTTGAATATCACATTCAACTGGGAAGATAAATATGCGGGAATCTTTATTACAACTCCAACAGTATCAAAAAATAATGCTACTGTTAATATTAGATCTACTGTCAGAAACGAACAAAATACAGCTGTTTCAGCTAAAGTTGAACAAAGAATTATTGATAAAGATGGATATGTAATTGCAAAAGCAATTGATCAACATCAGGTTGGTCCTAATAGTGATCATACGTTCCAGCAAACTACTGGTATCACTGAAAATCTTCATTTATGGTCTATTGATGATCCATATTTATACAGAGTACAGACTTTAGTATATCAAGACAATCAATTGATGGATATGGTAGAGAACCCATTAGGGATAAGAAGGTTTGATTTTATAGATGGAAAAGGTTTTCTATTAAATGGTGAGCCTGTAGAACTAATTGGAGTGAATAAGCACCAGCAATATCCATTTGTAGGTGATGCGGTAGCTAACAGTTTACACCGAAAAGATGCTGAACAATTAAAAGAAACAGGTTATAACGTGGTCCGTTTGGCACACTATCCTCATGACAACTCATTTGTTGAAGCTTGTGATGAATTAGGTATTTTATTGATTGAAGAAGCTCCATCATGGATTCATTTTGTTGAAGGTGAATGGTTTGACAACCTTGAAGAAGCTACTCGAATCATGATTCGCAACCACAGAAATAATCCTTCAATTTTGATGTGGAGCGGTGGTCTGAATCATAGAGGTCCAGTAGAAAGATTACACTATGCTTGTAAGGAAGAAGATCCTACAAGAATGACAGGTTCAAATGGTGCCCCTTGGACGGGACCTGTGCATTCGGGTATTTGTGACATCTATACTCCAATGGATTATCAAAATATGCCTGTTACTGAAAATGATTTTTCTTTCTTATGTGAGCATGGTTCTTCTTATGATGCATTAAAAAATCAATTTGAAGTTTCTAAATCCAAAGCTTCTGCCAATCGATTTGGCGTAGCAGTTTGGACAGCACATGATTATTTTTCATTCCAAAAAGATTGGGGAATGCAACCAAGAAGACCTTTCTCATTCTATAGAGTTCCTAA
Source organism: Flammeovirga sp. SJP92 (assembly GCF_001583495.1). Taxonomy (GTDB): domain Bacteria; phylum Bacteroidota; class Bacteroidia; order Cytophagales; family Flammeovirgaceae; genus Flammeovirga. The sequence goes on along the minus strand of NZ_LQAQ01000042.1, from coordinate 83,094 downwards.
CCCTGTAAACTTCTGGTATAAGTCAGAAATGACAACAACTCCAATGGTCTACATCGGAGATGAGAGAGCTAGTCGAGACAACAAAGTGGTGGTGTTCAGTAACTGTGATGAAGTTGAACTTTATAACGATAGAAAATTGGTAGCCAAGCAAAAACCAGATGATGATCCTAATAGAAGCCACTGTAATTCTCCTTCTTATACATTTATTTTAAATGAAGAAAAAGGAGATTTAAAGGCAAAAGGATTTATCAGAGGTGTTGAAGTAGTTGATTATACATTAAACAAATATGGAAAGGCTTATCAACTGAAATTAGAAATTGAGGAACAAAATGCTCCTATCCTTGCGAGTGGTTCTGACATGAGGATGGTAAGAGCTTATATTTTGGATAAAGATGGAAACCATGTCGTGAACAATGAATCTATGGTTTCGTTTAAGATCGAAGGTGAAGGAATTTTGGTTGGTGATGCCGAAATAGGTGCCAATCCAAATAAGGCTTATTGGGGTACTGCTTCTATTGTTTTAAGGTCTACATTACAAGAAGGCACTTTCAAAATCACAGCCAAGGCGAAAGGTTTAAAGTCTTCTGTTATTGAAGGTAAAACAATAGCTTACAACAAAGATATCCGTCAACAAAAAATCAAAGACGCATTTAATTATCCAATTGTAAAAGTAGATATGGGTGCTGATGACCAACTATTACAATTCGGTTGGAACCGTTGGGACGGTACTTCAAAATCTTCTTACACTTTAGAGGATTATAAAGCAGAAGTAACTGTTAGTGCTAAAAAAGGAAAGTTAGAATGGAATACTGCATTTGGCTTATTGGGGAATCAACCTTACTTAGCTATGGATGCTGTAAAAGTAAAAGGTGATGATCAATTGGATGTCACTTTCAAAAGCTTACCAAAAGGAACTTATGAAATTGTAACCTACCACCACTCTATCAAAGTCTTAGCGAAGTTGAAAGGAACTGCAATTTTGGAGAAGAAATTAAACACTTACCAAATTGTTGCGGATGATAGCAAGGGAAAGAGAACCGTTGTTCATGCTATTGAACCTACAAGCGGTACAAAATTAGGCAACCTCTATCCTGCTAAAGCGAAATTCTTGATTTACTCAGATGGCAAAGGAGATGTGAGATTGACCTTGCAAAACCACGCTCAGGATGTTCCTGTAGTATTAAATGGTTTTGAATTAAGACAAGTAAAATCAAATGCTCACGCAAAAGAATTATAAAAGACATAACATTGGATGACTTTTATCTTCATCCAATTTAATACGATAATAGTAATAATATTTCATTTCATAAAAATGTGTTTCCCTCTTAGACTTTTAGACTAAGAGGGATTTTTTTATACAGCAAATTTTCATTTAAAGCTTCTTTACTAAACAATAAGTTGTATGTCCTTTAGGGTAATCAGCTAATTCACCGTACACTTTATAACCTTGCTGTTCATAAAAAGGCCGTGCTTGAAAGCTCAAAGTCTCCGTTCTCATATATTCAAAGCCATTTTCAATTGCATACCGTTCCGCTGATGAAATCAATTGGCTTCCTACTCCCATTCCTCTAGCCTCTTTTGAGATCCACAATAACTCTATTATACAGTAATTCCAAAATGCACACGCTCGAATACCTCCTAAAACATTGCCTTGATTATCTTTTACAAAAACAGCAAACTTAGTATCTTGTTCAAATACAACCTCATTCGAAATATATTCTTGATTATAACTTTGAATACCCTCACTTATCGTTTTTAAATCTTCAGCTTTAGGGTTTGAAGTGACCTCAATTTTCATTGAATTAATGGTTTCAGTTTAAAAAAATACTACATATTATGATTGATCAAAACTATTACTTTCTCTTTTGGAGATAATAGAAAAAAGTCAACATTCAAATCTCCAAGATGATTGAAAGCATAATATGATCCTTCTGACTGTGCTAAGTTCCTTACAAAAGAGATATATTTCATCATTTCTTCATCAAAACTTCGTCCATGACCTAAAGAATGTTTTAGAAATTGAACTTCTGAATTTATAACAGGTGTTCTATACCATTTATGTCTATTCCAGTTCCCTCTATACTCGAGCTCCTTCGGGAAATTAGTAAAAAATTGTTGATCAGGATCTTCAAAATACATCGCGGTTTCCCAATCAAATTCATAAATATCAATAGTGTAACCTTCTCCTCTGACTCCAAATTCATCATAAGAAAACACCTTCCAACTCCAAAATTCTTTACCAGTTAGAAGTTCAGCCTTATCTTTTATATAGAAGTTCTTTGATAGAGGGAATAATCTAAGGTTCCATAAAATAACAACCACCAATGAGAAGAATAAAGAGATGTTTATAATGAACGACATCGTATTTCTTCTTCTATAGTGTTGAATAATTTTATAAATCCAAAAGGCTATACTAAAGAAGAATACAAGAAAGACGATTAAATAAAAAATCATAGTAATGAATATTGAAACTCATCTTTGAAAAGAAAACCCCGAAAAAACCTTTAAAGAAATTTTCGGGGTATAAATAATAAAATTTTTATTGCGAATATTATTTCGATCGAATAATAAATGTAATTCTACCTGTTGTGATACTTTGGATATTAGTATCTGCATCAGTTGGTTCAAATGTTAGTTCAGCCACGGCTTCTCTGTACTGATCTACTACCTGTTTTGTGACTGACCTGTAAATTGTCTTTACAGAAATAACTTCGCCAAAATCATCTATCTGAATCTCAAAAATAATCTTACCGGTTTCTCTGGAGCTATCATCTACTTCAGGAGGATCAATCCAGTTCCAACCTGGCATATCTAATGCAGTTCCTCCAGCACCACCAGCAGATTCTAAAAGTGCATCTGCGTTTAGAGTACCTTTCTTACTCCCTTGATCACCTTTTGCTCCTTCTACATTTCCATTATTATTTTCTTTGGGAGTTGATGAATTTCCATCTCCTCCTTCAGGCTTTTTCAATAATGTTCCCGTGACTGGAGTATTGATTTTGGGAACTTCCTTTTTTTCTGGAACCACTTTTTTCTCTTCAACAGGAGCTTTCTCCTCCACCTTTTCTTCCTTCGGTTGAATGGTTTCTTTTGTTGTTTCCACACTTTCTTCCACTGGTGCATCCGTTACAGCAGGTGGTGTAGGATCAACTTCTTCCACTGGAGTAGGTTCTGGTGTTGTTTCAGCCGGAATTGGCTCCTCAACAACTTCTTCTACCACTTCCTCCACGGGTTGTTCCACTGTCTCTGTTTCTGGAGTCGGTTTTGGTTCTTCAATCGACTCGCTCTCTTCAGTTGAAGGAGCTTTTGATTGAACATCTCCACTTCCTGCATCATCCAAACCGAAATTCACTTCTATACCGTATTGAGGAATAGGAGGATCTGGTGGAGACCAAACCACAGTAAACCAAGCAAAGACACCTAAAATCACTACAGATATTAATGTTATCAATAGTGATAGGTTTCTATTCTTGCGTTCCTGCTTTTTTTCTTGTTCCGTTTTCTTCATGGCAAAACTATTTTCCTACCGAAGAAGTCGGTGTAGTGGCGATGGATACTTTAGCTTTAAGTGCCGTTGCAATACCTGCTACGTTTACAAGATGTTGCACAGGTACATCTTTATCTACCGTTAAAACAACAACACCTTCTTGTTTTGCAGGCAAAACTGCCTTCAATTCATCTTCTAGAAAAGAAAGAGGTACTTCTACCTCATTCACATAATAATGCAGATCTTTTGTAATACTCACATACACTTTAGGCATTACTTTTTTTGATGCTTTACTACTTGGTACAGCAATTGGTAAGCCGGAAGGAGTTACAAAGTTAGAGGTCAACATAAAAAAGACTAACAATAAAAAGATCATGTCAGTCATAGAGGACATGTTGAAAGTAGGGTCGATTTTATTTTCAGGTTTTAATCCCATAGTCCTCTAGTTTGGTGATTGTAATAGTTCAATAAAATCAATCGTCACCACTTCCATTTTATGTACAACATCTTCTATTTGACGTACTAAATAGTTGTAAGAAACATAAGCAAAAATACCTACTGCCAAACCACCTGCCGTTGTAATCATAGCTTCATAAATACCAGATGATAGCAACTTAGGACTTACTGACCCTTCTTCTTGTGAAATGGCAATAAAGGCGTTGATCATACCGATTACAGTACCAAAGAAACCAATCATTGGTGCCGCACCTGAAATCATACCTACCATACCCACATTTTTTTCTAACTTATATAATTCAATCTTCGCTACGTTCTCAATACTTTTCTCAATTGTATTCAGATTAGAAGAAATATGTTTTAAACCTGTCTCCAACATTTTTCCCATTGGAGTAGTATCTCTAGCACAATATTTTTTAGCGGCTTCAATATCTCCTTTCAAAACTTGTGCTTTTACTTTATCAAGTAATAAAGTTGGATCTTTTTTGGCCTTTCGAATCGTTAGTACTCTATTCGCTAAAATATACATGGCAAGAATAAATAATACCCCAAGGATAACCATAGTAATTCCTCCTTTTTCTAGAAGTTGAAACAATGATACACTCTCTTCAAATGTACCTTGCATTCCTTGTTCGGGCATTTCTGTGCCTTGTAAAATCGATAAAAAATTCATGATTTATTGTTAGTGTTTTATTTCGACATAAATATGGATAATGAAAATGATTTGGAAATTAATTTCTCCAAATCCATGCACCTTTAAACTTAGACTGTGCATGAGGCAGTTCTTCTTTTGCATCTTGATGAGAATTAAATCCTTTCAAGGCTACTCTATATTTTCCTTTGGATACTATAATTCCTACATGCTCAAAACCTTTCTTTTCAGCCTGTGACACTGCCAATTCAGCTTTGGCCTTATCACCAAAAGAAGAGATAACAATATGATAATTACCATTTCTTGAAGCAACTGACTGAGGTTTTTCCTCTTCAACAACTATTTCAGCTTCTTCCACTACGGTTTCTTCTACAGTTGTCGTTGTACTTTCCCCCGTCTCTTCTTCCGTTACTGTTGTTTCTTTTACAACCTCTCCTTCATTTGTACCTTCTACTTCAATCACCTCTTCTTGCGTGATTTCTTCTTGAGGAGTTTCTGAAGATGGTTTCAGGAAATAATATCCTCCAGCAGTCAGAATAATAATTACTGGTATTGCAATAAACAACCAAATAGGTCTTTTGGCCGGTGGTTCCTCTTCATACTGATTGTATTCTTCCTCCTCTTCTTCAATCTCATCTTCCATCAAAGGAGTTGCCGTGATTTTAGGTAAACCAAAACTTTCTGGTGTGATATTACTTTCATTTCTCTGACGGAAAATTATCTCTTCACTATCATCCTGAATAAAATACCCAAGATCTCCAATCGGCGCCGTCTCACCATCTTCCAATCTTTGCTGAAGATTAGCCACAAACATACTCACCTGAATCGCTACTTCATCTTCATCCAAATCTTCCGTTTTGGAGATATATACCACCAATGAGTACATCTCAACATCATCCTCAGATTTTGAAAAGGAGATGGTAACATGTGGAGGTTTTATGATATTTCCTGAAGGAGAAACTTCCGCACCACTTTCCTCAGACCAAAATGTACCTAGATCTGGAACAACTACAACACCCCAATCAAGGAGAGCATTTTTAATAGCATCAGCAATCATGCAACAATTTTCTTTACAACACTATTACTCAGTAGAATCACTCACATGTTGGTATAAAGTAATAGAGTTTATTGTATTAATTTTGTAATTCGATTGATAATTTAGCCATTTAGGGAATAAAAACCATAAAAAACGACTGAAATTAAACCTTTATAAGACTAAAAACGGTAACCTACACCTGCCATCAATTGGAATCCTTTCACATTGTATCGGTAATAATTCTCATAAGTTTGAGCAAAAAGATTATTAACCAATACAAAAGCATCCAAATTTTCATTGATATTATACTGAGCAGATAGGTTTAAATCAAAGATCATTGGGAGTGAAATTGTTTTCTGTTCAGCAGTCTGAGCATCTACCTCCAAGGCCTTCAAACCAATCTTATTATAAATATCTGCTTTAAAAGTCCAGTTTGAAAGATACTTATAGGCTACAGAAACATTGTTAACGGCAAGAGGTTTATGATAAGGATCCGAGATCAAATCATCACTGATCGAATACATATTCCAGTTTGTAGATGCTGTAACCATCCATTCACGCTGGGTCCAAGACCCTGCAACATTCACATTGAAAACACCTGTATTTCCCTCTGTCGCATAAGCCATTAAGAACCTTGAAACATCTGTAGGATCATTGATGAAAAATCCCATATTTTGGACTACAGCATATCCTATACTGCCTCTTATCCCAACATCTCCACCTACAATGGCATCAGCACCTAATCTCACATCAATTAATCGGTTTTCATGCAACAAAGTTAAATCATTACTCACCCATGGGTTTTCATTGGTCAACGATTTATAATCAACAAGATTTAAATCACCCTTGATTTCTAAAAATGCGGCCAATTCATCTTCTGAAATCGTATATTCTACAAAAACATCAGGATAGAAATAAAAGTTTTTATCATAAGAAATGGTATCAGCACTGTAAGCTATTTTTGCTCCCGCTTTAATATACCACTCATCAAAATTAGCCTCGTAAACACCTCCAAATTTCATCCAGCTTCTGTTTAATTCAATAGCCTGATCTGTGGTTGACTGATTTTTATATTGATTGAATGCACCAATAAGGTTTAAATGAATTTTAGCGTCATTCAATAACTCATACTCACCATGAATATCAACTCCAATTTCCAATTCATTAGCATCAAATTTATCAGAAGTATAATCAAAGAATAAATCTCCTTTTAGCGAATAGCTATTTCCTGTAAGATAAGATGGCATTTCATGGCCAACTTTTAAGCTAATATTATTAATGATTTGTTTGATACTATCTTGACTAATCTGTGTTTCATCTCCTTCAGCACCATAAAAATGGGTCCCTACTCTATCATAACCAACTGAAAAAGAAGACGTACCATAATCTGAAAAATACTTACCGAAACCATCAACCGCATTATGGCTTCCCGCAGAAAGTTTCCTAGAAACACTGCCCTCTTGTGAAGAACGATGTAAAAAGTTTACTCCATAATCAAAATCAGGATTACGATTACTATTCAAACCACCTTCAATGTAAGGAGTAATAAAATTACCATACCCTACTCTGATGTATTTGCTGTAATATTTCTTTTCTTCATGATCATCAATTACGGCTGGCAATTGCTTAGGTAATGAATCATTCAAGTTCATCCCAATTAATTCCAACTCATAATTTTGAGGTGAAGGTTTTACTTTCTTTTCAATTCTTTGGATTTTATCGTATTCCCTGCCCATGGTCTGCAGTTCATAGCTTGAGTTTTTCTCAATCACAACCTCAGCATTATCAAGATTGGAGTTATCATTGTTTTGGGCCATCAGAGGAGTACCAATCAGGAGACAAAAAGCGAAAATTATATATCTATTAAAGTTCTTCATTTTCTTAGTTGGACGGTTGTTGGTTACTTGCATTCTCTTTCAATTCTTCCAATTCTGCAATTCTTCTCTTTGCAAACTCTTTGTCCACTGAAGAAGAAGTAAAATTATAAATGGATTCTAGTGTTGCTTTTGCTTGATAAAAATCTTCTAAACTGATATAATTTTCAGCTATCAACAAATAAGCTTTACTGGTCCAATCTGTGTAACTTGCAAATCTTTTCTGAACATCAATCAATGCCGTTGTACTTTGATCAATCCCTGTTTTTAAAACCTCTTTTGAAGTCTCGTTTTTCAAGGCTTTGGCTCTTAAAGTATATCCCACAAAATATTGAGCCTCAGCACCAATTTTTGAGCTTGCTTTTTGAGCTACTTCATCAAACAATGTCAACGCTTCATTCAATTTACCTTCTTGCAGATGTACTTTCGCAATGTATAATTCAGCCTCCAAAAGACTTCTTTTTACATTATTCTCAATGATTTTATCTGCATAAGCTCTAGTAGCTCCATAATCTTTCACTTCATAATTAGCTTTCATCAAACCAACATATACAGCCCATGAAGTAGATTTTCTAGTGGCTATTTTTTCTAGTTCCACAAATGTCACAATTGCGTCATCAAATTTCTCAGTCTGCAACTGCAACTCTCCAATATATCTTAAAGCTTTTTCTTTGGTCGGCATTTTCTGAACAATCTGAAAAGCTGTAATTGCTTTTTCTTTTTCATTCTTGAATTTATAAGCTACACCCAATGCAAAAGCCGCATCATCAGTATATTGAGAGTAAGGTGAATTATCAATAAACTGCTGTAAAGTGATGATGGCCTGATCGTAATCTTTATTTTGGTAAGGCTGAATAGCCAATTCATAATCACCTCTTAGTGTTGCTGTACTTTCCGGATTGGCCTCTTTGAATTTCGTTTGATAGTTACTGATTTCACTTACCGCATACCCACTAGAATTGATATCTTGCAATGCTGTAATTGAGGCTTCCGCATATTGTGAAGTAGGATCTGTGTCAATCACTTCTTTATAATCCCTTTCTGACGAAGACATCTCACCTTCTAATTGAAAACATAAAGCTCGCTTTGCCAAACTAGGAATGTAAACCGCAGTGTTTTTGTATCTATTGATGATTTGTGTGAAACTCTTGATTGCTTCTGCATTTCGATCTTCTTCCGCATACACCAAACCAATTTGATAATAAGCTAATGGGGCAAAAGTAGAACTCTTATAATCATTTCCTACTTTTTGATACAAACGAATGGCATTATCCAGTTGCCCTAATGCTTTATAATTCTGAGCCATTTGATAGTTGACATAATCCAATTCATCCACCCCAGAAGAAATGGCCATATTATAAGAACGGATGGCCACTTTATAATTTTGAAGTCCGAAATAACAATCTGCTCTTCTCAACATCGCTTCACCTATTTTCTCTCTCGACTCAATATTTCTTCCCTTATTGATATAATCCGTTAAATCATTGATGGCTAACTCATATTCTTCATCAGCATAATTTGCATAACCTTTACCAAATAAACTAGGTACGTAAAACTGAGAGCTTACAGGAACTTTATTATAGGATAGAACAGCGGAGTCATAAACTTCTAAGAAAGAATATGCCTCTCCCAACCAATAATTGGAGGCATTCAATAAGTCTTCATTAATTGGAAAACGTTGTGATTTCAGTAAGTAATTAATTGCTCCCCTCCAATCATCATCATTTGCATTTTCCACTGACTTATTAAAAGCAGCCTCTTGATATGCACGTCTTGTATCTACATTGACATAAGACATTTTATCAAACATCTCAAGTGCTTTTGTGTAATCACCTGAGTTTACATAAGCCACCTGAAGCAAATGATCTATCTCGTCTTTTTTTCCTGAATTTGGAAAATAGGCCACAAAGAAGTCACAAGCGTCAGGTACTTGAGTATACAACCCCACATCAAAAAGAACTTTGATATAATTATAAGCCGCTAGTTCTTGCAACTCTTTATTAAAAGTTAAATATCTTGATTGTTCAAAAGCCAAAAGGGCCTTATCCTTTTCTCCTATCGACAAGGAAGTTACCCCAAGATCATAAGACGCTACTTGTGCTAACTCGTCCTTCTCGTCGGCTGCTATTGATAAAGGTTGAATGGCTTCATGATAAAGTTTCATCTTAAATTTAGAGAAACCGATCTGATAAGCTGTCACTCTATCGATAGCTTGAATTGGAACTTCAGACATATAAGCATCAAAATAAAAAAGGGCCTTATCATAATTGTGCTTCTTATAATACACTTTACCAGTAAATAAAAATGCATCTGGTGGCAGATGAATACCTGATTCTTTGGCCTCATTGACCATTTCTAGCATTTTATTCTCTTGCCCTGTTTTATAATAAGCAATTGGCAACAAAGCATAGGCATGAGTTCTAATAGAAGGATCTGTTGTTGACTTTTCAAGATCAGCAATTGCTGCTTCAAATTCTCCTTTATCAAACTCTATATATCCGGCATAATAACTCGCTTTTAAAGCATAAGCATGAGTTCCTCTTTTTATGATCTGAAAAAGTTTATTAGCTTCATCAATATTCCCTTGGTCAAAATTTGAATAAGCGGCCTGATAAGCTACTCGAACATCATCATCATCAAAGAAATCAAATAGTGGATCCTTATTAAAAGCTTCTAATGCTTTGGCATATTCACCTTTTTCAAAATAATATCCTCCCAACACCTTGTAAGCTTTATTAGAAAAAGGGTGAACAGGGTATTGATTGACAAAGTCAACGATCTGTCTTTCAGCATCAGGGTGTTGTAATTCAAGATTACAAACTGCTATATAATAGGCTGTTTCGATACATTTTTCATCTTCACCACAATGTTTTTGTTGAAAACGAGAAAGATACCTTCTAGCTGCAGAAAAATTGTTCTCATTAAATAAAACAATTCCTTTATTAAACAGTTTAACCTCATCAGAAAAATATAATGACTCTTGTGCCATTGAAGGTACAAATGAAAAGGTTGACAGTAATAAAATTAGAATCCTGAAGCTCTTTTTTAGACAATTGATCATTGCTTTAAAAAATATATTTTTAGGGTTTATCTTTTTTTTGTAATTCAATGGAGTGGATACAAAATAGATTTTACTATTAATTTAAACAAAAATGAATATTATAATAGTTTATTAAAAGTTTTATAAGTATTCATTTATGCAGAATACTTTATAAAACATAAAAATAGGGCCAAAAAAGGCTATTTTGTGAAATTAAAGAGTGAAGTTTAATGCATTATCCTACTTGAATCATGCATCTTAAATATAATGCTATTATCTTCGCGGTTCGTTGATAGTTCACACAAGCTCTTATTATCAATCGGTTAAATCAACAATTATCAAACTATACATTAATTTTTTATAAATATGTCGATTAATAGATTTTTTTAATATGATTTTGTAAAAAAATAAGTAGCTTTGATATAAAATTTAATATTAGAGTGAAGTGTGGGATTATCCACTTCATTATAAAACTAAATGAACATTTAACACTTCGTGTGTAAACACTAAAAGTGTAAGACACAATTTAAAAGATTATGCAAAAACTTAAGATTGCAATCCAAAAGTCAGGAAGGTTGAGTGATGGGTCACTTAACTTAATCCGTCAATGCGGAATCAAAATTCCTAGAATGAAGGGAGCTTTAAAAGCGGAAGCGAGTAATTTCCCTCTAGAATTTTTATTCCTAAGAGACGATGACATTCCAGGATACGTCCAAGATGGCGTAGCTGACCTTGGCATTGTCGGTGCCAACGAGGCTGTTGAAAAAGACAAAAACGTTGACACTATCCATCATCTTGGGTTTTCAAAATGTCGACTTTCAATCGCTATACCTAAAGAACAAGAATACAATGATATTCAAGATTTAGACGGTAAAAGTATCGCTACTTCTTACCCAAAAATCTTAGGAGATTTCTTAACTGAAAAAGGTGTAAACTGTGATATTCATGAGATCTCAGGGTCTGTGGAGATCGCTCCAAATATTGGTTTGGCTGACGCTATCTGTGATTTAGTAAGTACAGGTAGTACGTTAATGCAAAACAACTTGAAAGAAGTAGAAAGCATCTTCAAGTCGGAAGCATTATTAATTGCCACTCCTGGTCTTTCTGAAGAGAAAAAAGAAATTATTGATCAGTTGATGTTTAGAATTAATGCTTTACAAACAGCTGACAACAACAAATACATTCTTTTGAACGCTCCAAAAGAAAACTTGGACACGATCTTAAATTTATTACCTGGAATGCGTAGCCCTTCTATCCTTCCTTTGGCAGATGAAGATTTCGTTTCTGTTCACACAGTGATTGCAGAAGATGATTTCTGGTCAAAAATTGAAGAACTGAAAGCTGCTGGTGCTGAAGGTATTCTTGTTGTTCCAATCGAGAAGATGATTTTATAAAAATTAGTTTTGAAGTTATGATGGGCTAAACCTGCTCATCATAACTTCTTTTTATTCTATCATACTTCTCTTCTAAATGAAGACGAAATATGAAATTATATAAAAACCCCTCAAGAGAAAGCTGGTCTGAGTTACTATTAAGACCCGCAATGAGCATTGAGGAAATTGAAAAACAAGTACAGCCTATCTTAAAAGCTGTACAAAATGAAGGTGATGCTGCTTTACGTGCTTTTTCTTTACAATTTGACAGAGCAGATATTGATTCTTTTTTAGTAAGTAATGAAGAATTTGAAGAAGCCGAAAAACTAGTTGCTCCAGAACTAAAAGAATCTATTTCAATCGCCATTGAAAACATCACAAAGTTTCATGCTGCCCAAAAAACAGAAACTTTGAAAGTAGAGACTATGAAAGGGATCCAATGCTGGAGAAAAAGCGTTCCCATTCAAAAAGTAGGTCTTTACATCCCAGGTGGTACTGCTCCTTTATTTTCTACAGTAATTATGATTGGTGCTCCAGCACTTATCGCTGGCTGTGAGGAGGTATTCTTATGCACACCTCCAAACTCTGAAGGAAAAATCCACCCTGCCATATTATATGCTGCAAAGAAAATTGGATTGACCAAAGTATTTAAAGTAGGTGGTGCTCAAGCTATTGCTGCCATGACTTACGGTACTGAAAGTATCCCAAAAGTCTCAAAAATATTTGGACCTGGTAACCAATATGTTACCGCCGCTAAGCAGTTAGCCACTAAAGAGGGTATTGCTATTGATATGCCTGCTGGCCCATCTGAAGTATTGGTTTGGGCTGATGACACAGCACATCCTTCATTTATTGCTGCTGATTTATTATCTCAAGCAGAACATGGTACAGACAGCCAAGTAATTTTAGTTTCTTCGTCTGAAGAGACAATCCGTAAGACGGAAGAGGAATTAGAGAAACAATTAGCAGTTTTACCTCGTCAAGAAATTGCTAGAAAAGCATTAAACAACAGCAGAAGCTTCTTGATTGAAGACGAAGCTACTGCTTTGGATCTTGTCAATGAATATGCTGCAGAACACTTGATCTTATCTCTGAGCAATGCTGAAGAGGTTGCAGAGAAGATTATCAACGCAGGTTCTGTGTTTGTGGGGCATTACACTCCTGAATCTGCAGGAGATTATGCTTCTGGCACCAACCACACTTTACCAACTTATGGTTACGCAAAAAACTATTCTGGTGTATCTTTAGATAGTTATTACAGAAAAATCACTTTCCAAAAGATTGACAAAGAAGGTTTGAAAACACTTGGACCACATGTTGAAAGAATGGCCGCTGCAGAAGAATTAGATGCTCATAAAAATGCCATTACAGTAAGATTAAAAGAATGCTAAGACATTTCATTTATAAATAAAAAAAACCTTCTCAATTGAATTGAGAAGGTTTTTTTATAATCCATACTTTTTTTTAAATCTTAGCTTTCACCTTAGGTCTTAATTTTTCAAGTAGAATAATCACTTCTGCTTTATCCTGTAAAAAATTATCAACTCTACTGTGTACTAGTTTGTTTCTTGTATCAATATCTAAACTATCCAGATCTTTATCATCCCCTATCACATTTTCACCATCTACATACTCTTCATATAAAAGCATTCCATCGAAACGGACAATTTTAAAGTGAAGGATAGAAGAATTTAGGTCATCTCCGGATAACTCTGCACTAAATGTATCCAACTTGAGTGGCTGAGAATAAGTCAACTCATATTTTTTCATATACAATACGTCTTCAGCAAGCGATTCTTCAATCGCTTCCTCGTCACAACTACTAAATAGTAGCAGTAAAAATAATCCGTATATGAAATTTTTTATTGACATGTAATCTCTATTCATTTATCGTGTTACAAATATAGGACTTTTTTACGTTTAATTTTAACTATTTTTCAACTTTTGTTAAAGGGGTCTAAATAGACTTGTTAACTATTCCTAATACAAGGAATTAATATTTAATCAATCCAAATATTTTAAGTATTCTTCACTAATCCTAGACAACACGATTTACCAAAATGTACGAATATAATCTGATTTTATTTCAAAAAATTGACAATTAACTGTCCTACAAAACCATCATTACCCCAAAAAGGACAAGAAAAACATGGGAGATTAAAATCAAGAATTTTGTAAAATGAAAACACATGTACTTGTACACTCTTACTATAAGTATAGAAATACTCCAAAAAATTAAAGGGGTAAAAAACCGTTAGCCTATAAAATTCAAACACAAAAAAAGCATTGATATTTCTACCAATGCTTCTTGTTAGTACCTGGGGTGGGACTCGAACCCACACGAGCAAAGCTCACAAGATTTTGAGTCTAGCGTGTCTACCAATTCCACCACCCAGGCGGAAATAAAAAAACAATCGTAGTACCTAGGGTGGGACTCGAACCCACACGAGCAAAGCTCACAAGATTTTGAGTCTAGCGTGTCTACCAATTCCACCACCTAGGCAAATTGTTTTTTAATTTCTTCAATATGGACAAAATGTACTTGAGGTGGGACTCGAACCCACACGAGCAAAGCTCACAAGATTTTGAGTCTAGCGTGTCTACCAATTCCACCACTCAAGCGAAAATATAAAAAAATGAACGTAGTACCTAGGGTGGGACTCGAACCCACACGAGCAAAGCTCACAAGATTTTGAGTCTAGCGTGTCTACCAATTCCACCACCTAGGCGGTTCATTCTATATTTCGTACATGCTTTTCGTTTAAAGCGATGCAAATATGCAAGGTTAATTTATAGAAAACAAACAGTAAATACCCTAAAAAGAAAATCTTTTATTAATCCCTTGAATCATAGGTAGAAATTCTTGAAATAATAAATGTAAACTTACAATAGAGCCAAATAAAAGAGGGACAAACAATAAATGTACAGGCATTTTTAGTGTATTACTTCAAGATTAACCTATCAGTTTTTTACTAAATCAGCCCCTTTGTAGAGCGAAAAGAAAATAATATTACTAAAATCAGTACTGACTTTTCTCCCTCTGCCCCTCTCTTATTTCTAATAATTAATCCTCCCAGGTTTCTTTCAGACTGGAAAGGTAATTATAATCTGTTAAATCTATTTTTGTAGGAACAATACTTCCGTAATTATTTTCAATTGCAAATTCATCCGTTTCCTCAGAAGTATCAGGGTTAACAAACTTACCGGTCAACCAAAGGTACTTTCTTCCACTAGGGTTCACCCTTTCATCAAACTGCTCATGCCATCTTCCTTTTGCCTGTCTTCCTACTTTCATACCTTTAATAGGTTCTCCATTGTATTTTGGAAAATTGACATTTAAGGCCGTACCTTGTGGTAAACCGTTTTCAAGTACAGACAATGCTACTTTCTTCACCCATTCTCTAGTATGTTCAAACTCTGCATCATAGCTATAATCACAAACACTAAAGCCTACGCTAGACAATCCTTCTATTGTTCCTTCTAAGGCTGCCGACATTGTACCTGAATACAAAACACTTACTGAAGTATTACTACCGTGATTCACTCCACTAACTACCAAATCTGGTTTTTTAGGCAGAATATGATTTTTAGCCAACTTTATACAGTCGGCTGGAGTCCCAGAACATTGGTAGGCTTCAATACCCCAATCGCTGAACAAGTCTGATTTATGATATCTTAATGGATCTTCAATTGTAATGGCGTGACCTTGACCTGACTGAGGACTGTCTGGAGCAACAATCACCACTTCCCCTAGTTCACGCATTATATCTGCTAAAAATTTAATTCCTTTTGATGTTATTCCATCATCATTAGAAATCAGAATTAAAGGTTTCATAAGTTTTTTTTGTTTTAATAAAAGCATCTCATCTTTCACGATAGATGCTTAAAAAAGGGCTATTGATTTAACAGCCCTAATTTAGTTTTTTAATTTGAAATTTCTTTTTCTTCTACTAGCGAATCATAATACCTGACAATCTGAAGAAAATCTTCTCGGTCTTTATAATCCAACTTATTAATATTAATGAATGCCTTTACTTTGTCTTTATACTTTCCAAAATAAGCCAGCATAGTTTCTTCCTTCCTCATATCTACTTGCCTGATATCAGCAAACATATCCATTAAATAGAAATCATGAACTAACACCCTTCTACGGGTATTAAAATTACTTCCCCAATAAGGATCATACGATGTCTCTGATACTTCAGCAATTCTTTCCCTTGCGAATAAAATATAAGGCTCCCCTTCTTCTATCAGTTCAAAAAAATGATTCTTAACATATCCTTTTGATTTTTTAAAGGGTAAAGAGAAAAATACTCTCTGTCTTTTAGTCATGGCATCCATAATCTCAAACGACTGCACATTTTGGGCACCATATGATTTAATAACACCATTGACAATCACTTGAATTGATTCAACTCCTTCTTCTAATGAATATTTAATTCTTCCTCTCATCGAATTTCCGTTCGTCAAATCCACCTCACCTTGATGCCAGTATTCGGATGGAAAATCTTGAGCTGAGACAGATAATGGTAGTATAAAAAAAAGTAAATAGGTTAGTGCTTTTATAAATTTCATATGCATGCTTTTTTCAAGTTCAGTGAATATCAGTATGTATAAATTAAAACAAGACAAAAGAAGATTTAGTTTTAGACTGCTTTATGTTACAGTTTTAAACCAACGTGACACTTCATATAATTGTCAACTTCAAGGAGCCTATTATAAAAATACATTATTTTTTTCACTTCAAAAACTATTCAACCAAATATGTTAATTCAAAGCCTAAAAGATGACTTAAGTTTTGTTTTAAATAAAAAATTATTTTTTTTGCGAAATTTCGCAATTTTTTTTAACTAAATATATTAATAATTATAATAGTTTATTTCACTTAAAATATAACATACATATTTTTTTATTTATATATTTTATTTTTGAATGATTATTCACTAGCGAATTTTCGCTTTTTTTATTCAATTCGCTTTTTATATCTTTGAGACATCATTCACCCAGACAAAACTTTAAATACTATGAGAGCACAACCAATAACACAGCTTGAAAATTTAGAGATTAAAGGTTTAATTTCTAAACAATTCGAAGAGATCCTAACTCCAGAGGCTTTAGAGTTTGTAGTCCGTTTACATGAGAAATTCAACAAGAGAAGAATTGCTCTTTTGGAAGCTCGAATCAAGAAACAACAAATGATTGATGAGGGCAAACGACCTAACTTTTTGGCAGAAACGGCTTATATCCGTAACAGCGAATGGACTGTTGCTGAGGTAAAGGATGACTTGAAAGATCGTCGAGTAGAAATCACTGGCCCTGTAGATCGAAAAATGATTATTAATGCCCTAAATAGTGGAGCTAATGTATTCATGTCGGACTTTGAAGACGCGAACTCACCTACTTGGGAAAACAACATCAATGGTCAGATCAATTTAAGAGATGCTGTAAGAGGTACAATCAACTACACTCACCCAAAAACAGGAAAAAAATATCAGCTAAATGAGAAAATCGCAACGTTGATGGTGCGTCCGAGAGGATGGCATTTGATTGAAAAACACATTATCATCAATGGTCAGCCTGCTTCTGGGGGATTGATAGACTTTGGTCTTTACTTCTTTCATAATGCAAAAGCTTTGCTAGCAAAAGGAAGCGCTCCTTATTTTTATCTTCCAAAAATAGAAAGTCATTTAGAGGCAAGACTATGGAATGACATCTTTGTTTTCGCTCAAGATTATATGGATGTGCCACAAGGTAGTGTTAAAGCTACGGTTTTGATTGAGACTATTTTGGCCGCTTTTGAGATGGATGAAATTTTATATGCCTTAAAAGATCATTCAGCGGGATTGAATTGCGGAAGATGGGATTATATTTTCTCTTACATCAAAAAATTCAGAAATGACCCGAACTACATGTTACCAAATCGAGCTCAGGTAACGATGAAAGTTCATTTCATGAAATCGTATTATGAACTTCTTATTCAGACTTGTCACAAGAGAGGAGCTTTTGCAATGGGTGGAATGGCGGCTCAAATTCCAATTAAGGAAGATGAGAAAGCCAATCAAAGAGCAATTGAAAAAGTTGCAAAAGACAAGACGCGTGAAGCAATGGCGGGTCATGATGGTACCTGGGTGGCTCACCCTGGTTTGGTTCAGACTGCAAAAGACGTTTTTGATAGATATATGGGAGGTCCTAACAATCTTAAAAAGCCTATTTCACATAAAACAATCACTGCTGAAGATTTATTGAAAGTACCTGAAGGTGATATTACTATGGAGGGATTGAAAAACAACATCGACGTAGGGATTCAATATATTGCTAGATGGCTTGATGGTCAAGGTGCAGTACCTATATATAACTTAATGGAAGATGCTGCTACTGCCGAAATTTCTAGAACTCAAGTTTGGCAATGGATCAAACATAAAGCTACCATGGAAGATGGCACATTAATCACCACAGAACTCTATAGAAATTTGCTTCCTGAGATTATGGATAGCATCAAGGAATACGTAGGTGAAGACTACTTCAATAAAGGTAAATACCAAGAAGCTAAGAATATTTTTGATGAATTAGTAACAACAGATGAGTTCGTTGAATTCTTAACGTTACCAGCTTATCAACAAATATAAAGAAGAGCATCTTCTTACAGAAATACCAATAACCAATACATTATTTATAAAAAAGGGCACTGCAGATTGTAGTGCCCCGAATGAAAGTGAATGCTGGATGGGGGTCCAATGCATACACATTTATACATTTTCAACACAGTAAATTTAACACAAAATGACAAAGCAAGAAAGAATCAATGCACTAAAAGAAGATTGGGCAACAAATCCAAGATGGGCTAACATTGAACGTCCTTATTCCGCTGAAGAAGTAATTAAACTTCAAGGAAATGTTTTTGTGGAGCATTCTCTTGCACGTCAAGGGGCTGAGAAATTTTGGAAAGGATTACACACAGAACATTTTATGGCAGGTTTGGGTGCATTGACAGGCAATCAAGCAATTCAGGAAGTTGAAGCAGGTTTAAAAGCTATTTATTTATCAGGTTGGCAAGTAGCCGCTGATGCTAATTTAGCTGGGCAAATGTACCCAGATCAATCATTATACCCTGCCGACAGTGTACCTAAAGTAGTTGCAAGAATCAACAATGCATTGAGAAGAGCAGATCAAATTCAGTCAGTAGCGGGTAAAGATGATACGGACTATATGGTGCCAATCATAGCTGATGCTGAGGCTGGTTTTGGAGGCAACTTGAATGCCTTTGAATTAATGAAAATGATGATTGAATCTGGTGCCTCTGGAGTACATTTTGAGGATCAGCTTTCTTCTGCTAAAAAGTGTGGTCACTTGGGAGGCAAAGTATTAGTTCCTACTCAAGAAGCGATTAATAAATTAGTAGCCGCTCGTCTAGCTTCAGATGTTTGTGGTGTACCAACTATCATTATTGCAAGAACTGATGCAGATGCCGCAAATTTACTGACAAGTGATATTGATCCAAGAGACCGTGAATTTATTCATGGTGAAAGAACTGCTGAAGGTTTCTATGAAGTTAAACATGGAATCGATCAGGCCATATCAAGAGGGCTTTCATATGCACCATACGCTGATTTGATATGGTGTGAAACATCTCTTCCTGACTTAGAGGAAGCGAAAAGGTTTGCAGATGCTATTCATGCAAAATTCCCTGGGAAAATGTTAGCCTACAACTGTTCTCCTTCTTTCAACTGGGCTTCAAAATTGAGCGTAAAGGAAATGGAGACTTTCAGAGAAAATCTTGCAGATATGGGTTATAAATTCCAATTCATCACATTGGCAGGCTTCCATGCCTTGAACACAAGTATGTTTGAATTGGCCAAAGCATATAAAGAGAGAGGAATGGCCGGTTACTCTCAACTACAAGAAAAAGAGTTTAGCTTACAAACAGACGGCTTCAGAGCAGTGAAACATCAAACTTTTGTTGGTACTACTTATTTCGATGCTATTCAGAATACGGTGACCGCTGGTACCGCTTCTACAACAGCAATGGAAGGTAGTACAGAAACTGCTCAATTTTAGAGTATTTGAATTGTGACATTGGAGAGCTAGCGACAAATAAAATAGTTAAATTTTAAAACTAGGTTTAAACGTAATAATTGGCTTATTGACAGAATATAGTTTCGTCACCAGCTTTAAAATATTGTAATTCTCATGTACTCCGAACACTTACATATGGTTACCTAAAATTCTTAAAACTCTCTCATTTTTATGAGGGAGTTTTTTAATTCCCAAAATTCTAAATCATCAAACCAATTGAATAAAACACTGGAACAAAAATTTTTATGAGCAAAGAAAAATGTTTAAGAACCTATTATAAATACAAAACCACTCTACACCGTATTATTAGTAGAGTGGTTGGCTATTGTAACCTACAAATTGGATTTTTACTGCTCACTCAAAGCTAAGCCATACTTATAGACATCCAAAGCTCTTTGTCTTGCCATTTTGTGATCCACCATAGGTTGTGGATAGCCAAATCCATTATATTCAGGAACCCATTTTTTGATGTATTTGAAGTCAGGATCAAATTTTTTAGTTTGTGCAGTAGGATTAAATACTCTGAAGTAAGGCGCTGCATCACAACCTGTACCTGCCGCCCATTGCCAATTTCCGTTGTTGGACGATAATTCAAAATCTAATAACTTTTTAGCAAAATAGGCCTCTCCCCATCTCCAATCAATCAACAGGTGTTTGCAGAGAAAACTTGCTACAATCATTCTTACTCTGTTATGCATGTAACCGGTTTGATTCAGTTCCCTCATCCCTGCATCAACTATTGGATACCCCGTCTGTCCATTTTTCCATTTTTCAAATTCAGCTTCATTATTTCTCCATTCAATATGTTCATACTTTTTCTTGAAGCTAACATTAAGCACATCTGGAAAATGAAAAAGGATTTGCATAAAGAATTCTCTCCAAATCAACTCCGACAAGAAACTGGGATGATTTTGTACTTTCTGTACCAATTCACGAATACTTACTGTCCCAAATCGGAGATGTACTGACAAATTACTTGTTCCCTTTATTGAAGGAATATCTCTATCTATATCATAATGTTCTAAATGATCAATTTTATAATCGAGTACCTTAATCGGAGACCTTGAAAACCCAACATCTTTTAAAGAAGGAAATTCAAATTGATGCTGAATCACTTTTGAAGCGTCTAGGTCCACTTTATACTCTAAAGTTTTTGAGGAATCAAATTGTTTTAACCATTGATTCTTAAAGGGTGTAAAAACGGTGTAAGGCTTGCCATCTTTTTTTAAAACCTCATTTTTGGCAAAAATCACCTGATCTTTTAAATGATAGAAAGGTCTATTTTTCAGATAGAAATAATCAACAATCTCTTGATCTCTTTTGATGGCATAAGGTTCGTAATCCTCATTAGTATAAATTCCTTTGATATCATATTCCTCCGCTAGTGTTTTATAAACTTCCAGAGGTTTACCCATCTTCACAAGCAAACTGCTGTTTATTACTTTGAGTTGATGGTTTATTTTTTCCAATTGATCATAGATAAATGTAATTCTTGCATCATCCCTATCTAATTCGTTGATAATATCAGTATCAAAAATAAAAAGCAGTAAAGTGGGGTGATCATTATTCAGGGCATAACTTAAAGCCGCATTATCATATAGACGAAGATCTCTTCTGAACCAAAAAATTGAAATCTCTTTTTTCATTATCGTTACTAAGTAGGTTTATAATGTCTTTAACTAACTGTAGAAACGACCAATTGTTCTATTTTCTTTTGAAGAAATCAAGAAATGATAGAAGAGCACTTTCCGAATCCATTTCATTAACAGTATGCTGTCCACCCAAAAAATGCATACCTAAATAAGACGCAGAGTGTTTAAAAGGGTGCCAGAAATCTTCCCCTAAGTTGCCTCCGTTGGAAGTAGTGATGACTGCCATGTTTTTCCCTCTCAGTTGCCTGCCTAATTTCTTTTCAATGGTTATGAGATCTGTAATTCTATCAAAAAAGACTTTCATCCTTCCACTCATCGCATACCAATAAACGGGTGTTGCAAAGATCAGAGTATCGTACTTTTCAATAATTTTTTTCATTAAAGGGAGAAAATCATCTTCTCTATTCTGATGCTCGTAATCAAAATGTCCAATTTTGTAATCTAGAAGATTGACAACATCAAAATCCGTTTTTTGTTGAAGTCTCTTAGCTAGGTTTAATGTATTACTTTCATTTCTAGCACTTCCTACAATAATTACTGCTTTCATATTACTATATAGTAACAATTCTACATTGCTCAAAACCTATTTCATCTCCATAAGTTTCCGTTGTCCAATCACTCAACGCTTTTAAAACAGGCAATAATGCTTTTCCTTTTTCTGATAAAGAATATTCTACCCTTGGAGGTATTTCTGGAAATTTCTTTCGGATAATCAAACCATCTTCCTCCAATTCTTTTAGCTGTTCTGTCAATACTTTCTTAGAGATAGTTGGAGTAAACATCAAAAGTTTTCCAAAACGTAAACCTCCATTGGCCAATAAATAAAGAATGATTGGCTTCCACTTGCCTCCAATAATGTTCATTGCATGCACTAAAGAACACAAATTGGGGTTATCTATTACTTTTCTTCCCATAAGTCACCTTTTTGTAACCACTATTTTTTCAGTTATCAAACTCATTAGTTTCATTTTTAAACCAATGTTAGTTCCTTTACGAAACAAATATAACATTAATCGAAAAAAAGATGAAAAAAATATTAATTATTAACGGACACCAATACTACCCTTTTGCAGAGGGAAAGCTTAATAATACTCTCATTGAAAAAGCTTCTGATTGGCTGGAAGAGGCTGATTTTGAAATCAAATACACTGCATCAGAAAAAGAATATGATGTGGAAGAAGAAATGGAGAAGTTTCTTTGGGCAGATGTTGTTTTACTGCAAACTCCACTCAACTGGATGGGAATCACTTGGAGTTTTAAAAAATACTTGGACGATGTCTTCACTGCAGGTATGATGGGCAAAATGTCTCAAGGCGACGGCAGAACTGCTGAAAACCCAAAACAAAATTATGGTTTAGGTGGTTTGCTGAAAGGGAAATATATGATCTCAGTTACAGCCAATGCACCTAAAGAAGCATTTAATAATCCTAATGAAAAATTCTTTAATGGCATCAGTGAAGATGATTTGATGTTGCCAATGCACCTTAATTTCAAATGGTTTGGATTGGAACCAATGGAAACATTTTTTGCTTATGATGTGATGAAAAATCCTGAAGTGGAAAATGACTTCATCCGATTTGAAAAACATATTAAAGAAGAATTAATCCAAAAAGCATAGTCATGGAATTACAAGAATCACTTAGTAGACTCAAAGAGAAAATTGAAGGTGGAATGCCTCCTGAATTTGTAAAAATTATGCACCAAGCCACTCGTGATTTGGAAGCATCAGGTATTGGTGACGGAATTTTAAAAGCTGGAGACGAAGCACCTGCTTTCTCCTTGCCAAACCACAATGGAGAAATGGTTTCGAGTGAGGAACTTTTACAAAAAGGTCCTTTGGTCATCACTTTCTACAGAGGTGTTTGGTGTCCTTACTGTAATACGGATTTGGCCTTCTTGAAAAGATTTAAAAAACAGTTTGATGAAATGGGTGTCAATATGGTAAGCATCTCCCCACAAACTGTAGCAAATAACCTTAAGATTGTAGAACAACAACGTTTGAACTTCGACCTTTTGAGAGATACTGAAAATACAACCGCAGGTCAATTTGGTTTGAAATGGGAAATGGTTGATCCATTGAAGTCATTATACCGCGATACATTCAAAATCAAATTAGACGAATATAATGGTGATGACTCATGGACACTGCCAGTTCCTGCAAGATTTATCATCGGCACGGATGGAATTATAAAGTATGCTGAATATTCTGTGGATTACACAAAACGTCCCAATCCAGATGTTTTAATTGCAGAATTAGAAGCAGTTTAGCCTAACTACAGTTACTCCAATTACTTCTTATTAGTAATTGGAGTTTTTATTAATGTTCCTTTCCATCATAAATCCACATTGGCGTGGTATTTCCAGCCTTAGTAAAGCCCATCTTTTCATAAAATCGAACGGCTTCGCCATCTGAAGTCAACATCTGCATATGAAAACCCTTGTACTTTAGAAACATTTTCTCCATGATCATTTTACCAATTCCTTTCCCTTGATATTCAGGGTGAATCAATAAATGCGGATAATATACTACTAAAAAACCATCTGAAATGGCATTTCCAATGCCTACCAACTCATCGCCGTCCCAAGCAGAAACTAAAGAATGTGAATTTATTAAAGCCTGATAAAGCACATCTGGCTTTTGAGCCGCACTCCATTCATTCAACTCATAAAGTTTAACAATTTTATTTTTATCAATAGTTCTTGTATTCGATATTGTTATGTTCATTTGATCATCTAGTTTTCTAATATTTTAATTTCTCCCTTCACCCAATCAGGCAAATAAAAGTTGAGGCCCGTTTTTTCCTCTATTTTCACCAATTGATTTCTTAATTCTACAGATCTCAACCCGATTCCCCTCCTATTATTATTAATTTGGTTAATATTGGTTTCAATAGGTGGATTTAAATAGCCAAAAGGTTTAGTGGTTGTATCATTTAACACGGCGTTTTTCCAATCTTCCATCAAAGCTAATTCATAAGGGGAAATCTGTCCATTTTTAAGTGATTTTTTTAAATAAGGTTTCAAATCATCAAACAATGTGTCCTGTTTAACATATTCATATGAAATTGAATTATGATGTGAAAGAATAGTAGAACCCCAATAGCTATTACCTATCAATTGTTCACCAGGATAACCTTTCACTTTCATAATTTCCTTCAAAGTCGCCAACTGATTTTCACTGTGAGGAGCAAATTTAGTATTGGTGTATTTATCATATGCTTTATCTCCCATTTTAAAAAAAGCACCTAAAGCTTTCTGCTGATCTTTTTTAAACATCAAATGTACTTTTTCTCTTGTAGAAAGATCTAATTGAGAAAAATAATCTTTGTTGAACTGAGCAGCTTTTTCTTTGAAAACTTTAATTTCTTCAGCTGAAAAAACTTCATCAAGCCACTTATTCTTCTTAAAATGTTTCCATTCCCAACCTGATTTAAAACATCTTAAAATCAATGCCTCGGCTTTTGTTTTCTCGTTTAAAAATAAGGCCAATTGAGCTGCAATGATTAGGTCTCTTTTAAAAATAAAAGGGTATTGATTGAATAATGATTGATATAGATTTAATGCATCACTATAAAGTTCATCTGCAATCATCTCTTCTATTTCAATAACTTCTTTATAATAATTTGAATAATCAATCGTATCTGAATGGAGATGAAATAACAGAAGTAAAGAGATAATTAAGGTACTCATAATCAAAAGAAATTGTTCTTAATATTATGGACACTCGTAGTCTACAAAAAGAAAAAACATACACTATTTTATGGTATCACTCTTCAGTAAACTAAACACTTCCAAATTGACAAAATTACCATCAATCATCACAATACTTTCACGTTCTGTACCTTCATATTGGAAACCAATTTTCTCTGGAATCCTTTTACTTGGAATATTCCCTTCCGCACACTTAATGACTACTCTATTCATATCCCATTCCTCAAATGCAATTTTACATAATTGTCTCACAGCGTTGGTCATAATTCCCTGCCCTTGGAAATCCCTAGAAATCCAATATCCAATTTCTGTACTTTGGTTTACTTTACTGATATCCTTAAAACTAATTAGCCCAATCAATTCATCATTCAGCATAATGGAATATACCTCCGAAAGATGTTGTTCAGGTCCCTCCAGCATAGAAGAAACAAACTTTCGGGTATCTTCAATTTCACGAGTGTATTGTACAAAAGGCAACCATTGTCCTATGTATTCTCTTTGATGATCAATAATCTTGAAAATGGCATTTGCATCCTCCATTTCCAAGGGTTTCAATTTTATTTTAGGTTTAGTTGTGTTATTCATTTATGATCGGTATAAGTCTAACAATTATGGTTAATAAAGATAATATAGTAAAGTATTTCAAGTTATTAAGTGATACATAATAATTTTATCCGTTGGACGATATTCAAAATAAAACGTTCTAAGTACTGAGTCAAAATGAATTGACAGCTAATTCTCAATTGTTTTTTTGTAAGTACAACGCTAAAAACAGGCGAAAAGTGGTTCTCTATTGATCGTTTTTTAAAGCAGTAATCGCAAAACAATAATTGGAATTAGTATTAAATAATTTTGTCTGAGCGTTTATATTAAATAATAATTGCTAATTAACAACTAAACCTTAAATTTGTTTTTAATGAAACATTTTTTCCTCAATACTATCTAATACTAATGGAAGTGATATCTAGAAATGCCACTCAGCTTTGTGATTTATATGGGATTACAAAAGAAGATATAGATGCAATACATGAGTTTAAACCTGTGGCCATTAATGAGGTGCCAAAAATGGTTGAATCATGGTATAAATGGCTGAAAACAACAGCTGAATTTCAAGAGTATTTTGCTGACCCTGCCACTCTCCATAGAGTTCAACGTATGCAATTAAGTTTCTGGGAAGAGTTTTTTGATGCAAATATTGATGATCAGTATGTTGCCACAAGAAAAAGTGTGGGTGAAGTTCATGCTAGAATTGGTCTATCACAAGAAATCTATTTGGCAGGCGTGGATCACTTCTTAAGTCTTTTTATTGAAGTACTGTTAATTCAAGATTGGTCAAGGGAAAAAATTGATAAAATTAGAAGAGCCTTGAACAAGATTGTTCATATGGACATGACCATTATTGTACAAAGTTATGAGCACATTGTTAATCAAAAAATTACTGCTCAAAGCAAGACACTTATGGCAATGTCTACTCCTGTCACTCAACTCTGGGACGGGTTATTACTTCTTCCTGTTGTTGGGTTGATTGACTCAAGAAGAGCACAGGACATTATGGACAATACTTTAAACTATATTTCACAACACCACGCTCAAAGTTTCATTTTGGATATTTCTGGTGTTGCTGTTGTAGATACAGCTGTGGCCAATCACCTTATCAAAATTACTAAGGCCACAAAATTGATGGGTTGCGAATGTATTATTTCTGGTTTATCACCCGCAGTGGCCCAAACCATTGTTGAGCTTGGTATTGATGTGGGAACTATCAGAACTACAGCCAATCTAAAAGCAGCCATTGAGATTGCTTTTGAAAAATTGAACATGAAAATTGTGAAAAAGTAGCTATGGGTAATTGGGTTAAATCAGGCATTCCAATCCAATTGCACAGTCAATGTATCATTGCTTCTTTCCAATTGGACCTGCACGAAGATCTTCTTAAGTTGTTTCAGCAGGAACTCTTGCATGAGATTGTGCAACATACTGATATTAAAGGGATCATATTTGATCTCTCTGGTTTAGAGATTATTGATTTGGTGGATTTTGAAAGAATAAAATCCATTATCAATATGATTAAACTCACAGGTTTTAATACCGTTATCTCTGGGCTAAGGCCCTCCGTTGTTTCATCGTTAATTATGATGGACGCAAATATTGACAACCTACTTTATTCCATTAGCTTAGATGAAGCTATTATAATATTGGACAAAACAAATGACTATTAGAATAAAGTCTGAAAATGATATTCATTATGCCAGTCATGAAGCCATGAACTTTGCTAAAGATATTGGTATGAATACATTAGAAACTACAAAAGTTTCAATCATCATATCTGAACTGGCTTATAATATCATAAAATATGCTGAAAGTGGATTTGTTCGTTTTTCTAAAGTTTCTACTCATAAAAATGAAGGAATTTTAATTGAAGCTATTGACAATGGCCCATCAATAAAGGATATTGAGAAGGCATTGAAGGACAACTATTCTACTGGAGGTTCATTGGGACTTGGATTACCGGGCATCAAAAGAATCTCAGACCTTTTAGAAATTAATTCAACACCTGAAACTGGAACTCATATCAAAGTAACATATTGGAAAAAATAAAAATCGATATTGGAGGATACACCCGACCCATTGCCGGAGAAAAGAAAAACGGCGATGCTATTTTTATTCATCAGCAGGAAGACATCTGTTTTTTTGCTGTAATTGATGGTATAGGTCATGGTGCTCCTGCTTTTGAGATTTCACAAAAAATCAAAGCATTTATCTCCCAAAACTTTCATACCGACATCAGCAGACTTATCCAAGAAACCCATCAGCATATGCTTGGAAGTGAAGGCGCTGCATTGGGCATTGGTACTATTCTTCATAACACCCTTTACTTTGGCAGTTTGGGCAATATTACCTGCAGAGTAATCAATGATGGAAACGTTACATTATTATCGACAGATGGTCTGCTGGGTGTGAGAGGAAGAACAGCAAAAGTAAGCAGCAGAAACCTCCATGATGAAGATGTGATTTTGATGTACAGTGACGGTGTAGATTCTTCCTTTGCAAATGAGAAATTTAAAAACTACCATTTATTCTCCAGCGAAATATTAGCAAAAAAAATCATTAAACAATGGGGTTCAATTTTTGACGATGCCTCTCTTATCGCTGTAAAAATTAGAAAATAATGTTTGAACAATTTAGCAGACAAAAAATAGTAAACGAACAAGACGTTGTGAACTTGAGGAAGAAAGTCTATCAGGCTTTTTTAATATGTTTCGACGATAACAGTTTCTCTGTTAAAATTGCCACAATGCTTTCTACACTCTTAAAAAAAATTATGATTGATCATCAACAAGTGTATCTTGATACAGAAATACTGACGATGGGAGATCAAGTTAAAAACATCACAATAAGAATATTTGATCCTTTTTATGCTATTGCAAAGGAAATTCCTACTATTTACCTGCACCACGTAAACATTGATATCAAAGATGATGCTCTTGAACTTTTTATTGATAAACGTTTCCCTGCCGATCGCTTAGAAGATGCAGTTCTTACTTTTAATGAAAGATCACGTGATGAACTATTAAAAGAATTACAGTCTAAAAATAAAGACTTACAAGATTCGTATGAAAGCCTAAAAAGAGCCAAAGACAATAGTGCAAGAATGGAGAGTGAGTTGGCTGTTGGGCAAAACATTCAAATGAGTATGTTGCCCACCGATTTTCCTTCCGATGATAATATTGATGTGCATGCCAAGTTAGTTCCTGCACGTGAAGTAGGTGGAGACTTTTATGACTTTCAGATTATTGACGATAATTACCTCTATTTTACAGTTGGTGATGTTTCTGGAAAAGGAGTTCCTGCGGCTTTGTTGATGGCCATGACAAAATCCTTATTGAGAAGTGTTGCCATCACGGAACATTCAACAAGTCAGATAATTACACATGTAAATACTGAAATTGCCAAAGAAAATAAAAATAACATGTTTGTCACAATTTTCCTGGCCTTATTGAATATCAAAACTGGAGAACTGATTTACACTAACGCTGGACATAATCCATCCTATATTCTATCTGAAAATGAAAAGACATTAAAATTAGATGACAGACACGGTCCAGTAGTTGGAGCATTGGAAGGCTTTGAGTATTCTCAATCTACATTACAATTAAACTCAGGTCAGCTGATTTTTGCTTATACCGATGGAGTTACCGAGGCACAAAATATTAACCATGAATTATACTCGGATCAACGACTGATAGACCTTTTAGAAGCATCAAAAGCTCAAAAGTTGAAGTCACTAGTGGATATTGTAATTGAGGATATCAGCACGCATGAAAAAGGATCAGAACAAGCTGATGACATCACAGTACTTTGTGTGAAATATGCTAAAGTGAGTACACCTGACTTTTCCATTAACTTCAAAGCCAGTTACGATGAAAAAGAAAAAGTCACGCCATTAATCCATCACTTTCTCGAAGACAACAACTATCCTTTAGCTTTTATACAGAAAGTACAGATCGTTTTAGACGAATTGATCAGTAACACTACTAATTATGCTAATAATGAGTTAAAAATTACGGATATTCAATTAAAAGTATTTTGCCTTGAAAATAAAAGTGGCTTAAAAATTCAGATTCTTGATAATGGTATTGCTTTCAATCCTTTAGAAAAAGAAGCTCCTGATACTACCTTATCCGTTGAAGATAGGCCCATTGGAGGTTTAGGAATACATATTGTAAAGAATCTAGCAAGTAAAATTGATTATAAACGTATCGACGACCAAAATAAAATAACATTATTCTTAAAGATATAGTAATGGAAATAGAAGTAACAAATATCAAAGACATTTCTGTAGTACACGTGAATGGTTTCATGGACGCCAGTACTTCGCCGATTGTAGAAAAAGAGGTTTTGAAATTAATTGATGAAGGGAATACAAAGCTTTTATTAAACTTAAAAGATGTCTCTTACATGAGTAGTTCAGGATTAAGAGTATTTCTATCCGCTTCCAAAAGTATCAAAGCAGTACAAGGGAAGTTCATTGTGTGTGAAGCAAATGATGTGGTAAAGGAGATTTTAAAAATATCTGGCTTTGATTTGATCATTGAAGTACAAGACAAATATGAAGAGGCTATTTTGAGTTTTTAAAATAGTTTCATTCAACGATGGTCCCTTATTACTATTCAGTTGTAATAAGGGATTTTTTATTTTGATGACATTTTGGATTATTACCTTCTCGAAATACATTTTCCTTCAAAAAAACAAAAGCTCCCCGACTGATCGGAGAGCTTCCTTTTTACAATTAGGCTAACATTACCTTTCACTAAGGTAAATTCGCAGGGGCTTTAATTTGACTTCTTCGAAGCCCGTGGTTTTAGAGAATGTCAGGGGTATTTGAATCTCTTGTTCAATGAATTGTTCTGAAACAGAAGACTTTTCTCTTTCTTCATGTGTTAAGCCTCCAGCGATAAAAACTGACGCTACAATAAACAACGCCAGACAGCAAATAATTAAAAAGCTTTTAATCATAAAAAGTATTTAGGTTGGTCTACAACCAATGTATATAAAATACAATTACATCAAAAGAATTTTAATCAAATATGCAATCATTACCTCCTAAAGTACAATTTAATGTGTATAATGCCACCTGAGGTGATGCTGGTTTAATACACCGTTCACCACTAGTGAATCCTTTTCTAAATTTAATTTTTCGATTTTTTGATCAAGAATGATTGCAGTCGACATAGTAAACAGTGTTATCAGACAGATAACAACCAGTTTTCTTTTTGAGTTAGGGGTTAAAGTTGACATAATTACTAATTGGATAAATAGATATGACTCTTACTACTGTTAATACTCACAATCAGTTCAAATTTGTGATACCTAAAAAGTAAGATATGATTTTAATCTGCTTGTTTCCGCTGATAAATCTTATTTTTAAGGTATTTATTTTTCATCAAAAAATGCCCTGTACTACACTTAGTGTGAAATTGATTAAAAAAGATAAATAAATTATTTAAACCTCAGCTATGTACTTTTTGACCATTTATGCTAAATTTAGAATTGAATTATAAATGAACTTCCATAACATTATGTCAAACTTTTTTAAAAACACATTATCACTCATCACATTACTTTTCTTTTTTTCTTGTAGTCAAGAAAAACCATTGGTTTTACAACCGGATGAAGTGATTCAGCTTGAACAGCAAGAAGTTTTAAAATTCAATAAATTTGATGGCTTA
Organism: Flammeovirga sp. SJP92; assembly: GCF_001583495.1. GTDB lineage: Bacteria > Bacteroidota > Bacteroidia > Cytophagales > Flammeovirgaceae > Flammeovirga. The sequence continues at coordinate 51,510 of NZ_LQAQ01000042.1, read as the reverse complement.
GCTCCTTTATTCACTCACAAAGATGATACACTTAGAGTGATAAATTTCTGGGCAACTTGGTGTAAGCCTTGTGTAAAAGAACTTCCTTATTTCCAGCAGTTGGAAGAAGAATTCAAAGCAAATGGTCAAAAAGCAAAAGTTGTTTTGATCAGCTTGGATATGAATGAAAAAAATCTTTCGACTTATATCAAAAAAAAGAACCTCACAACCCCTACCTTATGGCTGGATGATGCTGATGCCAATGCATGGCTAGGCAAAGTGAATGCGAATTGGGATGGAGCCATTCCTGTCACTTTAGTCATTGATCAAAACAAAACAATTTTCCATAATACTGATTTCCATGATTATGAAGAATTGAAAAATTTTGTCTTAAAATAAAATCAATACTTCTCTATCAATACACTACATTGTAAACTGAATCATCAAATATCTATAACAATTAGAAACAAGGTGATCTTTGAGAGATGATGGGATGCTATATTTCAAAACCATTACTCCTATAATTACCTATTCATTGAAGATAATTTAGTTACAGCATATTTACTTTTTATTAAATAAATTTTTAACCATGAAAATGTTCAAACTCCTAGTTTTGGCTATGTTGGCCGGATCAGTTTTAAGTTGTTCTACACCTGAGAAAAAACAAGAAACTTCACAAGAAGTAACAAAAGCTACTCCACTTACTCCTGCAAAGAAAATGGGATTAAGCGTTGGTGATGAAGCTGTTGCATTCAGCTTAAAAAATATAGACGACCAAATGGTTGCCTTAAATGACCTAAAAGATAATAAAGGTGCGATTGTGATTTTCACTTGTAACCACTGTCCTTACGCTGTGGCTTATGAAGACCGTATCATCGCCATCGATAAAAAATACAAAAAGCTAGGATATCCTGTTATTGCTATCAATCCAAATGATCCAGAGCAACAGCCTGATGATTCTTTTGATAAGATGAAAGTAAGAGCTGAAGAGAAAGGATTTACTTTCCCTTATTTATTTGATGAGGGACAGAAAATCTACCCTGCTTATGGTGCTACAAAAACTCCACACGTTTTCTTGTTAGAGAAAGAAAGTGAGAAATATTTTGTAAGATACATCGGTGCTATTGACGACAACTACAAGAGTGCTGATCAAGTGAAAGTTACTTACTTGGAAAATGCTTTGAATGCATTGTTAGAAAACAAAGAAGTGGCTGAAACAACAACAAAAGCAGTAGGTTGTTCTATCAAAACTTCAAAAGGATAGGCTTTAAATCCATCAAAATTTCATAAATTTAAGGTTGTTATCGACTTCGGTTCATAACAACCTTTTTCATTTTTTCAGCTTACGTTTTATTGATGAGTAAAAAAGTAAACATATTTCCTTTTTCCTCTTTTGTACTTTTATTTTTTATGGCCTTGGGCTATTATATCAACGTCAACGAAGAGGCTCATAAAAAGTTCACCCCTTATCTCCAGAAAGGAATTGATTTTGTTTTAAATGTAAGAGATTATGCCGAATCTCCTTTTTATAAGAATTTCAAAGGTTATGGAGTGAAAATACCAAACAGTTACGCTGTACATGGGATAGATATTTCTCATCATCAAAAATTAATTGATTTCCAACGAGTTTCTGAGTTCTATGCTCAAAAAACAGCTATCAAATTTGTATATGCCAAAGCAACAGAGGGAAAAGACCATAAAGACCGACATTTTGAAAGAAATAGAAAAGAAATCAAGGAACACAACCTGATCTTTGGTGCTTACCATTTCTTCCGCCCCAAGACTTCAGGAAAAGAACAGGCCAATTATTTTATCAAAACAGTTGGAAAACTAAATCCTGAAGACCTAGTTCCTGTCGTAGATATTGAAGTATTGGATGGTGTAGACCCAAGTATTATGAGAGATCGTCTAGAAGAGTTTGTACTTGCCATTGAGGAAGAGTATGGAGTAAAACCAATGATTTATACTGGCGACTCTTTTTATAAAGATTATTTCAGAGGGCATTTTAAAAAATATAGAGTTTGGATTGCCAATTATGGCCATTCTACCCAAGCTCCTAAATCAAGATGGACCATGTGGCAACACACACAAGAAGCCAATATTGACGGCATTCCCAATAAAGTAGATATGAATGTGTTTGATGGTGACTGGGAGAAGTTTCAGAAAAGTCTTTTAATAGGACATCAGAAAGGTTACAAACAACTTAGCAGCAGTAATTAATCCAGCTTTAAAATTATTAGTATTCAAACTCAGGTGTTTCACAATTTTTGAGAATTGGTTCTTTTACATTTGCAACGCGTCGGTAGTCTTACATTGTTACCTGTGCTTATTCACATGAACTAATACCATCAATATGCATTATAAATACCTAATTCCTTTAATCCTTCTATCCATTATTGCAGGATCAAGTTGTCAAAAAGATTCTATTATTGATAATGACCTACCAGTAATTGACGGCAATGTGGTTTTAAATATTGTTTCTAATTACAGAAAACCTTCAAACGCAAGGAATGAACCTAATTATATTTTCACGGATGTGAAAATAGCTGTGGATCAAATTACTTTCTTAAAGAAAGAAACTAATAGTTCTAATCCAGATTTTGAAGGTCCTTTTATATGTGATTTAATTGAAAATACTACTGAACCTCAATTGCCTTATGGAAATATTGATGAAGGTAATTACCAATTGTTTCAGCTTGATATTATTTCAGCACTTGATAGCAGTCTTTCTATAGATATTCATGGTAATTATCACCCCAACGGCGTGGTCATTCATCCTTTCCATTATTCAACAACTATTGAAGAGTCCATCTCCATCATCAATACAATGGGAATTGACATCATTGAAGATTCATTACATCAAGTATCCATAGTCGTTGATCTTGCTTACATTTTTGATGGAGTGGATTATGAAAGCGCATATTATGAAGAAGATGGCTTTTTGGATTTTAATGCTGAAGGCAACTTAGAACATCATGAAGGAATTACCAACCGTTTTCTAGAAGGTTTTAGCATGTATCAGTTAAAATAGGTACAAATTCAAAATTAACTATGACCTATCTTTGACTTAGTACTTAATTGGAAAATATAATCCATAAAAAAGTTGCTCCATTTTGAAAAAGAGCAACTTTTTTAGTTCTACCATTCTATTACTTTCTTATCTCTAAAGAACTTTCCATTTAAGCTAGTATCTTCTAGTTCTGCAGCCCAAATGATTGTCTCCGCTCCTTCCTCAGGGGTTCTTGGAGCACTTGCACCTCCCATATCTGTTTTTACCCAACCTGGACACACAGAGTTCACAAGGATATCATTTCCATTGACCTCATGGGCTAATTTTATTGTTAAGACGTTCAACGCGGCTTTTGATATACTGTAACCTGGAGTTCCAGCATTCATTTCATTGAGAGCACCTGAACCACTTGACACGTTGACTATTCTTCCGTATTTATTTTTTTTCATCATTGGAAGAAATGCCTGTACCATTTTCCACGGACCAAAAAGGTTAGTTTCTATGGTTTCATGTACTTCTTTCAAATTTGCATTGAGTGCAGTTTGCCAAGTATCATAATTGGTTCCTGCATTATTGATTAAAATATCTAACTGAGAATATTCTTTTTCAACATACTCTTTGATCTGAAGGATACTTTCCTCATTAGAAACATCTAAAGTATGGAAGTCTACATCTCCAAATACACTTAAAAACTTCACGGCTTTCCTCCCATCTTTTTCATTTCTTGCCGTAATAATTACTTTATGTCCTTTCAATAAGAGCCCTTTCGCGACAGCAAACCCAATTCCACGGTTAGATCCTGTCACCAACGCGATTTTCTGATACATATATTCGAGAATTTGAAAAGAGCATGTTCAAACATACTCTAATATTCGGTAGTGTTTAGTTTGTGTTTCGTTACAAAGGTAAAAAATAAAAGCTTAGAGCATATTTGGAACCTGTATTTTAAACATAAAAAACTCCATTTTTTAGATTATGAAATGATTAATTAATGAAAATAGTAACTTATAATCATTTGAATTAATCAGATCAGTGATCAAAATGGAGTTTTTATCAAGAATAATGTGTCTACAACACTATCCATTAAAATGTTTTTTTCACGTACAGTCCCATCATCTGAGGTTGCATAATTGGCATAAACGCTGTACCCGATCCATCGGCACCTCTTTTAGTACGCAATTTTTTATGAATCTGCGGTACAAATACACCTGTCAATGCTCCAACCGCACAGCCTGTAATTACGTCAGTATAAAAATGTTTATAAGCTCTTGTTCTATAATAACCCACCAAAGCAGGAGGAATAAAGGCCGCAACATAAACACCAATTTTTGCACCAGTAGACCATTCTGGATGGTAATCTGTTAAAACTTTGGCCGTAAAGAAAGTACCACAGGCAGTATTGGAAGTATGACCACTAAAAAATGACCTTTCATTATTATTGTCCGTTAATTCATAATCCGGCACATCAGGGTGTCCTTGCATATAAGCAATTGGTCTATATCTTCTAAAAACACCTGGCCCCAAATAATTATAGATATTTACTGCAATCATTTGTGTTTCCAAGTACATTAAAGAAACCTCAATCCAATCTTTCCTAATTTCATTATCAAAGAATAATGTAAACGGCAAAACCACCGATACATAAAGTCCCCAATCTGTAAAATTATGAGAGTTTTCTCTATCCTCCACAGGGTGATCAAATACATGACGGTCAAATTGATTTACACTATTGATATCCAATCTTTTGATCTCCTCCAAATTCAAAGATGGTCGGTTATTCAACATACGAATTCCTAAATAATTGGCCAACAATCCTGCAGCTGCTATACTTCCTGTTGTTACTGGAGGAGCATAATAAACCTTGGAATGTGATTTATACCATTTTAAAGAGTCTGCTTTCTGTGCAAAAGTAAGCGTGGATACTGTTATACAAAATAGAAGTAATACTATTCTAGTCATGAGTAAATGATGAGATTGAAAAAATAGAGGATGATTATGACATCTCTTAAATATTGAATGTATTAATTTTTTTAATAAAGTACTACACTAACCCTATTTATGTCTTAAAAGTTTAAACTTTTTATTGGAATTCTAATTTTAACACTCCAAATATCTCCATGTTATTATTTGTTGTAACAATTTATGTATTTTTGATTAACTTTGACCCAGAAATACAAATTTTAGTTTCAATGCATCTTTTGATTCTTTATTTTTATATTTCTATTCCTATTTCAACCACTAAATAATAGAATTTGAAATACATATTACTACTGTCAATACTTATCTCTTCTTTCACTTCCTGTGCTCAAAGCAAAAAAGAGCAGAAAGGGCGTTTTGATTCCCCAAAAAACAAATGGTTTCTTCCTTATCAATTAGAAGAAATATCGGGTCTAGCATGGCATTCAAAAAATACGATTGCCACTATCAATGATGAAAAGGGCAAAATTTACCTCTATGACATTAAGAAAAAGGAAATTGTAAAAACCATACCCTTTGGAAAAAATGGAGATTATGAAGGTATTGCTTATGACAAACCGTTCTTTTATGTCATCAATAGTAAGGGAAAACTTTACATTGTTAATGAGGAAAGTAACAATGTAGATAAATACCAATTACCTTTTACGGTTGATAATGATGTAGAAGGGCTTTGTACATTTGGAGAGAAGCACCTTCTTGTTGCTCTAAAAGGTAGAGGTGGACTTAATGGAAAAAAAGCGGATTATAAAGGCATTTATAAGGTAAGCTTGGAAGACCCTTCGGATGTTCAATTAGCTTTTAAAATTCCAAAAGGAAAAAGTACGGGACCTTCTGGGGTATTTTATGATGAGAAAAACAATCAAGTTATTGTTTTATCACATAGATCCAAAGAAATCTTTTTTATTGATGCAAGTTCAGATGAAGTTAATGCTGCTTCAGACGGACAAAATAGCAGTTCAGGAGGAATCATCGAAACCGTAAAAATAAAAAGAAGTATTTTTGAACAACCTGAAGGTATTTGCATTTCACCTGATGGCAGGTTGTTTATCTCAAACGAAATGGGTGATAACCTTAAAGCCAACCTACTCGAATTTTAATATGAAGAAGTCCATCTATTTTTTAAGCCTTTATTTGTTATTCTGCATCAAAGGATACGCTCAAGATCACACAGTTTTTCTAATTGGTGATGCAGGCCTTGCTACAAAAGATGATGAAGTACTTCAATCATTTTTTGAACAGATCAACCGTAATAATAATAAAAACAGCACCGTTATTTTTCTGGGAGACAATGTATACCCTCATGGGTTAGAGAATGTTGGAGAAAAGAGACGTAAGGAAGGTGAAGAAATATTAAAAGCTCAATTAGAATCTCTGAAATCCTTTAAAGGAAATGTATTTATGGTTCCTGGAAATCATGATTATAACAGAGGAAAAAAGAATGGCTTAGAGAGGTTGAGAAATGAAGAAAAGTTTGTTAATGCTATTCTTGGAGATTCCACTTTGGCTCCTTTTGATGGCTGTCCTGATCCTGTTGAGATTCCTTTGAATGATGAAGTCACATTATTGCTGATTGATACGCAATGGTTGATTTTTGATTATATCGAAAAGGCGGAATACAATGGTTGTCAGTACAGAACAGTTGATGATGCCTTAATTGCAATTCAAGACATTGTTTCTAGAAATAAAGATAAAAAGCTGATTGTTGCCGGGCACCATCCTGTAGTCACATATGGTGAACATGGAGGTGTATTCAGAGCAAAAGATCATCTATTTCCTTTGACTTCTTTTGCATCATGGGCTTACGTGCCTCTGCCTGTTGTAGGTTCGATCTACCCTATTGCAAGAAAGTCAGGTGTAAACCGTCAGGATACTGGGAACAAGGTGAATCAAAAAATGGTTTCATCCTTTCAAAACATCTTCAAAAACCACCCGAATATAATTTACGCAAGTGGACACGAACATACGTTGCAATACAACATCAAAGATAATGTCCATTATATAGTTTCTGGTTCAGGTTCAAAAACTTCTTTTGTCAAAAAAGGCAAATATTCAAAATTTGCTCAAAGTACTAAAGGTTTTAGCAAGGTCACTTTTGAAAAAGGTGGCGCCACTAACATTCAATATTTTGACAAAAAAACTGAACTTTTCAATACTTCTTTTTTTCCGAAAGAAGTAGAAGAAACGGTTACTGACAAGAACATCAAAGGATTTCCTGACAGTGTTATTGTAGCGGCTAGTACCCTTTATGCCACAAGTGCTTCCCAACAAAAATGGATGGGAAAAAATTATAGAAAGGAATGGGAAACGCCAATCAAAATGCCAGTTTTTGATCTATCCAAATTTAAAGGAGGAGTCAAAATTGTACAAAGAGGCGGTGGTATGGCAACACTTTCCTTCCGATTGCAAGACTCTTTAGGAAATCAATATACTTTACGTTCTATTGATAAAAACCCTATTAAAGCCATTCCAGAGGAGCTTAAAGAAACTATTGCGAAAGCAGTAGTTCAAGATCAGATTTCGGCCGCTCACCCTTATTCTCCGCTCACTGTACCGATTATGGCAGATGCTATTGGAATCTATCATGCCAACCCTCAGGTAGTGTATGTAGAAGATGATCCTCAATTTGGTATATACCAAGAATTGGCAGCCAATAAAGTGTATATGCTAGAGGAAAGACCTTCTAAAAATACAGGGGATATTGAAAGTTTTGGTAATGCGAAAAAAATATATAGTACTATCAAAACCGTTAAAAAATTAAGGGAAGACAATGATAATTATACTGATTATATGTTCACGCTTAAGTCCAGATTATTTGATATGCTAATTGGTGACTGGGACAGACATGATGATCAATGGAGATGGGCCGCATTTAAACAAAAGAAAGGACAGAGAATGTTCCGTCCTATTCCGAGAGATCGTGATCAAGTATTCTTCTTAAATGAAGGCATCATTCCTAAAATTGCCTCTAACAAATACGTTCTGCCAAAGTTTGAAGGATTTGATGAAGAAATGAATTGGGCTCCCGGTTTTAACTTCAATGCAAGGTTTTTTGACCGTTACTTCTTAGCTCAAGCAGATTTAGAGGACTGGTTAAAACAGGCCAAATACATCCAAGAAAACATTACTGATGATGTGATTTTGGAAGCGCTTCAATACCTCCCTGAAGAAATCAGAGCTTTTCATCATGATGAAATTTTTAGAGTTTTAAAAGCTAGAAGAGCTCAATTACCTGAAATTGCGAAGGAATATTACCTACACCTTTCTAAAAATGTATCTGTTTTAGGTTCTGATAAAATGGAGGAGGTCACTGTTGAAAGATTGGAAAATGGTTTCACAGAAGTAACATTAAAGAAGATCTCTAAGAAAGGGAAAGTTCAGCAGACGTTATATCACAGAGTTTTCAATCCTAAAGAAACAAGAGAAATCCGAATTTATGGTTTTGATGGAAAAGACACCTTTATCTTTAAAGGAAAATATAAGAGTAAAATCAAAGTCAGAGTAGTTGGCGGTGATGGTGAAGATACTATTGATGATAATACCGATAAAAAATCCTCGAAAAATATCTTAATCTATGACATTAGAGATAGTACGAATATTGTCAATAAAGGCGGTGCTGTCAAGAAAAAGCTTTCTGCAAAGCATGAGGTAAACAACTACAATAGAGCAGAATTCAAATTTAATTCAATCCTACCCATTTTATACGGCGGGTATATTCCAGATGATGGTGTTTTGTTAGGAGGCGGCATTGTCTTCACAAACCACAGCTTTAGAAAATTGCCATATGCGTCAACACATACATTGTATGGTGCTATTGGTACTGCTAATGTTGGTACATTTAAGTTGAAATACAAAGGACAATTTACGGATGTAATTGGCAATTCAGATTTTGTGATCGATGCAGTGTTGCGATCTCCTAAAAACTCCAATTACTATGGACTAGGAAATGAAGCAAAGGCAGATGAAGGAAGGGATGAAGATTATTACCGATTCCTGTATACTTACCATGTAGTAAACACCTACTTCCGTGTAGAATTCAACAAAAGTATAAACTTAAAACTAGGAGGAACGTTTATACATACAGATGTAAGTAACAATAAATACCTTGAAGATCGATATTTTGTAGAGTCTGGCGACTATCTCAATTTTGAAGGAGCTTTGGATGCTCAAAATTATTTTGGCCCTGCCATAGGTTTTGAAATAGATAAACGAGACAATAGTTTACTACCTAAAAAAGGCGTACACTTTGAAGTAGCAGGTAGAGCACTTCGTAATTTTGAAAACGACAACCTCAATTATATTAATCTGAGCAGTCAGTTTACTTATCATTACACCTTCAAGTTACCTACAGATCTAACGTTGGCTTATCATGTAGGTGGAGCAACCAACTATGGTGATTATCATTATTTGATGGCCAATAAAATTGGAGGTAATAAAAATATGAGAGGCTTCAGAAGGGACCGCTTTTATGGAGATGCAAGTCTTTATAACAGCCTTGATGCACATTTGGATATTTTTAAATTCCAAAATAGTATTATACCTTTCACTTTTGGAGTCATCGGTTTCTATGATTTTGGTAGAGTTTGGCTTGAAGGAGAAACATCTGACAAATGGCATGAATCATATGGTGGTGGTATTTATATTGCACCTGTTGATAAAATTGCACTTTCTTCAATTGTAGGAGCTTCGGATGAACGAGTAAATGTATATTTTAACATAGGCTTTAGTTTTTAATTCAATGGAAATGACAGACATAAATTTTGATAACTTGATCGCTTCAGCATCTGAATTTGCTAAAGGAAACATCAAAGATCTACCTTATCATAATGTAAAACACACAGAAAATGTGGTTAAAGGTGTTCGTGAAATTGGCGAAAATGAAAACCTAGAAGAGAAAAAAATACAACTTCTTGAAATTGCCGCTTGGTTTCATGACACAGGTTATACGCAAGCCAGCTGTAGTAATCATGAAGAAAACAGCTCTAAAATATGTGAGGAATATTTAAAAGATAAAATTTCTCAAGAAGATATAAAAATAATTCAAGAGTGTATAATGGCAACCCAATTGCCTCAAACACCAAGAAACTTAATGGAGCAAATTATCTGTGATGCAGATTTGGCTCATTTGGGAAAAGAAGACTTCAATACTTTTTCTGAAGCACTGCGTCAAGAGAAATCAGAAATATTGGAGACAGGAAATATTTCAAAGTCTCAGTGGTTAATGATGAATGCTAGGTTTATGACTGAACATAGATTTTTCACAAACTATGCTAGAACACATTTTGAACCACGCAAACAAGAATATCTGCAATCCATTTTAAAACAGGCAGAGAGCATTATGGAAGAGGGGAAGACAAAAGAAGAAAAAAAGAAGAAAAAGAAAAAAGAAAAGAAGCCCCCAGTCCAGGAAGTTGAAATGCTTAATGGAGTTCCGAAATTGGTAAAACCAAGAAGGGATATTGAGGAAATGTACTCTACTCTAGCCAAAAATCAATTAGGTCTAAGTTCTATCGCCGATCGAAAGGCAAGTACATTACTTTCCATTAACTCCATCATAACTTCTTTTGCTATCGGTTATCTTTTCAGAAAGATTGAAGAGCTTCCAGAGCTATTATGGCCTAGCTTAATTTTGGCAATAACAGGTTTAGTATCAGCTATTTTAGCTGTTTTAGCAACTAGACCTAATGTAAAGAAGCATATTAAGAAAGATAAGAAGGATCTGAATTTACTTTTCTTTGGAGATTTTGTAGATTTAGAATTAGAAGAATACCAACAACTCTTAAGAGAAACCACCTTATATCCAGAAGAAGTATACGATAAACTCAGCAAGGATGCCTACTACTTAGGAAAGGTGCTAGACCTAAAATATAAGAAAGTAAGAAATGCATTTAATTTCTTTATGATTGGTATTACTATTTCAGTGGTCTCATTCATTATCACTTTCTCAGTGTACTAACCAACTAACCCATGCAATATTTAAAAAATCGTTATCAGTTTGAGAAATATATCAAAGGCTACCTCATCTCAAGTGCTTTTTGGTATGTTATCAATGCACTTTATCTACTGATTAGATATGATGCATTACAGTTTTACAACCGTTTTATAGATAATGAAGAATTCTTTATTATTCATAGTGAGATCAAATTTGCCCTTTTGGCCAACGGTGTTCTTGCTTTATTTTTAGGATGGTTTTCATGGAATTTTTATTTCTTTTTAGATAAAAGGGCCAAGTTCAGCTCATGGAAAAGAGGTATAATGATATTTTTAATTGTCACCATAGAAACATCTCTACTATTGAGTATTGGAGATTATATGGGCAAGAATATTTATCCCGAAGGTCTACCCTATTTCAATGAACTTTCTCAACAAAGCTTTGTCATCTATGCCATTTATGTCATGATGGCTGGAGCATTGATCAATTCTTTATTCCAGTTGAAAGATATATTGGGGCCTGAATTGTTTCAAACCGCTCTCAGAGGACATTATTATACTCCTAAAGAAGAACATAGAGTTTTTATGTTTTTAGACTTGTATGATTCTACTTCTATTGCAGAATGTTTGGGCCATATGAAGTATAGCCGTTTGATACAAGATTGTTACAGAACCATGACTGACCCTATTAGCTATTCCAAAGCTTCGGTCTATCAATATGTTGGTGATGAGATTGTACTCACATGGCCTATTGAAAAAGGAATCAAAGATAACCGTTGTATACAATTGTTTTATGATATAGACGCTACAATCAAAAGCCGTAGGGAATATTTCATGGAAAAATATGGAGTTGTTCCTGAATTCAAAGCAGGTATCCATGCTGGAATTGTCGCTACTTCACAAGTAGGTGTCATCAAAAGAGAAGTAGCGTATCATGGAGATACCGTTAATGCTACTTCAAGATTACAGGAGAAATGTAAGGAATTGGGCTATCAGGTATTGATGTCAGAAGATGTTGTAAACCTTTTAGGCAAAGAATTCAAAGAAGTGGGAACACATCAGTTCAGAGGTAAAAAACAACCTATCAAAATTTTCACAACAGAAAGTAAACCTTTGGCTAAATCATTCACACATGAATGTCCGTCAATAGAAAGTACTGTAAGTGCTTTACTTCCTAAAAAGGTGGATGGTTCTGTAGAAGGAGCTTAATTTCTATTAAAGTTTTTATAATAACAAAGCCCTAAGGTCAGTAGATTTTAGGGCTTTTTTGTCCACAATTTGTGACTCTCAGTTACAAAAGATGACGATTTAAGAAAATAGAGAAGTATAATTTTCACAATAATTCACATTGATTTATTTTTGTAGAAGTTATTTATACTTATTTACTATTTTTTATGAACAAGCTACTCGCCTATTTCTTAATAGGACTACTTTCAATGACAATGACTTCTTGCTTTGAAGAAGAAGTTACAACTGAGGGATGTGTTATTTCTCCAGAGTTTGCAAATATAGAGACTACATATGCTGCCGAGATTGCTACTCTTGAAAACGATAACGCTACTTGTGAAGAGAAAAAAGTGGCTGGAGAAACGCTACTTACTTTTATCGAGGAAAATGAGGAATGTATCTATGATGCTATTGATTTCTATGCTGAATCTGAAGAGGAAGCGGAAGAATTAAAGGCGGAATTAGAAGTTCAACTTCCACTACTAAAGTTATTAGCCACAGTTCCTTGTCAATAAGAATTCAAACTTATTTCTTTTGAATTACTGGAAACAAAGCTCCAAGATGATTGTCACCTTGGAGCTTTTTGTTTTATTCTTTTCCATAATCCCTTTCCACAAGAGCAATTCTGGTTTTAAAAGAGGAGTACCACTTTTCGTTACCCTTTTTCCGTGCAACGGAATGTTCTAAATTATACTTCCAATTCTTTATACTTTCTAGATCTTTCCAATAAGAGACTGTAATGCCTAATCCATCTCTTACAGATTCAAAACCTAGAAAACCCTCCTGCTGTTGGGCCAATTCTACCATTCTGTCGGCTGTTTCTTCATAACCCTCAAGTTCCTCAGTGACTAAGTTGGTAAAAATTACTGCGTAATAGGGTGGTTTTGGTGTGTTTGCTATTTTCATAATGTCAAAAAAAAGTGTTGAAATTCTACATCTCAACACTTGTATAAGTTAATATTCAATTAAAGAATTTATCTGATATCCTTCTAATTTATCTTTTCCATTGAGGAAGGTTAGATCGATCAAGAAATCCAACTGAACCACTTCTCCTCCAGCTTTTTCTACCATCTTCACTACTGCCTCAGCAGTTCCGCCTGTCGCAAGTACATCATCGTGAATCAGTACTTTATCACCTTTCTGAATGGCATCAACATGCATCTCTAAAACATCTGTTCCGTATTCCAATGCATATTCTTGGGAGATCGTTTCATAAGGTAATTTATTTGGTTTCCTTACAGGTACAAAACCTGCTCCAATAGCATTGGCAATCAAAGGACCGAAGAAAAAACCTCTTGACTCCATAGAAACTACTTTGTCAATTTTCTTTCCTTCTACCAATTTCACAAATTGCTCAACTCCTTGTTTTAAAGCTTGGGGGTTTAGTAAAAGTGGTGTAATGTCTTTGAATCCAATACCTGGTTTTGGAAAATCCTGGACGTCTCTGATATAATCTTTTAAATTCATTTTCTTAATCAAATTTTATAGATTTTTTAAAAGTACAATAATTTCATCTTGTATAAAATTTGACTTAGAGTTATTAAGCATTTGGAATTGAAGCCTCAATTGTTTTTTATTTTATTTTTTTAATTGGTTTTTGAAGTGCTAAATTATTCGGGTATGCAATATCAACCCCATCATCCGTTAAGATACGAATATTGAACAGTGTGATATTGATAATCTTTCCTTCCACAGAGTTCTCCCCTCCATCTTGTATTCTAATGTAATCTCCAATTTTAAAAGGATATGCAAAAAACAAAAGAATTGAACCTGTAATATTGCTCAACAAAGACCATTGTGCTACAAATGCAACACCTAACAATGTAAAAAAGGAAGACACAAATATTGATACCCCTTGAATGGATACATCCCAAACTGAAATGAGGATGATGATAACAACGATAACATAACCTGCTGTGAAGAAATTGCTGACGTAAACTTTTCTGTGGTCTGAGAACCCTTTTTCTTCTGCCACTTTTGAAAGATATCTGCTTGTGATTCCTAGAAGTACTACTAATGAAAGCAATACCCCAAGCGTAATAATGATTTTTGTTTCTAAACCTTCCATTGTCTTCGTTTAATTTATTAGTTTTCAAAAAAAGAGCGTAATCCCATTAAAATATGATTCACCGCTACTGCTGACAAAATTAAGCCCATTACTCTACTTATTAAAGCTGCACCACTGTTACCTATTCTGTGGAATATTCTTGATGAAAAAAGCATAAATAACCAAGCCAATCCCATCACAGTAAGCATAATCAATGAGGTGATTACTTGTTCTTGTACGCTATATTTACTTTTTTCTGTCAATAACATCACTGCAAGAATAGCACCCGGACTTGCCAAGGAGGGCATTGCCAAAGGGAAAATTGCTACATCATCTTTTTGGTCAATATGGGAAATTTCTTCTTCTGGCTTACTTGCTCCAAAAATCATGGTCAGTGCGAATAAAAATAAAACAATACCTCCAGCTATCTGAAAATTGGACATTGGGATTTTTATGACTTCTAAAATCACTTCTCCCACGGCAATGAAAAACAACAAAACACCGCTTGCAGCAAAAGTTGCTTTTTTGGCGATGGTCACTTTTTGATCCTTACTCATTTTTGATGTTACTGCAATAAAGACTGGTATAGTGCCTATTGGATCAATTACAGTAAAAAAGGCAATGAATTTAGTAAAAAATAGTTGGAACATGATGTTATGATTTAAGCAAAATGAGAGTTAAGTACTAGGACAAATAAAATAGACTTTTTGAATGTAGAAAAGGAGCAAAACGTGCACCATGGCTGAAGTTATAGGCTGGTGATATTGACTCCAATAACACTAAAATGTTGCTTCCGTTATCAACCTTCAAGACTAAAGTCTTGATTAGGTTGTTGTATCACCTGCCCATAGTTTTAACTATGGTGTAAGAAACACCCGATTACTTTTGTCTTAGTACTTATTTGTAAAACAATATCAGCAATAATTTGTTTTCTGTCACTAATTGATAGCATTTGAATTAGAAAAAAAGAAGGGATTTCAAAGTTTTCTGTACACCAATCAATAATCTATACTTTGAAATCCCTTCATTTATTAATACTACTTTTGAAGCAGAGAGATATCTTTGAATCTTATTTCAGAGAACTCCTCCTCCATCTTTTTATAATACGCTACTTTTGTTTGATCCTCCTGCTTCAATGTCACCTTGTAAACCTCTTGTTTATCTAACGCAAAAGGTTTAATCATAGTCATCTTTGTCACTTCGCAAGCAGGAGCAACTTTCGCATAGTTTTGAAGAATTTCCATGGGAAAAGTTGTTTCTGTATGCTCTTCAACAGTAAGAAAGATATGGCCGGTGGCATTATAATATCTTGTTTCTATTGTTTCCTCTAAAAGGACCACCACTTCATAAGCATCTTCATCTATCAAATATTCAGAAACCTCTTGATACACTGAAAAGTAATCTTCTTCAATTTCGTCGAAACTGACTAAAGAAATACTTTCCAAATAGGTATCCGGTTCTGTTTTGTAAATCTGCTCCGCAATCTCCTCTGCTATTTTTTCTGAATCATTCATAACTTCATCTGAAAGGTATCTTTTCTGAGCAAAGAGAGTGCTGGATACTAATAAAAGTAGGGCTGTAATTTGAACTATCGTTTTCATGTAATTATTATTTTGTTGATGTTATAGTTAACGGTAGTCTGATTTCAGATTCAGATAAAATCTGGTTATTGATTATTAAATTCCGATTCTATTAATACGATTACATACTTCATTGTAAACTAAGTTTTCGTTATTTGTGGTATTTAGAAATCAGGAGATTTCTGATGATCTGAAGGACACGAATGACGCTAACGCTTTACATTCGCGCCAGTGGGCTTTCTAGTACTCCCCCTGGCCTTGAAGGGAAAATCGTTAAGAATTTCAAGGATTGAGCCGTTAAAATGATTTTTTTTCTGAGCAAAGCGAGTTTAATATCATTGAAGTGAAAGGAATGGAATTTAGTTTACAGCGTAATACAGCTCCATAAAAAAAGTAACCGACTCCTAAATAGGTGACGGTTACTTCATCTATACAAATATGTGAACTTTTATTATCTGTTTTTGGGTATATCAAAATCTAAATATTTTTTGATCTATTATTCAGTACTGTGACCTTTTGAAGTCCTATTTTCAAGCTTCTTTTTCTTTCATTTTATGCAAATGAAAAAAAGAAACATTGTTGGAATAGATAGTTAGTCAATGGGTTGTATAATACAATCTAAACTAACACTAACTTTATTTAATATACATTTATCTTTGGGTTATAAATTCATTTAGAGCATGTTTGAACATCTCTTATTGAAGTTGATATAAGAACATCATTCCGTTTTGATATCCTCCTTTATCTTTCTGGGAAAGCGTATAAGTGCCATCATCATGTTCTACTACTTGTAAGCTGTGCATAAAATCTAGTTTAATGCCATATTTTAAGGGTTCTTCAATCTTCATTTTTGAGAATAATTCAAAATTAAAGAATGGTTGACGAAGCTGTAAAGGATGCCGATCTCCTTGATGATCCACTACATAATTCCCTTCATTTGTCACTTCTAAGACACCTTTTGAATCAAGACGGCCTCTGTGTATGAAAACTTCTTTCCAAAGCACTGTATCTTTTGATACAAAGCTCAATAGATCTATTTTATGATTTTCTATTGGAAGCGTGTAATACAGCGTATCATCATTGACCGCTAACTGAAAGGAATTTATATGGACAAAAATGGAATCAAAGTCTAGAAAAGCTTGATGTGTAACTCCATTATTATCTTTACTTTCCAAACCTGTGGATTGTATATCAATCATTAAATCAACATCAGGTTGGATGAGGTGTTGTTGCTCATATACTTTACAAGCGTAAGCCATGGAAACCACCCCCAATAGAGTGAAGAAAATCTTTCTCAAAATATTGATCTTTAAAACTGAAATCTAACCATAAAGGCAAAATCACCTGAATCAAAATAAGAATGATTGGCTAACCACCATGTTGGTCTCCAGTCAAAACCAACTGCAATTGGAGCACCCGAAAAGGCATATTGGACACCTAAATTACCACCAATACCGAAGGGAGACCAATCTTCAAAACGAACTGCCATACCTGCACCACCATAAACTGATAAACCTGGTGCAGAACTCACATTAAACATCCAATCATAATACATCGCCAATTGAAAATTGTGTGTAAAAGTACCTGTAAAATGTAATCTGTTTTTGTTGAGATTATACGTCATATCAATACCGACATCTGATAAAAAACGTAGACCTAATTCAATTTTACCTTTCTTTCCTCCATTGACATCTATAGTCCCTTGTGGTGTTTGGAATAAATAAGTTTTATCAATTTCTCCATCTGCATTTTTTAATGGGTCTAAGCCTAAATTCCCTGCCTTTGCAAAATGAACAAAAGTTGACATTAAAATTAAAAGTGTAATCCTGATTTTCATTGTTATAGTGTTTAATGAATTAATGTATCACTTTGATTGTGTGACATTAAGCTTAAACTCTATTTCCCAGAACAGGACTTTTAAAAAACAACTCTATTTCATCAAAAAATGGTTATTTGAATAGTAAGTAAGTACTAGTACATAAGAAAAGAGTGTTTTGTAATACTCTCTTCAAAGCCTAGATTTTTGCTTCGCTTTTCATCAATGGGAGAATGAAGAAATTAAGATTAACTTCAACTTTCCCATAAATAACGATCTTGCTTATAGTCTTTGGGAGTGACATTATATTTTTTTTTAAAAACCATTGAGAAGTGGCTTGAACTCGAAAAACCCAATTCCATTGCAATCATAGACATGGTTAGTTTTCCTTCGTGAAGAAAATCTCTTGATCTGCTCAGGCGTACATCCTGATGATATTGATGAATGGTGGTCCCAAATACTTTCTTGAATAAAAACCGCAGTCTACTTTCACTTAATCCACATTCTTTGGTCAGAAAATCAATACTCACTGGGCGGTCAAGGATATTGAGCAGTATTTGCCTTGCTTTCATCACCGGTTCAATATTGAAGGGATATTTATTAGTTTCAATCATACTTTCCCTTTTATTGATATTTTCAAAGTAATGCAGCACTAAGTTACTCCCATAAACTTGCATCAATTCTTGTTCAAAAATATCATCGTTCTTTACTTCATAAATACGATGAAAAAGGACTTTCATTTGATGATCAAATTCTTCAAAAACAAAAAAGGTATCGTCTTGTTTAAAAAGGTTCATTAAAGTATTTGATCTACCTATAAACGTATTAAAATACTCTTTTTTCAACCTTACACTTATAAATCTGTTTCTTCTTCCTCCGCTGTAGGTCCAACTGATTTCCCTCTCTGTATTTGTACAAATAGCACCATTAGAATTAAATGTCAGATCTTGAATTATCTTTTCACCATCCTCATAAATCACTTCTTTTATAATGCTATTTTCAACAGGCTCTCCAAAAAAAATGGGCTGGTATTCCATAGGAATTTGAAGTTCTCCCCTATTAATATGAAGAGGTTCATGAAGTAAAAAGTCGAATTTCAAAATCTCAATGTTTTCAGAACATTTATATCCTCTCACTTCTCCCTCACCCATACTTTTGTCTAATGTAATTACATCACCTTTACGTTCGCTTTTGAAAGCCATTGACCATAAATCCAAGTAATAGTCAAATTCGTATCTGCTCATTTATTGATCGGTTTTCTTTTTAATATCAAGACAAGATTATTTTTTGCTTAGAACTTAAGTTAAATGATTACTGTCAAAATGAGTTTATTTCAAGAATTGATTTATAAAATAATTCTAGAGATTCTGATTATGATCAAATAATTTGATCTACTACAGCATATTTTTGTATCTTAAAAAGATCAACAACTCTTGCAAAAAACTATGATTAAAAATGGATATTGGTTCTTCTTTTTGATTGTATTACATCTTTTTACATCACAAAAAGTCATTGCACAAAATACTTTACAAACCAATGCTCTTGGGGATTTTTACTTGAATGGAGATTTAGAGGTAGAAGAGGAATTGGCTTTAAAAGAGCTGAAAGAAGCCGAAATGCAAAAAAGTTCGCCTGTTGAACTTATCATTCCACTGATGAATGCAGGCAAGGTTTTTATGTTTTTAGAGAAGTATAAAAAAGCAAATTATTACCTGGAACGTGTTTTAAAAATTATTGAAGACAACACAGGGTGGCTTTATCCCGATTATGGCATAGCATTGAATTTTTATATTTACTCCAAGCTAAAACTCAATGATCTGGATGACATTAAAACGTTACTGAATGAAGTTAATGAAATTCATGAAAAGAGTATCGGCAAAGATAATATTAGCTATGCGAATTTGCTTTTCAATGAAGGAATGTATGCTTACAAGCTAAAGAGGTATGAAGAAGCTGAAAGTAAATTACATGTTGCCATTGCAATGAGCAAGTCGCTGACCACTCCATCGGAATATTATGGACGTTATTTGTTTATGGAGCTATTCTTAAATCGAATTTATTATAATACTTCAAGAGAAGACCTTGCCTTACAGAACCTCAACGTTATTAAGGACAAATTGGAGTCGTTGCACCTTGAACATTCTTTATTATATGCAAAAACTATTTTATTCATTGGTAATGCCTATTTCTTTAAAGAACAGTTTGAAGAAAGTGAAGAAGCATATGATAAGTATGAAAAAGTAATCTATCAGATCCTGCCCAATAATGTGGAGTTTTTAGGAGATGTTTCCAGTAGACGAAGTGCTATTTTAATTTACACTTCACGTTTCCATGAGTGTATTCCATTTCTGCAGAAAACGCTGAAACAGTACAATGAAGATACAAGCCCTGACAAAAGGAACCGTATAAAAGTCAAGCTTGCTTACTGTTATTTTGAATTGGGAATGTATGATAAAGTTGACGCACTATTAGAAAGCCTGCATGATATTAAGTTTGACTATCAGGATTACAATACTTTGCTCTATATTCTGAAAGCTGAAAGATACATGGTTTCGGGGCAATACAATAACGCTGAAATTAATCTTTCAAAAATTCCGAACCCACTTCTGACAGGCAAAAAGTACCTTACATTTGATGATCATTTGGCTGTACAGCTCAACATCAGACTTTCTATTTTGTTAGGAAGGCTCAACAAGGCGAATGTTTTACTGGAACAATGGAAAGAATACTTAGTCAATTCTAAAAGCAGTAATCAGAAATTCGATATTAATGCAGACCTCCTTGAAGTTTACAGTATGTTGACAGGAAATAATTATAAAAAAGCTATTGGCCGGTTAGAGCTAATAATTGCTGAAAGTCCTGAAATTATCCCGTATGAAGATTTTATGATTCAATTGTTTCTGGGGCATGCCTATTATGCCAATAGGGAAATTGAAAAGGCCAAGGCAACATTCTTAAAAGCACTGGAAATTGCGAAAGTAATACAATATACCAATCAGCATATTGATGTTTTGAAAGTGAAAGGCTACCTTTTGAACATTGAGGTGCACGAGGGAAAGAATGAAGGTATTGAAAAGCATTATAAGAGGATCTTGAGTCAAATAGAAGAAAGTAATATTTTCTATTCTAAAACGCTGAGTGACCTCGCTTATTTTTATTCCGTTCAAGAGGAATGGGATCTTGCTTTTAAAACCATTAATGAGGCTATTGAGAATCGAAAACAATTGTATTATCATTACTTTATTTCTGCCAATGAAGTAGATAAGCGTCTTTATTTGAAGAAAACAAAATATGCTTTTGATATCTTTTATGACCTTTTGATGCGATGCGATAAAACACATTATCAACAATTTATTGCTTTGGCCTATGATATTCAATTGATGAATTATCAATTCTACTGGCTTGATGCTCAAAAAAGAAATTCCAAACTTTACGATTTCCAAAACAACAGAAGAAGTAATCATTACCCTTCATATCTGACCCAGCTCAACTTGATGAAGTCGAGAATTGCAACATTTAAATTTGGATCAGAAGAGAACCAAAAAAACTACAGAGACCAATGGATTGAAACTGATTTGAGAGCTGGAAATTTAGAGAAAACACTGATCAGAGCCTCAGCACAATTTGAAAAAAAAGAGGAGAATGATCTCTTCCAATGGAATGATATTAAGGAGAAATTAAAAGAGGACGAAGTGGTAATTGAAATTGTAAAAGCACAACTTTTTGAAACTACCCAAGAAGCTCATTATTTCGCTCTTCTAATTTCAAAAAACAGCCCCTTCCCAGACTTCATTCCACTTGGAAAAACACAACTGCTAGAAGAAAAAGGTTATACTACTTATCTAAGAGAAATGACATCAAGAAGATCATTGGTTCTAGCAGAAAAACACCAAAGAGAAATTGATGCTTATACCTTGTTTTGGTCTCCTATTCAAGAAAAATTAGACCTGCTGAAGCAACAACCAAAGACGATTTATTTAGTAAATGACGGAGTGTATCGATTGATCAATATCAATACTTTAAAAAACAAAAAAACGAATCAATACATTTTAGAGTCTCATTCGATTGTGCCATTAGTTTCTTCGGCAAAACTACTGCAAGACACCCAACTTGAATTTAAAGATAAGACAGCTGTAATTTTCGGTAATCCAGATTTTGCAACTAAAAATGATAGTAGTAGAAATTTGAGTTCGGAATATATTATTTCCTCCTTGCCGGGCACACAAAAGGAAGTGAATAAAATCAGCACTATACTTACTGAACATCAATGGAAAGTCGATGATTACACTCAAAAAGAGGCCACCGAGACTAACATCAAAAGCTTTACAACTTCACCAGAGATTCTCCATATTGCCACTCATGGTTTCTTCTTTGATAATACCAATAAAGACAATATCAACAGTGCATTATTCCAATCTGGATTGATCTTAAGTGAGGTAAATTCGAGGTCTTTTGATGATAAATATAATAAAGGAAATGACGGCATTCTCTCCGCTTATGAAGTACTTACTCTTAACTTAAAAAATACAGAATTATTGGTCCTTTCTGCATGTAAAACGGGGATTACCAACTCATTTGAAGACGAAAAGGTACTGGGTTTGAAGTTTTCATTTCATACCGCAGGTGTCAAAAGTATGATTATGAGCCTCTGGGATGTAGATGACTTTGCAACTCAAAAACTTATGAGTGATTTTTACAGAAATTTCATGGATGGAAAACCGAAAAATGAAGCCTTCAGAACAGCACAGCTCAATATGTTGGAAGAGTTTGGAAGTCCATATTATTGGGGAGCTTTTACAATAACAAATTGATAAAAAATAGAGGAAAAGCGACCTTCAATAAATAATACAAAGGATAACTAGATACTATCAATAATATCAGAATCAAAAACCAATATTTTTTTGCCCAACTTAATGATTTAAACGTAAAAAATAATGTCAGTACAAAAGGTGTCAAAGGTACTAGAAATGCTGTATTAACTAGAAAAATAAATGGCTTTTGATCTCCTCCTGAAGTGGTAAGTCCCAGGGTAAAAGTAACTGTTGCCAATAGGATGATTATTCCTAAAGAAGACAGAAATATTATAACCAATGGGTTATTTCTATTAACGTTATCATGGTTTGTCATAAGTTTACTTTGTAGTAAAATCTAATCAATCATAAAATTAAGCTTATACTTTAAATTATTCACTTGCTGATCTGTAAAGTACTCGAAAGAACTATCATTCAAAGGAGCTACAGACATTAGCCAAATCAATAATTTGGGGTTTATTTTATAATAATACCCTTGATAATAAAAGCATGAATTCCTATCTAATACTATTTCATCGTATTCTTTATTTCTATAATAAATCACTATTAGTGCTCTTGAATCAATGTCATCGAATGAAATAGGTTCCGGTTCAAATAACTTAGGGCTTAACAAATCAATACTCTGATAATCATTGATCAAATCTGATGATAGAATTGTTATCTCAACTTTACTCTCTATAAAGTTATACATGAGTTCATTTTTATGAATATTAGTTCTTGAATACAAATGCCAAGGAATTCTGTAACATTTTATGCTATCAATAACAGTATCGGATTGGGCATTAATGATGATAGGAAGGCATAGTGTGATCACTAAAAATATTATTTGTTTCATTTTAAAGAGTTTGCTTTTATCTTTATTACAAGTTACAACTTCTATGTCGAAACACCTCCTTATTTACTAGCAATAGACTAAGTCAGGCCATGAAAAAAAGTTTAAGCAAACTAAATAAAAGCCATTTTATAGGAATCTTATCAATCCTGATCTTGACTTCATGCAGTAATGCAACCTTTATGAAGTTTGGTCCAGATGATAAGGACAAGTTGGTCCAAATTAATGTAGATAGTACAGTGAGTTTCCTTTCACTCTATAAAAGTATTGATGAAGTAGTATGTAATGACCATGACAGTCAAGTACAATTAGTGATTGATACCGACAGTATTAATTATCGTCTCAACTTAATTAATATGTGTGGGTCAACTATTGTTTGCACTCGGTCAAGAAATATAATTTTTATCCTTGATGATTCCATAAAAAAATATGATGTTGGCACATTTAATTATGATAGTCTTAGTAATTTAATACAAAGGGATTTTTCAAATAATGGAATAGATCGTAGTTTAAGTGAAAATCCATCGAAAGTGTTTCTCCACTTTATGCAACCCCAATTGCTTGAAAGAGTGACCTTAAAAAGGAGATTGGTGAGCATAATAGAGGAGTTCCGTAAAACGGGATTTGAAAATGAAAAATTGAAGCTTTGGGTACAATTACACCCTAAAGAAGATCCATTTACAGGTAAAATTCCTGATGAAGATGAATTAGAAGAAGAAATAGAAAAAATATTCAAGAGCATTTAAAATTTGAAACAACTCACTTTCTATATTGCATCACTATTTTTATTGATTTCCTGTCATACGAATGATGATATTATTATCAAAACTCATTTTTCAGAGATTGATTTCAGTTTCTTAAGTGATACTTCAAAAAAGCTATCTTCTTCTAAGAATATCAAAGAGCCTTCTATTGCAAAAAATATGAATCTCGGTATTTTGTCGATTACAGCAAATGGAAATTACACCACTACAGAACCTACTTTTTTTAATAAAACCTATCCACTAGATCTGAATCTAAAACTTTCTCTTCATAATGTAGAGCACTTACCCTACGAAGTGATATCTTACCATCAGGAAAATGTTTCTGACACTTCCTATCAAGTGGTAAAAGAAAGTAAGTTCTATCCTTCACACCTACTTTGCATCCAAAATTTATCTCAAGAAGAAATTGGTATCAAACAACAAGATAATCAGGTATTCCTTATTCAAGAAGCAAAAAATGAAGATGGCGAATGGAAAAATATTGAATACTTTGACTATAGCAAATGTGGGAATAGTTATTGGATAACGGCTTTGCCTGCTCATCAAATGATGCTTGTTCAAATACCTAAATACGCAGGTAATTTTGATACATTTCTTAGAGTAAAACTGAAGGTCAACAATCAATTATTTTATTCTGATTCTATACAATGTACGATACAGAAAAGTCAATTTGATTTATCACCTCAATCCAGTGATTACAGAAGATTAAGGAGAAAGTTCACAGCTCCTAAGGTGGATAGCCTAATTTATTTTCTTTGATAAACCAACTTACCGAGTAATTACCGGGTCCATAAAGTAAGGAACTACAGATCTCTCACTTCAAGTAAACCTATATAAAATTTTAAAGCACTCTAAAGAAGTAAACTATTGAAGTCGAGTGAGCTAAAAGAAAAATCTATTCATAAAAACCATAGAAATGAAAAAAAGAATTCTGATACTACTATTGACACTTACTTTTCAATTATCATTTGCTCAGGATGGTGAGTTTGAAATTCAGGAAAACGGGTTGATTTATGGTGAATCAACAATGACTAAATTAAAAACGATTGTTGATTCTTTGAATCTGAAATTTAAGGTATGCGATATTGATAAACGTTTTAATTCTAACTATCAAATTTTTGGGCATAAGGTTAAGCTTTATAAGAAAAAAGTGAAGGAAGCGAAGATAGATATTGAAAATAATATCAGCCTTGAGGAATTTCAAAAAAAATATCCTAAAGCTATTATTACAAAGAACATTTTGATCGTTAGATATGATTACAAAAACATTGAAGGAGAAGATGTGGTAGATTTTAACGAGGTCAATGTTAATAATAGATTTAATTTTGAATTACGTTTTTGGGGTGAGCCTGAAAAATACAAAGTCGAAAACCTTTCCAACTGGCTCTTTAAACATAATGAAAAAACCACCTATTCTGAAGAGTCTATTTCAGCTTTTTATTTCCCTAGTAAAATGGAGTCTAAAGAACTCCCTAAAAGCTACTCTCAAATGATCAGTTACTCTGACTGCCTGATTGATACTACAACTACAAAATTTAAAAAAGGAGCTGATTATGGCTGGCATGAAGGGTTACCTGAAGATTGGAAAAAACAATCAATAGAAAATCAGGAGAAACTACTCAATACTTTACGTAATACTCGTGTAATGGGAGGATGCAGTGCAGATGACAGTCCGAGAAGACATGCTGTTAATATTGCTATGGTTTCCGCAGAAACATATAAATGGGAAATATTTCTGAAAGCTCATTTAGATGTGATGAATGACAGTTTTGAACGCTTCAGTGATGCAAGCTATGCATGGGGTCAACGAAAAACGTATATCAAGGAACTTGAAGAACTGAATATTAATGTCTTAGATCTGATCATCGGGATTTCTCTTCAGATCAATAATCCATCTGAAAACCATTATTTTGGAAAAATACGAAGAATTGGAAGAGCACTTTCTGAAACTAAAAATAAAGAAGAGGTAGAAAGTCAATTGTTTACTATGATTGAAGATGGGGAGTTGGATTTATACAATAGAGTGATGATGTATTATATTGTAGTGAATTACATCCACAATCAAACTGAAGAAGCTGAAAAAAATAGATTGAATAAAAGGCTGAAAAAATCAATTAAAGGTTTACCTAAGGAGATTATATAAACGATAAAAAATATAATATACTAAGTTCTACTTCCTCCATACTTATGATTGTACGAAAAAGCAATCAGACTTAAATTAAAAATATTGAGTATAAACAAATCACACGTCTATCAATTATAAATACGGTACTATTACTGAGTTGAATAATTGATAAACTGTATTTATTAATACTAAGGAAAAATTAAGAGTGAAGAAAATGGGCCATAAAACCACTTTATAGCCCATTTTCTTCACTCTTAATTCTTACCTAGAACAGGTCCTAGTCATCAAATAGATTGATATTTAGGGTTGTAGATTATTAAATCAATCTGATAATAATTACCATTATTATACTGCTTCTGTTCGTAATTTACTTTGATATGGCAATTATTCTGTTTTCCCTTAATAACTCCTCTTTGTCCTTTGATTTGTCCCTTCATATCAACTCTAAAATAATGCCTTAAAGAAGTGATAAATTTTGTGACCTCTATAGTTACCCCATCAAAACGGACTGCAATCTAAATTAATAATTAAGTAAATTGCAGTGTTATGAAAAGTAAAAGAAAATTCACCTCAGAATTTAAAGCCAAAGTAGCTTTAGAAGCCATCAAGGATTTACAGACTACAACAGAATTAGCCCAAAAGTATGATCTTCATCCTACTCAGATCAGTACATGGAAAAAGGAATTTCTAGATGGTGCATCCAGTGTTTTTGAAAAGTCTAGAGAGAAAAAGAAGCTTCAAAAAGCGAGTGAAGGGAAAGAAGATGAGCTTTATGCAAAAATTGGTAAACTTCAAGTTGAAGTGGATTTTTTAAAGAAAGCCTTGTCGTAAATAAGTCGTTGTCAGAACGGAGAAAAATTGTCGACAAGGCTCATCCAGAGCTAAGCATCACACGTCAATGTCAGCTATTAGGTTTACAAAAATCTAGTTATTATTATAAACCAAAAGGAGAGTCCGCACAAAACCTTGAGTTAATGAAGATCATAGATCAGCAGTATACAAAGCATCCTCACATGGGGGTTCCGAGTATGACTACTTGGTTGCGTCTGGATCAGGGAATGTTAGTCAACCATAAACGTATCGCCCGATTATACCGTATGATGGACCTGCAGGCACTTATTCCTGGTCCTCATACTTCAAAAGGGATAAAAGAGCACAAAAAGTATCCCTATCTCCTTCGTAATATGGTCATTAATAAAGTAAATCAAGTATGGGCAACCGATATCACCTACATTCCAATGGAAAAGGGTTTTATGTATTTAATGGCTGTAATTGATATACACAGCCGTTACATTGTAGGCTGGTCTCTTTCCAATACAATGGAAGCGGAATGGTGCAAAGAGACGATACAGGAATGTATAGAAGAGCATGGAGCACCGGAAATTGTCAATACAGATCAAGGGGCTCAATTTACAAGTGATGTATTTACAGAGTACTTGATTAGTCAAAGTGTAACCATCAGTATGGATGGTAAAGGAAGAGCAACTGATAATATATTTATAGAGCGTTTTTGGCGAAGTTTGAAATATGAGAAAATATATAAACATTCTTATAGTAATGGCCATCAGTTAGCTTTAGGGGTAATAGAATATATGTCTTACTATAATCACGAAAGACGACATAGTTCAATTGATAATCAAAAACCTTTCTATATCTTTGAGAAGGGTCGCCGAGACACAAGCTCAAAACCAAAAGAAAAACCACATTCTATGAGTTGTAAAGGCCAAGATGAATGGTCTGCCGCAGGCGCAACACAGACCAGCCTTGACAAATCATAAAATGGGTTTTAATAAAAGGTTTGAAGCTGAATCTCTCAAAAAAAGATAATTATCTTTTCCACTTAGACAGTCCAAACTAGTGGGGTAACTATACTCACCCTTTGTTAACAATCTAGAAGTTTTACTTTTTTGGGGTTGAAATGTAACACCGGTAATTATCCCCTCTTGATTTGTTTGCGCTTCAAAATGTCCATAGTGACCTCCAAAAGGCATTTTCGCAACGCTAGACTTATTTAATGGAACTTCTTCTCCAATAATATAACCATTGAAGTTGATTTGTGAGTATGTACTTGCAGATAAAAGTAATAGTACAAGAATAAAAAATGAACGCTTCATAGTTTAATTTATTTAGAATAAAAATGAACATAGTCGGGGAATCAGTCCTACTGAAACTATGTCACTTTATTAAGTAGTTTTTTAGTTCAACTGTTTAAAATCCATTTAGGATATGTTCTTATCAATATTGATTCCAAAATTAGTCAATAAGAGCATGTTTGAAATATATATTTTAGAATTAAAAAAACTCCATTTTAGGTTATGAGGAAATTAATTCCAGAGAAAATTGTGGTTCAATAGTTGATAAAATAAATAAACTCACGTTCTGAAAGGATGGATTTTTATTAAAAAAGATGTTTCAAACATACTCTAAGTAATACCTATTATGTATCTGTATCAGATTAAGACTTTAACTGTTATAGAAAAGGTTAATTTCTTCTATTTGTAATTCACTACAAAAAAAGGACAATTGATTTATTGACCGAAAGATTAGCCTCCCCTACTAGATTATTAAACACACCCATCTATCAATTATTAATATGGTACTATCAGTGAGTAGAATGATTGACAAACTGTATTTATTAATACTAAGGAAAAGTGTTTTTTTTAAGGAAGAATTAAGAAAAATGGGCCATAAAAACCACTTTACAGCCCATTTTCCTTCACTCTTCATTCTTCTCTAAATAGACTGATATTTAGGATTGTGGATTAGTAAGTCAATATGATAATAACTACCATTACTAAACTGCTTATGTTCGTAATTTACTTTGAAATTACAATCATTATGTTTTCCATTAAAAACTCCACTTTGCCCTTTACTTTCTCTTTTCATATCAACTCTAAAATAATGTTTTAAAGAAGTGATGAATTTTTGAACTTCTCCCTTTGTTAACAAGGTTGGAGTGCCACTTTTTTTAGGTTCAAATGAGATACTGGTGATTACTCCTTGTTGATTAGTTTTTGCTTCAAAATGTCCATAATGACCTGCAAAAGACATATTAGTGGAGCTTGGTTTATTCTCTGGAATTTCTTTTCCAATAACATAACCTTTGAAGTTGATTTGCGAGTATGCACTTACAGATAAAATTAGTAGTACAAAAATTAAAAATGAACGTTTCATCGTTTTAAATCATTAAACTAAAAAATTGAACATAGTTGGGGAATCAGTAATACTGAAACTATGTTGCTATATTAAAATACACTTAGGGTAAGGCAATATCAATATTGGTTCCAAAAACAAGTAGGTAGACTGATCTATAGAATATGTACTTTACATACAGATCTTAATGTAATAAATAGAAGATAAAGGTCAATTTTCAATATTGACAATTTATTAAGAAAGTGTCTTAATCAATCTCATTATAACACAAACACTTTCATTTAAAGCTACTGAACAACTAAACCCTTTTCTTCTACAATTGAAAAATCATTTTCCACAACTGAAAAGATTTCAAACCTTCTCAGTATTTCTATGATTTAGTTTTGCATCATCATTTAAGTATTAGGACAAAGTAGCATACTTTTTTAAGGGAAGAATGTTACGTAGACCCATAATTGAAATTATGGGCTTTTGGGAAGAAATCTCAATTTATCAATCATGAAAGAAATTAAATTAATAACACATACTGTGATTACGGGCGCTAGTCAAGGACTGGGGAAAGCTTTGGCGTTTGAATGTGCTGAGAGAGGGAGAAACCTTATCTTGATTTCGCTTCCGAATGAAGGAATTCAAGAATTCAGAAAATACTTGATCGAAATGTATGCTATAGATGTTTGCTGTTATGAAATTGACTTGAGTAAGGAAACTGAACTACATGAACTCATTTCAACCATCACGCATTTGTACCGTGTAGATATGCTGATCAATAATGCAGGAATTGGAGGTACAAAACGATTTCAGGAAGCTTCAGAGAATTATATTGACAGCATTTTATCCTTAAATATCAGAGCATTGGTTTTACTGACCAGAGGACTTTTACCTTTACTTAAAAAACACTCTAAGGCGCATGTTCTTAACATCTCAAGTATGGCCTCTTTTGGGGCGATGCCTTTCAAAACCGTCTACCCTGCCTCCAAAGCGTTTGTGCGTTCTTTTTCCGTTGGTCTTGCAACTGAACTAGAAGACACCAACATTCAGGTGAGCGTGGCATACCCCGGTGGAATGCCCACCAACAAAGAAGTTTCTGAGCGTATCAACAACCACAATGAACTGGTCAAACAAACCATTTTGACTGCTGAAGAAGTGGCTAAAATCTGCATGAAAGAACTTTTGGAAGGGAAAACCGAAATTATCCCTGGCATGGCTGGTAAAATAAGCCGTCTGTTTTTTAGAGTATGCCCGAATGCCATCCGCTTGAGAATTTTCAGAAAAAATGTATTAAAAGAAATGATGAGTTATGCGTAAGGAAAGAGTTTTAGTAACTGGAGCAAATGGACTTTTAGGAGCCAATATTGTCAAGCATTTATTGGATAGTGACAACTACCACCCAGTAGCAATGATCCGTTCATCATGTAACCGTTTGTCTTTAGAAGGCTTGAATTGTGAAATTTTTGAAGGGGAAATCACTAATAATAATGACCTTGAAAAAGTAATCAAAACATGTGATTATGTGATTCATAGTGCCGCACTGACCAAACAAAACATCAACGACTTCTCTCCCTACCAGAAAATAAATATTGATGTCACAGTAGCAATTGCATCATTGTGTTTAAAACACAAAATCAAACGTTTAGTTTTTGTCAGCACTGCCAACTGTTTTACCAACGGCACCTTAGAGAAACCCGGTCATGAAAACTCTCCTTTTATGGATTGGCTTAAAGATGTCCCTTATGCCTACAGCAAATACTTAGCACAGCAAGAAATAATAAACCGTGTTCAAAATGACAATTTAGACGCTCTTATCGTTGCACCTACTTTTATGCTTGGCGAAAGAGATGCAGGTCCTTCTAGCGGAGTGTTATTATTGTATGGTTCAAAACACAAAATCACTTTTTACCCTCCTGGAGGAAAAAGCTTTGTAGCCGTAAAAGAAGTCGCCAAAGCCATTATTCAAAGTTTGACAAAAGGGAAAAAAGGAAGTTGCTATTTACTTTCAGGAGAAAACCTCACCTACCGTACATTCTTCGAAATGGTCCATCAAAGTACTCAAAAAAAGGGGCTATTAATACCAATTCCTAAGCTTCTTTTCTCCCTTCTTGGAACCCTTGCTTTTGGTATTAAAAAAATATTCGGCATTCAAGTCCCATTCCATTCTTCCAACTTAAGGTTATTGACGCTGGATAATTACTTTTCAAATCAAAAAGCGATACGAGAACTAGGCATGAATCAAACGGATGTTGGGGAGAGTATTGAGGAGGCTTTGGTTTGGTATGGGAGGAATGGATATTGAGGTATTGAGGTATTGATGGTTATAACTTATTTATGATAATACTTAAACTACTGTATGGTAAGATCAACCTTTATTTATCATCAATTATTAAAACATTTAATATTTCACTATAGTCACCTTCTTTTAAACATTGAGACATATCAAAACCATAATTCACAATATTATATTCAACCAAACTTATCTCATATTCAATAAATTTATATATACCTTGCTTGTTTCTTAACTTCTTATTTTTAGGTTTAATAGTATAAATAATTTGACCTTTTCTTTTCCTCTTGTTTGTGAATTTATCATTTCTTCTATGATGGTTTATATCGAAATATTTTTTATTATCAATCGTTTTAATTGACTTTTTTTCAGTAATATAAGTTACATATTTACCTCCTTCTTTTCGGAAAACCAATATTGGTTTTCTTAGCGTAACAACTCCCACTTCTTTCATATCAATATCCTCAATATCATAAAGCTGAGCGTAGGTATAATTTGAAAAAAACATGATAATTAAAATAAACCTCATTCTACTTTTTTTGTGTTCAATGAAATAAAAACTACCTAATTTAACTTAGTAATATCCTATACTGGATGCGGAGTGAATGAATTTTTCAATTCTTATTAATTAATATAAATTTTTGAATAGTATTGACTACTTCATCATCTTCATTATACATAATATGAGTATTCCAAGATGAATTTGATATCATAATAATTCCATATCTTTCTGAAAAAACTACTTTGACATTTCTGTCAATATTTTCAATTTTATCTGTTCTAAAAATTAAAATTTTCTCAGTAGAGTTATCTAAAAGCAAATTGATATCTTCTTCTAATACATATTTATTAATTTCATCTAAACTTTGAATTAACAGATAATTGCTATCATATGTTACAGTTAAAGTATCACTTTTATAATAGTATTTATAAATACCATTCTCTTTCATAAAGAGACATTTCTTCTCAATTTTAAATATTTCATTTGATTTGCTTATGTACTCTGTAACAACAATTTCATTTTCAATATTCAACAATAGAAATATTAAAACAAACAGATTTTTCATACTCTAATTCTTAAAACTATTTACGTTATCAATTAGGTCGCCACTCTAAATAGCTCCTTATGCTTTTATTAATTTTTCACTTTCTTTCATATTAATATGTTGCTGATGAGAAGGTTTCCAAATTACAAATAGTAAGTAAAAAATGGGCGCAGGTGCTCACCTTATAATGTGACACTCTTCACCCTTAGTAGGTACATCTCTTTCCCCTTTACATGTCGTGATCGCTTCCCTTATAAGGGTGAACACCTCACCTTTAGGAGAGTGACAATCTCAACCAGATAGAGATACATTAAATCCCCTATTGGTCTCAAAAAAACAACTTTCTATAATAAGAATAGATAAAGGTATGAATTTGCAATTTAAGACTATCGAGGAGGTATATTCATGTATGCAATTTTAGGATTTTCAATATTGTACCAAACTTTAAACTAGCATCAATCATATCACTATTATAATTAGGAGGTAGTCTTTGACTATAGTTACCCCACTAGTTCGGACTGTCTAAGTGGAAAAGATAATAATCTTTTTTTGAGAGATTCAGCTTCAAACCTTTTTAAACTTCATCTTATTATTTAGAAAGATAGTTTGCTTTGTTCCTATAGAAAATATTTTGTATAACCTTTAAAAATAATAGAATATTGTATTGCTTTTGGCTTTGAGAACCTATCTCCCTTCTTCTTCTTAAAGTTATAAAAAGGTTCTTGATTATCAACAGTGGGGAATATCAATCAGATGCCTCATTGATATAAAATGGTTCATAAAAAGAAAGTTTTATATAATACGGATGATTCCAGTTATATTTAAATTCATCAGGCATTATATCATACAAACTTCTTCTACCTTAAAGGGGGCATATAAAAAGATATAAAGGAGAAAAAAAAAAAAAGAAAAGAAACGTTTCGTTTTTGATAGTATCAGCGCCCTTTTTTGGTATCCAGAGAAATACACCCTTTGCCAAACGGAATGTACTCTTGTCCGAACGTGTCCTGAGGTGGCAGTTTTTTGTCCTAAATACCTCGATTCTGTCCGAATGTGTCTTAAAGGTAGTGTTTTTTGACTGAAAAGAGCTGTAAAGTAGGTTTACTGCTTCAAAACCTTCTCACTATAAACCCTCCCTTCTGCGTCTTCCAGTAAAACAATATAAACACCTGATGGAAGTGCTGAAATGTCCTTTTTATAGCTTGAGAGGCTGTTTATGGCTACTTTTTGTCCCTCATGGTTGTTGATAGAGATGAAACGGAAACCGTTCGGAATGGTGAATGTGGTGGATGTAGGATTGGGGAAGAGTGTAACCTTGCGGGCAGTGGATGTACTGGAAGTGATGTTGTCTCCTTCTAACTGGGAAAGTCTTGATTCTAGGGCTTCTATGCGATCTAGGAGTAAGTTTATGGAAGATCCGTCTTCTTTGACGCCTGTGTAAGTAAAGTACCCAGTAGGTTGTGGATAGTCCTTGCGGTAGTAATTTTCAAGAATAGTATCATCAGTATAAGTATATGTATATCTACTGCTAATAGCTTCAGTGCTAGTACGGTATTTCACTTCAGAAACTCTATTCAATTCATCATATACATAGTCTATATAGCCCCATACGTTTCCTAATGAGTCTTTTTCTGTTCTCCTTTCGTACTTAATATTTTTATTTTGAGCCTGTACACCAAAAGAGATAGTTAAAAAGAAGAGTAAGAGTCTTAGTTTCATTTTAAATTGCAGTTTGATTAAGTTTAATTAATTCAAAAAAAGCCCTCATTTAAGAAGGCTTTAACTTTCTCTTAAAGCTACCTATTTCAATACGCAAATCAAAGAATATGAATTTAGGTAGACAAATGGGTGGACATTTAGGTGGACAAATGGGTGGACAAATAAATAATTAGATGAATTTATCAAATGAAACCTTTCCAACAGCTAAGTACACTTTATATACTTTATCGCTTGGTAACCTGATGTCTTTATAAGAAGTATTTAGACTTTCCAGAATTACATTTCCTTCATCATCAATTTCTTTAAGAACTTTACACAAAACACCATCTTCAGTAACAAAAACATGAATTTGTCCAAACAATTGGTAACTAGCAAAATCATAATCCCTAACAATAATATAGTCTTTGTTAGAAATTGAAGGAAGCATACTGTCACCGTAAACTTGTATACCCATATCTCCCTCTTTTGCGAATTGGATTGGGATTATTTCTTCTATAAAGTCATTTGTTAAATCCAAGCCATGTCCTGCACTTGCTTTTGAACCATAAAATGGAACTAAAACCCCATTTGTTGCATCTAAGTGATTTTGATTATTAGTTAATAGCATGTTTCCCTCTCCGGTTAACACCCATCTCGAACTATAGTTCGGAAATTGTTGAATGATTTTTGAAATAATACTCGAACTTATATCCGAACTTTCTTTAATCGCTTTCCTAATCCTTGCTTCACTAACATCTATTAGCTTTGAGAAAGCATTGACACTTAAATTCTCTTTCTCTATTATAGTTTTTACTCGATTGATAATCAATTTGTTATGCTTTAGTTTGAGAAATAATCGAACTATAGTTTGTTTATTAGAACTAAAGTACGAATATTTGTGATGTAGATAATATATACACATTGTATATAATTCATGTAGATTTTAAATATACTATCATGACTGTTAAAAACAAAATCCCTTCTGGTAAGGAAAAAAAGCAAATCAATTTCAAGGTTGATGGAGACTTTTTGACGATCCTAGATCGAAAAGCAAAATCGCAGAAAATGAACCGTACAGATTATTTTAAGATGCTTGTTTATAATGATGAAAGAAAATCAGTAGACAAGAGACAAGAACAATTGCTGAATGAGCTTGAATAGCTTCGTATCAGAAGTAAAAGTTATTGATTCCGAAATATGGGTATCTTGGAACTTCGCAACTGATTTGTTAAGAGTTAGTTTAGGAGCTATTAAAAAAGGAGTTTTAAGACAACGCAAATCCAACTCCACCACATGGATCAACCGCAAAGACCCCACAGACAAGCGGAAAAACTTAGTCTTATTGACAAGCATCCCGAAGCGTTACAATCCACCGTCTGAAGATCAGGTTTGGGCTTTACTTCTCGACAAAGAAAGGCAAGCAAACAATCTCAAAAGAGACCGAAAACAAGACTATTTGGTCACAAAGATTTTGGATTTGCTTCCCGCACTATCAAAACGTGATAGTGATGTATTTGACAGTTATGTAATTGAACAACCAAGAGTTGATTTTGATACGGGCGAGTTGGTTTATGACACCAAAGGGAGTCTACCGGCGGATAAGCTCAAGGAGCTACAGGCACGATGCATGTTTTATAGTTTGCTTGTTTCAGATGACAAACTGATGCTTCGCAAACGCTTTGATGAAGAGTATCACAGACCTGCCGATTTTAGAACGTTGGTAGTGAAGGCATCCAAGCAATATGAACTGGCTTATGATGTAAAACTCAAGCTCTCCGATAATGACCAGGTACTTTTAAGAAATATCAAAAGATATGAGCAAGAAGGTGCAGGAATGTTCCTAAGTCAGTATGGCAATACCAACAGCTTGAAGTACGATGTGGATGATGATCAAATGATTATCAAACTGATGTCAGACCCACGAAAACCAACGGTAAAAGATGCTTGTGCTACCTTTAACCGCATCAGAGTTCAAAAAGGTAAAGAAGAAGTGAAAATTAGGTCTTTCAGAGACAGAGTGAACCTGCCTTCTATACAATACTTCTGGTATGCTATTCATCATGGTTTTTCGGCTTGGCAAAACAAGTTTGAGCACACCAATATCACCTTCAAACCTTCTGTAAGAAATGCCCTTTGGGTAGCGGATGGCACCAAGGTCAATTATTACTACCGTGAGGGAGGTAAAACAAAAGCAAGACTGGACGTGTACGTTATTCTTGATGCTCACTCAGAGAGAATACTTGGTTACTCTTTCAGTACCAATGGTGAGAATGCTTATGTGATCCGTGAAGCCTTATCAAAGTCAATTGCAAGTACCGGAAACACGCTCCCTTATCAGTTGCTTTATGATGGTGATTCAGCCAACAAATTAGCCTTCCAAGGAGCAAGTGAAGTAATGGTTGCTTTTAATGCCAAGGCACGCAATCCTAAGTCAAAAATCATAGAAAGTGTATTTGGCAGAATGCAACGTTATATCATGTCCCGTCATATCAATTTTACAGGGCAAAATGTATTAGCAAAATCAGATCGTTCCCGTTTAAATGTCGACAAGCTGGAGAAATATCAGAAAACCTTCGGAACACTGGCAGAAGCCATGTCTCAGTTTGAGGAAGATATGAGAATATGGAACGCACTGAAACAGGGAGTGGATGATAAATCACCAAATGAACGCTACAATGACAGCCCTGATTATGTTGATTTCCGTTGGTTAGGCGAAAAAGAAAATATGCATCTATTCTGGGAATATAAGGTGAATGACAGGATGCGTAAACAGGGTAAACTGCCATCATTCAAAGAAGCATCTGATATTACTTTCTATAATCATGGCATTGCACTCACATTTGGTAAGAAAACGTTCAATTACGAGGTACTGGATACTGAAGGGGAAATTGATCAGAGGTTCCTTCAGAAGTATACAGGTTTAAAATTCAAAGTGAAATACAACGTCAACGATTTAGATAAAAAACGAATAGCTCTTTTCAATGAAAATCAGAAATTTATTGCATGGGCTACCTCTACCAAAATGACCAAAAGGGCAATTTACGATTTTGAGGAAGGTGATAAAGACTTAATCGAACGCCGACTTAAAACCCGAAGGGAACAACGTAAAGAAGTTATGGACAAACAGGAGGATCTAAATTACAGGTACGATGGGCATCAGGTAGCTTGGAATTGCATGAGCAAAGAAGAGCAATCACTTGCTGAATCGGATTATTTAGAAGAATTGGCCAGCACCCCCTCTGAGGGGAGTATAAGGGAAGGGGAAAATCAAAAAGTACATTACGATTTTGATGAGGATGAAATGGAAGTGTATGAAGAAGAAGAAACACTTTTGGAGGAAGATACCGCCCCTACTGAAGCCGATAAGATGTATGAGTATTTTAGAAACCTAGAAAACGACGAAGACAATGACAGCGACATGGACACTTGAGCAGAAACAAGAGCTCACAAAGGAACTTAAAGAATTTCAAGCTAAGACAGGTTTGCATTGGAAGTACTTGCAGAAAGCAACAAAAGCAGGACTTCACTTGAATCATATCAAAGATGGCAAGTACGAAATCAATACAGGTAAACCTGAACCTTCAAAGATCAATGATTCAAAGTTTACATTGATTAAACAGTATTTGGATGGCGATTGCGTGATTGAAAACAAAGCTTACAAAGAGGCAGTCAACTGTTTTAACATCGCAAGACACAACAGCTCCTTTCTTGTGCTGAATGGAAAAACGGGAGCAGGCAAAACCTTTGCTTCAGAAAAATACAACAAGCACGGCAAGAAAGGAATACAGCATACTTTTCTGATCACTTGTAACGGTACATTGACACAAAAGGAGTTTGTAGGGTTGTTTGTGAAAGAACTGGGGCTTACGCAAATGGACACCAAGACCGACAAGCGTATTCCTGCAAAAGGCACAACGTACAAGCTCACTAAAATGGTGATTGATAAGTTGATCCAGTTGGATGCAAATCCTCTTCTGATTATCGATGAGGCCGAAAACCTTTCACTGAAAAACTACAAGACCATCAAAACACTTACGGATGAGTTGAAAGGTGTATGCGGTATTGTACTGATCGGTGCTCCCCGTAGTGGTGTTAGCTATTACAACTGGCTGAAGATGAAGCATGATAATGAGAAGATGTTTTTCCCTCAGATATTCTCCCGTTTTGGGTCAAATGAATTCAATATGGAAATCATGCCAG
Source organism: Flammeovirga sp. SJP92 (assembly GCF_001583495.1). GTDB lineage: Bacteria > Bacteroidota > Bacteroidia > Cytophagales > Flammeovirgaceae > Flammeovirga. The sequence continues at coordinate 13,039 of NZ_LQAQ01000042.1, read as the reverse complement.
AGGATTACAAAACAACAGAGAGCTTCCTAAAAGCAAGAGATACTGATTATTTAAACAGTATTAAACAGGCTTTAAAGCACTTTGATATTTCGGAAACGAAGACAGACAAACAGCTTCTAGCCTTCTACAACAATAAGTTTAGAGGAGATATGAGAAGAACGATTGACTACATAAAAGACCTGCGATTAAAACAGCAGATCAATAAATAACTCAAGAATTAACTTATCCCCCCACTACATAAAAATGACTAAGAAAAAAAAAGAGGTGAGCTTTCACGAACTGGTGAACTCCTTCAAGTTGTATCAATCCGAAATAGAAAGAACTAGGGATGAACAAAAGAAAGTACTTGACATGATCATAGAGCAAGTGAGAAAGAATCCAACCTTGGCACCGCAAGGAGAGCTGGAGTTGATCAAAGGTTTAAAGCTCTACTGCAATTCAAAAGGTGTAGTCACCTTAACGCCCAATTCGGCGAGTGTTTCAGTAGATGATATGTTAAACGAACTCGGTGTAAGAAAAGAAAAATAACAATGAAAGAAATTACGGTATATCCACGTAAAGGTGTTCAAGTAGGCATTTACGTTCACGAAGAATTAGACAATTTTTTTATCACTAACTCCGAGTTAGGAAAAGCACTGGGTTTTAGACCAGGGAAAGAGGCAAAGGATAAGATCAAGACGTATAAGAACAATTATTTGCACCTGTTGGAAAGGTACAAACATTGGGATTATATCAAAGTAAAAACTAACGGGGGGATGCAGACCACCACTGCATTTACAAGAACAGGAGTGGTAGTGTTGTGCAGTAAAATCAACTCAGAAGAAGCATTTGAAGTGCGCGACTGGGCAGAAAACTATAACCGCAAGAACTATTTTAGAGATCACCGGAACGATTCTAAGATCTCTAATATTATTAACGAAATATTCATCACATGCATTGAAGGGGGTATTGAGGGAGAACATCAAAAAAAGCTAACAGCGCTTATAAAAGAGCTTCGAGAAAACACCTTGACCTAATGTGTAAGTCTGATGAGTAATGTGAAATTAGTAAACTTTATAAAGCAATGACGGGAACAGGAATCCTAAACACGTATTGTCCAAGACAGACGGCTTATTTCTTCAATGGGGAAAATTTTCAAAAGGTAGAAGTTAATGGTTTATACTATGACTACGATACCGAAAGAATAGTATACAGTGTACTCCCCTTGGAATTTGAAGGAGCCAGTGCCGGGACAATGACTTGTAAGGAAGTCGATTTATTTTCAGAAGAAAGGTATAAGGCATTCAAAGAAGCCTTTGCCCTGATGGAAGCAAACAACCAACTAAAGCCCAACATCGATAACGCGATGAACTAAAGTTGATTGAAAATTTTGTTACTGTGTGTAGCGTAGTCAGTCTACGCTCACACTCAAAAATCTATTAAAAATGACGCAGGAAGAAGAAAAATTATTAGAAGAACTACAGGCGAAAAAGCAAAAAGAAGTTAGTTCTAAAAGGATGTCTTATGAAGCCCTAAAACAAGATCTACTTGAAGAATGGGTTGCGAAATTCAAGGCAAAACAGAAAGAACTTATCGCTTTAAAAACTGAAGCATTTAAGGACATTACAGCTTTTATTGATGTAATGGAAGAATATGGTGAAGTAAAAAAAGGGCAAAAGAATTGTTCTCTTATTGGCTCTAAACACAAGATTGAGTTTAAAATGAATCTTGTAAAAGAATACGATGAACGTGCAGAACTTGGAGCTGAGAAGGTAAGGGACTGGATTAGGAGTGAGTTTTCTGATGAAGGGCAATCGGGTTTCATTGTTGATCTTTTAGATAAAAATAACAATGGAAAGTTTGATTATCAGAAAATTCAAAAGATTGCAAACCATGCACAATTGAATAATGATAAAGTGCTTATGGAAGCTGTTGAATTATTTAATGAAGCATATACCGAAAGGTATGCAAGATTCTATTTCTATGTGAGAGAAAAGAATAAATATGGAGGCTATGATAATATCACTCTTGATTTTGCAAGCCTTCCAGTTCCAGAGGAAGTTTTAGAAAAGGGTGACTAAGGGAGTCTAACTATGGCAAAGAAAAATCCTTATGCTCACTTCTTCTTTTTGTTAGGCTTTTTAGGTTGGAGAGATCAGGAGAAAACAATTCTCCTATCTTTTTCCAATCAAAGAACTGACTCCATCAGAGGGTTGACAAAAGATGAATTTAAAGCACTTACAGTGTGCTTGGAGCAAGAAAAAAACAAATTAAAGCCTAAACATGACAGAAAGCTGAAAATAGTTTATGCTTTAATGGGAGAGCTAGGTTATACCTATACAGACCGCAAAGGAGCTTCAAGGTTAGATTATAAAAAGTTTGACCAGTTCCTACTCCAGTACGGGGTTTACAAAAAGAAACTATACAGTTACAACCTCAAAGAACTTGATGAGTTGATCTTTCAATTAAGAGCCCGAAATGAAAAAAATTAAACTTGAAGTAAATCAAGTGTTTTGGTTTCAATCATTTATTAAAAATGTTGTTCAATCAAAAATGTGCTATGGTTTAGGTGTCTTGGAAAGGTCTATTCTAAAAGATTTAATGCTAAACCCCTCATTAAATAAGTGCTCGTTTAAATCGAACTCCTTCAAACTTAAAGAGCATGAAGCTATTGCATTTCGAAGAGCTATATATGAATACTTTCATGCTAAAGAAGGCGTACCCATAGATTATGAATTTAATAACGAGTTGAGGAATTGGAATAATCAAATCGTAATACAATTATAATGAAAGCAATACAACCCCAAAGAGGTTACCGCAAAATTGTCGGTCCTGACTTCAAAAGAGACACTTCTGTAAGTTCTTGGTGTATGGTATCAGAGATGCACCGCTTTTATAAACCTTCTTTCCCATCTGGTAGACAACAGGACGTTCTGTTGGAAAGATTGAACAGTGCTTCTTACGGAAGATTAAACGATGCTTACAAGCTGTTTAAAAACGGAAGTCCTCAGCAAGCATTGAAAATTATCAGTCCACCTTTAGCGAGAAGTTATGAAGAAAGGAAGAAAGTTTGAATTCAAATCCCGCAAGAAAGGTGTAATAGGTAGAGTCGTTATTGGATATAGAGAAACGGGCGAATTACAGACAATGGAGGTCACATTGAAGAGCAAAGGAAAGTATTTACAAGAGGAAGCAATGGAAATGTTGTTTAATGCTTTACCTAAGACACTTAAAAAAGTTGAAGCCTGTCAGTACTTCCAAGTCAAGGAGCTTTCACCAGACAAAGCACTCAACACACGCACCTTTAACTATATCTCAGACTGGACAAGGATTTATCTGGAGATGATAGGCATCAAGTACAAAATGTCAAAGAAAGAAGCTGGTATGCTGATGCTCGTAGAGACAACCGACGATGAAATAAAGATGTATCTCGAATCTTCAGAGTGGAATATGCAAGGTAAAACAGTAACTGAATTTTGCCGACCCGAAATTCAGAACACTTTAAAACGCCTTGTGGCCCAGTTGAAAAACGGCACCAAAGAACCTGCGATCGTTCCTGATGCTCAATTAGAGTCAAACCTAGAAGGAAAAGCACTACAAGAGTACTGGCGTAAACTCAGAAATGCAGGGTATAGATTGGATAAGTCGGGAGGAAAAAGAAACTGGGTAAAAGGTGCTCCAGAGAACAAAGCTCCCCCGAAACAACCCCAAGCCTCCGGGGAGCAGGAGGAAAAGGTACAACAGCAAATGAATGTTTTAGCAAATAAATTTAGAACGGTATGAAAATTTTTCAGAAGGTTGTTCAAGAATCCATCAAACGGTGTGAAAAGGCTATCCAAAAAATCAATGATGAGTTAAATGCAGATTACCTCTCTATGAAACTAGAAGCAACTCAAGAGATAATTGATCTTTTGCAAGCACCAACTCCTAAAACTTTGAAGAAGTTAAAAGAGCGGGATGATAAAATTTTTGATTTAAGAAGTAAGCAGGATCTATATGAAAGGAAGTTTCATCTTCAACACAAAAATTATGATAAGCTCTTAGATAAGAAATACAATTTAGAAAGAGAGTTGGATGGCTATAGAAGTATACAGTTTTACAACCCATTGCTGTCATGACACTAGAACAAAAAGAAATCGCAAGAATAGACAAGAGATTAGAACGAGCCAATTGGTTTGTTCAGATCTCGACTTCAAAAGGCAGACAAAAAGAGCTGAAATCAGAGATTGCATTTTTGAAGCGTCAAAGAAAGCTCTTTTTAAGTCAACTTGATTATTACAGAACTAATCCCTCTTAAATCATGAAAAAAAAGAAAATAAGAATTTATGGCTCTTCTACTGGAGAGTTGATTTTCAAAACTCCTGCTGGGAGTAGAAAAGTACAGGACATTGTGAAAGAAGGTACAATTGAGTTTAACAGCGAAGAGCTAAGTTGTACTATAATGTGTACCACCAAAAAAGTCGATAACAATAAAACAAAATGGTACATCACCCATAATCTCAAAAGGGGAAATAAAGAGCTGAAGGAATGGAAAGTAAAACAAGGAACGTTTAGCCCTTATTCTGAAAGAGTAGACTTGGAGATTGGAGCTGATGTAGATGTGGTTTTTAATTGATAGATATAAAGTTCAATAATGGTAAAAAAGGTTACCTTCTTATGAGAGGTAACCTTTTTTAATTTACTTATATTCCAAATATTAACCTTAAAATAACTTGAACCAATATATTAACAGTGAAATTCTTGTTACTATTAACATTTGCACGTTTTTTACTATCATATGTAACTGCACTATTGAAAGAGGGATAATTTATACTTTTAGACTTGTTATTCTTCCAATGCATAGCTATTAAATTATAGCTATTATTGATACCATTGACAGCTTTTTTCGTAATATTACCTTGAAGACCTTTAGGGTAAATATGATCGACTTCCCATCCAAAAGCAGTTGTTTTTCCATATGAGTATCTATATATAGCTGCACCACATTGATCTTGTCTCCACAAGAATGGGTCTTTCTTACCTAAAGGTTTGAGTTTGTTCCAAGCTATATCTTGTTGTTGTTTATTCATTTTTAATTGATTTGTTAATGTTAACTTAAGGCTATCTACGGTAGTAATAAATAAAAGTTGATTTTAAGATTAAGTATTATAATAAAGTATTAATTATCAAGGCATTAATTTTGTCAACAAATAACGACCTACTCTACTACAGAAAAGAAATGATTATAATTGAGGTGATACTTCATTTTAAAGTGAGTTTTCTGTATAATTTTATACATTTATTTAAATAAAAAACTTGAATATGTAATTATTAATACCTTTTTTTGTATAAAATTATACAGATATGAATGAAAAGGAACAAGAGCGTTTATTAGAACAAGCATACAATGTTTTATTTGATAGTGCACCTAAAGGATTAATTGGAAGAATAAGGGATTATTGTGAAGAGTTCTCTATTTCTGAAGAACGGTTTTGTGTAATACTAGGTATTACTAGACCTACTTTGAGAAGAATTTTGGAGAATGATGCTCAAAAAATTGATATTTTTCTAGTTATTAAGCTTAGCAAAGTACTTAATATTAGTACTCAACAAATCCTTCAAGAATATATTGATGGCTTAGATATTGTAAAGAATAATGAAATAATTCAAGCAGAAAAAAGAAGTTTTGTTGCTTCAAACTTTGATTTGAAGGAGTTAAAAAAACTTGGGCTAATTGAACAAACTAAAGATTTAGATAAAATAATTCTGAGATTAGAGGAGTTTTTTAAAATTGATTCCATCTTATCAATTAAAGATTATGAGTCTATTTTATTCAGTAAAGCAAAACTATCTCCAAGTGAAACTAGTTTTAAAATTTGGAAGCTATGTGCACTGAAACAAGCAAAATTTTTAAGTAACCCTAATCCTTTTGACCCTCAAAAAGTACAAGCTATTTTACCAAATATAAAAAAATGTATTGCAAATCCTGAAAAAGGACTTCTAGCAGCTTGTGTGGCTTTATGGCAATTAGGAATAACTGTAATTATTCAAGAGTATCAGCCTAAATCAACTGTGAGAGGTGCTACATTTGTCCGTGATAATAAACCTTATATCGTTCTTACTAATTTTCAAAAAAGGTATGATACGATATGGTTTACTTTATTTCATGAACTATATCATTCATTATATGATTTTGATACTTTTTTATCAACACCATATCATATTACAGACCCATCTCAACCTGATATTCTATTTATGGAAGAAAGAGCAGACAATTGGGCATCTGAACAAATCCTTTCTGATAAACTCTATCAAACAGCTAAAACAAGAATTAATAGAAAAGATTTTATAGAGAAATTAGCATTCCGTCTAAGTATTCATCCTTCTATCATTTATGGAAGACATCTACATTTTAATAGTAAAGATTATAAAAAGTTTAACCTTAAAAATAATTATCTGATACCTTCAGATATAGCAGTAAAAAATCTTAAAGTACATTCTCTAGGAATGAAATATGACATAGAGAAAGTTGTAGAACCTTTAAAGCAAGTATATAACCAATATTAAACAATGGAAAAAGATAAGAATTTTGAAAATAAGTTAGCTGAAGTAAACAGCTTGATAGATACAATAATTAATGATGGTATGATTCCATTCCCAAGTTCAGTAGATGTAGAACTTACAGATGAGGAATTAATCAAGTCTATTGATCAAGAGTTGGAGAATGAAGTGACTGAACTTCCTGCTTTTTCAGATCAGAAGAAGAGCTATTATTATTTCTATAAAGTACAAAGGTTAATTAGCAAATTACCTATTGAAGACAAAGAAATCTCTGAAAATATTAGAGAACTCAAAAACTATTATTTAAGAGAAGGTTTAGAAAAAATAAAAGGCAAGAAAATTGGAGGTGATGCAAGGTTTGCTCCCACTCACAGGCATTATAAAGTATTAGATACTTTATACAAATGGCTTAAAGATTATGGTCATCCTGATTATTTTGAACTAATGCTATCATTTAAACAATTAAGCATTGAAGAAGGATATATAAATGAGGATGATTTTTATGTAATCTAATTAAAAAGGCTACTTACATTATTTTATGTAAGTAGCCTTTTTGTTTAAATGGTGTCGTCTTTAACTTTTAAAGTACCATCTTCTATAATGTACTTATTAAGTTTTATATTATTTTCGACTGTAATAAGGCTTGGTTCAAGTGCTCCAGCTATACAATCTCCAAATATTGCATCGTATGCATTCTCATCAATTTTCAGATACTCACAAATTTGATCACAGATATCACCACGTTCATCGGCTATTTCTCCCATTTTTCAAGGTTTTAAATGGTTGGTAAATATTTACTATTAATTACACGTTAACAATTGACTTTCAGAGAGAAAAAAAGTAAGACTACTTGCACCCTGCAAGTAGCCTTATTTTTTACACCTTAAAAGCTGTTCCTTTGGAATTAGTCTTTTTCGAAGAATACGCCGAATGCTTTCCTCTCCAACATAAAACTCATTGACCAATTGAAGGAGAACATCATCATGCCGAAGTCGTTTTTTGTTGTACAGCTCATCAAAGCGTTCTTGGAGGGCGTGGTACCTCAGTTCACTGTTAATTTTTCTGGTTGATAATGCCGTCATAGTGTAAAATTACGCAATAAAATAATACACGATTGGGGTTATTCAATTAAAAATTCTATTGCTCCTACCTTTCCATTAATATTTAAATCTTCAATTTCTGTATCCACATACCCTTCTAAAAGATGAGTGGAATTGTCTGTCACTTCTGCGGTGTAGGTGATATTATGAATATGTAGACCTACTGGGCTTGGATCATCACCGCTTTGTGTTCTACGCAGTGGACTTACCTCATTTGTGGATAACCCTTGCAGGCTTGCATGTACCACTTTGTGATAATTCAGCACTTCTTCCGCTTGTAATATAGAAGAGCTATTGAGTGCAATACTAGCAGAAGTAGGCATTACAATCTTCAGGTCTACCGTGGCTGTTCCTATTTGAGTATTGCCCGGCTTGTTTCTCCATGTGGCATTGTAGGTATAGAAAAGTGCCGGCATTGGGAATATCTCAAAATCCTGTGGACTGAGGTATTGCCCTTTGTCATAGTCGATGTGTTTTACGGGTGGAAGATCCAACTGTTTAAACAGGTCTTCACGCTCCTTTAAACGTGCTTTAATAGCGTTGTAAATCTCAAGCATTACTTTATTATTTTTAGAATTCTAGCATTCAGTTTTCTTTCCAGTCGTTTTCCTAAATAAGCGCTGTCGCCAATAAACTGACGTTTCGGAATGTTCATATTTAGCGTTCTGGAATATTGTTTTACCTTTTGAGGAAGGAAGCTCACCGTTTTTCCGTTTCTTAAAGCTCGTTGGTGTTTTCGTCTTGTGTGGGCTTTTACGGTCTGCTTTACTTTTCCTCTAAATCCCTCATTGTGCACTTGGGCGTAAGGTATATTGGCACTGCCTATAATCACGTGACTTCTGTCTTTGTGCAGTACTTTGATGCTTCTTTTCAGTGCTCCTGACTGTACCAATATCGCTTTCCCTTTGTGTTTTCCTTTTGGATCTTTGCGGGGCTTCCACGGCTCGGTATGTGTGTCAATCCAATTCTGAGCACGAAAACGCTCCTTGAAAAAAGCTTTCCCTTCCGTTCCGGCTATGGTAGGGAACTGCCGATGTAGTTTTGACAGTTCCTCCATTTCCTTTGTTAATTTCCTAAGATCATCCATAACCCCTTACATAATTATTAAGTGCTCTTACAAACATCTCCTCCATCATATCCAACATGTCATTGACTTGACTGTCATCTCCATTTTCTTGATGTACGGTAATTTGCTCCGCACCCTTGAAATTGGCATTGACTGTGATATTGTGGGAAGCTTTCGCCTTGTCTGCTATAGTATCAGGATTGGAAGCAGAACCGCCACTAATAGAAGTGTTGTCATAATGCGATATTAAATCATTGACATTCTTTTTCCCTTGGGTTACTTTCTCCACTGTTGGGTTTCGCAATGCTTTTTGTCTTTTGACATAATCATCAGACAATACATCTTTCAATCCTGTTTTCAGTTCTGCATAACCGCTTTTCGCTTTTGAAAATTCTCCTCTAATACCATAATTGATTACATCCAATGATTTTTTTGCTAACCCCGTCAGTCCTTCCAGTCGGATGGCGATACCATCAAATATCTCTTTAATCTTACTGGTGATGGAGTCTGACTCATCTAGACCGAAAAGTTTGTGCAGTATTGATTTTGTTCCGGATACCTCATAGACCCAGTTCACAAATTGGAAGAGCATTTTCCTCGCGAAATTAAAAAGATTGATAAACCCAGTAACCGCAGAAACCACTATCCTTATGATTTCCAATATTCCATTAAAAAGGAATTTCAACTTATTGAATACCGTTTGCAGTAATATTCCTGCCACCGCTATATCATATTGAAAAAAGGTATTGAGTGCAGAAACTAAAGGAGCGAACATTTCTTTTACATAAGCAATGCCTCTTCCAATGCCGTCATAAAACAAGATCTTTGCCTTGAGCCAAGCTACTTGGAATACATTTGAAAGCTTATTGAAATCACCCGAAAAAGCCTGTATTTTCATTGAAAGCTCTTTTTCCAACCCTAAGCGTTCTTTTTGCTTTTGGATAAAAGGATCTTGCAAATTGATCATCTTTTTCATGCTGAACTCAGCAGTAGCTAAAGAGGTGAGGAATTTTTCCCCTGCATCTTCCCCCGGTGATCCAAAAATATTAGCAATTGCAGATTGTCTGGTTTGTCCGGAAGATTCTCCCAGTTTTTGACTGACCATCTTTATTGCATCAATCGTTGATAAGGCTCCCGTTTTTAGTCCTTTTTGAATCTCGTCAGCATTCAACCCCAATGCACTTAAAGACTCCTGAGTTGCTTTGGGCATTTCTTTCAATCTTAAGTTCGCTTCTTTGATCGAATCAATTGCTTTGTCTTGATAGACGCCATCTTTGAAGGCTTTTGCTACTAATCCCGCCATTTGATCGGCATTCATACCTACAGCTTTCATTTGTGTAGAATACTCTCGAAACTGATCAAGGTCAATCACTCCATTGGTAGCGATCAAAGCATTTTCGACTATTCCCATTGACTCCTTTGCCGAAATGCCAAACTCTTTACTCATGGCATTAGCGGAGTTGATCAGCTCCCTTCTATCCACATTAAAGACTTTGGTGAGTGCCTGCGAATCGGCAGTTGCTTCTTTCAGTGCATTGCCAGTCAGTCCCATTGTAGTGCTGATGTCCGTCTGAACTGTTTTCGTTTCCTTACTCAAGTTCATAAGGTGTCCTGTCAATTTCACTACGCCGACAATCATGCCGGCGACTGCCACGGCTCCTGCAACATACGGATTGGAGAGCAGTTCCAAAGCCCGACCTACTCCGGGAATCTCTGAGGAAATTGCCGAAAACATCTCCATGTTTTTTGCTTTAAAACTGCCAATCTTCCTATTCAAGCCGTCAACGGTCTTATTGACCTTATTTTTGGCTTTGGTTATTCCTTTAGAAAGCCGGTCTTTCAGATCAAGGATAACCTGTATTTTTCGTTTTGACATTTTATAAATTATTGAAATTGTGTATCTTTGTTATGCAGGGTTGACTTGTCAACGTAGTGCGCGTCTGGCTGGTGACGACCAACGCACGAGATACGCTTTGGATAACCGCCTTAGAAAGTAATACCCCTGTTAAAATCACCAAGGGCTTCATTTTGAAGCCTTTTTTATTTTATCGGAATTCCCACTCTGAAATCCTCCAAACTCTTTTTCCCTTGATTTGGATACCAAGTTCTGATAAAGTATTCACCGCTCGAGGAAATTTCTGTTTCTACAATCATCACTCTATCGTTATAAAACTTCACGTACCTGTTGTTCATCGGTCTGCCTTGGTTCAAATTGTAAAGCCATACCTCGTCTGGATTATTCAATACTTCTTCGACCAAGTGAAATAACTGATGTCTCAATTGCGGAGTTTTAATATATTTCCCTTTCGTGTGTCGCTTGAAGTCTTTTGCAGTTAGCTTTAGAAGTCTGCCGTTGTAGTCCCTGAAGGGCATCCCTTTGAGTACTGTGTCTTCTAAAAACAGATCCGCAATATCTTCTTCATTGATACCTTGGTCAAAAGGAAGAGTGTTCTTGGAAGCCTTCATTAGGTCTTCCACCTTCTTACGGTCAAAGGTCTTGGCATTCAATTCATTGATAGAATCGCCAATTTCCCAATTCTTGATATAAAGCTGATTTTGAGTGAAAACTTCTTTCTGATCTGCGAAATTGACGGCAAACCCTTGTTTTTTCATTTTGTCGTAATCTTCCCCTAAAAGAGCAATGACATCACTTCCATTACTGATTTCCGGAGGAATACCGTCCGTAAAGTCCTCTATCTCACAACGGCATCCATGACCATTGGGTCCTATAAACTTTCTCCAAGAAGTTTCATCCTTTTTGAATACCAATCCATCGAGCAGGCGGTGTTTGTCTCTTACTCTGCTATCACCTACGGTGGTATACTTTGCATAAGGATAAGCGGACTTTGTTTCATTGTCCATCATTTCAAAGTAAGAGGAAGCGTTTTGACCTACGGCTATTGTTTTGCCGTATTCGACTCTCAGATAGTTTTTGTTGTACCTTGAAAGGAGCTTTTTCGCTTCGTAGCGGAAATCTTCATAAGGCGTCACCTTTCCGTCTTCCTGTACTAATAAGTTGTTCAGTTCTATTAATGCAGAATTGCTTTTCGCAAAGCTGAAATGAAATAGGTTTGTTTCCATTGCCATCACCGCTTTATGGTCTGGAGCATTATAGACGTTGTGTACTTTTTGAAGCCTGTCGTTCCATTCAGATAAAAGTACCTGGTATAATTCCTTTGCGGTAGCCACTCCCAATTGGTAAGCGTGTTTGTCGGTCATTGAGAGTTCTTTTCCCTTTTTGTAGGCTTTTAGAATGTCAGCTGTGGCTTTTTTGATTTCCTCGGACTCTGAAAACTCACTATTATGCAATCCACTGCAACATCCCTGTTTAGGATAATCAGGAAGGTTTAATTGCATCTTAATAGGTGTGTAAACCGCTTTTAAATCCTTGTTCGGGAGTAATGCTTTTGACTCATTACTCCCCTTGGGAAAATTTACCTGTGCTTCTTTTTCTCCCTCAATAGGGATATTGAAATTCGTACTTAACCAATCTGTAGGGATTTTATGTGTACGCAACAGCTCCTTTGTGATTTCCCATTGCTTTTCCTTGGTTAGTGCCTGCGTGTTGTCCCAATCGAACTCTGATCCTTCCGGTAAAATACCGTGTGTGATCAAAAGTGGGATTAACTTGTAGTTGACCACTTCTTTAATAAAAAGTCCATCGGAATTTCTTAAACGCTCCTGCATACGTTCATGTACTTCTGACTGACTTTTACTTGAACCGTCATCGGAAAGCATGGTCACGGAGTTGATGGCTTTTGATATTTCAGAGTTGGATCTTTGTATCATCATATCAAAAACCTTGTAAGCGTCAGGTTGAGCACTCCCTTCGATTTTCACCTCTGTACCAACTGGGAAAACACCATAAGCTGCGCTACCCATTTCCTTCAGCATCATTTCCACCTGATCAATCTCTTTTTGATTTTTTGAATTGGTGGTGGCATGACGAAAAGGAATACCAAAAATATCCGTGTATTCTGCCCAAGCCTGCATCGCATTGCGTTTCCAAATCACATAAGGAGCCACTTTGTTCAAGATACCTAAATGATAAGGAGATAATATTTCGATCACATAAGGCTTATAGCTGATTTCATCATAATTGATCCATTTGCTTTTATCTTCGTTGAGATAGACTTTTTTCTTTCTTGTGTCGACATTTTCACGGGGGATCAATAAAAAGTCACTGATTACTTTCTCGTCAATCTCGCTAACTTCAGTCAAAGTGTTTCCTTTGAATAGTGACTCCAATGCGATTTTGAAGAAGCGTCTTATAGCAGGCTGATTGAATAGCTTTGTCGCTTCTTCATCTTTTTCACCGTTCCGGGTGATAAAGTATTTTCTTAGTAGATTCTTC
>NZ_LQAQ01000041.1 GCF_001583495.1 Flammeovirga sp. SJP92 | reverse complement strand
CGCTTCTTCATCTTTTTCACCGTTCCGGGTGATAAAGTATTTTCTTGACAAAGTAGATTCTTCACGCAATTGCACCTGAGCATGAAGGTGAGCATCGAGCATCAACTCCTCATACAAATCAATGAGCGGTTTGATATTTCTGCCGTCAAGAGCTTCCGCTAATTGGAGAGCGTCACGCCATGCTTTAATGTCTTTTCGTGAGCGGTCTCGGTAGCCCTCTTGAATTTTCGCAAAAACCTTCTTCGGATTTGGGGTATTTCCCTTATTCTTGAAAACTCTATAATTTCGCCCGTATGGGCTTTTAGGTCTTTTGTGGTATGATTTATTGTTTTTCATATTATCTCGTAAAATTGAGTCGGTTTAAAACGAAATAGAGGGGTTTTGCATTAAAAGTATTCCTAAGTAAACTTACACCCCCTTACGCACCCCTTGATATTAGTAGCGGTGGCATTCTTTCGGATGTGAACCAAACCGGATCAGTGTACTGTTATCTTCCCCTTCTTCCTTCTCTGGAAGTACAGCTTGTAAAGTACCATCGGCAATACCCATCAACCATTCTATTGCATCGTCATATCGTTGCTTTCGGTGCGTTGGAACATCAGCTACTGCAAAAGCACTGTAGGCATGATATAAAGCAATGTCGATGCAGTACATTTTGATAAGGCTATGACGGGGATCTTTCTGCGTGAAATTTCCAGAAGTGTCAGGATCTTCTCCTGAAACAGTACTAATGCAGGTGTAGGCTTTATATTGGGTCACTTCCTGTTCTTCCTGTTTGAAATAACAGAAGTCTCCTGCTTCGTAATTTTCAGAGGCATCATAAAGAGGTACGTCAAAGAAAATCTGATCCACATCATACCTTACATTAAGGTGTGAAATCATCTGAGCGATTGCAGATTCTTCTGCCTGCTTCAAGCGTTGGTCTTCTGAGTCGTCCAGAAAAGCACGGATTTCTCTTTGAAGCTGTAGATTGTAATCGGATGGTATTATAAAAGTCATTAGAAATCTCTTTTACGGTTATTCTGTCCCAGTCTTGGTGTAAACCTTGAAGAGGCAGTTGATTTATTTAGTTTCGCAATAGCTCCCTGATCCGCATCGGGTGCATCATCAGGAGCACCGGAACCTTCCTCAAAAGCAAGGAGCTGATCAAGGTCGGCTTCGTGGTCAGAGGAATCTTTCAATTTCTTGTTATAGAAAACTTGTCTCCTTTCCCAAAAGGGAGCAATGGCTTCAATACGGGTGAACTTATTTCCTTTTGCAGATTTATCGGCTATGATGGGGATGTAGTACCCTCTGTCATCACCGACTTCATCGAATTCATCAATAAATTCATCCATTGCAAAAAGTCCTTCTATATAATAGAGTACCCCATACTTTTCGAGATTGAGGTCTTCATACAAATCATACAGCCATTCCGCACAATCCTTTCTTGACGCTTGCCGTACAAAGCAGGCAATCTGATGAAAGTGCCTTCCTTTCTTCCCCCAGAGTTTGAGTGCTTTGAAGTCACCGTTTTTCTTGTAACTCAAATCGCCATACAATACCAAAGCGTCATATTGACTTAGGCGGTGCAGTTTGGTGTATTGAATCCATTCCAACTTGAAAATTTTTCCATCTTCAATCGGGTTGTTCATGTATTCCCTTTGAGCGGATCTATAGCCAAGGTCAGTAAACTTCTTCTTCCAGTATTTTTTGGTGTATTTGGCTTTCCAAGTCGGCTCTCCTTTTTTGTCCAGTGCATTTACTTTAAAATGGAAAGAAGTAATTTCCAACCCTTCTTTCTTGGACTTCTTGATTACACTCTTATGGTGCTTGATCATATTGGCAAGAATAGAATTTTTGTGAATTCGATTGTTTGCCATCACAAAACGCTCTCTTCCTTTATCAAAGCAACCCCATAAGCTTTCTTTAATCCAGTTGACCGCTTCTTTAATCAGCTTTGGATTTTTGCAACGCTTTTCTGTATCCAAATCATCGGCACCAATATAATCGGGTCTTTCGGCTCCGTTACGAACACCACGGGGAGATTGTCCCAAACCAAGTGCCATATAGTTCACACCCATTGCATCAGTGAAGTTGCCTTCCGCCCAATCCCCTTGATTGTACTGTTTGCCGTAATCATTGATGAGTCGTTGATTGTACTGCAATTCGGCTTGAATATCTGAAAGAAGTTTAATGGCTTTAGTCTCATTTTCACCGATGAGGAGCATAAACTTCATTTCACCCTTCATCTTCAAGAACAAAGGGATACCCATACATATATGTACTGATTTAGCGGCACCACGGAACCATTCCAGATAATGATAACTGACCGGATGCTTAATAATAGAGTTCGCTGTACGAATATGAAATGGAGCACAAGCACATTTCGCAAACTGAGGAAAGTAATATTCAAACCACTTTCCGTAATGGCTTTCGAGCTCTTCTATTCTTTTCGCTTTCTCTTGAGGGGTTTCATGAATATTGATTGTCGTAGATTTGTGAATCACATCACAATGTTCACGGAACCTTTTGAGAAGCCTTTCTAATTGCTTTTCTGTCATGTTATTTCACCTTCCCCCTTTTGCTGTATATATAAGTATTGGTACTCTGTGATTTTCTTCGCCAAATCAGGATTCATTTGACTAAGGAAAAAATTAAAGTCTTTCAACACCGAAAAAGCAGTATTAGCCGTTATTTTATCTCCAACTTTACTTCTTGAGGTTACCATTTTTGAAATAGAATCCGCTTTCAATGACATCATTTTTGCATCAATCGGATTGCCTTCTGCATCTTTCCCTTCCATAACCTGTAAAATTATCCTATCCATATAGGCTTTGATTTTATGTGGGGAGGCTAATAAAATATCTCTTTGCTTTTTCCATTCACCTTGATTGGCCCACCGGCTAATTGTACGTGATGACGAACCGACTACCTTAGCAATTTCGTCCACTTGTTCTCCTTCCTCTATGTAAAGGCGTTCTGCAATTCTTTTCTTCTTCTCGTCTTTTTCTGCAATAGCCATCTTTTTACTGTTTTGATCTATTTCAAAAGTGGCTTGTTTGGAGGGTTCGACTGACAACTTGTGCGTAATTCACGACAACTTGTGCGAAAAAACGGACAAGTTGGAAAGAAAATAAAGTGATCGACAAACCTTTGGGTATCAAAAGAAAACAAGAAACGTAATGAAGATCATTTCTAAATCAGGTACAAAAGTAAAGGCGAGGCTATCCGGAGATATTTCCGTATGGGGGCGTAACAATGCCATTTCATTCAGTAATCAAATTGATGAACTGGCAGAAGAGTACGAAGAGCTTGAGATTCAAGTACACTGTTATGGAGGTGATGTCATGGAAGGGATTGCGATGTACAATGTATTGAAGCATGCTGATATTAAAGTTACTGCTGTAGTGATCGGTTTAGCGGCTTCGATGGGTACTATCTTTCTTTTGGCTTGCGATAAGGTATATATGTACAAGAACACTTATCAAATGATCCATGAAGCCTTAACAGGTGCATACGGTAATTCCACTACCTTGAAAAAGGTAGCAGAAACCTTAGATAAAATAAGCGGCATACTGTATCAGCACTATAAGGATAAAATGCCCGAGAATAAGCATGCAGAAATTGAAAAGTTCATGGATGGTGAAGATCACTGGTTAACCGCACAGGAATGTAAAGAACTCGGGATAATTGATGGTGTAATCGACAAAGACGGGATCGAAGTACCAACAGCCATGTTGCAAGCTAAATCACAGGAAAAAGAATCATTCAAGCAATACTTTTCTGCGAGTCTTGAGCACAACGGAGAGTCTTCTCCAAAAGAACCTAAAATCAAATCAACAATGAAAGAAGTGTTAATCGCTAAAATCTTAGCGAAGAATTTCGTCGGTGTATCTGCTACAAGTGCGGATGAGCTTGGAGAAGAATTGTTGGCTTTTGCTGAAGCGTCCTCAAAAGAGAGAGACGAGCTGAAAGCAAAGTTAGATCAACTGGAACTCGATCAAGTCGAAAGACAGAAGACGGAGGTGAAGAACTATTTGGATAATGCCGAAAAAACAGGTGCTATTCAAAATTCTCAAAGAGCCTTCTATGAAAATCTTTGCAAAGATGCTGAAGGTTTTGAATCGGTGAAAAATATTCTCGGTTCAGCAACTCCAACACCGCAACGCTCTACTATTACAGGGCAAATGCGAGAAGAGGAAGGAAAAGGTGAGTCTGTGGACAAGTCGAAATGGACGCTACAAGACTATCAAGATAAAGCTCCTAGTGAGCTTGAAAATATGGCGAAAACAGACTGGGAGAAATTTTCCAATCTGTATGAAAAGGAATATGGCGTAAAACCTGAAAAATAAGAATTATGGCAGGCGTATATAAAGAAGTTTGGATTGGTGCTGTAGAAAAGCACATGAGAGCTGATGGTAGTTTCCTTGATGAAATTCCCGATAAATCAAGTATAGTAGGAAACGGAGTAATTCACTTGACAGAGTTAGGTGATGATCCGCAGATTTTGATTGACAACACTGTTTATCCTATTGCTACAGCGAAATCAGATGACGATGATGTGACCATTGTTTTGAAAAAAGTAGAAACAACAAACACGGAAGTAACGGACGATGAGCTCTACGCTATCTCTTACGATAAAATGAAAGAGAAAGCAATGCAACATGGAGACACACTTAGTGAAGGGACTATCGGGTTAGCTTTGCACTCTTTAGCTCCGGGAGCTACAAGTGCTGAGACTCCAGTAATTGAAGCAACAGGAGCAGATGACGGTTCTGGTCGTAATAAACTAACGGTAGCAGATATCAGAACTTTGAAGCTGAAGTTCGATAAGGCAAAAATCCCTAAGAAAGGTCGTGTTTTAGTCTTATGCCCTGAGCATGTAAACGATCTTTTAGAGGTAAATGAGGCATTTGAAAAACAGTATCAAGATGTAAGAGAAGGTGTGATTTTAAAACTTCATGGTTTTAAGATTTACGAGACAACTGAGACTGTGTATTATGCTACAAATAATACAAAGAAGTCTTATGGTTCTGTTCCTATTGCAACAGATAGACTTTCATCTATTGCTTTCTATGCTCCAAAGTGTTTAAAAGCACGTGGTGATGGTGAAGGGAAATCAAAAACAAAGATGTACTACTCAGAGTCAAAAAATGATCCTGAGGGACGTTCGTCTAAAATCGGTTTCCGTACATACTTTGTCTGCATTCCAAAAACAGGCAAATACATCGGAGCTATTGTTTCACCTCAAGCTTAATTAAACCATGAAACCAACAGTAGCACAAAAGAAAACAGCTTTTAACATTATGGAAGCTCATGAAGTAGAAGTTGTTTTCATGAACAAAGACGGGGAGTTTTTTACGAAAAAAAATCTTGCAGAGTTGTCTGTTAAGAAAAAGGCGGATGTGGTGAGACTTTACAAGCCAATTCTTGAAAAGGAATTGAGAGCTTCAAAGCCTAAAGCTACAAAAACCGCAAAGACTACCCCACCAAAGAAAGCGGAAGCAGTTGACGAAGCGAAGTCAGAAGACTCGGAAGAAGCCACTGATTCTGAAACTGAAAACTCTAACGAATAATACTCATGGCAACAAAAGGAGTAATTATCAAAAGTGGCAAGATCGGTGCAAATACATTGGGAGGTTCGGACGCTGTGTCCGCCCTTCTGATGCACGGCATTGCTGTTGCTGCTAAAATTGCATTGGGAGAAGTAAAGACCCTCTTCTCCTTGGACGATGCAGAAGCTCTGGGACTGGATGAACAGTACGACATTGATAATAAGGTCCGTGTCTGGTATCATATCAAAGAGTTTTACCGCATGGTGGAGGCGAAAACGGAACTCTATATTATGCTTGCAGATCAGACTACTGATTTAGCAGATTTACTAGAGGATACAACAGGAGTTCATGCAAAGAAACTACTTTCTGAAGGTGAGGGAAAAATCAAGCAATTAGGTGTTTGTTTCAATCCAGAAGACGGTTATGTCACTGTACCAGTGAATGGCTTGGACACGAAAGTGAGCGAAGCAATTCCAAAAGCACAATTACTTTACGAGTGGTCGCATGGTACTTTCAAGCCTGTTAATATTTTACTCGAAGGTTATCACTTTGGAGGAGATGGAGCATCGGCGGAAGATCTTCGAGATATTACAGGAGTGGAAGCTACTCATGTCAGCTTAGTAATTGGGCAGGATTATGACTATGCAGAAACACTGGATGCACTTGGTAAAAAGCATGGTGCGGTGGGTACTGCTTTAGGTTGTGTCGCAAAGATTCCTGTCAATTTTAATATTGCGGAGGTGGAAACCATGAATCTTACCGATGCAACTCGTGGCGAATGGTTGACACCGGGTATTTCTTCCCATGTCACTTCTAAATCTATAGAGTCGCAATGGGACACGCTGGATGAAAAAGGGTATATTTTCCCTATTAATTATGTGGGAATTGATGGTGCTCGATGGAACGATGATCATACTTGTACGCCAATTGTGGTTGATGCAGATGGTAATATGAATGAGCATTCGATTTCGCTAGGCAGAACAATGAATAAAGCGAAGCGAACGCTTCGTACAGCATTGCTTCCAAAGGTGAAATCAACCCATGCAGTTGATCCATCAACGGGTAAATTGGCAATTCAGACCATCAAATATTTTGAGTCGATTGGCGATCAGGCATTAGGCAGAATGGAAACTGCAAATGAGATTGTAGAAAGTCAAACGGTGGTAGATCCTGAAAGTGATTTACTTACTCCACCAAAGGAATTGAAAGTAGATTTTGCAATGGTTCCTTATGGACATATTGGGCAAATATCGGGTACAATTAACCTTAAACAATCCTTATAATGAGTACAGCAAGAATCAACGGAAAAGCTTATGACAGCTCAGATGTGAATGTCGCAATTCTGGGGCGTCCCATTATTGAGGTGACTGAGGTGTCGTATAATTCAGAGCGTGAGCATCAATTGAATTACCGACTTGGATCGGGTAAACCTTCTAGCTATTCTGAAGGGAAATATAGTTACAGTGCCAGTATCACACTGCTCATGTCTGAGGTAGTAGGTATTGAAAATGCTATGGGTGGTGATAAGGATATTACCAAAATCAAACCCTTTCCAATCACTGTCGCTTACTTGAACGATGACAACGATATTGTGGTAGATGTAATTACTGCAAAGTTTCAATCTCAAGGACGTGAAGTCGATGGAGAAATGGGGTTGTCAAAACAATTTGATCTATTTGTTTTAAATATTGAATACAATAAATAACCATGAAAGAAGAACAAAATCAATCAGTGATTCCAGTACCTTCTCAAGCTCAAATTGAGAGCTGGAAAGCAAAATGGACGGTGTATTCATTTGAAGTAGAGTACCAAGGTGTTGAGCATATTTTTTATGCTAGAAGAATAGACATCGACACTCGATGCAAAGTGGAAACGTATGCCGACAAGCAAATGAAAAAGGCAAGAGAAATCATCTTGAATACCTTGCTGATAGGGAAAGACGTTGTTCGCAGTCATGAGGATTTATTCATCTTAGTGACCGATGAGCTTTTCGAGTTGATCCCGACTTATCCGAAAGCGATAGTGACCAAATTATAGTGGTTCCTGTCCGTGAACAGGATGGGCGGGACGTCATTCGAAAACAGAACGCCATGTTGTCTTACTTTTTCAAAATACCTTTTCCGGAACGATTGCCGGAAGAGGACTACTGGGAAAAAGTACAGCAACTGGAATGGCTTTCTCAGAAAGGGATTTTAGGAGTGGAATATAAAAAAGAGTAACCGTGAAATATAATTTCAACCAACATAATGCACAGTCAACCGCTACTACTCAGAGTATAAAGCAGGTGGCAAAAAAAGCTTCTCAGCTTCAAAAGATAGAAGTGTTTACAGAAGAGTTGGTTGATAATTTAGTATTTGAAGCTTCTGATGGCTCCGAGCGGTTTGAGTTTGTAGAGACTCCTTTGATTGATCCCAGAAGGAAAAAGCATTTCATTACGACACCAATCAACAGTGGAAAACATGAAGTGGTGGAGTTGGTGAATATGAAGTCTTGGGAGATTGCGTTCAAGGGGTTGTTTGTGGATAGTGAAAAACATCACTATCCGCAGGCTATGGTAAGAAGTCTTACAGCTTTCTTTGAAAAGCACAAGACCGTAAAAGCTTATCATCAACGCCTGAGTGTACTGGGCATTTCTGAGATTTTCCTGTATGACCTTAGTTTTACATCTGTACTTGGAAATAATGACTCACAGCAATACGCTCTACTTGCTCGTAGTATTCAATCACCCGAAATTACCTTACTGGAAGCATGAATGTTTATAGCCTTAACTCAAGAATCAAAATAGGCAGACTTCTTTTTGAGTCTGATGTTTTTACGGGTATACATAAAAGTGTTATCAGAAAAAGCGTTGACACGTTTGGTAATTCGGCAACGATAGAAATCCCACGCAACCTTTCATTAGAAGGAAAGCCCGTGGAGGACTATCTTAAGCGTGGTGATAGCGTACTGATTGAACTCGGTTATAACGGTGATTTTCATTTGGAATTTGAAGGGTATGTAAGTGATCTAACGCTGAAATATCCGATCGTGATTGAGTGTGAAGACGAGTCTTACCATCTGAAATCTAAGTTAGCCAACAAGTCATTTTCAAAGGCTTCTGTTGGTGATATTATAGAATATATAGCTCCTTCTTACACGAAGAATTATGTCATTACGGAAGATACTCAAATTGGTAAGTTTAATATCAAAAATGAGACGGGTGTCGATGTTGCCAAAAGGCTGAATGACTATGGGATTTATCTTCATTTCAAAGATAAAGTGTTGCAGGTGACATTCAAATATCCTGAAGGGTTCAACCGCAAAGTATTTGACTTTTCAAAGCATTTAAAGAAAAATGCACTCAAAACTAGAAAAAAGGAAGATACAAAGATTCAAATTAAAGCTGTATCAACTGACCGAAAAACGGGGAAGAAGATTACAGCAATTGCAGGAGATGAGGATGGAGCTGTAAGAGTTTTGAACTATATCGGAAAAAGTAAAAGTGAGCTTCAGGACTTAGCAGACAATGAGTTGGAGAATTGGAAATACGATGGTTTGGAAGGAACACTGACAGGTTTTGGGTATCCAGTTGTGCTAGCGGGTGATCATCTTGAACTGATCCCTACTTCCGACTTTATTGAGCAGTCAGGCGTTTTTGCTGTTCAGAAATCAACGGTGAATTTTGGGTTGCAGGGTTATTCAAGAGTACTGCATTTGGGTTTTCAAATTAAAGAGTAATGCAACGTTTTATTGAAGTTTTAATCCGACTTGTGAAAGAAATTGTAAACAGAGAGATACCTAACACTCATCTGTATCATGCAGATGTGACAGAGGTAAATCTTGAGGCAAAAACCTGTACGGTGGAAACCGATGATGAAGTGATTGAAGATGTAAAATTGGGAGCAGTAGAAGGAACTTTGAATGGCTGTATTGTGATTCCAACGCTTCACTCTACGGTGATAGTCGGTGTAATAGATGGTGATATAAGAACTTCTTGCATTTTGAAATATTCAAGTGTTGAGCAAATTCATTTCCAATCGGGAATTTACACACTCTTGAAAGGGGCTGAAACCGTAAAGCAGTTGGAAATACTGGATAAGAGAATTACAGCAATTGAGCAAGGAATTCAAACTGCCAAAATTGGCGTACAGGATGGAGGATTTAGTTTTAAAACAGATTTAACCGCCTCTTTATCTCAGTCTAAAAGCGATTTAAATAACCTCGAAAATAAAGATTTCACACATGGAATATGATATACTACTTGATGAAGACGGTGACTTACTGATCGTTAATGGAGACTTTGTAATCGGTGAATCTGATGAGCAAAATGTAAGGCTTAACATTGAATCCAATAAAGGAGACTGGAAAGAATTTCCCACGGCTGGTTTTGGTATTGAAAATTATCTCAAGTCAGTACAAAATAAAACCAAGTTTTCTTCTGATTTGGCAAAAGCACTTGATGAAGACGGTTATCAACTGGAGGAGCTGAACCTTGAACAGGGAATTGAAAATTTTGAATTGAATTTTAAACGCAAATAAAATGACAGTAAATGCATTGCAGGACATCGCAAAAGATAAAGAAACCACCTTAGTAGTGAGGTTACTTATTTCAATATTAGTCATCTGTATCATCGCCATTTGCGTGATGGCAAACTTTATTATTAATAGCAATACAATGGTTACAAGTGCTTTGATTCAGCAGTCAGAAACTAACAGAGCTGTTGTAAAATTGCTTGAGGATGATAAGCAAGATGAAAAAGATTTTCAAGACAAATTATTCATTCGGTTAGACGACCTATTCGAAGAAATTCAAAAAAGAAATCCATAATTAAAATGAACTTATTATTAAACAGCTTAAGCTTTGCCAAGCGATATTGGAAAGGAGTAACAATCTTTTTGTTATTAATTGTCTGCAGTATTCTTACGGATGCTTATGATGAAAAATCGAAATCTCTGAAAGAAGTATACAAAGCTTCAAACCTCTTTAAAGCAGGGTTAATTGAGTCTGAAAAGCAATACAACACGGAAGTGAAAAAAGTACAGGCTCTTGATATTTCCTATCAGACTTTGAAAAAACTGCATGAGGACGAGAAATTCAAATGGCTCCAAAAACACGAAAACCTCAAGGCAGATTACCGGAACCTCGAGTCCGCCTATCAGATCGCCCTTAAGGTAAAAGAAAATATTGAGCAGGTTCAGATTTCGGATACAATAATTTACATCCAAAGCGATACTGGAGAGGTCAAACGGGAAGCCCAGACGTTCTATTATGCTGATGCTTACTCCTCCATATCAGGGTTAATTGAAGAGAAATTGGTTAATATCGACTACACTGTGGATGTCCCTCTAGAAGTGGTTGCATACTGGGAACGGTCATGGATTTTAGGGCGGAAAAGGTGGGCAGTAGAAGTGGTAAGTGCTAATGAAAATGTGAGGACTTACGGGGTGAATTCAGTGGTAATAAAAAAACGATAATCATGTTTGTATTCGGTAATAGATCAAAAGAGAGAATGAAAGGTGTTCATTCTCTCTTGATTGAATGTGCGATAAGAGCGCTATCAAAATCAAGAATTGATATGTCAGTCCCTTGGATGGGCGGAGTACGTACTGATCAAGAGCAGAACGCTATCTACAGACAAGGAAATTCACAGTGTGATGGATTTAATAAAAAATCATATCATCAGACGGGTAAGGCATTGGATGTGGTTCCTTACGTTAATCGTAAAATTGACTATAAGCATATCACGGGTTTCAATGAGTTTGCCAGAAGGATGTTTGAGGTCTGGAACGAAATGACCTTGGAGGGTAAAACGAAAGGATGGCGATTGGAATGGGGAGGATTTTGGGGTAATGGATGGGATAAACCCCATTGGCAGATTGTGAAGAACTAGCAAGATTATCCCTATAGAATGTATTACTAAAGATTTATTGAACACTTTAATAATACTACAAATGAAAACACCTATCACATATTATGGTGGGAAGCAGAAACTTGCTTCAAGAATCGTGTCGATGATTACGGCACACAACCTTTATTGCGAGCCTTTCTTTGGAGGTGGAGCTGTCTTTTTTGAGAAAGAAAAAAGTAGCGTTGAGGTCATCAATGATACAAACAGAGAAATGATGAACTTTTACAAGGTGGTGCAACAGGATTTCACTTCACTAGAAAAAGAAATTCAAATCTCACTTCATTCAAGAGATATGTATCGAAAGGCGAGTGTTATCTATAACAATCCTGATATGTTCTCAGAACTGAAAAGAGCTTGGGCGGTTTGGGTACTTTCTTCTCAAGGGTTTGCTTCAAAAATTGACGGCTCATGGGGGTACGATAAAAAGCGAAATACTACCTCCAAAAAAGTGATGAACAAGAGAGATGGTTTTACATTGGATTACGCTATCCGTTTACAGGATGTGCAAATTGAATGCACGGATGCTCTTCGTATAATCACATCACGTGACACTCCGGAATCTTTCTTTTACCTTGATCCTCCTTATTTCAATTCCAATTGCGGGCATTATGATGGTTACACTATCGAGGACTTTGAATTACTCCTTAAGAAACTGGAGAACATCGAAGGTAAATTCCTTTTGTCTAGTTACCCTTCTGATATGTTGGAACAGTACCGCAAACAAAACGGATGGCATCAGATAAAAGTAGAGCAGGAAGTGACCGTTAATAATAAGTCCGGTAAACGGAAAAAGAAAATAGAAGTATTAACCGCTAATTATCCTATACAATGGCAAGAACAAGAAAAGAGATCTACGAACTCCTCGTCGCTGAAAAACAAAAGATAGCAGAGCTTGATTCGCTTACAGATGAGGAAACACTGAAGGAAGCTCTTGCAGACTTGAATAAACCTGCGTCAACTTCAAAGTTTGGGATATGGCGTCTATGGTTATACGTTGTTTCTTATGCCTTATATCTTCAAGAAGTGATTTTTGAACTGCATCAAATAGAAGTCAATAAATTGGTTGATGCTTCTAAAGTGCATACGGCGGAATGGTATGAGGATAAAATCAAACAATATCAGCACGGCGATCCTATCCTTTTACATCAAGAGTCTAAGCAACCCTATTACGAAGTGGAAGATGACAGTAAAAAGGTTGTCAAGTTTGTAGCAGTAACAGGAAGAGGTGTTGCGTTGGTGAAAGTGAAAGGTGAGAATGGAAAACTTCTTGATTCGGAAGCGGAAGGTGTAAAAGCCTACTTAGCCGAAATTCAAGAACCGGGAGCACAAATGGGTGTTGTAAACTTGGAAAGTGATAAACTGATTCTTCACGCTGACCTTTATTATTCCCCAGAGTTTGACAGACTCACGGTTGAATCTAATGTGCAATCTGCTGTTGAAAGTTATATTCAAAACCTGCCCTTCAATGGATCTTTGTTGATTTCTGATCTAGTAGAAAAAGTGAAAGAGGTAGAAGGAGCTGAAGACTTTTATATCACAGTCATGAAGGCAAAGCCTGACATTGGAACGTCTTACGAAGATGTGGAAGCTAGATATTACCCATCGTCGGGTTGGATGGAATTAGATACTTACCAAATAAACGTCATTGCAAATGTTTGAATTAGATTTTAAAATCACAAGTTATCGGACGTTGCCCCCAAAACAACGAAAGAGCAAGTTCATTAATTGGGTGTACTTGTTAGTCCATCATGTGTATACCCTATCAAGAGAATTCTTGATCTTCCGGAATTACGCAAAAGATCAAATTATTTGGGGAAGATCAAAACTGGCTGTGGAAACATTGATTAGAGAACGTTTCAATAATCCTTCAATCAATCTAATTACGCAGATTGTAGAGAAGGTAGAGTTCTTGGTTTTTCCTCCGGAATACAATGCGACTACTCCAATATTAGGTACTCCTGAAACTGCTAAAGCAGTGGTAAGAACGCCCGAAGGTTGATTAT
>NZ_LQAQ01000040.1 GCF_001583495.1 Flammeovirga sp. SJP92 | reverse complement strand
TGTGCAATCTGCTGTTGAAAGTTATATTCAAAACCTGCCCTTCAATGGATCTTTGTTGATTTCTGATCTAGTAGAAAAAGTGAAAGAGGTAGAAGGAGCTGAAGACTTTTATATCACAGTCATGAAGGCAAAGCCTGACATTGGAACGTCTTACGAAGATGTGGAAGCTAGATATTACCCATCGTCGGGTTGGATGGAATTAGATACTTACCAAATAAACGTCATTGCAAATGTTTGAATTAGATTTTAAAATCACAAGTTATCGGACGTTGCCCCCAAAACAACGAAAGAGCAAGTTCATTAATTGGGTGTACTTGTTAGTCCATCATGTGTATACCCTATCAAGAGAATTCTTGATCTTCCGGAATTACGCAAAAGATCAAATTATTTGGGGAAGATCAAAACTGGCTGTGGAAACATTGATTAGAGAACGTTTCAATAATCCTTCAATCAATCTAATTACGCAGATTGTAGAGAAGGTAGAGTTCTTGGTTTTTCCTCCGGAATACAATGCGACTACTCCAATATTAGGTACTCCTGAAACTGCTAAAGCAGTGGTAAGAACGCCCGAAGAAAAGGTTGATTATGAGCAAACGCAATTGATAGTTGAAGTTCCAATTGCTTTACAAAGTCAAGAAAATGCAATTCGTGTTTTCTTGAAAAAATATCTCCATGTAGGAGTCATTTACGAAATCAAATACATATAAAAATGAAAATCCTTAATACACCTTCAAAAGGTCTAGCGGTAAACACGAAAGACTTCGAGCATATGTATAATGCTACAAAAGATGTAGCTGAAGCACTAGCGTCAGTGTTAACCGAAAGTACTGCACCAGTGCGAATCAAAGGAGTAGAATTCACTCAAAATGGAAATAATTTTCAATGTGATGAAGGTTGGTTGTTATGGCAAAATACCTTGTATAAGGTAGATGCCTTCAATGCTTCTGGTGTCGGATCTGAAATCCCTGTCTTCAATCTTCAAACTACAAAATTAACTCATGAGCCTCATGATTTGCTTGAGGGGTATAATAAGGTAGGAACCTTTGATTTTTGTACTGAAGAGAAGTTAGTTCCGACATTTGGAGCTAGAGGTGCAGGTTTGTTTGATTATGATGCTATTATCAAACATCCTGTGAAAAGAAACTCTGATGCCATTGCAGGTTTACAAGGATTGCTTCCGGGAATGATTGTAGATTACAAAGGTTCTCTTACAAATTTCACCGCTTCAGGATTAGGTATTGGAGATTTCATTGGTTACGCCTTGTGTAATGGTCAAAATAATACTCCTGACCTTCGTGGGCGTGTTACAATTGGTATGTCTGACAATGCAGAAGCAGACGGGAATCCCGATGCTAACCTAAGTGAATATTTTAAG
Source organism: Flammeovirga sp. SJP92 (assembly GCF_001583495.1). GTDB lineage: Bacteria > Bacteroidota > Bacteroidia > Cytophagales > Flammeovirgaceae > Flammeovirga. Next base: position 9,142 of record NZ_LQAQ01000040.1, on the reverse strand, counting down.
ATGGGAAATGTTGGAGGATCAAAAGATGTTACATTGACAGTGGATGATATTCCACCATTATCACTTCCTTTTTCAACTACTACTACAGTATCTGGCATCACAGGTGGAGATGATGACAATCATGATAACACAAGTTATTTTGCTGGAGGTGATAAACCTACGGGCGAGCATCCTACTTTTGATATTAATGTCGATGTTTCTGGTAATGCAGTAAAGTCAACTGGAGGTGATGCACACGAAAACAGACCGCCTTATATGGTTGTAGGCAAGTTAATGAAGCTCTAAAAAATACTCACGAAAACACATGAAAAAGAAAGTAATCACAAGCGAAGGAATGAACATTCTTGATGTTGTATTATTCTTAGAAGGAAGTATTGAAGGTTTACCTGCATTCCTTGAAAGAAACCCGCACATCAACCCCAACGGCATAATCAATGCAGGTACGGAAGTAGTTGTTGATACCGACAATCAAGAACGTCCAGAGATTGTGAATTACTTTCAGTCTCGTGATGTTCGTGTGAATACTGGAGATATAGAAATTCCTTCCCCTCCAAGTGGATTGACCGCCGTTCCTACCCCTTCAGAAATCGGATCAATTACATTGAATTGGTCTGATAATAGTCAAGGATTGTATGGGTTTGAAATTTGGCGAAAAAAGAAAGGTGCTTTAGATTTTCTCATAGTTCATGAAAGCGAAGTAGCAGAAACAACTTGGCAAAATGACAGTCTTGATCACGGCACGACATACGAATATCAAGTAAGAGTCAAAGGCTTTGCTGGAGCTGTTGAATTTTCCAATATCGCAGAAGCAACAACGCCCGGTGCAGACCTTGAAATCAGAAATACAAACTCATCAAAATTAGTAGCCACAGGAACGAATTTCGTATGGGATCATAGAGCAGGTATTTCCTACTTATTTGCATTAAGCGGTAAGTCTCAAATCAATTCAATCAGTGCTTGCGATGCCGGTGTTTCGGGTGTAATAGATCTCACTTCTAACGACTGGTTAAACCTCGTTTATATCTGCTTTAAAAACGCATTAAACCCTGATCTTCGCTTGGGCTCTTGGGTGAATCAAACAGGCGTAACTTTAGACGTTGAAAATGCTTTTTATGAGTCGAGTGATTTTGAAAGAATGCTTGCTGAAATAGAGCGTGTCAATGATTTTGATACTGTAATTGCAAACCGTACTTTTAATGCCGGAATTGTGCTTGTGGATTTGGATGGTAATCCGACTTTGCAAGGACGTATTGACGCTCTTACTGCTCTTGGTTGGACAATTAAAATTGTGAATTATAAGTTGCTTAGTGCTACAATTGGGGAGCGTACTTATGTTGATTTTACTGGGAGGGTTACGGCTAATTCGGGGGCTGAGTTGTGGTTTTGTAATGGTAAGAGAGTTGTTGGTAGTGTGCAGTTGGAGAATGGGGATATCATGGAGTTGTATCATAGTGATTTGGATAGTGTTAGTTATATTAATGTGTCTACAATGTCAATAGTAAATTATGATCCATCTATTATTTTATTATCAAGTAATATTCATCTTGACCTAGTCAACAATAATTCTTTAAAGTATGATTCAATCAACGAATTAATACAGATAGTATTTGACTATTTGGAAGATGGTACAATTACGGCAAATGGCTTAAAGCTCAATATGATTAACTGCTTTGAAGATGTTAGTGTTTTTAATCACGCTTTAAACGGTGCAGTAAGTGAGTATGGAATTGAAATTATTATTCCACAAGCAGTGCTATATCAACCAATAGGAGAGAGAGAAGTAATTCCAAGCTGGAAACAGGAATTAGCAAAAGATGAAGAAGATTTAGCTATACAAAATGCTGTAATTGGAAGTAAAAAAATCTTGAATACTGGTAAGTATTATGACATCGAAACTGCGTTTAAATTTTCTCAAAGAAAGATAAATATTACAGCAAATGAAGATAACACCTGGTACTTGTACCTAGGTGATAACAGAAGAGTACTAAACGAGTTAAGTATAATTCACCCTAACGCACAGAACCCACATACTCGATCATCTATATTAGTTTACACAGAAAATAACTTACCATACGATCCTAGTTTAGTGAAATACTGGAGAATGTGTTGGGTTTCAACAACACAAAAGGCGTTAGACAAAATACTAGAATCGGAAAATATTGAAGTTCTAACTATGGCTTCTAACTACGGATTTAATTATGTGGTCGATGAAGATGGAAACAAAATAGACACAATTGACTTATCAAAAGCGTCGGGTTCGATAAAAGAACTGTATTTGGGTGGTAACGGAGGTTTGTCTTCTGATGTAAAAACAGTTACAGGGTTAGTTGGGAAATCTTCATTAGTGAAATTTAGTGGTGGTTTAAGAATGCCAGCTCCAACTACTTTCAATCACGTTGACTTTACTGGATGTTCATCACTAGAAACTCTTTCTTACATTCCTCGTGCTAATTTAAAAGGATGCACGTCTTTAAAGTCTATAACTGCTATGAAATTTGCAGGTCAAAGATATGGTTGGTTGAATATAGAAGATTGTACTTCACTAGAATCTGTAGGTATTTCAAATTCAGCTGCTTTCGTCAACAACTGGTTAGGTGTCGACTATTCTAATTCTTTTAGAATTAATTCATCAAAATTCATCTCGCTAGATTTGTATGCACTCCACAATACTACTAATCAACAAATTGCATTTATGAAGCCATTTTCACCTGACCTAGTTAGGTTTTTTATCTGTTCAACTGGGTTTCAAAATGGTTTGGAAGGTTTAGATTTTAGTGTTATAAATGGAAATAATAACGTGTATATAAATTTCACAGGTTGTATTTTATCGGGTGAGGATAAAAAGAATTACGGAATTTTAAATAGTGAAATGTTACTAATAGTAGATCAACTATCAGTAATACCAAATAATGGTGGTGTAATAACTTGCCTATTTCAAGGTTCGCCTTGGGATTCATCTAAAAGATACATGACACAAGCAACAGTTGATAAAATTATGACACTTGATTCACTACCTAATTTTAATGTAACTGTTAACAATTATAACATAATATAAACGACAAAATAAAATGTACAATTCAATTATTTTGTTGAGTACAAATCGTTTTGCCGTTTATAACCTTCATTCGTTAGCTTATACATTTTATTTTTATACAGTAAATTTAAACGAACATCAATTACTAATGTATCTTTCTTATTGTCAATAATAATCGCGATTGCTTTATATTTATTACCTTCTATTTCCTCACCAAAAAAAGCCTTAGTGTTTAATCTTTTCTTTCTATAAAACTTATAATAGACAGAATCTTTTTGGGGGTAATAATTCTTTTTCTCTTCTAAAGAATCATAATTAAAAGTATAGGTTGGCTCACTCCAATGTTCCATTTCAGATTGCTGATCTAAACTCTCATAAATATCCTTTTCTCCTACCCAGGTATCATAAACAAACCTTGGCCTTATATAAATGTCTTTTTGAGTCGTACAACCAATCGTGCTAAGGCTTAACAGTATAATTAATATAAACTTATTCATAATCTTCAATTGAATCTCTTACATTTGGAATTTTTATTCAGTGTATTCAAGCTCACTGTTTTTATCAAACAAACATTACAAGATGAAAATGTATCAATTGTATGAAACTTCTCCTCTGTCTGATACAATCTCTCTTTTACCTAATATACTATGTACCCAATCATTAAAACCTATGTACCTAAGTTGATAGGATTTAGAAGAAGAATCATTTTTAACAATAAACTTTGAGGAATTAGTTTTTTTGATGATACTATCACCCACAGTAAGTAACCCTTGATCTAGTAAAACAAAAAGACTATCATCATTTTCCGTTATAACGAAATTAATTCCTTTACTATGATTCATTTTTTTTACTACTTCTTCCAAGTCATCATAATATGTTATTTTTCTAAATGATCTATTAAACTCTGTATTAAAATAAGAGATTATAGATATAAAGAGTATAAAAAAGAATAAGCATATGATTTGTAATTGCAGTTTTTTCATTTGAAATGGTAAGTTACTCAATAGGTGAGTTCTTTAAATGTATTCTGATAAGTCAAAAGCTCTGTAAATATACTTTTCATATCCATTAAGAGGAAAACTTGAATTAATTGAGTAGGGTATATAGAGAATCCCCTTATAAAGAATAACAGGTTTATGATACTTGTTTGAAGAGTTTGTATGATAAAATTTTTCCCTGCAAATTTTAAAGATTCTTCGACCATTGTAAATCCCTGCAATTGAAGTATTCTTATACTCAATTTTACCACAATTATTAGGAGATAAATTATAAACACGATCAGTTCCAATAGTATCTCTTTCTTTTTCAGCCAATATCTCCTCTTGTACCAATAAAGGCAATTCTGTAAATCTAATTTCTTTAAATTCTAAGTTTTCTAAATTGATTCCTACTAATCTCTTACATGATAACAAAACCATTATTACAATTACACTAATTAATAAATTCATTTTTAGAGTCATCCGTTATTCAAGTTTGCTTCAAATTATGCAGTCCATACTTCAATAGATCTTTTGTTAAAAACTCACTCTATTTTTTTGATACATTTCTATTGTGAGTTCTAATTCAAAAGAGCTAGAAAAAAATAATATAATTCCAAAGTTAGAACCTAAATTCTAAACCTATAAAAAATTAACTACAAAGTTCGCCTAACTGACTATCCTTTCCACCAAATAAGTGACAAAAGAAAAAAGGTTGACCATTAATATAGTCAACCTTCCAATTATTTTAAAGTCAGATTGTAAAACTCATTCTTTATTTGACGTAAAATTACATTTTGATTTTCAAGGGTATTAAAACTTCCCATTATCATTTTTCCATTCCGATTTTGGTGGGATAGGTTGTATTACATCCCAATGTTCCACTATTTGTCCATTTTCTAATCGGAATAGATCATAATAGGCTACATGATTACCTGGTGCTTTGCCGAATTTTCCTTCGCTCATCGTCAATACGAAATTGCCTTCTGCTAATACTTTATGTACTTTATCATAAACCATCACCATATCATTTTCAGCAAAGTATTTTAGAGCTGCACCTAAACCATCTAATCCATCGGCTACGGCTGAGTTGTGTTGTAGGTACTTTGTGGGGTTGACAAGTGTCGTCAAGTTGTCCATTTTTCCATTCAACAAAACTTCATCCACAAATTGCCAAACTACCTTTTTATTTGCATTTGTTTTTTCTCTGTCTGTAATGTCAGTTGTTCCGTCAAATTGAGTTCTGCCACTTGGATTTGGTGGAGTTACTGCTGCCAGATTATCCCAATGTTCAACAATTTTTCCATCTTCAAATCGAAAAACATCAAAGGCTGCTTTTGGTCCGAAAAAATCATACTCGGTATGTGTAAATACATAATCACCATCCTGAAAAACCCGTACAACATTGGCTTTAAAACCACCTTCTGGTGCATTTTTCATTACCGCTCCAAAACCTGCCAATCCATCACCAACATCTAAATTGTGCTGAATGTATTTTTCGGGATTGATGTACGAAATTGGCGTTTGGTCGCCCGTGTTAAAGCTATTAAGTAGGGCTACTACTTTTTCTTTGTTTGGTGAATCCATATTTAAAAATTTATAACGTCCCATGTCTATAGAATTCTGGTCCATTCTTGACATAAAATCTTTTGAAATTGGTGCTTCCATGAATGGTTGTAACGAAGCATCTGATAGCGCTTTATTTTCCCAATAAACAGCAACTACTTGTTCTCCTGATTCATTCACACCTATCAATCGTTGTAAGAAACCTTTCTGTTTTCTAGTGAAATCTGTTTCCACTTTTTGATTAACAGACTGAAATTGTGCAACATCTGTCCCTTCTTTTACATCAAAGGACATGATTTCAACAAATCGGCTATTTTCCGCATTGAAAGGTTTATCAATTGCATATCTTGACATTTTCATTGTCGGTGCATCGATCATTTGGGTATAATCGGCAACGGAGGTATTCCCCATGAATTTACTCATGGAAGCATCGGCATCAGCTACACTTTTCCAATACACTACTACCACATAATCTCCTTTGTCATCTACACCACTCTGACGGGTAATAAATCCCTTTTGCTTACTTGTAAAGTCGCTTTCCACCTTTGCATCAAGTGCCGCAAAAGTAGTTGGGCTAGCATCAGACTTAATGTTGAAAGTGGTAACTTCCATTATCGTTTTACCTTTCATTGAATTTGAATTTGTAGCAGTTGCACAACTAGAAATATACAGTGACGTTACAAGCAGAAAGAATGATTTTAAAGTGATTTGCATACCATTTAATTTAAAGTGATTGTAAATTTCTGGTCAGGATTAAAGTCATAGCCTTGACTTATCTCCACTACCAATACTTTTTCAGAATCAATTCGGAGCCTTACATTAGGGTTGCTTGAGGTAAAGCCTTTCACATTTTGAGCATTTTCAAAAGTAAGGTAATACCGGTCAAATGTACCCGCTTCAATAATTCTCCAGAATCCTGAAAAAGTGGGGTCATCTTCTGGAGCAATGACATCGAAGGTGATCGTGGTTTCACTGATATTAATATCGTACAAACCGATATAAGCAGGGAATTCAACAGAAGAAGAAAGAGTTGCATCGGCCGCAAAATCTCCGGCATTCATGCCTGAAATTACTGCAAAATCCATCTCGTCATCATATCCGAATGCAGGAGATTGAAAAGTGTTGTTTACATTTACTTTTGAACCCAATGTGATTGGTAATACAGTCACATCATCATCGTCATCACAAGAAGTTAAGGTTGCCAATGAGAAAATGGCACCTAAAAACAAGAAATTTAGTTTTAAAAGTCGCATTGAAATAGAGTTTATATAAAAATTGAAACAGAGTCTTCGGTAAAAATCATGAAACAAAGTTACGGGAAAGAAAAACGATATTGATGATCATAATAATCCTAAAAACTGTCAAAATGGGAAAGTTGTCAATAAAGTCTAATGTGCTTGACGAAATACCTTTGGTGAGCTATTGGTAAATTTTTTAAAGTATTTAAAAAAATTCGTGGCATCGCTAAATCCTGCTATGTAAGCGATTTCCTTGATAGAATGATCGGTGCTAATAAGTAATCTTTTTATTTGCATAATGCACCTTTCATCTATAAAAGATTTGGCAGAGACATTCACTACTTCATTTACAATGTTATTGAGTGTTTTAGTGGAGACACCTAACTTTTCTGAAAAATACTGGACTTTTTTACTTTTGAAACATTCTTCTTCTACCAATTTATGAAAAGCTAGGAATTGGGACATGTATTTTTTTCTTTCAACGAAATACCCTGCTTTATCTTTGATACGAAATAATTTTATAATCAGAACGTGCAAAACACTTCTTGTTATACCAATTGAAAAAACATCCTTAGCGTGATATTCCAATTCCAACTGCTTTACCAAAACCATAAAATCGGAAAACTCATCCTTATTGTTAAATTCTATTTTTGGAAAACTTAGTGATTCATTGAACAGTTGAAACGCTTTCAAGGCTTCCATTTTGTTCAAATGACCAATGATAAATTCTTCGGTAAAAATGAGTAAATACCCCTTCACATTAGTGCTTCTAAAAAATTTTTGGATTTGGTCTTTTCTCACCAAAATCACTGTCCCTTCCTTATAATTATAGTCCGTAAAATCAATGGTATGATAGCCCTCTCCTTCATAGACAAAAAGAATGACATAGAATTTAACAAGGTGATTCTTACAAACATCATGGTCTAAATCCCTCTCTAAAAGATCTTCAATTTTGAGGATATCAAAATAAGAATTGGGGTTTTCTTGGTTGTCGAAGTTTACCTTTGGTAATTTTTTTATCCATTTTTTTGCTTGCAGAGAACGGTTTCGCATATGCTCAGTTTTGGGTAGATAGATAAATGCATTATCAGTTCTAAAACAAAGCCTTTATTAAAGTAGTTCAGCTTAATACAGCAACTACATTGTAAACTAAATTATCGTTTACTTTCAATCAATATTTCTGCTAGCTTTCTAAGGTCTACTTTCAAGCTTCCTTCTTCTTCATTTTTGTCTTGAAACAAAAACGAAGCAAAAAATTCAAGGCTTTGAAGTCAAAAGCTAAATTCCATTCCTTTCGCCTAAATGATTTTAAACTCGCTAAAGCTCAAACAGAAAAATCATTTTTAACGGCTCAATTCATGAAATTCTTAACGCTTTTCCCTTCAATGCCGGGGAAGTACTACCAATCGAATTAGGTAGAAAGCTTACTGGCGCGAATGTTAAGCTGAAACGTCATTCGTGTCCTACAGATCATAAGAAATCTCCTGATTTCTAAATGTCAATAATTTAAAGTACAACGTAGTAAGCAGGAAAATGAATATAAAATAGCTTTCGAAAGAGATAAAAAGCATGTTTAAAAAATATCACCCTTTTATCAATTATAAATGTGGCGCTATCAATGCGTTAAATGTTTGATAAACTGTATTTATTTTATGGTCAGTCTTATTCTCTGATAATGTAAATAACAGTTCTGCTCCTATTGAAGTAAATTTTAGGTATTGATTATTGTAATTATCTCTAACATAGAAAATCTCTGCATTATGAAATGAAATTGTAGACTTGCATTGTGAATAAAATGTGAGGCCCAAACTTTTGTCAATTGGGTTAAAATCCCCATCATACCTACTTTCTTTTACTAATAGCCCATTCTCGTAAATATTAATGATATGATTTTTATTTATATCATCATATTTAACATAAATCACCTTTTCCTGTATTCCAAGAAAAATATAAAAGTATTCAAATTGACTTTTCGAATGTGATAACAATAAGTTATTTATAGTATCAAACTCAGATACATAATTAAATTTATCATTATTATGACTTTGATAATTCACATCACAATCCAGATAAATAAAGGCAAGTATAATGAATAATGCTTTCATCGTTTATTAGTTTTCAATTCTCGCTCTTGTTTGAGTTTATAGCTCATATATTTGTTTTTCGGTATTTTAAATTCACTTCTATATAGTTACCCCACTAGTTCGGACTGTCTAAGTAGAAAAGATAATAATCTTTTTTTGAGAGATTCAGCTTCAAACCTTTTTAAAAACCCATTTTATGATTTGTCAAGGCTGGTCTGTGTTGCGCCTGCGGCAGACCATTCA
>NZ_LQAQ01000039.1 GCF_001583495.1 Flammeovirga sp. SJP92 | reverse complement strand
ATTGATGGTGCCAATGACGTAGGTGTTCACCTCTTCCCATTCCGAACAGAGCAGTTAAGCCCTACCGTGCTGATGGTACTGGGTTAACCCCCGGGAGAGTAAGTCGGTGCCACATTCATTAAATACAGAAGGTTAGTTAACACAAGATGTTGACTAACCTTTTTTTGTGTATACTTTTCAGAAAATCATCTTCTCTATGTAATATCCATAGTTCAGAGCATTCTTGATAGTATCACTCTGAACTATAGGAGTAAAAGCTTAGTTATCAAAGCCTTTGAATATTTTCTTATCTGCTACAAAGGTTCCAAAAGGAATCAATGATGCTATAAAAGCCCAAATACTATTTTTAATACCCCATTTAATGGTGAAATGAATATATAGGACAATCACTATATAAAGAATAAATAGTATACCATGTCCCATTCCAATAATTTTGTTAGGCTCACTCATACCTGCATAGTATTTCAATGGCATTGATACAAATAAAATTAATAGATAAGAAATTCCTTCTAAAAGACCTACAAAACGAATTGCTTTTATTCCTGACATATTTTTAAAGTGTTTAAGATAAGTTTGTTGAAGTAAAACCGAAATTTACCACTAATTTTAATAGATCCTTACGTTAATCTTAATTGTCAGTGTTATCATTCTTTAAAAGAAATAATAGGTGATTGATAAAAAATAAAAGCGACTAGAAATGGAATAATAATTTCTTCTAGTCGCTTAAGTAACGGTTTAGGTTAGAATGAAAACTAAATTATCATCAATTTTCAATAAATGTTCTAACAAACTTTTGAGACCTACAAATCATCAGTAATCTTCTGATTTCTGTAAACCGCAATTATTTTAAAACTTAGTTTATTGTTTACAAAAAAGTGACTTAGTTAATCAACTACTTTTTTAGCATTATCTTTACCTTCATAAGAAAACCAATCATATACTGCTGTATTTTTAGATGGAATACCATTACTGGTGGTATACATACCAATTCCAGATCCATTGAATTGTGCGTTTCCTTGAGCATCAGCGATAATTATCAAACTTCTAGCTTCTCCAATAGGTGTGAGGTGATCTTCATCTTGACCAAAGAAAAACTGAACTTTCATATCTTTTGCAACGGCTTTGAAAATCACTTCTTTCCCTTTGTAAGGAACTCTAGCAAGTTCATTAATAACTCCCTTAAAACTTTCAATCAAAACTATTGAATTTTTCTCTTTTAAGAGGTTAAAGTGATTTTCATTTGTTCTGTAGATGGATAGTCCAGCCTGCTCATTTGGTTTTGAAGCTTTAAAAGATAGATGAGTAGAAGCTTCAAAATCGTGATCGGTAATTCTTTGAATTAATAATGAAGAATTCGTTAAATCACTCATCACTTGTTCTCTTACTTTTAGCTTTAATTTTCCATCTGATACTTCATAGAATGATGCTTTTGGAGTTCTAACAGTACACCATTTGAAAGCAAGTTTCTCCTCTTCAAAATGATCTACAATAGGTAATTCAGGGACTGGAGACCAAGGTAGGTTAGGGCGTTTTTGTTCAAATAAAACTTGACCTGTTCCTCTATTAAAAACGGGAGTTTGGCCTTCGAAATCAACTTTTGCTAAAAATGTTTCCCTTGCTAAAGTTGTAATGCCATGATTTAACCTTTTACCTAGCATAACAGACCACCACTCACCATTTTGTGTCTCAACTAGATCTCCATGGCCAATAGCATATAAGGGGAAATCTTGACCAAGATGCCTGTGAGAGAGTACTGGATTTACAATGTCAGTTACATAAGGACCATTTACATTGTCACTATGGTGTACTGACATGGCATGATTAAATTCAGTTCCCCCTTCGGAAACTAAAAGAAGGTATTTGCCATTGATTTTGTATAAGTGAGGACCTTCAGTGTAAGAAGCGTTATTAGCGTGTCCATAAGTAAGTTCATGTCTTTCACCAATTAATTGACCTGTTGTAAGGTCTAGTTCTTGATTGTAAACTACTGTTTGATTGGGCCATTGTTTTTCTTTTATACCGTTCATACCTGTGTAGTAGCATTTTCCATCATCATCCCAAAATAAAGAAGGATCAATACCAGGAGCATCTTTTAGCCAGATGGGTTTTGACCATGGACCTGCTGGATTTTTAGCCGTGATGTAGAAATTCATTTTGCATCCTACACAAGTATTGATAATATAAAAAGTGCCTTCATGATGTCTGATAGTAGGAGCAAAAAGCCCTAGTTTATCTTTTAAGCCATCAAAATTATAGCTTTCTGGATCTGAAACTGCATTCCCAATTTGTTCCCAATTGACAAGATCTTTACTGTGATAGATAGGTAAACCAGGAAACCATGTAAAAGAAGAATTGACTAAATAGTAATCCTCACCTACTCTACATATTGAAGGATCGGGGTGGTATCCACTTATAATAGGGTTTTGAAAAGTCTGTGGAGAATCTTGTCCCTGTACGTTGATATTGAGTAATACAATTATTAGTAAGGAAAAAAATGTTTTTAGCCTCATGCCATATAATATTTAAAAGTTGTTTATTCTATCTAAAGATACTCTAATTCAAAATCATAGCAGCTAATTATTATTATTAAAAAGCGGGGAGATTTTTTACTTCCTATGATCTATTATTTTGTGTTTATCTGTGTCAAAATTAATTCTATGTGAAAAATTTTAATTTCATTTTTTTATCTCTAATATTCATTTATATTTGTTGAAACAATATATGTAAAAACGAACATTATAAACATGAAACTATTTTCTTCTTATTCATTAGGCAAAATATCATTAAATAACAGAGTTGTAATGGCACCAATGACCCGTTGTAGAGCAGTGGACAACATTCCAACAGATTTAATGGCAACATATTACGCTCAAAGAGCTTCTGCGGGCTTAATTATTACAGAAGGAGTTGCTCCTTCAAAAAATGGATTAGGTTATGCTCGTATTCCAGGTGTTTATTCCTCTGAACAAGTGGAAGGCTGGAAAAAAGTGACTTCAGCCGTTCATGAAGAAGGTGGGAAAATTTTTATGCAGTTAATGCACACAGGTCGTGTATCTCATCCATTAAATATGACATCAGATGCAAGAGTTTTGGCACCTTCAGCTATTGCGTTGAGTGGAGAGATGTATACAGATGCAGAAGGAAATCAACCGTATCCTGTTCCAGAAGAAATGACCATCGAAGATATCAAAGAAGCTGTACAAGAATTTGTGATGGCTTCTAAAAATGCAGTTGAGAGTGGTATGGATGGCATTGAATTACACGCTGCGAATGGTTACTTAATCAACCAATTCTTGAGTCCTGTGACCAATCAGAGAACTGATGAGTACGGTGGAAGCCCTGAGAACAGAAATCGATTTGCGATTGAAGTTGCCAAAGGAGTAGTAGAGGCCATTGGTGGAGATAAAGTTGGAATACGTGTTTCTCCTTATGGTGTTTTTAATGACCTTGCTCCATTTGAAGGAATTGATGAGCAGTATTTAGCATTCGTTGATGCTTTGAATGAATTGGACCTTGTGTATCTACATATTGTAGATCACAGTGCAATGGGAGCACCAGAAGTACCAAAATCCATCAAAGAAAAATTGAAATCAGCGTTTAAGAATACGTTTATTGCCAGCGGTGGATTAGATAAAGAAAAAGCGGAAGCTATTCTAGAAGCGGAAGAGGGTGATTTAGTGGCATTTGGAAGACCATTTATTTCTAATCCTGATTTAGTTGACCGTTTCAAAGAAAATGCCGACATTGCTAGTCCAGACTTTGATACTTTCTACACCCCTGGTGAAAAAGGGTATACAGATTATAAAGTAGCGGTTGCTCAATAATAGTCTGATTTATTGATTTAACAATCATCAGTAGACACTTATAGATCACTTGCTTTCTAAATTATGAAGCTCTCAGATACTGTTTAAATGGTATTCTGGGAGCTTTTTTTTATTTTGATCGGGGGGAGAATTAAATGAAATGTGGGGGTGAAATGCTCTTTAAAGAATTTACTAAATTTCATGTTAATTCTTTCGGGGCTATCTTAAATAATAATGTGTTATTGGACTTAAGTTATGGATTAATGAATTATTAAAGACAGCATGAAACTAAACTTTTACTATCTGATCATTTTGTTCGGACTTGGTATTAATTATACCACTTCTGCTCAAAATCCTTTGATCACGCATCGATTTTCGGCTGACCCTACAGCAAGAGTGATGAATGATACATTATTTGTGTTTCCATCATCTGATACAACATGTACTCAAATCCAAGGGAATAATGGCTTTTGTATGCCAGATTACCATGTTTATTCTACTACTGATCTTACGAATTGGAAAGATCATGGAGAAATATTGTCACACAACACAGTGCCGTGGGTAGAGAAAGACAGTTATGGTATGTGGGCGCCTGATTGTATTGAAAAAGACGGGAAATACTATTTTTATTTTCCTGCAATGCCAAAAGACAAAAGTGCCTTTAGAAGGATTGGCGTAGCAGTGGCGAATACGCCATCTGGACCTTATACTCCAGAAGAATCGTATATAGAAGGTATTGAGGGGATTGACCCTAATGTATTTATTGATGATGACGGAAGTATTTATCTTTATTACGGTGGAGGTGAAAACCTGTTCTTCGTAGAGTTGCATCAAGATATGAAAACCATTAAGACAAAGCCCCAAAAAGTACAAGGCTTACCTGCTAAATATAAAGAAGGACCATTTATGTTCAAGAGAAACAATAAGTATTATTTCACTTTCCCTCACGCACCTGAAGGATCAGAAGAAATTGCTTACGCCGTAGGTGACAGCCCAAGAGGACCTTTTGAGTATAAAGGAAGAGTTTTAGAAAGATGGAAAGATGGTTGTTGGACCAATCATCATTCATTTGTAGAATATAAAGGAGAGTGGTTACTGTTTTATCATCATATGGATATTTCTGGTAATAAGCATAGAAGATCAATGTGTGCTGATAGAATTTACTTTGATGAGGAAGGAAATATTCCAGAGATAAAAGCAACACAAAGAGGTATTGCAAAATTGTTTGCTAAAGATGCAATTCAAGTTGACCGTTATAGTGTATTAGAAAAAGGAAAAGTAGAGAAAACCAATTCTGCTGATGTCAACTGGGTAGTGAAACGTATTTCTCCTAAAACTCAATTGGAAATTCATGATATCAACTTTGAAAAACAGAAATTTACTCAAGTCGCTTTCTTTGTAAGTTCGACAGAGAAAACATCTTTTGAAGTTCGAGTGAATGGTAAAAGCTGGGTAACAGTGGATGTTCCTGAAATGAAAGAAGGAGAATGGAGATTAGTAAAAGGTAAAACGAAATTTTCTCCAAAAGGAATGCAAAACTTATCTTTTAAATTTAGTGGAAACACTGAAAGTCTTCAATTGGATTGGATGCAGTGCATGAAAAAAAATGATGTTCTTCTTGGTAAAACAGACAATATTGAATTATTCAATCAATCTAAACAGAGAATTATATTTCAACCTAATCAAGGTGTAGTTTATACTTCTAAAGCAATCAATAAGGCTTATCCACATATTTTAAAGGAGGCATTGGTACAAGGAGACTTACATATCAATGGGGCGAAAGTTTCTAAAATACCAACTCTTGAAAACGGAGATGTAATCAGTTTCAGTACAGATAAAGCAAAGCAAATGTTTGATGCTTTTGCTGGAGTTGACGCATCTAATTTCTCTGATCAAGAAGGTGTAATGACTGAAACTTGTAAATTAGGTGGAAAGAATGTAGGATACATTGAAAATGGAGATTATTTGATGTTTAATAATCTTTTGTTTCACCAACAACCTCAAAAGGTAACTATTGGTGTTGCTTCTCCAAATAATGGTGGAGTGGTAGAAATTAGAAAGCAAGATCCAAAAGGAGAACTTCTTGCTTCTTTCCAAATTGAAAAAACGGGAGGCTGGCAAAACTGGACTAACCTTACTTCAGATATCAATTCACAAGTAGCTAAAAATGAGAAAATCTTCATTGTTTTCAAAGGCAATAATGGTTTCCTGATGAACTTCAAAGATGTGAAGTTTGAATAGAAACTAAAGATACAGGTAAATGAAGAAAGAATAAGTGGTTATTATGATGGTTCGTTAGCCAAAAGGCATTGGACTCTATATAACGTAACAATATATTATGTTGATAGTACAGCTTTTGTAGGGGCGAAATGCTTGTGTCTCACGAACCATTTTTTCTTCATTATTCAATCTTATCAACCATAAAAGCAACAACAAATCATGATTAAAAAATACATAACAGGAGCCTTATTAGGCGCCTTACTAGCAGGGTGTGCGACAACTGATAAAGTAAAAGAAACGCAGGAAATAAAATATGAAGCAGACTGGGAATCATTGAGTCAATACCAAGTACCGGAATGGTGGAAAAACTCAAAGTTTGGAATTTATTTCCACTGGGGCCCTTATTCTGTGCCTGCTTATGAAACAGAATGGTATTCTCACCATATGTATAATGAAGGAAGCAAAATCAGAAAACACCATGAGGAAAAATATGGTACGCTCGATAAATTTGGGTACAAAGATTTTATTCCAATGTTTACGGGAGAGCATTTTGATGCAGACGAATGGGCAAAACTTTTTAAAGAAGCTGGTGCTCAATTTGCTGGTCCTGTAGCGGAACATGCCGATGGTTTTGCTATGTGGGATAGTGAATTGACGCACTGGGATGCCATGGAAATGGGACCGAAAAAGGATATTGTGGGTGAGATGGCTAAAGCGGTGAAGAAGTACGATATGAAGTTTATTGCCACTTATCACAGACACTGGATGTACGCTTGGTACCCAACTTGGGATAAATCAACGGATGCCGGAAACCCCGAATATGAAGGTCTATATGGACCATATACTCCCAAAGGTACTTTTACAATGGCAGATGTAAAGAGTGATCCATTGCCAGACAAAAAGTTCAATGATGAATGGCTGGCCCGTTTGGATGAGCTGATGGAAAAGTATCAGCCGGATATTATTTGGTTTGATAATCGAATGGATATCATTGATGAAAAGCACAGAAAGCAGTTCTTAGCCAATTACTACAATAATGCACAGAAATGGGGCAAGGAAGTAGTTTGTACCTATAAGTTTGAAGATATGGAAAAAGGCACTGCAGTTCTTGATCTGGAGCGTTCTAGAATGAAAGACAAACAACCTTTTGTATGGCTTACGGATGACTCTGTAGACTGGAAAGCTTGGTGTGATATTGATGATCCAAAGTACAAATCAACCAACAGACTGATTGACTTTTTGGTGGATGTAGTTTCTAAAAATGGAGCCGTGCTACTGAATATTCCTCCAAAAGCCAACGGTGAAATTCCTGAGGGAGTGGTCACTCGTTTGAAAGAAATGGGGCAATGGTTGAGAATGAATGGAGAAGCAATTTATGATACTCGTCCTTGGGTAGTTTATGGTGAAGGTCCTCAAGAAATCAAGGAAGGCCACTTGAGTGAACATAAAAATAAAGAAGCTGTTGCTGAAGATATTCGATTCACAACGAACGGTAATAACCTTTATGCAATTGCATTGGATTGGCCAAAGGACGGTAAGATTTCGATCAAAAGTTTAGGTACTGAAAAAGCGTATTTGAAAAGTGAAATTAAAAGCCTGAAACTTATTGGATCTAATGAGAAATTGAATTGGTCAAGAAAAGGCGAAGGTTTGGAGATTGTACTTCCTAAAGAAAAGCCTTGTGAACATGCATTTGTTTTCAAAATGGAGCTAGACAAAAAAGTGATGTAGTTTACAGTGTAAAAGTTGAATACTTAAAATGACAAATCACAAGTAATAATAATATATAAATAGGTTTTAAACTAAATCGTTCTTTAAATTAGAGAACGATTTTTTTATGGATAAAAAGAGAGTATAAAATAAACGCTGTCCGTAATTTTTAAATTTTATATATTGAAAATTATGGCAAAGCAATCCTCAAAAGAAAGTGCTGAGTTTAAGCAAATGCGAGACTTAGTACTAAAACAACTTTTATCCGGTCAATCACTTACTGGTGAAGGCGGTGTATTCGCACCTCTATTAAAACAATTTTTAGATAGTGCACTTGATGCAGAAATGTCTTCTCATTTAGAGGAAGAATCAAGAGATAAAAAAGCACCAAAGAACAAACGTAATGGTAAAAGGAGTAAAACAGTCAAAACTATCCCAGGTGAAATAGAGGTCACTACTCCACAGGACCGTAATTCTAGTTTTGAACCTAGTATTATTCCAAAACGAGAGACAGTCCTTGCAGATAATATGGCCCAAAAATTCTTTCCCTTTATTCAAAAGGGATGAGTTTAGCGGATATCTCAGAACATATCAAGGAACTGTATGATGTATCTATCAGCAATCAGACACTTTCTGGAATTATTGACAGGATTACCCCTGAGGTAAAGCTATGGCAAAACAGAGCCCTTGATAGTGTTTACCCTATTGTTTGGATGGATGCGATTCATTTTAAGGTAAAAGGAGAAGATAGACGTACAGAATCTCGTGCTGTTTACAACATTTTGGCACTCAATAAAGAAGGCAAAAAGGAGTTGATTGGGATGTATATCTCCGAAAGCGAAGGTGCAAACTTTTGGTTGCAGGTGC
Organism: Flammeovirga sp. SJP92; assembly: GCF_001583495.1. Classification (GTDB taxonomy): domain Bacteria; phylum Bacteroidota; class Bacteroidia; order Cytophagales; family Flammeovirgaceae; genus Flammeovirga. The sequence continues at coordinate 14,197 of NZ_LQAQ01000039.1, read as the reverse complement.
TTACCGACCTCAAAAGTCGAGGAGTTGAAGATATTCTAATTGCCTGCACAGATAACCTAAAAGGCTTCTCAGAGGCTATTCTCAGCGTTTTTCCAGCTACAGAGATTCAGAAGTGTGTTATTCATCAGGTACGAGGTTCAATCAAATATGTAGCCTCTAAGGACCAGAAAGAATTTATGAGAGACTTGAAGCTCGTCTATCAGGCCATGAATAAGGAAATTGCAGAAGATGAATTGCTCAATTTAGAGGAGAAATGGGGGAAGAAGTATCCTATTGTCATAGAATCATGGCAACGGAACTGGTCGGAATTAAGTGCCTATTTCAGTTATGATCCCATGATCCGTAAAATGATATACAGAAATGGGGGAAGAAGTATCCTATTGTCATAGAATCATGGCAACGGAACTGGTCGGAATTAAGTGCCTATTTCAGTTATGATCCCATGATCCGTAAAATGATATACATCACCAATGCGGTAGAAGGTTTTCACCGACAAATTCGCAAGGTTACCAAAAATAAAAGTGTATTCCCTAATGATATGTCGGTACTTAAATTGATCTATTTAGCACTGAATAATATCAGTAAAAAATGGACAATGCCTGTCAACAATTGGGCAATGACGGCACAGCAATTAAGGATCAAATCCTAGGAAACATGCACAAACGGAGAGGGCGTCACATCTATAAGGCGTCCTTTTTCTTTTAAAAATTTAATGGCTTTGTTATACTGCTTTCGGTGAATGTTTGACCAGCGTTGGGAAGCTTTTTCAGAAAGTTGGAAATCGGGAAGAATAGATTTGCAAAAAGCAATCACTTCCGCTTCTACAAACAGATCTTTATTGTTTTCAATATTCCAAATGATGTACTTCGGGTCTTTATTGGCAACTTCCTGTACCTTTTGATTTTTGTATTTCCCAAAGTTAAACGTGCTGTTGAGTTTTATTGATGTTGTCATGATTGATGATAAAATTAAAAGTAAACGAAAGCGACACCTAAGTGTTACTGTAGTGAAGTATTACCGCTCATGGTTTCACATAGAGCACTTAAAATCAAACCAGCAAAGACTACAACAACAATTCCCACTCCTTCATCAGTCCCATTATTGCCTCATCTGTTTGCTCAAAGTAGCTTTTGTCCAATAGGTCACGCACTTTATCCATTAGATCACTAGCTTGAACTTTTACATTTTGCCTGTAAAGAGAGTCTACTATGATATTAATGATAAGGTCTTCGGCTTCTTTTCTTGCAAATTGTCGACTGTAACGAGTGCCTTTTTTAAAGTTTTTCTCATTCAAAAGAGTACGCTGATCTCCATCTACTTTAAAGGCTTTTATCCCTGAAAAATAGGTGATTCCTGTGCCATCAGCTGTAGCTTCCTGAATTATAAGATTGCCAACTTGCCTTTGTCCTACTTGGCACCTGAAACCCGAATTACTCATTATCATTGCTACTACTTGCAGGCCTTTGTCTTGATCATAAGTGCCTTCCGAAATATCATTTGTAAGTGTATTAGCGATGATTGCGATTGTTTTGTTTTGATCTGTCATAATGATAAAATTTAAAGTGAATAATAATTTGATACTACAAACCTAAAGGGGAATTGTGTAGTTAATTTGCACTGTCACTCTCCATCATAAGTCCATGACTTAAGAGCTTATGATGAAGATTACCCTAGTCTCTTTTGCTTTTGCGCAAACTGCTCCAGCATTTCTGTTTGAGGACGGTCGATCGCCATATCAATGACTTTACCTACTTGTTTTTTAACTTGCTCTTTCAGTAGCTGTATACCCTTTCTTTTAGCGGTATCCATGAGTGCATCTAGAAGTATATTTTTGGCTTGATGACGAATATTGTCTTTTGAATAATAAAAGCAGTGGTAGTTTTCTTCAGAAATAAGCGTACCGTCAGGGGCATAAATCTTCAAACCGTTAAGAAAGGTATGTGTATGGCCTTGCCCTATACTCTCTTTTATCACAATATCAGGCGTAAAACGAAGCCCATTGAAATACGTGTTGCCTGCATTGCTAGTGTAAGCATTTCCAACAAAGAGGTTCATACTCTCTTGAAGAGTTACTTTGCTACCAAGACCAAGTGTAGAAAGAGTGTTGCTGATTTTTGTTGTGATTTGTGTCATAATAGTATTAATTTTTGTGTGATCAATAAGAACATGTTTGTAACATTTCTAAAATATATCTTCCAATGATGCTCTACGTTTTCTATTCCAAAGAAAAGGAGTGACTATGCTGTAGAATCGCATCTTTAAATTTTATTTCTTCATGATTTTTTCTATTAGTGATGTGATTTCTTTAACTTGATACTACAAAGTAAAGTATTGACTATGCAGTAGAATTGCATAATAAAAATAATGATATGGCAAAGACTAGAAATAAATCACAGGCAGTGCGATTTGAGGTAATTGATGAAATGCTGAGTACTAAAAAAGCGTATCCTTGGCCACAATTAGCAACGGCTTGTAGAAATAAACTTTTTGATTTAGGATATAAAAGAGAAGAATCTAGGGTAAGTGAAAGAACGATCAAACAAGATATTATGGATATGTGCGTATTGTATGGGGAAAAAGCACACCCTGATTTTACACACGAACTAGAAACAAAAAAACGTAAGGACGGAACGGAAAAAGTAAGTATTATTCTTCCCAAGGATAATCGCTTAATTGTCAGTAAGCGTAAAGATAAACGTCAGAGAGAGCTATATCCCGATATAGAAAATTGTACAGATGTAGATGTTGATTATGATTTTGGCTATTGTTACCATGACTGGGCAGCAGAAAATAACTTTTCAATTTTTGATTCTAACGTTTCAGCTTCCGACTTGCTCTATATTAGAAACTTATTAAAATCTGTAAGTATTTTTAAAAACTCACCATTGTTTACAGATGAAAGTAAACGTTTAGAGGAAATCAATCAAAAAATCACAAGAAATATTTCCAATGAGGATCCTTATATCTATTTCGATCAAGAGGAGTTTTATGGTAAAGAACGTATGGATACCATTGTAGAATATTTGGAGAAGAAAAAAGATCTTGAAATTCGGTTTGAAACCCTTTCAGGGAAGAAAAGCTGGCTAAGGGTAAAACCATTTTTCTTAAAAGAATGGAATAACATGTGGTACTTAATTGGATATTCTGAAACGGATAAGAAAGTAAGACATTTATCTGTTGCACGTATTAAAGAGATTAGAGAAACTCCCAAAATCAAAACGGTAGTCAAAAATAATGGACATGGTAGTTACTATGATTATGTCTGGGGTATTGAGCCTCAAACGACTCAAAAAGTAATGACTATTATATTTGAAATTGACACTTCTAAGGGGATTATTTTGCAAAACAAGTTCAATAATACTTTCCGTACAGAAGATACCTCAAATAAGAAAAGAAAGCGTTTGAGTTTTAAAGCAGTAAATAATCAAGAACTGAAAAACTTTTTACTGAGTTTGGGTGGTGATGTTCAAATTTTAAAACCTGCTTCTCTTGTTAAGAGCATCAAGAAAGAACTTCAAAAAGCACTACAGCAGTATGATTAACCCCATAACCTTATGAATTAAATTCTCCATAGTATAACACAAGTGGTACTTAATACACTGTAAACTAAGTTTTCGTTAATATTTGAGTGTAACTTTTATGCATAATATCTCTAGCATTTTCTTTAGTAAACTGCCATTTGAATTTAACTTTTTTGTCATTACGATCTTTGATTACTGCCATCACTCTTTTTTCTAATTCTTCCTGAGATGGAATTCTATCTGATAAACATTGTTTTGATAATGCTGAAAATTCAATTTCTACCATGTTAAGCCAGCTAGCTGATTTTGGTGTGAAATAAAATTCAAATTTTTGAGTGAGACCGAAAGCTTTTTCCGGTTCCATGTTCTGGTAAAAAGAGCTACTATTATGTGTATTCAAGTTTTCCTGAACTAATCTTATTCGATGAGCATCAGTGTACAGTAGGCTTAACTCAAACATAAAATCTGCATATTCCTGTTTTCTTCTTTGCTTATAGACTTTACCAAATCGCTTTCCGGTTAAAGGCTCTATTGCCATTAATAATACACATGAACCATGTTTTTCATAACTATAATGTTCCTTCTTTACTTTTCCTTTTCGCATGGGAATAGGCTCTACTTTATCTCCAATCAAGAAGCAAGGCCGTTCATCAAAACATATTACAGGGTATTTTGGGTCATAAGGCAGGTTATATAACCATAAAATCTGCTCCATCCTTGCAATGAAGTCTCCTGTCATTTTACTTATACACCATTGTCTTTTGAGGTGAGGCTTAAGTTCGTTTTTTTCAATATATCTTGAACATGTGTATGAGAGATTTCATCTGCATAACCTAATTCGACGACTTTATCGGCCAACATTCTTAAGGTCCATTTAGAATAACCTTCAGGAGGTGTACTGCAAGCTAAAGCTGTAATTTTTGCTTTATTTTCACCAGTTAGGCCTGCAGGACGGCCACTTCGAGGTTTTTCGGCCAGTAAAGAATTTAATCCTTCTAAATTATATTTCTTTTTCCAATCTGAAACAGTGGCTAGTCTTACCTGTAAAATAGAAGCCACTTCCTTATATGTTTTGTGCTCATTGAGCAATAGTAAAGAAGTCAAACGAAGACTTACTCTTGATTTTATATCGCCTTTAGAAAGAAGTTCTTTGATGTGATTTTTTTCTTCTTCACTTAATTGAATATGATCTCTTTTCATCTCTTTAAATTTAAGATCTTCAATTTACGATAATTTAGTTTACAATGTATTCAGTAATGGAAAAAAGAGGAGCGTAAAAAGCTTGTAGAGATTTCGATAGTTAGAAGAAAACTTTGTTTACAAAGTATTCAGCTTCATATCAATCCACTGTTCACCATTTTTGGTTTTCTTGTCTGCTACCACCACTACTTCAAAATTAGCATCAGATTTTGGGATGAGTTTGCTAGCATTGCCAGAAAAATCACCTGGGTAATGTGGATAAACAATGACATTTACAGGTTGTCTACCCACCATGAAAACAATCAAATTGACGTCATCTCGTGTTTGAACATTGAAATGTTCGATTTCACAGAGGTCAACATCCAATTCCTTTTCAATATTTTTTATCTGTGAGTAGGGACCCAAAATAAGTAAGTTTTCCCATTCAAAATTTGTTAGCTTTTCAAATTCAATCGTCTTTTTCCCAGATGTGATTTCTTGTCTCAGTTTTTCTTCAAGCTGTTGGTCATTAGAGAGCCCACACGAAAATAAAAGGGCAGAGAGAAGGATAGATAATAAATGATTTGCTTTCATAAGTTAGTGCTTTAAATATGATAAATACATTAATTTGACATTTGTAAAACTAATCTAAAGATTCATTTCGAGTAAACAAAGTAATACATATTATATTTTAGCATTGATTCATATTTCATCTTGAAGTTCTAACCTTTATTTAATTGATAATCGATGTTTAAACTCTAAAATAGTAGTTGAATTATTCTATAAATCATCTACTATTTTTGGTTGCCTTTACTTTTTTAAGTGTAAGGTTATGAGTGTTTTACTGTAGTTTAAAGTCTACTATTTTACTACTAAGTGTATGAGTTACATTTTATAGGGGTCAAATTTGTAATGTTCGGTAAGCATCAGCTGACTTCGTAATACTATTACTGTTTACCGGCACATGAAATGAAATTTATCTGTTTATTTTGACTTTAAGTTATACTATAATGACAAAAGTTTTTACTGCTTATTTTTTAGAGAAAAGTAGTGTACTAATACTCTTATTTTCTTTAATACTCTTTGGGTTCACCGAAGTGTTAGCACAGAATACAATTAGTGGTACTGTCATCGATCAAAATGGTGAAGGGATACCAGGCGTTACAATTTTAATTAAAAATACAACTACAGGCACGACCACTGATTTCAATGGTGACTACAGAATTACTGCAAGTAGTACAAAAGATATTTTGGTATTTAGTTATATCGGAATGATCTCAGAAGAGGTGACTATTGGAAGCCAAAATCAAATCAACATCACTCTGAAAGAAGATATGATTCGTTTGGATGAGTTAGTAGTGATTGGTTACGGTACTCAAAACAAAAAAGACGTGACGGGTTCAGTCAGTGTGGTAGGAAGTGAGGAAATGGAATCACGTCCTAACACGCAAGTTGGTTCACTAATCCAAGGAAAAGTGGCGGGTGTTCAAGTGCAAGCTTCTTCTGGAAAACCTTCACAAGGCATTTCAATGCGTATTCGTGGTACCAACTCTATTAATGCAGGTTCTGAACCATTGTATGTGGTGGATGGAGTACCCACTTCAGATACAAGATCACTCAGCCCATCAGATATTGAAAGTGTTTCAGTATTGAAAGATGCCTCAGCGGCGGCGATTTATGGTGCACAAGGAGCCAATGGTGTGGTCTTAATTACAACCAAAAAAGGTACTTCTACCAAACCTTCAGTTTCTTTAGATGTTTATGGAGGGGTGAATGAAGTTTGGAGAACACAAGAAGTCCTAAATGGAGAGCAATACCGTGATTTGATGACTGAGATGGGTTATAATACGGATTGGAACGACTTCCAAAATAATACAGATTGGCAAAATGAAGTCTTTCAGACAGGGTATACTCAGAATTACCAATTGGCAATTTCAGGCAAATCAGACAAAACCAATTATTATATATCAGGTGGTTTTACGGGTTCCCAAGGAGCAGTGAGAAGCGCAGAGATGAACAGGGCTAATTTTAAGGTAAATCTTGATCAAGAGGTCAACAATTGGCTGAAATTAGGGTCAAGAGTTTCCTATGTTGATTACAATGATGTTGACGTGAAAGATAATCAAGCAGTCAATCAAGGAGGTGTACTTTTGGGAGCGTTGACAACACCGCCAGTGATTGGAATTTACAATCAGGATGGGACTTTTACTTCAAACCCTTTCCAAGATTGGGAGAACCCGATTTCAAGTACAGATGGGTCCATCAGAGGGTATAATAATAAAAGATTTTTAGGTAATTTTTATGCAGAAGTCTCATTTCTAAAAGACTTTACATTTAAAACTAACTTGGGTATAGATAACAATACAGATAAGTATGACTTCTTTTTAGATCCTTATTTAACATCTTATGGAAGAGCATTAAATGGTCAGTCTATCGTTTCACAGAATAATAACTCTTATTACATTTTTGACAATACATTACAGTATAACAAAGAGGTCAATAAGCACAAAATTCAGGTTTTGGCAGGTTCAGTCATTCAGAAGTACCACTGGCAAGGCAGTAACATAGAGAGAAGAAATTTTGCTTCTGATGCTGTTACAACACCAAATGGAGGATCTGAAATTGCTTCGGCAACGGCCTATGAATCTGAAAAAGCGAATGCCTCTTTTATTGGAAGAGTAAATTATGCTTTTAACAACAAATACTTGCTTACAGCCAATGTCCGTGTGGATGGTTCTAGCGTATTTGGACCAAGAAACCGATGGGGTATTTTTCCTTCTTTCTCAGCAGGTTGGAGAGTTTCAGAAGAAGCATTTTTGAAAAATGTGGAAGCCATTTCTGACCTTAAATTACGTGCAGGATATGGTATTGTAGGTAATGATAATATTGGTACTTATGCTTATATGGGTAAAGTAGGTATTGGATCTAATTATCCTATTGGAGGAGTAACACAGCCAGGATCTTATCCAGCTTCCATTGAAAATCAAAAATTGAAATGGGAGGAATCAGAGCAAACCAACATCGGTATTGATTTAGGGTTGTTGCATGATAGAATTGAGTTGACCGCAGATGCTTACATCAAAAGAACAAGTGATTTATTATTAAATGCCCCACTACCAAGATCTACGGGTTATGATAACGCCATTCAAAATATTGGAGCTTTAGAGAACAGAGGTATTGAGTTCAATTTAAATACTGTGAATTACGATAAGGCGATAAAATGGACTACTAACTTCAATATTTCATTCAATAGAAATAAAGTGACCAATCTTGTAGGGCAAGAGATTTATACTGGTAGTATTGCTGGGCGTGGTGAAGCCATTCAGATAAAAGAAGGACAGCCACTAGGTGCTATTTATGGTTATGAGTTTTTAGGAGTTGATCCACAAACGGGTAATGCTTACTATATGGGAGCGGATGGCAATTCTACTTTTGATCCAACACCAGATGACCGTAAAGTGATTGGTGATGCGAACCCTGATTTTATTTATGGTTTTACTAACACTGTAATGTGGAAAGGTTTCACACTGAGTGTTTTCTTCCAAGGAGCACAAGGAAGTGATATGTTGAACGCCACAAGAATTGATACAGAAGGTATGACAGATGCTAAAAATCAGTCTTCAGCTGTATTGAATAGATGGAAAAGACCTGGTGACCAAACAGACATTCCAAAATCAAGTCCAGGAAATACTGACAATTCAAGAATCTCAACACGATTTGTAGAAGATGCATCATACTTAAGATTGAAAGCATTGACGGTGAGTTATACTCTTCCCGAAACCATTACTAACAAATTGAGTATGGGGTCCGCTCGATTCTATGTAACAGGAGAAAACCTTTGGACATTGACGAATTATAGCGGTTTTGACCCAGAGGTCAATCAAGGAGGTAATTCAAATACTGTATTAGGTATTGATTACGGTACATATCCTCAAACTAGAAGTGTCATCATTGGTGCAAATATCACGTTCTAATATTAGCTGAAGAAAACATGAATTATAAAAAATATATACTTGCTGCAGGCATTGCGTTTGGAACAATGTCATGTGATAAATTTTTAGACTTAAAACCTATTTCTGAGGAAACTTCAGATACAGCTTACGACAAAGCCAAACAAATTGAAGGCGCTTTAGTAGGAGCTTACGAAACGTTTCAGTCTTCAGAGTATTATGTATGGGATCATGTCATTTTTGGAGATGTCCGTTCTGACAATGCCTATGCAGGAGGAGATAATCCTGAAATTTTCGAAGCGGATTTATTAAGAGTAACGCCCACCAATTCAAGAGTTTTTAGAAACTGGTCAGAGATTTATAATGGAATCTTGAAAGCCAATACAGTAATTGAAAAGGTAGATTTGGTGACAGACCCTCAACTATCTGAGGAGCGAAAACTAGAAATAAAAGGGGAGGCTTTATTCTTAAGAGCTTACCATTACTTTACATTAGTGAAATTACATGGTGGTGTGCCATTAATCCTAGAACCTACAAAATCCACAGCACCTGATGATGTGAGAGTACCGAGGAGTTCGAGAGCGGAAGTTTACCAGCAGATAATTGCAGACTTGACGGAAGCCTCGAATCTTCTACCAGATTTTTATACAGATGAAAATGGAAATGATTTGGGTGGTTCTACCAATAAGGCAAGAGCTACAATGGGTGCTGCTAATGCATTATTGGCAAAAGTATACGCACAAAGTGGTGACTGGAATAATACGTTATTAGCAATTGAAAAAATGGAAAGTTCTACTGCCGGTTATTCTTTGTTAACCAACTATGGACATTTATTTGATGGTGAACATTATAACAATGCAGAGTCGATTTTAGAAGTGCAGTATTTAGGTACAGATGAAGGAAATTTTGCTCCTCAATTGTTGCTGCCTCCATCGATTTCTGGTGATACTTGGAGAAAGTTTGTAACCCCTTCTCAAGACTTAGTAGCGGCTTATGATGCTGAGGGTGATGTTACTAGAAAAGGTGCTGCTATTCTTTTTGAAGAAGTGAGCTGGGTAGATGAATATTGGGGCAATGCTACAGGAACAAGCATTCCATTCTCTTATAAGTGGAAAAAAGCTATGGGTTGGGCTTCTACTGACCGACCTTATTTACTTCGTTTGGGGGATATTGTTTTGCTGAAAGCGGAAGCGTTGAATGAGACGGGACAAAGTGGTGCTGCAGTGTCAGAATTGAATAAAATCCGCTCTAGAGCCAATTTAGAGGTAGTGAGTGGTGGATTGTCAAAAGAAGTATTGAGAGAAAAAATTCTTTTGGAGAGGCGTTTAGAATTGGCACAAGAAGGGCACCGATGGGATGATTTGGTAAGACATAATATTGCAGTTTCAACCATGAATGATTTAGTTGAAATTGATTTAAGAACAGGTCAGGCCGTGAATTATAATATGACTGAGGCGAAGGTGTTACTTCCTATTCCACAGCAGGAGTTGGACCGTAATCCAGCATTAGAACAAAATCCATTATAAACGCTAGACTTTCAAAGAAATGAATAAAAATACATTGAACGTAGTACTTTTATTGTTGTTGGCATTGGCTTTCGGATGTACTACTAAATCGAATATGCAACCTGAAGGAAACTGGGAATTATCAGCCCCAAAACCAATAGCACCTCAGGCGGATGAAGGGATTGATTTAGATGAAGTTTTCCCTTCGAAAACCGTTGATTTTGAATGGCGAGAAGCTGTCAATACTGCTGATTTTATCATTTCCTACTCCGTAGTATTGGTAAGAGATACTGCCACATCTTATGAGAATCCTTTACTAGAGGTGCAAGCCAATGAAAACGGTAAGGATGTTACAGTGAATATATCACATGAAACCATTGATAGAGCATTAGCACAAGCCTGTTATTCGGCTGGATCGACAGCGAAGGTAAAATGGGGAGTCAAAGCCCAATCTTTGTCCAGAGTATCATTTGCTACTTCGCCCATTCAATTTAAACGTTTCTCTGCTGATCCCATTCCAGATCAAATGTATTTGTTGGGTACTGCTACAGAGGCAGGGAGTGAGATATCTGAAGCAATTCCAATGAAAGTTTTTAAGGATGCTGAAGGCAATGAAACCTTCTTTGAAACAATCACAGCATTGAAAAAAGAGGAGACTTTTGAGTTTGTAAGTGCAAAAGAAGAACCGGCTTTTCATTATGGGTTACATGAAGGAAAAGTGGTATTGTGTGGAAGTGCTATAACGGCTACAGAAGACGGAGTATTTAGAGTTGCTCTGGATCTTAAAAATCAAACACTTTCTTTAGAAAAAATCAATCATGTTGGTATAGTAGGAACGCCAATTGAAGGTGAATGGGGTGGAGATGTAGCCCTTCCTTACCAAGGAAATGGCTTGTTTCAAGATACAGTTTCCCTATTGAAAGAAGGCGGTTTTGTGTTGAGAATAGACGGAGATTGGGGACGTATGTACAAGCAGACACCTGGTACTACGAATCTGGTTTATGAGCCTTACGCTGATGTAGCAGGGTTGGAAAAAGAAGATCTTCAAAACAGTAATATTGGTGAATATATTGTTTCTTTTGATTTCTTAGGAAATGGGTATACTTATTCTTTTGAAGAAGTAGAAACAGATACGCCTGCACCTGGCCCAATTGAAGCACCTGAAACATTATTCTTGATTCCTTCTGATGGTGCTGCAGTGATTGAGTTGATCAAGGATGAAAGTGTATTTACATCACCTTACTATCTTGCTTTACAATCTTCAGTGACTTATACATTGAATTCTGAAGCTGATGGAAGTGGACATTCCTATTCTTTACTAGGGCAAATTGGTGAAACTGAAAATCCGGATGGAGACAATGTAAAAGGAGCTCCTTATTTTATTGCAGAAGCAGGAGAAATTAATGTGGTAAGAGATCAAGCCTATCGACTGACAATTGATTTTGACGCACCAAAAGTAGAGTGGCAATATTACAATATAAAACTTTTCCATTGGTTAGATGGAACTGGAGAAGGCTGGGAAGCGAGATTAGAAGTTCCTTTGGAATACGAGCATCCATATAAGTTTAAAATGGTAAATCAGGATCTAAAAGGAGGTCATGATTCTAAGTTTAATTCTCCATGGGAAGTAGAATATGGTGTATCGGATGCATCAGGTTCAACAGATGATGCAACGGCAACTTCAGGTACTACTACCAATAAAGCTTTGGTAGATGAAGGAGTAAATGTTTCCAACTTCAAGTTTATCGCCTCAGATGGTACTTATTCTATAGTGCTAGAGATTGCAAATGATTATACCACTGCAACCTATTCTATCGACTAGACAAAAAAGAGCACTTATTCTATCTCAATTTGATCTTTGGGCTGTTAGGTATAAAAGTGCTCTTTTCAAATACTTCAATGAATTATGAAAAAGAGAAAAATGAATACATTATTAGGACTGCTTTTAACGATGGCAACATCATACGGAAATTTATCTTGTTCAGACAATACTGAAAGTACACCCGTGGCTCCTCCAACTGTGGAAGAGGTTTCCAACATTCAAGTTTACGTCACCACAAAAGAAGATGTACGTGGCCAAAAAAATCAAGGACTTCGTTTACTTGATGATGTGGCTTCTTTGGGAGAAGATGAGTCTTTTTCGACCTTAAGAATTGATAAAAACCAAACCTATCAGGAGATCGATGGTTTTGGTTATACTTTGACAGGAGGTAGTGCTATGCATATTAACAATATGTCTTCTGCTGCAAGGATACAGTTATTAAAAGAACTATTTGGTAATGAAGAAAAGGAAATTGGGGTGAATTATTTGAGAGTCAGTGTTGGGGCTTCAGATTTGGATGCTATTCCTTTCTCTTACGCGGAAACAGAAGATGAAACATTAAATAATTTTACAATTGCAAAAGATAAAGAGCACTTGATTCCAGTATTGAAGGAGATTTTGGCCATTAATCCTTCGATTAAGATTTTAGGTTCACCTTGGTCACCCCCGACATGGATGAAAACCAATAACGACTACAAAGGAGGATCATTAATGGAATCGCATTATGGTTTATATGCTGATTATTTTGTGAAATATATTCAAGCGTATGCGGCAGAAGGAATTACTATAGATGCCATTACAGTTCAAAATGAACCGCTTCACCCTGGTAATGTTCCAAGTTTGTTGATGAAAGCAGATGAGATGGCCAATTTTATAGCGGGTCATTTAGGTCCAAAATTCCAGACGGCTGGTATTGCTACAAAAATTATCACTTATGACCATAATTGTGATCGTCCTGATTATCCAATCAGTATCATCAATTCAGATGCAAATCAATACATCAACGGTTCGGCTTTCCACTTATATGCAGGCGATATTTCTGCTTTATCTACCATAAAAACTGCAGACCCTACCAAAGAAGTATATTTCACAGAACAATGGGTAGGCGCAAATGAAGGAGATTATGGTAATACGTTGATGTGGCATTTTGAAAACATGTTTATTGGCGCCACTAGAAATTGGAGTAAAACGGTGTTGGAATGGAATTTAGCGGCGGATTCAAACCTTCAACCTCACACAGATGGCGGTTGTACTGAATGTCTTGGAGCGTTGACGATTGATGGAAATACAGTCGATAGAAACGTTGCATATTATACAGTAGGGCAAGCCTCAAAGTTTATCCCAACGGGATCATACAGAATAAAATCAAATAATATGGGAGACCTGCCTAATGTCTCTTTCCTTACGCCTGAAGGCAAAGTGGTTACGTTGCTGATGAATAATAATGACACTCAAAAGAAATTTAATTTCAAAATGACAGGAGAGGAGAAGTCCTATATTATTAGTATACCTGCAAACAGTGTAGGGACAATGATTTATGATGGTAAATCAAGCTTATGATAGAAAAAAAATAGTTATTTATTACGAGTTTATAATTAGGCCCATTACTGATAATGGGTCTTTTTTGCTTGAAAAGTAGTAATAATTTCAAATTCCATGTCCTATTTTCTTTTAACAACGTATACTATAGTATATATGCAATAATGAAGATGGAAAACAAAATACAAAAGTCATTACATAATGGACCCTTTTCAGATACAGTTTCTTATAAATCTGATAAAGGTGAAATTTCATTAATCTATCCTTGTTATGTCAATCATGGCAAATGTGAGATTTATGATTTAAAAGGGAATTTATTCAAAAAATCAGAAATGTATTCTTCAGTGGAACAGGCAGAGAAAAGAATTGCAGATCTGCTCAGTTAACTGGTCTTGAACAATAAATAACAAACAACTGAATCCTGCATTTTTATGCAGGATTTTTTTGTCTAAGTACAAATTCAAAATTATCTAATACTAATTACATTGTAAACTAAATTACCGCAAACCTTCAGTCAATTATTCTGCAGGCTTTTATGTCCTACTTTCAAGCTTCCTTCTTCTTCATTTTTCCATTGATGAAAAACGAAGCAAAAAATCTAGGCTTCGAAGTCAAAAGCTAAATTTCATTCCACTCGCCTCAATGATTTTAAACTCGCTTTACTCAAACAATCATTTTTAA
>NZ_LQAQ01000038.1 GCF_001583495.1 Flammeovirga sp. SJP92 | reverse complement strand
AAAGCTAAATTTCATTCCACTCGCCTCAATGATTTTAAACTCGCTTTGCTCAAACAAGAAAATCATTTTTAACGGCTCAATTCATGAAATTCTTAACGCTTTTCCCTTCAATGCCAGGGGGAGTACTACCATACTATAATGGTAGGAAGCTCAATGGCGCGAATGTTAAGCGTTAGCATCATTCGTGTCCTTCAGATTATCAGAAATCTCCTGATTTCTAAACACTATAAATAATGAAAACTTAGTTTACAGTGTGCTAATTCTGTTTATTGTTTTGCGATCACTTCCTTCAAACAACTTTCAATAGAACCACTATTAATACGTTTTTTAGCGTTGTACTCACAAAAAATAAATTAGAATTAACTATAATTTATTTTTGACTTAGTACTTAAAATTCTAAATAGACTTCTTTCATTCCTTTTTTATTCTCCAATTTTCATCACATAATCTTCAAGTCGGTCACGATCTACAATGGCTTTGTTTTTGATTTTTACCCTATAGTTATAAATTGTTGTGACAGAATTGCCCAATAGTTTAGATATTTTGGCACTGTCTGAAATACCAAGTCTTACTAAAGCAAAAATTCTCAATTCAGTATTCAGAAGGTCCTTTGCTTTCAGTTTTATAGGATCACTAGGATCCAATAACTTGTTCACTTCTTTTACAAAATCAGGATAAATATTCAAGAAAGTTTCATCAAAGTTTTTATAAAACTGCTTCATCTCTACCTTCCGTATATCTTGATTTTTGATTTCATCCAACAAAAGTCCATATTTCCTCCCAATCAACATCTTTTGGGTGTGCATAGCCTGACTTTCTAGCTTATCGATATAATCGGAACATATTTTCAGGAATTCACCAATATAAACCTCTTTGACATGGTTTGTTTTTGATAAATCGGAATGCAGTTTCTTTAATTGATCATTGGCTGTAATTAATTCAGAATTAGAATTTTTCAATTGCTCATTGACCTCTACAGATTTATTTCTGGCCTTCTGAATACTTTTCACTTGCCTCCAGATAAAGAAGGTGGCAATAATCAAAATGATGGATAAGAAGGAGGTCACAATTATGAAGACTTGCAAACTTGATTTTTGTTCCACCAACCGGTCTTCATAAGATTTAGAGATTAAAGGAAGTATATCTGCAATTTGTATTTTCCTTAGATCAGAATTGTAAAATTTAGCATCTTCATAGGAGATATTAATATATTTATAAGCTCTTTCGATATCTCCATTTTTATAAAGTTCAGACGCCAAAATAGATAAAGAGGCATTGTCTTTAATAGAACCTTTTAGGTCTGAAATGGCAGACAAGGCAAGGTATTTCTTCTGATTATCCAAATCTTTTTCAAATGCATAAGTGATAGAATGCAAAAACGTAATTTTAGAATATTCCCTTCGGCCTAATTGCGTTCGTGAAAACCGAAGAGCATTGATCCTTCTTGCTTCTGTGATGTCCATTCCATCCAGTGCTTGAATTTCTTTGATCTCTAAATATTCATCCGAATTTTCGGGCAGTATTTCCAAAAGAATTTTACAGTATTCTTGATATTTTTTCTGATATTCCTCTTTTAAGTGCCTTACTCTAGTATAAAATGATAATTGATAGTACAGTTCTTTGAATACCAAATTGTAAAATATAAGTTGACTATTATTCAATGTACTTTTATCAATACTAGAAAGAATCTCTTCAGATTCTAGATAAATACCTGCTCGGGTCAATAGACTAGCTAAATTAATATGAGATTCATTGATCAATTTAATTTCATCCAATTCTTTGGAAAACTTAATGGCTTCATTGATAAAATGCAATGCTCCATAAAATTCAAAAACCTCATAAAGTTTGAAAATTTCCATGGCCAAAAAATACTTTTCTCGCAATGCAGTAGTGTCACTTTCCAGCACATACCTGAACTTGTCAATATCTTTGTTTTTTTGAATTTCAAGTTGTGGTCTTTGAGCAATAACAGCGTCAAGTTCTTTGTATAAAGAATCAAGTTCGTTGTTACCTAACGAGTTAAAGGACACAATAAGTAATAACAATAAAGGAGTGAAAAATTTGATCATTCAGACTAAAAAATGGTTAAGAATACTATGTTTCAAAGCTATGAAAAAAATGAAGGCCTAAAAATGAATAATATCAGTCAAAACTAAATTTTTACCCCCTTTACGCTAACAATAAGTTTTTTGTATAATGGAGAAAAATTGAAAGTTGACAATTGAAAGAAATTTACCTTGAATAACCATAATTTTTTCTCTTTCTCCTTAGCGTTAATCATGCATATTTGAAGAAAAAAATCAAGAACATGAACAAACTATTTTACATTATCATTGCACTACTTCTTTCGATTCAAGACATAAGTGCACAATCAACCGATGTGATCTTCAAAAACGAGAAAGATTCCACCTTTAGGAAATATTTTGGCAAGCGATTCAATACTCCCGTAAAGCATTGTATTCTGGATGAGGAATTACAAGATTCTACCTATTTTACTGTTAGAATTTCATTTCTGATTAATGAAAAACATGAGATCAGTGATTTTCGTTTAGAAAATTATAAAAAAGAAGAGCTAAAAACATCTCTCATTGATTTTATGGAGGGCTCAAAGGAATTGTGGTTTGTAGAGCAACCGACTATTATTCACATTCCTGTTTTGATGTTAAATGCAACGAAAGTTTACCAAAGAGAATTTCGTGAGCAATATATAGAATCTGCGAAGCAAGAAACCAAGAGGCGAGCGGCTCAAAATACGGATTCTCCCTACAATGTGTTTTATCAAGATCCAGTAGTGTCTTATATGTATGAAATAATTCATTGTTACTCACAAGTACACAAACAAGAACAAGAGCAAAAAAACAGGAAAAAGAAGAAAAGGAAATGATTGATCGCTTTAGAGCATGTTTTGAATAAACATGCTCTTAGTTGCATTCCACTTTTTGCCAAACGCATTCCATGATTTTATCATCATTATTTTTCAAAGACCAAGTAATATCTACCATTCCATCATCTGAGGGAATTCGTATTTTCGATTGATTTTCAAATTTGATAATGAGGTTATTTTTATCATCGACTGAAATAGTGTTGATCGGATGTCTATTGATGACAGTAAAAAGAACAATGGCAATCAATGTGTCATTATATTCATTTGTATCTCTCAAATCGATTGGTGAGGAGGGTGGAACGGGAGCCCATTTGTGAGGATCTATTAATTCAATTTTTGATAAAACTGCATCTACTTCATTTTCTTTATTAGTAAATGAAAGTTCCCACCCTGTAATATAATAAGTGATCTTATCGATATAAGCTCCTTTCAACCATTGTGAAAGTTTAGTATTTGCATTTTTCATGATCAAGTTTTCTTAGGGCATATTTGAAGCACCTCTTTTAGTAAAGTTCACCCTTTCAGAACGTGAATTTATTAATTTTATCAACGATAGAAGCACTATTTTCTGAGAAAATTATACTTTTAAATATATTGAAAATATGCTCTTAAAGAGTTGTATTGATTACCGTTTTATTTTAGTTAAGTAAATTGTAAACTAAGTTTCGTTATTTTTTGGTATTTAGAAATCAGGAGATTTCTAATGACCTGAGGGACACGAATAACGCTTACGCTTAACATTCGCGCCAGTGGGCTTTCTACCATTATAGCTTGGAAGTAGATCATATAAAGCTTGTAGAAATGTTGAGTGAAAGTTGATGATAATTTAGTTTACAAAGTAATTAGTATTAGATAATTTTGAATTTGTGCTTATAAAAAAATAAACTCCACTATCCATTTATGATTTAATAGAGAGTGGAGCATAAATAATTCAAGTTTAAACTTTAAGCTCAATTTGATTTACCCAAACTTGAATTCTATCCTTATTTTTCTGAAAGTTCTGATTCATAAACGCTTTATCATACTTCACTTTACCTTCAAAATGCAAACTGCCATTGACGTAAACTTTTATATCTTTCTTTAAATCAATCATCTCCGGAGAAATATTGATTTTAAATGCTCCGATACACGATGTTTTGATATGAAAGACATTATTTTCATAATCAGCAATGATTTTTCCTGATTTTCTTGGAAAGTCAAAGGCTTTTTTATTCACGTCTTTCGCTATCAAATTGCCTTCTTGATAGGAAAGCCATTTGTCAATGGTAAAATTGATTTCTTTCTGCCAAGGTTTTTTAGGTTGTAAAGTATCTAACTGAATATCCGATATCCAATCAATACTGGAGTATTTATCATCATCAAATTCCCATGAAATATGTCGTGGAAAAGGATTTCTATTTCTTTGTTTTAAGTCCTCAAAAAGTATCTGATAAGCAGGTTCTGATTCATCAAACTTCGGAAACCAATGTGGAAAACCATTATAGCGGTAGTCCTTGTAATCTACCTGCATTTGAAGCATGAGACTGTCTAGCTGATCATTAGCATTTGGCGGATAATAATAGTCCTGATCTGTGGAGAAATTAACGAATGAACGATTGGAAGCATTTTCAATAAATGTACCGCCGGTAAAGACTTTTGGTTGAGTATTGAAACCATAAAATCCAGCAAACAAAGAGGGCTGTTTCATAAGATATGAAAATGAACCTGTTGCACCGTTAGAATGTCCAGAAATAAACACTTTATTGTCGTCTACATTGATGGATGTTTTAATGGATCTAATGATCTCCGGAATCATAAAGAACCCATCATCAGAAGTCATCCAGTTGTATTGCTTACTGCCACTGACAAATACCAAAATGACATCATTCCTATTTCCGTATTTTGTATAATATCGATTCCAGCCTCCCAAATTGGACTCTGTGATTTGATAATTTTCCAAGTGACTATAACGAACACCACCGTGCAAAAATACTAAAACAGGGTACTTTTGCTTTGGATTATAATGCTCTGGTAAATGAACATGATAAGAAGTGGACGTTGAATCATTGATTTTTAATCCAATAGAATAATCTCTTTCCTCTTTTAAAAGATAAGGATTATATGTTCGAATGGATTGATAGGAGTTTTTACCTTTTGAAGAAGCTGTTCTAAAAAACTCTTCTTCACGTGTTTTTAGAGTTTCAAAATATTGAATACTGTCTTTTCGAGCTTGAACTTCTAAGTCTTTCCAGCGGTCTGTAGGTATTAAGTTTTGATATTCGCTTCTAGCAAATTCTTCTAAGATAAAGCACCATCCAGGGTAACCTTCTTCATCTTTTTCCATCTTGGACAAAGGAGATAAATACTCAAAGGCTTTGTCAATGTTTTTCATGTTTGCATTCAAAATTGAAGCATAAAAAAGTTCCGTACCTTTGATGCTGTCAGGATAGGCGGTAAAAGCTTTTTCAAATAGTTCATAGGCTTGTTGATATTTTGAAGAATCTTCCTCATTTAAAATATGTACACCTTGTTCGGTTAGCGCTGTATAGCTTTGCTGTGCCTTTATTTCATGAAAAAGAAAAAATAGCAAAGGCGTTATAATATGATGAAATTTCATTGTTTAATTTATTAAAGAATTGAATTGTAATCGCTGTTATAGGAAATAAGAAAAGCTAGCTGATGAGCATTGAAAGAATAACTAAAAGTGTTATTGTTCCGATGATACTTGTGAAAATTCCAGTATTTTTTGATTTTGTCCAGCCAGATAGACCAATGATAAATGTGAGTGAAATGATTCCTAAAAACATAGTTAATGTTCCCATTGTTCTCGGGTAAAACCAATCACTGTCTTCTACCTCAATTGGATATCCTTTTGTACTCATCATTAAGATTTTTGTCATAGAAAATAAAGAAATCAGGAAGCAACTAGCGGCACTAGTAGAGGCTTTGAGTATTAACCTTGTATAACGGTGCTTGGATTTGTAAACTAATAAGTTGGCAGTGATTGCAATTGAAAAACCACCCAAGAGTGAACTCATCAATATTACCTGACGAGCAAGTTCGTTCCAATACACTAAAGGTATTTGTTTCATGTTAATTTTTAGGAGTTATATTTAGAAGAAAGTTTGTTTTAATATTTAATGGTTTCAAGCATGCTTCACTTCTTATTGCTTTAAGTTAAAGTGTATAGCACTAGCTTGTTTATTATTTGTCATTCAAATTAAACCATTTAAATCACTAATTAAAGAAAAATGATTTTTTCCTAACAAAATTCTTGAAAATAAACTCATAACATCATTATTTTCTACTTAAAATATGATACTGATTGATTAAACTGTCAACTAAGTTTCCTTTAAATAGTAAATGGTTTTTGAGTTGTGGTTCCTGAGGAGGATGCATTACAACATTCCTACACTTTTGAAGATTATTCCGAAATCTTGTTTTTTTGATGGACGTGTAATCAGACCAACATGAAGAGGAAGATAATTAGAAAAAGGTATGTAGAAAGCTTGCAGAGATTTCAATTGATGATTGTGTAATAGAGTTAATATAAGAAGGATTATAATTTTCTACTTTTTCAAAATACATGAAAGAAAATTATGGGCTTTTGGGGTTTTAATTTACAGTCTTTAATCAGATTAGACTGTTTTGTGCTAGTTGTTTGCTTTAATTTAAATTTATGAAATCAATAATTAGTTGGAAGTTGAATGTTAGAATAGTTTCCCAAAAGCCCTTGCTTTAAGTATTAAATTGATAGTTCTGAAACTATAAATGAAGTTGGAAGTTGTGTTTGTTTAGTCTATAGCCAATTTCCTTTAGCCCTTTCTTCTTTTACCACATTATAAATTTCATTTTCCAAATCTGATGGTTTCATAGTCAAAACTTCTTCTGCAATTTCCTCATATTCCTCATTTTGAAGTAAGAAATCTTTCACAAGCTGATGTTGCTTTGCATTAGAACACAATGACCATTTTGCACTCGCTCCAGTAAGAAATAAGTTAAGATCCTCACGGTTACTAGCATAAGAAGCATTTCTTAGTATTTTTTGAAGATACTGAGTGTCACCAGTAGAAAAGAAAGCGGCCCAATTCATATCATTGTGTGAAGGAGAAATGGCATAATTTTCCATGATTTTTTCAATATTTCCTTCAATCAATCCTGAAAACATTTTATTGATTTCAGGATTGTTAAACTGCTCTATATTCTCTTTAAACTGTTTTTTTATTGCAGGATTTTTAATGAATAATCCTCCATAAAAACCAACAATAACGTAACGAAGTATTTCACTATCAGTTTCCTCTGAATTTAAAAATTCAATTGAATGTGGAAGTAAATCTTTATCTTCTTCTATGTAATAAGTACTTAGCACTTTCTCAAAATTAATGCTTTGTGCCTGGCAAATGGAATGAGCCGTCATACAAAGAAGAGAAATAAGAATAAAGAAGTTCTTATAATGTTTCATAGCGTACTTTAATGTTAAAACATAATAGCAAATGTACAAGGAACCACTACAAAAAATGATTCACCCAGGTTAATAAATTGGCTGAATTTCTTTATTCAAATCATTTTTTTTAAGGCTGATTTTGCAATCGCTTTCTGATTCTGCTTAAAGAAGGCGGTTTTACACCTACATAAGAAGCGATTAAATATTGAGGTATTCTTTGAGTTAAGTCGGCATATTCATCTAAGAATTTCTGATATCGTTGCTCGCTATTTTGCATGTATACAGCTAAAAGCTGATTGACCATTATATCAAAACGGTGCTCTATAATTTGTCTGCCTAAATAATTGCCATTGGTGGTGTTATCAAATATGTATTGGAGGTGACTGTATTCAATGACTAATAACTCACAGTCTTCAATGGCTTCAATATTCTGCATTGAAATGGTTTTTCGGTTAAAACTGGGGTAATCTGAAATAAACTCACCTTCTTTAGTAAATTCAAAAGTAGATTCTTCCTCATTTTTTAATACAAAATATCGAACAAGACCCTTTCTTATGAATCCTACATATTTGCAGACATTCCCTTCTTTCAAAAAGAAATCTCCTTTTGATAAGGTTTTGGTGGTGAAACTTGATGTGATTAATTCTTCTTCTTGTGGGCTTAACTGTACCAATTTATTGAACAGTGGCAGTAATTCTGAATACATTGGTTTTGATTTTATTGAGGATAATTCTTAGTGTTTTATTTTAGAGATGTTTTGAACATGCTCTTAGCTTTTTTTTGAGTAAATGAAATCCTCATTATTATTAGCAAATTCCAATCCATCAAGCTACCTCAATGTACTTCTAATTAGCCAATTTTGTATAGGTGGTATATTTATATCGGTATATTCCTGATGCTAAATGCTCAAAGTATTAATCATCATCTTTTTTATGCTTTGTTTTAAACATGCTCTTAATGATTTTGGGCAATTGTAAAATCTAATATTATACTCATTCGAGATCAGCGTTTCAATAGTATATGTATTCCCATCCATGCAGACCCATTTCATAGTTTGCTCAAAAAAAGAATAGAATTAATTAGTTTGCAATCTATAAAACTAACCAAAATGTGTAATTACAATCCAGTCAATAATACTCAGTCCACCAATGATTAAAACCCAGACCCACCATTTGAAATGTAAATCTTTGACAATGATCATTTCAGCATAAGTCCAAATGGCAATATAAATAAGCCATATGTACCAATCATCAATATGGTTTACTATTAAAACAATCATGCCGGCCATAAATACCAGCATGACAATCGTAAACTTTATAAAGTCTTTTTTCTTCGCATCCATCATTTTGTGGCATTAATACCTAAACGGTATTCTAGTTTCTGAAATACTTATGATGCAAAGAAGTTGAAAAAGTAATTTAATTTTTTTGATCTATATCAAAAAACTTAGAGCATGTTTGGAATATATTTTTAGAAGTGAAAATTTTTCAAACATGCTCTTATGGATGATTATGGTAAATTACTTTCTGTTTTCTTGACAAATTCATCGGCATTGTCGATGTGAAAGCTGATGGTTTTAAATTTTTTCTTGATGCCATAAAGTCCAGTCAATGTGTTTTCTTCCTTTAAATGTATAATCACATTGTGGCTTTCCAAATCTCCTAAAGGAGATAAACTTCTGTTGAGTTTATTTTTTGGAAGGCCTTTTTTGGAAAGAGTGATACTTTTAATCGTCGAAAAAGGAAGTTGCGTTTCATTCATTATACTGTATCGAAGCGTGAGTGTCTGATCTTCAATACTGATGGGGCGTTGTGATAGTGCTTTTGCAAACCCCATAAATTGAAAACCTGTATATAAACTAAGGAGTGTCAACACCCAAGCGACTGTAGTGTTCCATTGTGCCAAAAGAAAATGAAAAGCAATGGTTTCAATGGCAATAATCAAAATTAATGCTCCTAACAACGCAGGAGTTCCACTCTTTTTATGGTATGTAAATTCGTTTGGACCAAGCTCTCTCTTTTTCCAATGGATAAATCCATAATACAATACGGCCACTTCTGTAGCAAAAGGAAGAACAAGCTTTTGCGGTAAAATTTCAGCACATACATTTTTTAATGTATCATAGAAATCGGGAGAAATATTCTTGAGTTTTTGATACGTTTTGGTGGCCTTTCTGACTTTAATAATCACAATGGTAATGATAGAAAGTTCTATTAGGGGTAAAACCCAATTTTTGAATAACGTTAGATAAAGCTGATTTTCTTTAGGCAGAAAATAAGTTCCAATAAGAAGACCAATGACCATCATCGGTACGACAGTTGTTTTGGGTATCTGAGATTTTCGAATCAGAAGAAAGTACACCAATGGGATGGTGATCAGAAGATCTGCTGAGATGGCTAAACTAAGGGTGTCATTTCCATTATAAAACGGAGAGTTCATTAATAAAATAAGAATCCCCATGAGTACGGCTGGAATTCCAAAGTTGATGAAGTTTCGGTTTAATAGTAGCGTTTTGTTCATGTTCATTGTGTTTTGGATGTCTATTTCTGTTAGTAAATATACAATATGTTGTATAATTCTGAGTAGTAAAGTCCTTTGATTTAATGGATTAATTTATGGATGGATCATACGAATTCTGTTGCTGATAATTAGTATTTAAAGAACAAAAACTTTTCCTTTCTTGAGATATGATTGGGAAAGGGTTTTGATGAGCGGTGCATAATGCAGTGAAACTTTATATTCGAGTGATTTAAATTTTAAACCCTTAAACAACACTCCATGAATTTAAAAGAAGTAATGAATTGGCGTTACTCTACAAAAGAGTTTAATCCTGAAAAAAAGATTTCTGATGAAGACTTTGAGCAAATCAAAAACCTGCTTCAAATGTGTCCTTCAAGTACAAATATTCAACCTTGGCATTTTATTATTGCCAGCAGTGAGGAAGGTAAAAAACGCATAGCAAAAGGGACACAGGGCTTCTTTATTTTTAATGAAGCAAAAGTTTTAAACGCTTCACATGTGGTACTTTTCTGTACTAGAACTACTGCTGATGAAGAGTTTATGTTACATCTGCTTGACAAAGAAGATAAAGATGGAAGATACGGAGCTCCAGAGTTTAAAGAACAAATGCATGGGGGGAGAAATGTTTTTGCTGATATTCATAAATACGACATGAAAGACCTTCAGCATTGGATGGACAAACAGGTGTATATCAATATTGGTAATTTGCTTTTGGGTGCTGGTGTAATGGGTATTGATGCCGTACCTATGGAAGGGATAGATATGAAGGCTCTTGATGAAGAGTTTGGTTTAAGAGCCAAAGGTTTTACTTCCTTGGTTTGTGTGGCATTGGGGTATAGAACTGAAAGTGATTTTAATGCAACTTTACCAAAATCAAGACTTTCACAAGATGAAATTTTCACTTTACTATAGTTGAAAAAGTAGTAGACATCATCAATATTCAGGGCTGTCACCAAACTATATTTCATGTTCATTCCAAATGAAATAGGTTTCGAGACAGCCCTTTTTAAATCATCAATTACTTCACATCAAACACTTCTTATGTATTTAGAAATGAAGCTGGACGTTCTTTTTTTGTGAAAACTAAAACAATGCATAGCAACAGACTGAATAAAGCAGGGCCAATTCCTTTTGGATCATACAAAATATGAAAAACAGTAGCATTGAACATGATGGCAGTAATAACCGTTACAGCTATAAGCGTAAATTGATTTAATAATAAACCAATGCCGCCAATTATTTCAAGTACACCTACCAATTTTAAAAATCCAGATTCCATATAAATGTCCATCAGTGTACCTCCACTTCCAGGAGGATGCGGAATTTCAATAAAAACAAAGAATTTATTCAGGCCTATCACTATCATAAACAAGCCTAATAGTATACGGATCAAGTTGAGTGCTTTTGTTTTCATGATTGTTAGTTTTTTAGTTGGATAGCCAGTTCAGACTGTATTGTGCTACTTCCTCCCAGCCAGGGGCCCCGCAGATAAAATGATCTTTACCTTCGTAGAATTTATGATCAACAATACTGTCTTTATCTTTGTATTTTTTGATGGTTTTCCTGATCAATACATTAGGAACAATAACATCATCAAGTCCGCCTATAAACAGCAAGGGAACATGAGGCTTTTTGGTGTCAATCTTAGCAATTTTTTGAAGTGATGCTCTTGGAGTTTGACGGCTTTCAGGTACTGCATATTGCTCAAACAGCTCATCAGATTTTTCTTTACTTAATGTATTGGTGATGGCATAGTGAAACCAATCTTTATATTCTTGATCAGAAGGATTGAAAATAGTATTTCCTTTCGATCGTGAAATCACTTTATTATTGGCTTTTAGAAAACTCAGTTTAAAAGTAATATTCCCTTTCGGAGGTACACTGCTGATCAAAATAGCGGCTTCAGCTTTACCTGCTTCAACTAATTTTTGAGCAGTCAAGCCTCCAAAAGAATGTCCAACAAGAATGGGTTTTTCAGGCAAACTATCGATCAGTGTCTCCAGATTTGTAATCCAATCTTGAAACTGTACATTTTCAAGTCCTTCAGGTGGATTTTGCCTCAAAGATGCAGGATTACCTTCATGTTTTGGATTTGCTGGAGTATAGCAAGTGTAGCCTTCTTTTTCAAAGAGGGTTTTCCATTCGTTCCAAGTTTGATCATTCATAAATAGTCCATGAATAAAGACCACTGTTTTGGATTTGATTTGTTTTTCTTTCATGTCTTTGTCGTTGGAGTGATGCGAAAAAAGAGTGGCACTGTTCATTAGAAGAAGTGCGATGACGAGTAGTGTTTTTTGAATTTTCATATCGTTTGGATTTTGATTGATACAAATTTCAGCACATCTCCATTATTATTTTTTACCCTATGGTAAAAACGTATTTCACTATTTTAATTTTTGAAAAAGTGGCCTGAAAAACACAAAAGCTGAAACTATTTTAGAGCTTCAGCTTTTATGAAAAGAATCATCTTCGTATTCTCAAATTGATGTGTTCGATGTTTCAAATAAACGATCTATTACCTTTTGTACAGCAGGTGCGACAAACAAAATTGTAGGAATGACCAACGCATAGGCTGTCATCCAAGACCGAATCCAGATTGTAAGAAATAATTCATTAAAACCTATGTTGATGGAGACAATTGTAAATGAAATGATGAAAGTAGTGATCAATCCCATTAGAAAAGCGAAGGCGATTTTTTTCCGCTTACCGCCTTCCGCTTTTTTATGATTTAAAGTATTCATTGGCATTAAAGCATCTTAAACACTTTCATTTTCTTTTCAGAATAGCCATAGTATTTTAAGTTCGTTTCAATAGCAGTTGGTTTATCCAATACCGCTTTAAAGTGAGAGAAGCATTCAAAACTAAATTTACCATGATACCTGCCCATTCCACTTTGACCTACGCCTCCAAACGGAAGATTAGGGTTGGTATTTTGCATCACACAATCATTAATACAACCACCACCAAACGGAATTTCATGTAGGAAACGGTCTTTGGTTTCAGCACTGTCAGAGAATAGGTAGGCGGCCAATGGTTTTTCAAAAGTTTTAATAATTTCAAAAGCTTCTTCCATTGTTTCATATTCAATAACGGGAAGAATTGGACCAAAGATCTCGTCTTGCATTACGGCATCATCCAGCTTTACATCAGTCATAATTGTTGGATAAACCACACGCATATCTCGGTCTACTTTTCCACCATAATACACTTTTTCAGGATCTATCAGTTTGGCAAGTCTTTCTAGGTTTGCATGGTTGATGATTTTTACATAATTGGCTCTCTCTTTCGAAAAATGATGCTTTTTGATTTCCTCTACGGCAATTTTCAGAAATTCATCTTTAATATCTTTATGTACTAAAGCGTAATCAGCTGTGATACAAAGTTGACCAGAATTGACAAATTTTGCCCAGATCATTCTTTTTACACTGGTTTTTAAAGCACAGTCTTTTGCAAAAATTACAGGGTTTTTACCTCCTAATTCTAAAGTAACATTGGTTAGGTGTTCCGCTGCCGCTTTATGTACAATCTTACCCACTTTGGGGCTTCCTGTAAAGAAAATCTTATCATAACGTTGTGCTAAAATAGCAGTGGTTTCAGGAATATCACCTTCAACAACACAGATATAGGCAGGGTCAAAATTCTCATTTATGATTTTGGCCATGATTTTACTTGTTTCGGCAGGAAGTTCACTAGGCTTTACAATCGTAGTATTTCCAGCCGCCATAGAACCTACAAGTGGGGTGAGCGACAAATTGTAAGGAAAATTCCAAGCACCAATCACTAACGTTACGCCCAATGGTTCCGGTACCAAATAACTTTTTGCGGGGAAGTTGATCAAATTTGTTGAAACCTTACGGTGCTTCACCCATTTTCTTAAATTTTTGACAGCAATATTGATTTCATCTATCAAAGGAAAAAACTCTGTCAGTTGATTTTCATATTTTGATTTGCCAAAATCTTTGAAAATGGCATCGTGCATTTCATCCTCATATTCCAACAACAGTTGTTTTAATTTTAACAATTGAGAAATTCTAAATTCAACAGGTCGAGTGGCATTGCTCTTAAAATACGTTCTTTGATTTGCTACAAGTTCTTTGATCTCTGTTTCAAAAGTTGTGATTTCCATGGTGTTATTTTTTTAGATTGAGTTTTTAAGTACTGGGACAAAATAGTGAGCACCAACACTTCAGACTTGATGAAGTGAACTGAACTATCATCTGCCCATAGTTTTAATTATGGTGCACGAAACATCTGTTTTTTTTGCCAGGTACTTATTGAAGAATAAATATTTTATTTCTCATCAATTCAGAAGAGAGAAGTATGTATTTTGACTTAAACGTCTTGTTGTTTTCTAACCATTTCTACCACCATCTTTTTTGGTAGCAAAGGCGTAATGGAAAGTTGCATTCTTTGTGACCAAGGGAGACCAGAGATAATTTCTAATTTTCCCTCCAGCATGGCTTGATAACCATCACGTGCCACATCGTTTGCACTAGCAGGTTTTCTGTAAATACTTGTTTTGTCCATTCCTGAACTCGCTCCAAAACCGGTTTGAGTGGCACCTGGCAAGAGGGCTGTAGCACTCACTCCAGTTCCCATTAATTCACCAGAAATTGAATTGGTAAAAGAAGTAACATAGGCTTTACTTGCAAAATAAACAGCCTGCATAGGTCCAGGTACAAGACTTACCGTAGAAGAAACATTTAAGATTTTCCCTGAATTTCTTTCTATAAAATCAGGTAAGAAAAAGCGTGTAAGAGAAGTAAGGGCAAGAATATTGACTTGAATCATAGCAAGGTCTTTTTCCCACGCTCTTTGATGGAATTTCCCTATGCCTCCAAAACCAGCATTGTTTATGAGGTAATCGATTTCTATTCCTTGTGCTTTGACTTCTTCGTAAATTTCACGAGTGGCATCAGGGTGGGTAAGGTTCTTGGCAATTGTGTATATCTGAGTATTATTTTGACCTCCGCCAAGTTCTTTCTTTAGTTGTAAAAGGCCTTCAGTATTAAGATCTACTGCTACAATATCTCCACCTCTTGAAGAGTGTATTTTAGCAAATTCTTTTCCGATTCCTCCTGCTGCTCCTGTTATTAATGCGACTTTTTTCATTGTGATATGTGATTGAGATTAACGATAACACAAAGTTGAAGAAGTCGTAGGAGGAAAAATTTAACCTATGGTAAAAAAATAAAGGACCACAATAATTCTTGCTTTTTTAATGAAATAGAAGTTGATGGTAGAATTACCGTGTGAACATACTTAATTGCAGGTTCACACGGTTCGCTCTTGTCTTCAAAATAGTATTAGAAAGTAATTGAAAAGGAGATTCACAATCTATTTATGCCTTCTTTTTCAATACCGCTACACCATAAAGTCTATTGACACTATCTCCTAATTTACTAGTGACTATATCACTAAAAGATTGAATACTTTCGACTTGTAAATTCGTATCAGCCACTAAATTTCGAATAGCCTGATCATCATACAATGTGAATTTATCTCTTACGAAAGGTAGTTTTTCCATAAAACTTTTCTGAGCAAAACTGATGATACAACTTCCCCCAACTTTCAGCACTTTTTCAATTTCTTTGATAAATGCAAAGGGTTCAGCCCAGAAATAGACATTATTGACACTCAATACAAAGTCAAATTGGTTCTCTTCAAAAGGAATTGTCTGCCCTTCGTATAGCAAAAATGAAGCAGTAGTATCAGTGTAATTTTCCTTACAATATTGCCACATTGTTTTAGAAATCTCTAAACCTGTATACTCTACATTTTCTGCTTTCTCTAGAATTTTATATAGATGACCGCAGTTTCCATGACCGAGTTCTAGTATTTTATCTTGATTTTGAATATCCATCGCCTCAATACCACTTAGTGTCATATTGATATTGGATTCATTCATGATATTGCCAACATTGATTCCGTTGTCTCCTTCAGGACAGCTGAGTTGTTTTTCAAGTTCTTGTAATTCTTCCTCTGTTAGATTTTGCATTATTATTTATAAAGTTTGAGAGTTTACTGTTACCAAAAATCTTATCGTTTGATAACAAGATCAATTTAAAAAGAGTAATGTAAAGCTATGGGAATATTTTGATTTGTGTATTTATACAATGTTAAAAGAGGCTTTCTCATGTGTTTATTGTTAATACAAATGAATGAAGTTTCTAATTTAGGAAACTAAATATCATATTTGTGTTGTCAGTTTCTAAAAGAGGAAACAATTAGATTTGAAATATTAATTTTAGTTGAAAAAAATAGCAATGTTTATGATCAATTGATATTGAGTTAGTTTTAATATTAGTGGAAATAACGTTGATTATGAAGGTTGTATCATTTATTGATTCTTCATGTTAATGCAGTTGGTATTTTTTTTAATTATGAAATAAAGATGTTAATGAATTTTATTAAGTTTCTTTATTAGGAAACTAATTATCATCTTTGCATTGTTAAGTTACTTCATCGGAAGTGAAATTTTTATTTCAAGAATTAAAAAGTGGAGATAAAAATTAAAATTGTGATTTAATCGTATTATTTTTGTTTCTGAAATTGGAAACTAATTTAACCTTAAATCAATAAAGAAATTAGAATGGATAAGAAAGTAGTATTAGATGAATTTGTGGAAGCGCATAAACTAGATGGTTTGCCACCATTGGCTGTAAGAATTATCGGTATTTTTTATATCTCAAATGAAAAATATCTGACATTTGAAGATATTATTGAATTGGCTGATTCATCTAAAGGAGCAGTAAGTAAAATGCTTAAAATACTGATTGCTGTTCGCAGAGTAAATTTTATCCAAGATCCAGCTTCTTCACGTAAACGTTTGTTTTATTTGGATGCTCATGGATTAGAAGAATACATTAAGCTGGTTGTGAATGGCTTAATGGATCAAAATTCACAAATCAGAAGGTTAAGTGAGTTTAGAACCTCAGAAAGTGATAAAGAGATTGATGATTTGATCAATAGAATCATTCATTTTAATTCAGATGTTATTACTTCTTTGCTAAAACTCAACGATAAGCATAATAAAAAATAATATTTTTCTATACCACTATTAATCAATTTCTGTATCTTTTTGGTTTCTTTAAAAGGAAACTAAATAAAACATTTACAATATGAAAAATGAAATTCTATTTTGGGTAAAACGCTACATTCCATTGGCACTTATTTCCATTGTAGCTGTGATCATTACTATTTAGAAACTTATTCCAGTGTCGCCTTTCGGTGAATACTTGTGATGTAAAAATAAAAACTTAATTCTTTTAACCTCCTTTTTGTCTAACAAGACATGAAGCAGAAACTTATTGCCTTTTAGTTTCCTTTCATGGAAACTTAATATTAATCTCTATCATGAAAAATTTACTACTATTCATTTTTATTGTTTGCTACAGTTCCGTTTTAATGGGGCAAGACCAAATCAAAATTGGCGTTTTAGCCGAAAAAGAATCTTTACAGTCAGATGCTTTGGGTATGACTATGAAAGATGAAATTCTGTCGCTTTTAGGACATCAATATCATGTTGTATTTACTGAAGCAGTTTTTAATAGTTATGATCCATCGCTTGCAAAAACGCAATATGATAGCCTTATAGCCGAGGATTGTGATATGATTATCGCTTTTGGTCCTACCAATGCGTTGATGTTTTATGAAGAGAACATTACGTTTGAAATTCCAACGATCTTGGCAGGTTTTGTCAATCAGGATTTTGTAGAATTATCTAGCCAAAATGAAACTTCAGGCATTGATAACTTTACTTACTTTATTACTCCTTTCTCAATGAAAGGTGATGTAGAGTCATTCTATTCGTTAGCTAATTATAAGAACTTGGGAGTTGTAGTGGATGATTATCTTATTACATCTTTTCCAATAGAACAAAAATTGGATGAAGTTTTCGCTGAAATGGATGCGGAATATACATTAATTCCAATTCATGAAACGACATCATCTTTAGAAATTCCAGCAGGGGTAGATGCGGTTTATTTTAGCAGTACTTCCCAGTTAGGAGAAGAGGATTACCAAAAGATCATCAATCAAGTGAACGAGTTACAACTTCCATCTTTATCGGGGTACGGAGTTAGAGATTTAGAGTTGGGTGTGATGGCCACCAATCAACCAAATATCAATTTTGATCAGATTTTTAGAAGAATAGCATTGACGATTGAAGCGGTAACGAGAGGTCAAAACTTATCAGAATTACCGATAGAAATTGATTATGAAAATGGAATGACAATCAACCTTGATATAGCGGAGTATGTGGGTATGAATTTTAAGAATAGCGAAATCGTAAAGTACAACTACATGCAATCGAACTTCAAAGGTGAAGAGCACCGCTTCTCATTAAAAAGCTTAATGAACATCATGCTTCATCAAAACTTAGCGTTGCAAGTTGAGCGAAAATCCATTGACATTAAAGGTCAAGAAGTTCGATTGTCGAAGTCGAATTACTTGCCAGAAGTGGGTGTAAATGCAGGTGGTACTTATGTGAATGCGGAGATGGCAGAGTTGTCTTTCGGTCAGAACCCTGAGTATAGTATGACAGGAAATGTACAATTGAAACAGACTATTTACTCGGCGGATGCTTCAGCAAATATTAAAATGGCCCAACTATCATTAGAAGCTCAGAGAGAAGATTTTAATGCTTTAGAATTGGACCAAGTATTGGAAGTTGGGATGGCTTATTACAACACTTTAATCTATGAAGCGAACAAAAGTATTCAATTGAAAAACCTCCAGCTAACC
Organism: Flammeovirga sp. SJP92; assembly: GCF_001583495.1. Taxonomy (GTDB): domain Bacteria; phylum Bacteroidota; class Bacteroidia; order Cytophagales; family Flammeovirgaceae; genus Flammeovirga. The sequence continues at coordinate 45,424 of NZ_LQAQ01000038.1, read as the reverse complement.
AAAGAAAATTTGAAATTGGCAGAAGAAAATCTTCAAATGGGAGTGGGAGGAAAATCTGATGTATTAAGATTCCAAAGCCAATTGGCTCAAAATACGCAAGGTATGATTGAGGCCAAAAATACAGTTGCTCAATCGCATCTAGCATTGAATAAATTATTGAACCTGCCAATGGACGAACGTCTGGTTTTGGAAGACAGCTTACTGCTTGGAGTTCAAGAACAAAATGAAGCGTATGAACAATTAATTGAACTGTTGGATCAGCCCAATGAACGCTTTTTATTGACGGAGTTCTTGATTCAAGAGGCGTTGACCAACTCTCCTGAATTGATGAGTTTGCATTACAACAAAGAATCTGTCGAGAGGAACTATAAGTTGAATAAAAATGGTCGCTTTATTCCAACAGTCGCTTTACAAGGACAATACAATCAGTTTTTATTAAGAGAAGGAGCGGGTACAACAATGCCGGTGGGCTTTCCAAATGTTCCATTGAACAATTACAATGTAGGTTTGAATGTTTCTATTCCAATCTTCCAACAAAATACAAGAAACATCAACCAGCAAAAATCAAAAATTCAGATGGAAAAGCTGACTGTTCAGAAAAATGATTTTGAGCAGGACATGGAAAGAATGGTCTATGACAATATCATTGCTTTGATTAATGAATTGACCAATATCGAAATCTCAAAAGCCAACAAGGTAGTGGCAGAAGAGAACTTAAAAATCTCTCAGAGTGAATACGCTAACGGCATTATTCCAGTGATTCAGCTGATAGACGCTCAAAATAATCTTTTAGAAAATGAGTTGGCATTTATCACTGCACAATACAACTACTTTATGGTATCACTTCAAATCCAAAGAGCGATCGGTTACTATTTTCTATTAAACTCAGAAGAAAACAACCAAGCCTTTTATGCTCGTGCTACACAATTTATCCAAAATAATTAATCATCCTATATCAATCAAAATCATGAAAAATACTACAATTTTATCTTTGCTATTCGCTGTTTTCATTTTCAATTCAGCTTGTCAAAAAGAAGAAAATCAGAAAGAAGAAACATATAGAAGTGTTCGTTATTTAAAAGTAGGGAATACTACTTTAAGCAATAATACAACCTACAGCGGGAAAGCTTCTGCGGATCAAGAAATGGAGTTGAGTTTTAGAAATAATGGCATTATCACAAAGAAATTAGTGAAGGTGGGACAAAAGGTGAAGAAGGGAGAATTATTGATGCAATTAGACAATATTCAAGCTCAACTTTCTTACGAGCAGTCATTGGCGTCTTTAAAAGCGGCAAAATCTGAAATGTACACTGCCAAATCAGAATACGAGAGAGGACGCAAATTATATGAACAAGGCAATTACACTTTAAGTAAGTACGAGACGGTGAAAAATACTTTCGAAAATGCTTCCAATCAGTTGACATCAGCAGAAAGAAAATTAGCTATCGATCACCAACAAATTCTCAACGGATACATTTATGCACCAAAAGATGCAGTGGTGGCCGAGGTCAATGCGAATATTAATGAAACGGTAAGTTCAGGCCACAAAGTAATGGTCTTGAATGCAGGAAACGAGATGAATGTGATTGTGGGAGTGTCGGAAAGTACTATCAATGAAGTCAAAAATGGAATGGGTGCGTTTCTCAACTTTAAGTCAATTGCTCAAAAACTAAAAGGTGAAGTGATAGAAGTATCACCTATTTTAAATCAGGAAAATGCTACTTTCCCCGTGAAAATTAGAATCAATAACCCTACTGCTTCTATCCACCCAGGAATGGCGACTGAAGTGAAATTTGACATGGGAGATTTAGCTTCTGAATACAATATTGTTTTGCCTTTGAGTGCTATTGGTGAAGACGAGCACGGCAACTTTGTCTACACTATTGAAGACCATAGTGATGAATTAGGGGTGATCGGAAAGCAATACATCAAAGTAGGCGAATTGACAGACGAAGGTATCCTTATCAATGAAGGTGTGGAACAAGGTCAGATGATTGTGACTGCCGGCCTGCATACACTGATCAATGGTCAAATCGTAAAACTTTAATCTTTCTCTCACCTCAATAATTCATCAATCAAAATGATAAACTTCGCAAAATTTTCCATCGAAAAGAACCGTATTGTTCTTAGTATTTTAGCCGTGGTCATGATCATGGGAGTCGTCTTCTACCAATCTTTATCAAGAGACAGTATGCCTCCATTTACGGTAAGAGTAGCCACAATTGTTGCTTCTTTTCCAGGGGCTAGTCCAGATAGAGTGGAGGAATTAGTAACGGACAAAATTGAAAAAGTAGCTCAAGAATTACCAGAACTGAAGAAAGTAACTAGTGATTCAAGAACAGGCCTTTCAGTGGTTACAGTAGAGTTGAAAATGGAGGTGACACCTGAAGATTTACAAGACGTTTGGGATCGTTTGAGAAGAAAATTGGACCGTATGTCAGACCTTCCTTCCAACGTTCATCCACAATTACAAGATGATGGAATTGGCGAGGTATTCGGTATTGCTGTCGGCATCACAAGTGATGGTTTCTCTTATGCTGAAGTCAAAAAATATGCTGATCAACTGAGAAATGACTTGATCAGTCTGGAAGATGCGGCCAAAGTAGAGATCAATGGAGAGCAAGAAGAGAGAGTATTTATCAAGTTTGATAATGCAAAATTGAAAACCTATGGATTGACTTCAAGCAGTTTGGAGCAAATGATCAGTGCTACGAACATTTTGAATACAGGTGGTGAAATCAATGTTCAAAACGAGAGAATTGTGTTAGAACCTTCCGGCAATTTTAATCATGTAAAAGACATTCGCAATATGCTGATTCCTGTAGGAAACAACGGCAATGTAATTTTACTATCAGATGTGGCAACAATTGAAAAAGGTTATATCTATCCGCAGAAACAGATTGTAAAAATCAATGGAAAGAAAGGTGTTTCATTACATATTTCATTAAAGGAAGGAAGAAATATTTTGAGCCTAGGAAAAGAAGTAGATCAAGTTTTAGCAGAGTACGAAGAGCAATTACCAATTGGTTTGGAAGTATTGAGATTGTCTTCTTTGGACCATTATATTGATCATAAAGTAACAGATTTTGAAGGCAATTTAATTCAGTCTGTAGTGATTGTTTTAGCCGTGATGTTGATCTTTTTAGGCCTAAGAACAGGGTTAGTGATTGCCAGTTTAATTCCAATGGTGACAATTGCCACATTTATGGTGATGGGTTTATTCGATTTAGGTATCAACCAAATTTCATTGGCGGCATTAATTATGGCTTTAGGTATGATGGTAGACAATGGGATTGTGGTTGCGGAATCCATCATGGTGAAAATGGAAGAAGGAATTGAGGTGAAAAAGGCGGCAATTGATTCCGTACAAGAATTATTTTATCCTTTATTAATCTCCACTTTGACTACATCTGCAGCATTTTTATCTTTCTATATGGCAGAGTCAATCATGGGAGACATTATGGGACCCATCTTCTCTGTTATTTCAATTGCATTGATTTCTTCATGGCTGATTTCATTGAGTATCATCTCCTTGTTATGTGTGTACTTTTTGAAAGTAAAACCAAACGGAGAGCAGAAAAAGAAGTTTTTAGACCGTATGATTGAGGCTTTAAAATCGGGTTATCATCAAGTGATTTTAATCTCTTTGAAATACAAGAAAACAGTTGTAGCAGGAGTTTGTGTGATGTTTGCGACCTCGGTTTTAGGTTTTGGCTTATTGGAAGTATTATTCTTCCCTGATAGCGATAGAAACATGATCACGATTGATATCAATTTACCGCAAGGTTCAAGAATCGAATCTACTCAAGAAGTGATCCAAGAGTTGGAAGGTTTTTTCAGAGAAGAATTAATGGTCAATGATCATAGAAATGAAGGAATTACATCGTGGACTTCATTTATTGGAGAAGGTCCTTCGTCTTATGATTTAGGGTATACTGCAGATGAACCGAACGCCAATTATGCACACATTTTGGTCAACACTTCAGACCAATTGATCAATAATGCATTAATTAAAAAGATTGACGAATACAGCTTTTTACACTTCCATGATGCTGACGTAAAAGCAGGTTTGTTAGGAGCTGGAAGTGGTGGAGCACCCATTGAAATCAAAGTTTCAGGAAATAATCCAGATCAATTACAGCAAATTGCGACAAGCATCAGAGCAGAGTTATCGAAAGTAGAAGGCACTAAAAACGTAAAAGACGATTGGGGACCAAAAGGTAAAAAGTTTGTGATTGAAATCGATCAAAGTAAAGCACAATCGGCAGGGATGACCAATCAAGATATTGCCGTGTCATTACAAACAATTTTGGATGGTTTTCAGACGGGTGAATTTAGAGAAGATGAGAAGTCAATTCCAATTTTATTGCAGAGTATTGAAAGTTCTGATTTGTCATTGTCTGCTTTAAAAACGGCCAATGTTTACAGCCAAAACACAGGAAAAAGTGTTCCATTGAATCAAGTTGCGGAGATTGTTCCGGTGTGGCAGTACACACAGATCAAAAGAGAGAATTTGAAGCGTACAATCACGGTAGAATGTGAGCTGACAGAAGATGGAAACGCTAATACCATCATGACAGCTATTCAGCCTTGGTTGGATCAAGAGCAAAAAAACTGGGGAGCAGGATATTCTTACTCTTTGGGAGGAGATGCTGAAGAAAGTGCAGAAAACATGGGTGCCGTTTTCGTTTACTTACCCTTATCAGCTTTTATCATCGTGATGCTATTGGTGATGCAATTCAACTCTTTCAGAAAAATGACCATCATTCTTTTAACCATTCCATTGGGTGTTATCGGTATGGTACTCGGCTTGTTGGTTTTCCAAGTTCCATTCGGATTTATGGCTTTCCTTGGGATTATATCACTGGCAGGAATTGTGATCAACAATGCCATTGTATTGATTGAGAGAATAGAAGTAGAAGAAAAGGAGTTGAAAAAAGCACCTTTACAAGCTGTTATTGATGCGTGTCTGCAGCGATTCAGACCCATTATCTTAGCCACTTTCACCACTGTATTAGGACTTATTCCATTGTACTTAGGTGGTGGAGCAATCTGGGAACCAATGGCAGTAACCATCATGGTCGGATTGATGTTTGGAACCATCATTACCTTGATTTTTATTCCCGCTTTGTACAGTATTTTATTTAAAGTAAAGTAATAAAAAGATTGCCATTACTAGAAGAAAATTATGTAACCATAAGGTAATAGATCGCCCCAAAAATAGTAGTAAGAGTGAAAATTAATCACACATGTTAATCCATAGAGGCACCTTAATTTTTAGGGTGCCTCTTTTATTTTAAAACTCTTCAAATTCAATATATTCAGAGAGGTCAGCCGGTTCCTTTTGTTCATAAACATAATTCATGTCAGGCCTTGCTACACTATAATTGTGTTGTGTATACTTATTTTTAAGTACTGTAACTAATGGAATAATAAGCTCAACTTTTACTGGTTCTTGATGAATCAGATAAGGAGTGAGTCTTACCTTCTTCTGTATTATAGCAGTCAACTCTTCAACCATTTGATCTACATCTTTGTTGACGGAACCGATAATATCAATTTTTTCAAATTTACCCTTCTCATCCAAAATCATTGAAAGAAAATAGTGCCCATTACAGTTATGATCAATACTTTCCTGAAGTGCAGGAACATTTTCTGAGATATGCTTATCAATTATCTTTTGGATGGGAGAAAAATCTAATTCTTGAATTTGATCTGTGTAAGAATAAATCTGTTGATTATTCTCCATTCGGCTCATGAAAATCAATTTCTCATAGGAGAACTGAACACTGGTTTTATTTTGAGTATAAGGATCTTTGAGTTCAAACCTTTGATTGACGAACTTTATGGGATTTCCATTGGCCTCATTAAATGCATCAAAAGTAGGATAATAAAAATTCTTCTGATATCGTTCTAACATCATTTCTACAATATGGTAGCTATAGAAAACTGTATTTGTACCAGGGTAAAATACATTATAACGCATTACGTTTCCTCTCAAATCATATTGATATTGGGCAATCAGCTGATTGTTGGCATAAAAAGATGAAGTTCGAGTTTTGGTATAGAGTTGATCTAAAGACGCACCGTAATTGATCTCCGCTATTTTATTATTATTTTGATAATAAGTGATTGTGAAATAACGGTCGTTGAATGTGGTGACTAACCCCTTGTAGTTGGTCTTTTCAGAAGTTGGGTGCCAAGTTTTTGTAAAATAAAACGGTTGGTTATTCCTGTAACTATCATAGTACCTTTTTAGTTTGAAAAAGCGATGGACCTTATTTGCCGTGAGCAAATTTCTATTATTTCTCAATTCAAAAGTGCTTAATTGCCCATGAAAAGTATCTGCTTCATTATTTGTGATTGCCCTGTCTTCTAATTGGTAGGTCATCAGGCTTTTAATCATTCGGCTCCAAAAAGTGGATCTTGTGTGATAAGAGAACGTAGTATATTCATCTACCTTTTCATACTGCTCTACTGCCTCCCACAATCCGAGCCTTTTGTTGAAAATATAATTTTGAGGACGCACTACGCCAATATTCTGAGCGTATTCATGAAGGTCATTTACCTTGTATTTGTACGCCAAAACTAAAGGTTTCCTAATCACTTTCCCATTTTCAACAATTGACTTCACTGTAAAAATAGAGTCTTGAATAGAAGCTAATGCTTTAAAATTCTGAGGAATTAATTCCGTTTCAAATTCTGAAGTCAGCAGTTTTTTATATACAATTTTTTTGTTGCTGATATGATAGAATACAGTATCTTTTTTATCATTGTTATAGGTAATGATCCCTTTGGTGTAATTCCGATTTTTTTGCTTTAATAATGTGAGTTCAATCGGGGTGTAGATGGAATCACTGACAAAAATATCTTCTAAAACAGCTGTGTTATAGGTAGACCAAAAGTTATCATTCTTTTCTTTATAGAAAAACAACTCTTCCACTTTACCATCAGATTTATTGACGATTTGCTCACCAAAAGTGAAATCACCATAATTCATATTAGAAAGGATAGAATACTTTCTTTTTGTCATTTTTCCTTTTACATAGGCACTGTAAACAATTTTTGTAGAGTCTTGCCCCACAATAACACAATCTATCTGTCTTCCGCTGATTACCTTTATCTCAATATCATCTACTTTTTCCTTGAAGTGGAAATTCCCGTTGATGTTTTTGATGTAGCCAGATAATACCTTTTCCTCTTTCAGGTGGATTTTCCCTTTTGCAAATTCTTGAATTTCTGTTTTTAGGATTAACTTTTTTTGAGGTGCAAAGTTGAAATCCATAATCCTCCCATTGAGAGGTAGTCCGTTGATGTCTGTTTTTATTCCTACAGCGGTTTGAGAATAGGCAGACGTTGTGATACTAAAAAGTAAAACAATAAGTAATCTAAAAAGTAGTAGTCGCATAACATAAAAATATAGAACACCTCCAAAGTGTGATTTTCATTTATAAAAAAATATAGATGAATTTTTTCAGAAGTGTGTCTCAGTAAACTTAGTTAGAAATGATGACCAAAAGTAATCATATTTTAAGAATATTTATGAAAATGATTTCGATTAATTATTGAATTCCATGCTTTGTCTAAGTTGTTTGCTGTAAAATTTCGAACACTTGCAATCAATATTTCTACAAGCTTTGAAGGTCCTACTTTCAACCTTCCTTCTTCTTCATTTTCCATTGATGAAAAACGAAGCAAAAAATCTAAATTCCATTCCACTCGCCTCAATGATTTTAAACTCGCTTTGCTCAAACAAGAAAATCATTTTTAACGGCTCATTCCATGAAATTCTTAACGCTTTTCCCTTCAAGGCCAAGGGAGTACTACCAAACTAAAAGGGTAGAAAGCCCACTGGCGCGAATGTTAAGCGTAAGTGTCATTCGTGTCCCACTGATCATCAGAAATCTCTAGATTTCTAAATACCATAAATATTCGAACACTTAGTTTACAGTGTAATAAGGTGTATCATACAAAATCGACTGAAGTTCCCAACTTTCCAAAAAAGACTTATCAATAGAATTGCTTTTTGGCTTAGGTAAATCAAAAAATATCGCTCAGAAAGTATTTTTTGAAGCAAAATAAAGTTTTATTGTTAATGAATTTATTTAAGTTTCCATTTAAGGAAACAAAGTACCATATTTGTATTGTCAAGTTACAACAACGAAATCAAATATTAGATTTAAACCTTTGTGATGAAGTGAAACTAGTATTTGGTGTAAATTTGAATTTTTAGTTTCCTTATTAAGAAACTTAAGTTTAATTTAAAATGATCTTGATGAATTAAAAGGTAGATTTTTGAAATTTATTTTACTGAAAATTATAATACAAAATCAATTGCTATAACTAATTAGTTTCCTTAATTGGAAACTATTGTGAAAATTATAATATGAAAAATGAAATTATACTTCGAATAAAGCGTTACGTTCAGTTAGTAATTACTTGGGTGATATCGATAACCATCACAAGTTAACGGAAGTAACAGTGAACCTTTTTATCATTTAACTTAATCTGCTCATGTTTTTAAAATACATGGGGTAGAAACTTATTGCTTAATTGTTTCCTTTTGTGGAAACTAAATCAATCTAAATTATGAAAAATATACTACTGATCGTTTTTATTGTTTCTTATAGTCTTCTGTTAATGGCACAAGAACAAACCAAGGCGGGTTTCCAGATTATAAAGGAGACAATTGAGTTGAACACACTAGAAAACAATTTAGATCTAGAAAATAACAGGTCTTTTATAGAATTACTTTTCGAAACCGGAGACACTGTTGATTAACTAAAAAATCTTCATAAAACTTAATGACTATCCTTATGTCAATCATCGTTATTCAAGCCATTGCTTCAGCTATATCTATTCCAACTGAAATGGACAATATCAATCTTCATCTAAAAGATGGACAAGTAGTTTCCATCACTAAGAAAGAGTGGAAAAGAGGAAAACGTTTTAGTGATGAATCAACTTTTGTCTATATGCGTGACAAAAAGTTATATGTCATCGAAAAAGAGAATATCGAATCTATTCGCTATGAATCTGTAAATACACACAACAAGACCGTTGATTTTATGGAGGAATATGCCAAAATTCAACCTCTAAAAGAAGAGGCAAAACAATATTATCATACCAAAAAACACAAAAGAGGCAGGTTTTCTCAAGTGTTGGGAGTAGGAGCTGTATGTGTAGGGGCCACAGTGGCACCATTGGTATTAGTTGTCTCACCAATTCCACTGGTGCAGGCCGTTAACAGGTTAAAAAAAGTGGATTATCAATACTGTCTTAAAGGAAAAGAATGGAAGAAATTGAAATCCTATCACAAAGAACAAATCAAATATTTTAAAGAAAAAGCTACAATCTAAATATCAAAAATCATGAAACTTAAATCAATTTATCTATCGTCATTAATGTTATTATTGACACTGCTCTCTTACGCTGAAACGAAAGATAAGGAACCCGCTTATGACCGAGGTATCACAAATAGGACCTTCATACCAAAAGGACAATGGATGGTCGGAGCCTCCTTCAATTACTCTCAGCATTTCAATGACGATTACCAATTTTTGGTTTTGAATGAATGGGATGGAAGCGGTTATAATTTAAGAATAAGTCCATTCTTTGGCTATTTTGTAAAGGACGACTTAGCTATAGGTGGGCGTGTGACCTATGCTAGAAAAGGGTTAAGCATCGATAATTTACAATTGGACCTTGGAGATGATATTAACTTATCAATAGAAGGAATGAGTGATGTTTCCCATATGGTGTACACTACATTCTTTATGAGAAATTATATCAGTTTAGGAAAAGGAAACCGATTTGGGCTGTTCAATGAAGTGAGTTTATCTTATGGTTATGGGCAATCTAAAAGTCTGAATATGGAAAACGGTCCCCATGATATTGTGGGTGTTCACTCTACTTTGCACGAGTTGAATATTGGAATTTCTCCAGGTATGGTGGCTTTCATCAATAACAACCTTGCCTTAGAAGTAAAAATGGATGTAATCGGCTTCAATTTTAAGAATACTGAACAGGTCGAAAATCAAGTCAATACGGGTTCTAGAACGACGAGCAGTGCCAACTTCGACTTGGACATTTTCTCTTTAAACATTGGTCTAACTTTATTTATCTAAACACATGAAAAAAATTATATTACTATTAACGGTTACTTTAGGCCTGGGTGCTTGTATCAAAAATGACATTCCATTTCCATATATTTTTGGTAAAATCATATCTTTTCAACTGGAAGAACAAAGTGGCAATGCCATTATTTCAGAAGAGGATCAAAGTGTAGAAATAAGAGTGCCTTATGGAACAGACCGTTCAGCACTGCATGTTACAGGTATTGAATTGACGGAAGAAGCGACCATAACACCTGACCCTTTCGAGGTTACAGATTATACAGAAGATGTGAAGTTTGTGATTTCAACTTATCAAGAGTACGAATGGACGGTCTCGGTTATTGAAGATGATTTTGATATTGTATTCCATAATTTCGAAATCGAAGGGCAAATCTCCGCAGACATTAATCAAAGTAATTATACAATTGATGTGGTGATTGAAGACAATGCAGATATTAAAAACCTAACCATTAAAACGTTTCATTACGCTCCAGAAGATGTACCGGTAGTTCCTTATCCGTATGATGTGCGTGATTTTTCTGAGGGAGTAGTCTTTATTTTTGATGAGATTGAATGGACCATCAATGTGACTTACCAAGATGGTGAAACAGAAAGAATTGGTGATCAAATTTTATACTCAGATTTTATGACTTGGTATTATGGAGGTCGAAAATCCAATGAAGCCAATAACAGCAGAAAGTTCTATATTCCCGGTGAAGATTTTGAAGGGACACCTTGGAGAACTGGTGATGTAGGAGCGGCAGATTTGATCATTCCAACAGGAGTAAGAACTGTGTATCCGTCACCTTCGGAAGAGGAATACGAATACACTACTTTAAAAACTACTTCAGCTTTGGGTGTTGTGGCAGCAGGTTCACTTTTTGTGGGTGAGATTCAAGGAAGTGGACTCACTAATGTGAGAACAGATTTCGGCATCCCATTTACAGATCAGCCTAAAAGTTTTGAAACAGACATTCAGTATATACCAGCACCTTACAATGGAAATATGGACCAATGCGATGTCTATGTTCTATTGCAAGTGAGAGAAGGGACTGGTGAAGATGAAAAACGTTACCGTCTAGCGACTGCTTGGTTTAGATCAGACGAAAAGATGGATGCTTTTGAGAATATCAACCTTCCTTTCCTTTATGGAAATCATAACGATTTAGCACCTTTTATGATGCCTTCTTCTTCTAATGAAAGAATGCCCGAACATGGATTTGCTTCTTCTGATCAAGAGCCCACCCATATTATTGTCGTGTATTCATCGAGTTTTGATGGAGCCAATTTTAGAGGTGGGGTAGGAAGTGAATTGAGAGTGAAAGATTTTCAATTAAAATATTAAAAATCATATGGAACAATTATGAGATGAAATCTAATAACTCAAAACTAGCAATTACTAGTAACCCAAGTATCAATAATTATAAAAAGAGACATATAGTAGTATGAATTTTATACAGAAGAAAAATGATAGGGTAGTGTTTTTATACTAGACTTATTTTAACTGAATATGTAGTAAATCAAGGTATAAAGTAGATGTTATAAGGTGGAATAAGCCTATTTACCAATTTAAATGTGGGGAGTTTTGCTCCCTGCTTTTACAAAAGAAATGTAAGTCTATTAGATATAAATATAGGATAAATAATATGTTATAAAGTGAGGTGCATGACATTGTTGTGCATCTCCTTATGGAATGAAAAGTAGTATTTCATAAACATAGATTATAAAAGGTTTGTAGTAACCTATTTTTGTTAAGGGGTAAAGAAGGAGCACTTTGTGTTCCTTTTTTTATTCAAAAATAGACAAACAAAAAAGGAGCATTGCTGCTCCTCGTATTTCTAAACCAATTTAAATGCTGTTTTCATTTCATTTAAGTAATGAAACAGCTTAATTCTTGAACAGGTGGTATTCCACGATTTTAGTTCCACGGACCACATATAAATATTTTAAGTTATGATGCTTATCAAAACCTGTTGAATATTTATAATCTTTATTGTACGTAACAGTGTACAATACTTCAGTTTTATTTTCTATCAGTATATCTCCATTTTTATATACACACTGTAGGTGTCGTTGATGATTGTCTCTTAATCTTTGATTGATTTTTTGGACAACCTCTTCAGGAGTGTTGTTTTTAGTACTTATTGCCACTTCAGTTTCTGTTCCGGCAACTAGTGGTGAAAGATGAAAGCTCATGGCAAAAATTGAAAGTATCACAAATACAGTAAAAGGGGTAATGATTCTCATGTGTCGGGGTAATAATGAAAGTATTCAATGTTATTTTAAATGTAAAATAAATAATAATAAATTCAAAAGGTATGTGATAATAAATTGTGAAAATAACTTAATTATGTGATTTATTGAAGGTTATTATATGAATATTAGAATATTATTACGATGTAGTGTGATTTTTTCTAGTCTTTATTTTGTTTTTGAAACAGCCTTATTTTTAAATATTTCAAAGTTGAGTAAAATCTTACATCTTTTACATTTTCAAGAAAAATCCAAAAAGCATATTTTAGATATAAGAACAAGAGATGATTTTTTAATTACACCTTACCAAATATATACTAAATGCTCGTTTTCAATCCAATAGCGTAAGTTTTATTAATGTATTTATGCTAGCTTCTCAGTAGAGAGTTAGCTTGTTCTATCATAGAGTATTGATGAACGGTAGCCTACAGAAGCAGAAATCATTACATTGATTTATTCTGAATTGGGATGATTTGAAAATTATTAAACATGAGGTTGAGAAAAAGTAAAGTCTTAGTAGTTTAATGTATAAAAATATGCAGTTAGTTGTATTTTTAGAAGCTTCATTATAGTTCCAGAGAAATAGTTTACTGCATTTTTTTTGATTGATATTCTACTGATGAGTGGAACTTAATGATAACCATACTGTAAATAAAATGTTATCAACTGTCAAATGAAATTCTTAACGTTTTTCTCTTTAGGGCGAAGGAGATACAGCTTAATGATGATTGATTACATACCAAAAGAGAAGTATTTTATGAAAATCTATTGAAGTGCAGTTCTGTAGGGATGTTATTACAATGTCCTTCCAAAATTTAAAATAGAAAAAGCGTACCTTCTTGTACAGAAGATACGCTTTTGATATATACTTTAGTGTTATACTAGAAGCTCATTTTCAAACCTACTGAGTAAGTTCTTCCAAGACCCATGTAGTAACCACTCATTGTCATGTTTCCAAGTTCATCAACGCCGCCTTGAAGACCTTGAACAGCGTAGTCAGTATCGAAGACGTTATTCACTCTGAAGTTGAATACACCATCAAATCCACCCATTTTGAAACCGTAGTTGAAACCAAGGTCCACTAAGCTATAAGAAGGCATTTCGTAAGCACTTTGACCACTGAACTCCTCAGAATCTCTTCTTGTAGGGTCATAGTCAGCGAATAAGCTGCCAAAGTAGTTCCAATCAGCTGTTAATTTTAACTTAGGGAATACTTCATATTCAACACCTAAAGCTGCAGTTGTTTGAGCAGAGTTACCAACTTCTGCACCAGCGATGTAAACGTTTACAGTATCGATCGCGTTTTGTTGGTCATCGAAGATTTGAACGTTCTCTAAGTCGTTCATCCATCTCCAGTCACCCAAAGAAGCCATTGCTGTAAGTGTTAATTTGTGGTTCACACGGTATGTCATGTCGATTTCAATACCTTTGTGTAATGCGTTCACACCTAACAAGTTGGCTGTGTAAGGAACACCATCTTCCCAAACTGTTTTCACGAAAGACTTATCTTGCCATAGTGTGTAGTAACCGTTCACGTTAGCTTTGAAACCTTTGTTACGGTAACCGTATCCAATTTCACCCGAAAGAATTTTTTCGTTTACAGCATCAGGGTTTACATCATTTTGGTAGTTCAAGAATACAGCGTTAAAGAATGGCTGTCTTGAGATATAACCACCGTTGATGAATACGTTGTGGTGCTCATCGAAGTTGTAGTTAGCACCTGCTTTAGCAGAACCGCCTAAGAAGCTTTGCCAGTCTGTAGTTTCAGTACCTGACTCATAGCTAAAGTAGTCAATTCTTTGGTAAGCTTGGTGAGAAACCGCACCTGAGAAGAATGCTGATAATTTATCTTTAGAGTATTCAACTTGACCGAATAAACCTTGCCATTGTACTCTACCGTCGTTATGGTAACCTACTTTGTCACCTACTTGCGTATGACGACCTGGCTGAGATGCCATTTGGTTGTCTACATAGTAGTCACCACCTAAAAGATCTTCTACTTGTTGGTAGTGCTCACCTAAGTAGTAACGAAGGTCTAAACCACCAGTGATTGTCCAGTTATCGTTCAATTGGTGAGTTAAAGTAGATAAAGCACCAGTCCATAAGTGGTTGTTATAACCAGCTCTGTAAGCACCTTTTGAAGAACCGTCTTCGTTTCTGTTGTTTGCTACATAAGCATCCCAGTCGATGATACCACCAGTAGAGTTGTCTCTGTAAGCACTTTCGAAGTGTCTGTCTTCTGATACAATACCAGTACCGCCACCACGACCAACTGATACGTAAGCCGAAGTTGTTAAGTCAGTTTTTTCATTGATTGTCCAGTAGTGGTTCAATGACATTTGAGGTTTGTGGTAGAAGTTCTCGTTTGTATTGAACTCTTGACCATTTCTATAACCCCAGTCTTTATTGTAACGCTTTCCGTAACGGTCATACTCTTCTTCAGTAACATACGATCTTCTTTGACCGTGCGTTTGAGGAGCACCAAATGTTGTGAAAGCTAATGTATGCTTGTCGTTGATTTTCTTTGAAACGTTCAAGAAGTAAGAATAACCTTCAAATGAAGTTCCATCTACATAACCGTTACCAGTTGTTTTAGATAAAGCAGTAGTTACAGCCCAACCGTTGTCCATAAGACCAGTTGATAAAGTAACACCTGTTTTTAAGTAACCGTCATTACCCATACCCATAAATACGTTACCGCCTTTTTGAGCATCAGTAGTTTTTGTAAGGATGTTGATTGTACCACCCACTGAAGGAACAGCTAATTTAGAAGCACCTAAACCTCTCTGTACCTGCATTGTTTTTGTTACATCACCTAAACCAGCCCAGTTAGACCAGTATACTTTACCGTTCTCCATGTCGTTAACAGGGATACCGTTGATCATAACAGCAACGTTTTCAGAATCGAAACCACGAAGTGAAATACGAGAGTCACCGTATCCACCACCAGCGTCAGATACATAAACACCTGGAGATGATTTTAATACTTGAGGGAATTCAGCATTACCCAATTTCATGTCAATTTGATCAGCAGAAACAGTAGCAACAGCAACAGGAGTTTTACGATCTACTGCAATTGAAGCCATTACTTCAACTTCTTCAAGACCAATGGCGTCAGATTCCATTTTAATAGTTCCTAGCTCAAGAGTTCCACCGTTCAAAGTTACACTTTTCTCGATAGCGCTCATTCCTACGAAAGAGATGGCAACTTTTTGCTCTCCTTCTTTGTTAGACTTGAATGAGAAATCTCCATCAAAGTCCGAAATAGCTCCAGTAGTTGTACCAACAATAGATACGTTTGCACCGATTACAGGCTCCCCACTAGAGGCGTCAATTAAATTACCTTTAATAGTTGTTTGTGCAAAAGATGCACTTGTTAATAGCATAACTAATGCTACAATGAAAGGTAGTTTTTTAGTTAACATTGTAATTTTGATTAGATAAAATTTAATTAGGTTTAGATCGTAATACAAGTGCAAAACAACGCATCTTATGTTAACTAAATGTTTCTATTTACCTTCATTGAAGTTCTTTATTATAATTTAGTATCAGAAACTGAAACCATTAAAAAAAGACGGTTTCTTAAGGTAAAATTGAAAAAAATTTACATTCATAAAATAAAAAAATAGGTATTTAAATTACACTTTTTAATAATTCGTAATGCTTTTTTTGAAATCAGCTTTTAAACTATAATTCATCCTAAAATTCTTGATAAATCTTCATCCTACTCCTATTTCGAGAGGTTTTGCAGGACGTAAATCCACCAAAATAATTGATTGTTTTGAAAGGTTATTCTTTATTAATCTACTGAAATCAATTGAATTAGGCCTTAATTAAAATCTATTGACCGAATTTGTTTCAACTTTATTTCAAATCAACTGTGATGTATTTTTAAAAGTCAAGCATTTGGAGATGTAATATTGAAGGGAAATGATTTGAGAATGTTGTTATATAATATTTTCATCTATGTAATGTTAACTTAATATCAACGAATTAAAAAAATGATCCATTTTTGTTTTTTGAAGAGTTAAAATGAACTATACTTTTACAGTTTTGATCAAAATAATAGTTTAAATCCATACTATTTGATATAAAAAAAGAGACCAGATTTTAGATCCAGTCTCTTCTTTTAACTATTGATGAAAATGTTAGCCTTTAAGAGCATGCTTCAAACATGCTCTAATGAGGTAAAATATCTTTGTACTTTCCATAAATAAATGTGCCTAATAGGGCGAAGAATAAGATAATAGCCATGCTGTATTCTCCATATCCAATTAAGATAAACATTGGAGCAGTACAACCGCCAACCAAAGCCCATCCCATTCCAAAGGATGTACCTCCTAGCAAGTATCTCCATATTCCTTTTTGCTTGTCAGCAATAACAATGGGTTGTCCATCTACATCTTTTACATTGAAACGTTTGATGATCTGAACACAAATGGCACCAGTCGCAACCGCAGAACCAATCAATCCATACATATGAAACGATTCAAAGCGAAACATTTCTTGGATTCTGAACCATGATATGGCTTCAGATTTTGATAAGACAATACCGAAAAGTATGCCTAACAATAAATAAACTAATGTTCTTCCCGCTTTCATATTATAATTGGATGATAAAAGGTAAAATAAAAAAGGTCATAATCAAACCACCAATAAAATAGCCAATCACTGCAATCAAGGATGGCAACTGAAGGTTGGATAATCCGCTGATGGCATGACCTGAGGTACATCCGCCTGCGTATCTTGAACCAAAGCCAATCAGAAACCCACCAATGGAAAGCATCAAAATTCCTTTTAAACTAAAAACGGCCTCTTTGCTGAAAAGCTCTGTGGGCAATACATGATGTGTATTGCTTGTAATGCCCAGTTGATTTAGATGTTCAGCTGTTTGCTCAGATACACCCGCCAAAACATTTCCACCTAAGTAGTTATTGGAAATAAAACCTCCAATGATACACCCTAAGGCAAAAATTAAATTCCAGGACTCATTTTTCCATTGGAAATTAAAAAACTGAGTGTTTTTACCAATGCCACAAGCTGTACATATCGTCCTGAAATTGGACGATAAACCCAAGCTTTTGCCTAATAATAAAAGTAGTCCCATAGTGGCTCCAATCATTGGTCCGCCTATATACCACGGCCAAGGAGCAAGTAAAGTATCCATGAAAGAATTTTGTTATAATAAGTTGTAGAATTGTGTCACGCATATAATGGAGTTCTTCTAATGAAATAACCCATTATGGAATATGTACATTGTAAACTAAATTTTCATCAACTATTAATTGATATTTCTGCTGTCTTTTAAAGTCCTTCATTCAAGCTTCCTCCTTTGTCATTTTGTCTTGAATCAAAAAATAATTGAGTAGAAAATCTAGTATACAGTATAATAAGTAAGGGATAAATAAATCAGGGTATTTTATGTTTTGAGACTTAGTCTTAACAGAATTCTTGGGCTGATGAAACCTCTTTTTTCAAAGCGGGAGTCATCAACCCTTAGAATTAGTTATAATCTAGTCACATATCATTTTGTCACACTTCAATGCTATTTTATCCTTAAGCTAAAACGGGTGTTAACCCATTGATTTTTTTAAATGCAGTAAACCCGCCGGCTATATTATGAAGGTTAGAAAAACCATTGTGAGCTAAGATTAAAGAAGCCAAATAACCTCTTAAACCTTTGGCACAAGTAATATAAATAGGTTTGTCTTGAGGTACTTCATTCAGACGCTCTCTTAAAACATCCAGTGGAATATTGATCGCATTTTCATGAATGATACCTGCGTTTTCTAACTCCTGAGGGTTTCTCACATCAAGAATTGTAATTTCGACATTGCTATCAAAAGCCTCTTGAGCAACTTTAGCATTCACTTCTTTGAACAACCCTTTTTGAGCGTTTTGTGCCACGTAACCTGCAACAATCACTGGATCTTTAGCAGGGGAGAACGGTGGGGCGTACGCTAGATCTAGGTTGGGAAGGTCCTCAATTGTCAATTTAGCATAAATGGCAGTAGCCAACACATCAGTTCTTTTGTCTACTCCTTTTTCACCGAACAGCTCCGCACCTAATAAAGTATGCGTATCTGGTGTGTAGTAAATCTCAATAAACATATCTTTTCCACCTGGGTAAAAACCAGGGTGCGAGTTGGCAATGATAAATGTTGATTCATAAGCAATACCTTCGCGCTCTAAAACCTTTGGACCGGCTCCTGTTCTAGCAATTGTATGAGAGAACATTTCCATAATGGCTGTACCGTATCCACCTGGGAAAATTTCGTTGGCACCTACTGCATTGGCACCGGCTACTCTACCACCTTTATTGGAATGCGTACCCATTGGGAACCATCCCTCAGAGTTAGTCACCATATTAGGAATGGAAGCACAATCACCCGCCGCATAAATATCGGGTAGTGAAGTTTCCATTTTTTCATTGACAATCAATGCCCCGTTCGGTAGTGCTTTTGCTCCTTTAGAAGTCAGCATTTCCGTGATAGGTTTCACACCGATAGACATGATCATAAAATCAGAAGAAAGTACAGTGCCATCGTTCAAAGTCACTGTTTTTTCATCCATCTTGTCTACTTTTTTGCCAAGTTCCAGGCGGATACCATTTTCCTCTAAAACTTTCTCACCCATATGAGCAAATTTATCATCCCAAGGTCCAAGAATATGATTTCCAAGTTCAATGACCGTCACCTTCTTTCCAATTTGTACTAGGTTCTCAGCAGTTTCTAAACCGATTAAACCAGCACCAACAATTGTAATGTTTTCCGCATCATCCAGTGCATTCGACTTCACAATTCTATCAAAGTCTTCAATAGTTTTGGCATTGGCCCAGTTAGGGTTATTTTCAATACCTTCAATTGGAGGAACGATGGCTGTACCGCCTGTTGCATAAACCAATTTGTCATATTGGTACTCTCCTTTAGGAGTATACACCAAATGTTTGTCTGGGTCAATACTTGTAACAGGTTCTTCCAAATGAACATCTATATTGAATCTTTTACGTAGTAAATCTGGCTTTACCACTAAAAGCTTATCTCTATCTTTAATTCTACCCGAAAAGGCATAAGGTATACCACAGGTAGCATAGCTAATGTTGGCTGTTTTTTCAAAAAGAATAATTTCTGCGTTCTCATCTGTTCTTCTTGCTTTTGCGGCTGCAGATGGTCCTGCTGATAATCCACCAATTATGATAATACGTTTCTTATTTTCCATTTCCGTTGTTTTTTTCTTTTGATGCTACAAAACTATCTAATGCCTAAAAGCATAATTGTAACAATTATCACATAAAAGGATTCTGGAGAAATGTAGGAATAGAAAATTATTTTAATATGGAATGATAATCAGTGATAAAAAATGCTTTTAATGCTTTTAATGAAATATTATTTCGAGTTAAATGATTTTTAAAATTTAATATACTGTAAGTTAACAAATGTAATATTTTGTCATTGGGCAAAAAAAAATGATGAGAAGGTAATTTTACCCTCCCATCAAAAAGTTGTAATTAAGAACTCAATTCGTCATATAGAGTAATTAAGGTGTAAGTACCATAACAAAATGATTTTTGATAAAGTACTTGAATGAAATGAATGCTAAACGTAAACAGTCAAAAATATTGTGAGTTATCCCTGAAGTTTACTATTACTCTAATGCAAATTGAAAGTCCTGACCGTGTAAATTTAAAGCAGGTATTGTACCTATATCTCAATGTGAATTAAATCAATTGTAGAAAATACAGGCGATAACGCACTTTATTTTCCGTCCAATGTTAAATGATCAGTAGTCACTTCAGTGAGTTCGATGTAGTCAACATGTACTTCTTTCTTTTGCCATTTGTTGGTAAAATAAATATACGTTTGGTTGGCAAAATCACCCGTTGTAAAGCAAATGCTCTGACGGTACCATGTATTTTTGAAGTATTTGATAATCGGTTGTTGTCCTTTTTTGCCAAATGCTTTTACACCTAGCCATCCGTTTTGCCAGATAGTGTCCATATTGGTCATTGGAGCTCTAGCAGAAGCTGATAGGATGTAAGTTGTATTTGGTTTTAGTTTCACTGTTCTAGAAATGGTAGCTTCTTTGCCAGCACTAAGTTTTACATAATTTTTTCCTGCTTCATTTTTCCCTTTTCCATCTACGGCTTTTACTTTACCTTCCGTTTCCCATCCTTCAATGCCATTATTGAAATCATAATTTTCAAGGATGTTTTCAGGCATTTCACAAGCTACATCTGTAGATGGTTTTCTTTGCCAGATTCTTACATAATCCACCAAAAATTCTACACCCTTTTCAGTGATGTCTTCTTTTTTAGGATTTACTTTCCAAGGGAAAACTTCATTATCTACCCAAACTTTTTGTTCATTGTTCATCACCCACTTGTCTCCAAGTTCTTCTTTAGTGACGCAGCGAATTAATTTTCCATCAATATAAAGTTTAAGGAAATCTTCACCCCATTCACAACCATAAACGTGATAATCGCTCGCTAATCGGTAAGGTAGCTGTGCTTTATTGTCCCAGCTTGTTTTTCCCCATAGAGGATCTTTTCTATCTTTGCCCCAGTCATGGAAAGAAGTATGATAAAGTTTTTCAACGTGCTTATCTTTTGGATACTTACCAAAGATCTCAAACAGATCCAGTTCACCGCCTTTTCCAGTAAACCAGAAAGCACTTGATAATGGAGCATCTGCCGGCTTACACTTAATTTCCATGTAACCCGTTTTAAATTTCTTTTTAGTGATGATGGCGCCAGTAGTGATATTTTCAAACTTATATCCTTTATGTTTTCCATCAATAAAATTGAAGTCCGGTTCCCATCTTGTCGTTATCACCAATTGACCATTTCTTACAGAAACAGCATGAGGGGCAAACTGTGAAGGAGCTCTTCCTTTAAAATTATTTTCATAGTGATCATTTTCTCCTTGAACTATCCATTTGTCCTTATCGATTTGATCACCTTCAAATTCGTCACTTACGTCTTGATTAAGCACCCAGCCCAATTTATTATCTGGATCTGATACTGGGTTTTGAGCCAATACAGCATTGTTGCAGAATGATGTCGCTAAGAAAGCTCCTAGTATTATAAGTTTATTTTTTTTCTTCATTTCATTGCTTGTTTGAGTCACAAAAAAAATTCGCACAAGTAGTTGAAATCAGAATACAAGACTTTGTATTGTTCAACTACGCTAAATGTTGTGAGTGCAATTTGTAGGTTTAATTACTCACAGACGTATTTATAGGTAAATAAAGTCTTTCTCTCCGTAAAGGATGTTTTTTCTTGATTTTGAGGTTTCTGATTTCAATAACTAAAAAATCAGAAGAGGAGTACTATTTTTTGATGAACTAGAATTGATAAGTGGTTTAATAATGAACTAAAGTTACAAACTTAATTTTAGTTTCAATGGGATAAAATCTTTGTTTAGACTACATTATAGCACTTTTTCTTCTCTTTTTTTACCCAGAAGTTGCTCAGAATTCACATTAACAGAAATTAGGTTCTAACGCTCAGTCACATCTTATTCACTCAAAATCACTCCCTGAAAAGCTAATCAAAATAAATTTGAAACCGTTAAATGTTGTTTTTACATCTATTGATAACGTTTTAAAAATCAACCATGAAATGAAATAGAAACAGTCAACTAACAGGTATTATTCTCTTACTATTTATGAAAAGTACAGCATAAAAATTTTAGTCAAGGATATAAAAAATCATTGTGATATTCTTCACTGCAATTTTTTCTGCATACTCTTCATTCTATAATGCTCCTCTTATTCCTATTACAATAGAGACACCAAAGACCGACAGGGATAAGGACTCATCTAGTGATGGCAAGAGACAACATCTGCAAATATTTCACATCAAATCTTATTTATCATTGTTGGATATCTGCTTATATATCCATAAACAAACTTATAGTATGAAAAGAAGCGAACTTTTTTGGGGAGTCTTATTGGTCTTCATGACGAATATGCTTTTCGCTCAAGACAAACCCAACATCTTAATTATACACACGGACGAGCACAGCTTTAAGACCGTGAGTAAATACAGAGATCTTAATTTACATAGTGGCAATCTGACCAAAGAGGAATATTACAACCCTTGGAATGCTACAGATCAGGTGGCCACTCCAAACATGGACCGTTTAGGAACTGAGGGAGCCGTGAGTACAAAGCACTATGCTTCTTCTCCAACTTGTACACCTTCAAGAGCTTCATTTATTACATCATTATATCCTGGCTCAACAGGTGCTGCTCGTAATGACAGACCGATGCATGATGACATGAAAACATGGGCGCATATTTTACAGGACAACGGCTACAGCACTTCATATGTAGGTAAATGGCACTTGGAAGGGAAAGATGATCCTGCCACTCAAGTTTGGGGTGCGGGTAGAAATTTTGGTTTTGACAATATCGAATGGCGTATTGAAAAAGAACACTGGACTTGGTACAATGAAGAAGGTGTTCCTCCATATGATTGGGGTGAGCAAGGAAAGCCGAGTGGTGATTGGATTTATGCCACTGAATTCTTTACAGACAAAGCCATCGAAATTATGGAAGATGACATTGATGCAGAAGAGCCTTTCTGTTTGATGATCTCTATTCCAGATCCGCATACACCTAACCACTCTGCTCCAGAGTATCATGATTGGTGTAGAAATGTGAACTTCACAGCCCCTTATACTTATGATTTAACGTATGATAAGGAAGGTTCAAGACCCAACTGGGCCGATAAGCAAAATAACAACGATGTTCATCCTGGTTCAGACAGATACAGCTCTTTTGATGAGTTTTATATGCAAGAATACTGGGGTATGGTAAAAGCAGTGGATGATAACATTGGTAAAATGTTAAAGCTTTTGGAAGACAAAGGTCAGCTGGATAATACCATTATTATTTACACAGTGGATCACGGTGATATGCTTTTTGAGTACAGCCGTATCAATAAAGGTGTGCCTTATGAAAGCTCAGCAAAGATCCCTTTCATGATTCGTTACCCTAAGAAAATCCCTAGTGGAAAAATTGTCACTACCCCTCATGTAAATGTGGATGTTGGACCAACAATCTTAGGTTTAGCAGGTTTACCAGCTATGTCAGATGTTCATGGTAAAGACCAATCTCACTTATATACAAGTGATGATTTAATGGTAACAGAAGACGACACTGTATTTATCACTGAAGATGCAGGATGGTGGGTTTCTGCAGCAACAACACGATACAAACTAGTATTGAGCAACAAGGATAATCCTTATTTGATCGACCTTGAGGTAGACCCATTAGAAACGACCAACCAGCTAGCCAATACAGAAGGTGCAGATTATGCAATGTATATGGAAAAAGCGTTAGAATTAGAGGCAAGCTTAAAGCATAGAATGGTTCAGACCAACGAATTGTATGGTGCAGGAACTAAGTTTTTAATTTGGATGACTACAGGGCCTACTATTCCAGATCCGCCAGCAGTAGAAGAATCAGTGTTGCCTTTAAATCAAGATCTTTTTGGTTTTGAAGGAACGGCAGTAGTAGATGGTACAGCCAAAAAATGGTCGATGGGTGCAAGTAACGATTTCTCTATTTCTGATGAAATGGCAGCTAATGGGAACTATAGTTTGAAGTTCCACCATACTGCTCCTTTAACAGGAAACGGTGGCTCAGCACATGCTCCAGCTGGAATGGTACAGTTAGCGGCAGGGAAATATAAATTCAAAGCTAAAGTTTACGTTGAACAAGGAAGTGCAGCCTCTCGTTTTAGAATTTTTGTAAAAAATCCAAGTACAAACCTAGATCCATTTTCATTACCAACAACTTATGGCGAATGGGTAGATGTGAGCTATGATTTTACAATGACACAAGGTACTTCTAATGAAGGAACATTCTCATTGGTTATTCAGCCAGGTGATGCGACTGCCAACGGGGGAACCACTTCTACAGTATATTTTGATGATATTGAAATTGAAGAAGTAATTCCATTAGAATTCAAGGGTTTAGATCCCGTTTTGTTTGGTTTTGAAGGCAGTCAGTGGATTGACAACGAAGAGAAAAACTGGTTCTTAGGAACAAACGCCATTTACTCTCAAGAACATAAAGCCTCAGGAAATAGAAGTTTGAATATGTCTGATGTTTCTTTGGTCAGCGGTAATGTAGCATTGGCGGCACACTCTCCAATTAAATCATTGTATATGAATGAAGGAGACTATGAACTGTCATTGAAAGTGAAAGGCAAGACTGGAAATAAGATCAAATCATTTGATGTGATTTTAAAAGATAATAAGTCACAAAGCTTATTCATTGTCAACAGTTTTGACATTTCTGCATTGACGGAAGAAGAAGGGTGGGTCACTTTCAAAAGGAATATAAGTTTCGGAAAGGACAGTGACCCAGAAAATGGTCAAGTGACGATAAGAGTAAGAGAAGTGGATTTAAATGATGATGGAGAGGGCTATTTATTTATAGATGATATCAAATTAGAGAAGAAGACTTCTGATATTGCTGGTGGAGGCTCAAACCCGGCGGATGAAACACCAAAAGATGTTCCAAATGAAGCAACGGATCAAAACCATTTGAACTCACATTTATTTGGCTTTGAAGGCCCAACTTTGATCGATTTAGGTAGTGGAAAAGTAAGAGTAAGATGGACGGGTGATAGTGAGTTTGGTATTGTCGATTTGAATGGCAATCCTCAAGGTACTAGAGTAATGCGATTTGCCAATGATGGCGTTTTAGAAAAAACAAAGTCGGTTTATGTAGATAAAAACTCAGCACCACTTCCTACCGATAGAAATCTTGAATTCTCTATGAAAGTATTTATTGAGGAAGGAAGTACAATTAGTAAGGTAAGAGTTGCCGACTTAACATCTCCAGTTTCTCAGTTTGATTTAACGGGAGTGCCTCACAATGAGTGGGTGACGTTGAAAAAAGTAATTACACCAGAAGAACAGAACGACTTCAAGAGAATCAAATTACAGATTCAAGTTGCTGATGCAGGAGAAAAAACCACTATTTATTTCGATGACATTAGAGTAACAGATATAGAAGAGGAAGTAGCGGCTGATGGTTGTATGAATAATACCAACTCATTGATCAATACTTGTGCTTTCGGTTTTGAAGAAAATACCACCAGTGCAGACTGGGCTACAAATGCTATTTATGCTATTACAGATGAAATGGCTTGGGGTGGTAGTGCTTCACTCAAAGTGACTATTGATGAGGAAATCCAAAGCGGTAATTACAATCAAACACCTAAGAGTGGATTACAACCTAATGTTACTATTGATGAAGAAAATATTGTAGTCTCTTTCAAATTGTATATTGATGCTGAAGCTACATTAAGCCAAATTTCTTTACTTTCTAAATTCAACGGTATGGCTCCTCAAGTGTTAGCCCTTGATATTTCAGGTTTTGAAAAAGGGAAATGGCTAACTGTAGAACAGGAAGTAGGAGTGAAAGACTTCTCTGAAAGTGCGGTATTAAACTGGGTTGGTTTCCGATTCAATAATAATACGAAAGGAACAGGAGTACTTTATATTGATGATGTAAAAGCTGTAGTTAAAAGTGCTTTTGTCAGTGATACAGAGCAAAATGTAGTCTTTACAATCACTGATGAAAATGATGCTCCAATTGAAGGTGCGGTAGTGAAATTAGAAGGTTTTGATGATCAAATTACTGACGTAAATGGTCAAGTGACATTAATGTCTTCTAATATTCAAGGCAAAGCATTTGTTGTTGAAAAAGAAGGTTTTAATGCTAAAGAAGGACAATTTACCGTCTATAATGCAGAAGTTGCAGTAGATGTGACATTGACTACTTTCGTTCCAGAAACCTATAGTTTTACAATTTTGTTGAAGGATGAAAACGGTCAGCCAATGCCTGGTGTAATCGTTGTTGATACAGATAATGCGGAGACGTATACCACGGATATTAGAGGTGCAGTAGTATTGATAGGATTGAGTGAATCAGATGTCATTAATTATGCAGTGGAGTTAGAAGGGTATAACATCATTACGAATACTGCCACAATTGGAACGCAAAATAGTAGTGTAACAGAAACTTTAGTGAAGAAACTCTTTGCACCGGAGGCTATGTTTACGGTCAATAGAATGGAAGGAGACAAGCCACTTGTTGTGAAGTTTGAAGATGAATCAAAGCATTTGCCAACAGCATGGTTATGGAACTTCGGTGACGGCGGTACATCAGTTGATCAGCACCCATTCTATACTTATCAAACAGCAGGTGTGTATACAGTTTCATTAAAAGTGACGAATGAGACAGGTGAAGATGAGCTGATTAAGGAAGAGTTCATTACGGTTGGTTTATTCCCAACGGCAGAATTTTCAGCGAGTGCTACGGAAGTGGATGAAGGCACATCAATTCAATTCACAGATGAATCAACAACAACGATCTTGACATGGGCATGGGACTTCGGCGACGGTACCACTTCAGATGTACAAAACCCTGAACATACTTATACTTCAGCCGGTCAATATACAGTAAAACTGAAAGTGACAAATGAAGATGGAGAGGATGAAATTGTAAAAGGCGATTACATTACAGTGGCAGAAGTACCAGAACTGGAAGCTTCATTTACTTATCATGTAGTGAACTTTGATGATCCTAAGACGATTCAGTTTATGGATAAATCAGCGGGAGAAATAACTTCATGGACATGGGATTTCGGTGATGGCAACACATCTAATGAGCAACATCCTACTCATACTTATGCAGAAGGTGGAACGTATCAAGTTTCATTGGCAATTGCAAATGCCAACAAGAATGCTTCAGGTACACAATCAGTAGAAGTTTCAGCATTGACATATGAAGTAGTTTACAAAAATGACTTCTCAGAATACGATGTAAATACGGCATTATTGGAAGAGGAGAGAACGGATGCCCGTAAATTCCATTACATTGCTTTCCAACAAGAAGACTTGCCAAGAACATTGACAGTGTTGGAAGAAAGTGGTAATAAATATATGCAATACGGTGACAGCGAAGCGACTGCTTCTGCAAACGGTCAATTTAGAACGAATACAGTGATAGCATTCAAAGCTGGAACAAAATACACTTTGACAGTCAGAACAAGGGGCCTTGCGATTCACTTCCCATTGATTATGGATGTGGAATCTAATAGTCCAAGAGCAAAAGGTGAATCTTTCAAAGAGGGAACATTGACGGATTGGCATACACATATACTTTCTTTCGAAGCGGAAGAAGATTTCAATGCCACAATTGCAATGGCAAGAAACTGGTACGGTACGTTGGATGTAGATGATATTGTCTTAATGGCCGAAGGTGAGGAAACATCAGGAGTGGAAGCGAACTTTACAGCATCCGCAACAGAAGTAAATTTAGGAACTGAAATCCAGTTTACAGATGCTTCTACAGATGCCACTTCATGGTCGTGGAATTTCGGAGATGAGAACACATCGACGGACCAAAACCCTTCACATACTTACGCTACAACTGGTACATTTACTGTAACATTGACAGCTTCTGATGGATCATCTTCGGATACCAAAGAAATGAAGATTACTGTAAATCCAATTGCTGGAGGAACGTTGCCAGTAGCATCATTCTCTGCAGATAAAACGGCAGTGAAAGAAAACGAAACAATCACGTTTACTGATGCTTCAACAGACGCCACTTCATGGTCATGGAATTTTGGAGATGATAATACATCGACAGATCAAAACCCTACACATGCCTACACAACAGCAGGTACGTATACAGTGACTTTGACTGCGACGAACGAAAATGGTGATGATGTGGAAACAAAAGCAGATTACATCACAGTGACCGAAGACGAAACACCTGCAGATGTAGTTGCAGATTTCACAGCATCAAAAACTGAAATCACTTTAGGTGAGGCAGTACAATTTACAGATGCATCAAGTAATGCCACTTCATGGTCATGGAACTTTGGTGATGATAACACATCAACTGATCAAAGCCCATCACATACTTATGCATCAGCAGGAACTTTTACAGTAACGCTTACAGCATCGAATGATAATTCATCTGCCACAAAAACAATGGACATTGTGGTGAATTCAGATGTCGTAAATCCAATGCCAGTAGCTTCTTTCACAGTAGATATCACAGAAGGAAAAGTAAATGAAACGATCACATTTACAGATGCATCTACTGATGCTACTTCATGGTCATGGGACTTCGGTGACGGTTCATCTTCAGATGTACAAAATCCAACTCACACTTACGCATCGGCAGGGATCTACACGGTAGCCTTGACAGTAAGTAATGAAAACGGCACAGATACTTCTTCTCAACAGGATTTGATCACAATTACTGCAGAAGACCCAACAAGTATCACGATCGACGGTGTTGAGATTAAGGTATATCCAAACCCAGCTTCTTCTGAAGTCAATGTAGTTTCAGCAGATGTTGTAAACGTAACGATCTTTACAGCAACTGGTCAATTGATTCAATCTATTGACAAAACTACAGCTTCAATTAAAATCCCAGTAGAAGGATGGAGCAGTGGATTATATCTATTCAAAATGACAACCAAAAACGGAAGTCAATACACGACTAAAGTACAAGTGAAATAATAGTAGAATAGAGTAAACAATAGGACGGGTGGTGAGACCAAGTGGTTTTGCTACCCGTTTTTTTATGATTTTACGCAGACCCATAATTAAAAAGTTTCGTGCACCATAGTTAAAACTATCGGCAGGTGATACTGTAACCTTATCAAGACTGAAGTATTGAAGGTTAGAGGCAATGCTTAGGGAAGATAAAGAGGTTAGAATAGCTCCTCAAAAGCCCACAACTTCAGTTGTGGGTTAAAAAGATATTTGCTACTTTTAAATCAAGATCAATAATATAAAAATGCAAACTATTCTATTCAATTTACTTCTCATCATGATGGTAATTTCTTGTTCCAAACCTCACGAAAAAGAGGAAATAAGGGACTTTAAGAGAATTGAATTTAATCCTATTACTAATCCCCCAAAAGCATTACCTAAAAAGCAGGATAATATAAAACAGGTTCATAAAAAATATTTAGAGGGTGATGTTGCGACAGATATAAAAATTTCATACAAAAATGATAAAATCTTCAAAGCTGAACTAGAGCGGGGAGCTTATGAGTATTATGCAATTCATGAAATCTATAATTTTGAAAATGAGAAACTAACGATAGCATACCTTTATGAAAGACAGCAATTAATAGTAGAATCTAAAAGCTATGTCAAAGAATCGAAATATTTCTTTGAAAATGATACTTTTATTCAAATTGCAAGGGAAGATACCCTAGCTCACACTTATGAGAACAAGAGTTTAAGCTATCTACGATTTGATACCTTGGATTTAGATGCTGATTCACTTTATAATTTAATAAACCAAAAAGGACAAGAGATTATTACAGATGCTTTAACCAAAGATGAAACTAATGAATAAGATATTATTTACGCTCTCCATTTTTCTTTCATGCCACTTACTTGAAAGTTGTCATACGAAAGAAATGAATGCCGATATAGAAGAAGAGAAAGCGTACTTCATGTACTCAGAAATATTACCAAAATTTTACCATGGAGAAGGTATATCTTTATCTGAGTTCGTAAAAAGAGAATTAAAATATCCAAAAGCGAAAGGTTGTATTGAAGGTAAAGTTTATGTGAGATTTCTAGTCGATAGAAATGGTCACACAAGTGAGTTTGAAGTAGTGAAGGGGATATCAGACGAAGCGGATAAAAACGCCATAGAAGTAGTGAGAAAAATGACATTTAAGACTGGAATAGAGAATGGTAAGGCCGTGGATAGTTGGATTATAGTACCAATTGCCTTTGAATGATAACGTTTAAATTTCAACCAAAAAAGCCACCTCCGCAAAGCAGAAGTGGCTTCAAAAATCTATATATTAACTATTACTTCGTTGCTTTCAGAAAATCAAATTCAGGATTGATACATCGTTCTCCATAACGTTCAAAAACAGCTTTCAACTGCTCTTGAGATTCAGGATATTGCCCTTTATCATCTGTCTCTTCAATCCAAAGTTCCAATGTCTTTCTATGCTGAATTAATTCCGCTTGATAATCAGGGTCTGAAGCTAAATTATGAAGTTCATAAGGATCTTTTTCAAGGTCATACAACTCTTCAGCAGGGCGAGTGTCAGAAAGCCAATCACTGCTAAACTCTACACCATTTTTATAGGCCTCCATCACCGCTATCGTACTTTTCTTATGCGATCTGTATTGTAATTGCATCAAAGGGCGGTCAGTCATAAAGTTCTTGATGTACTTGAATTTTTCAGTTCTCACCGAACGGATACGATCAATCGTGAAATCACAACGGTCTCTTGCTCCGATTACAAAATCTCTATGATAATTTTTATCAAATACATTCTGACTTTCCATGTATTCGGGCACTTCGATATCCGCTAAATGTAAAGTAGTAGCCGTTAAATCAAGTAAGCTCATTAGGTCTTCTCTCACACCACTTTGTTTTAATAGATCAGGGTTTCCTGGTGATGAAATAATCATAGGCATATGAAGTCCGGCATCATATAAAAATTGCTTGTCGCGCAGGAGGTTATAACCGTTGTCAGAGAAGAAAATAATGATAGTGTTTTCATACAAGCCATCCTTTTTTAATTGCTTTATCAATTCCCCAATTTCATTATCCGTCACTTTAATCTGATTGTAATGATCTGCAATTTGCTTTCTGATAGACGGAATGTCTGGGTAGTAAGGCATCACTTTCACATCCTTAGGGTCAACCAAATGCTTCGGCTTATTTTTGTTCTTACCACCATAGAGCTCAATTACACCAAAGAAAGGTTGCCCTTCTTTTCTGTCGTTCCAGCTTCCCGTACCCGTTTTTCCAAAATGCTTTTTCTCCGTGTAACTTCCAGACCAGTAGTCATTCCAGTCATATGACCAGTTGAAGTCATCTTTTCCTTCACTAAAAGTATGATAACCTTGATCCTTGAAAAGCTCAGGAAGCACTTTTACATGGTCCGGAAGAGGTTTGTTGACCATTCGTCCTGCACGGTGATTATGAGTACCAATAGTCGTTGGCATTGCTCCTGTAAATATCCCCGAACGTGCTGGAGAACATACCGGAGACATCGAAAAACAATTGGTAAAAGTCACACCATTTTGAGCTAGGAAATCGATATTTGGTGTTTGGATAGTTGAGTCACCGTACACGGGCATCCAAGGGTCAATATCTTCCCCGAATAGCCATAGAATATTCACTTGTTTTTTCTCTTGTTGTGCTGTATTCATTGCACATTGTGAAAACAAAAAGATAAACAAGATGAAAGTATAATTAATGTATTTCATTTTTTATTGTTATTTTGGTTCTTGCACCATAGTTAAAACTATGGGCAGGTGATACCGTAACCTCATCAAGACTGAAGTCTTGAAGGTTAAAACACGGAAACATCACTTTAGTGTTGTTGGAGTCAGTATCACATGCCCATGACTTTAGTCGTGGTGCTCGTAGCACACATGTTTTATTAATTCAATTTTAGTTGACAGGCGGATCCACTTTCTCCCAAGTAGAATACACTTCATTTTCCCAATCCAATAAAGCATCTTCCAACTCCTTCGCCACTTTTGTTTCTACCGTATACAGATCATTTTTCTCAGATTGATCCAAAGCGATATTGAATAAAGTTTTCTTCCCGCTATGGTATTTGACCAACTTCCAATCGTTTTGAATAACAGAAGCATATTGATCCTCATAGCTTCTCATAAAGTAGAGATTTCTATCCTTTATTTTCTTTTTTCCGTTGATAGTAGACCACAAACTGACCCCTTGAATCCCAGTATTTTTATATTTCTTTTGAGAGGCAATTTCCATTAAAGTAGGAAAGATGTCAATCGTAGAAACAGGAGTGTCGATCTCTTTTTTATGGCTAGAAGGATCAGGTGTATGGATCAACATTGGTACTCTAGCACCACCTTCACCCAGCGTATTACCACCAATTTTACCACCACTTAATGGAGCTTGAGAGAAAAATCCACCTTGGTCAGAAGTCAGAATAATGATTGTATTTTCATCCAATCCCTTCAATTTCAAAGCCTCTCTGATTTGCCCGACCGATTCATCCACCGCAGTGACCATAGCCCCATATTGTTGTTCCCTTTTAGGTAAACCTTTGTATAAATCAAGATGCTCCTTTTTCCCCACATGTGGACCATGCACACCATAGTACCAAAGCGAGATCATAAAAGGCTGTTTCTTATCGTACTCTTTAATAAAAGAAGTGGTTTGATTGGTCAAATTATCCGTTAAGAATTCCCCCTCTTTAATTTCACCAAAACCAGACTTGAAATAAGGTGGATAATAGCTTTTAGGATGTCCCCAGTTGGTTGTGCCATTTTGCTCATCAAACCCTTGATGAATGGGATGATAAGGTGCATGACCAAGGTGCCATTTTCCAAAGAAAGCATTATAATAACCGTATTCTTTTAAGGCTTCTGCGTAGGTCACTTCTTCCAAAGGAAGGTAATTAATAGACGGGCGTTGTACAGGATCTTTCTTCCAAAAACTAAATTTATCATCATTCGATCCATCCGGATTAGAATGTACAATATGTCTCACCATCTGCATGCGAACGGCTTCTTTTCCTGTCAAAATCGATGCTCTACTAGGACTACAAGTGGGAGTAGAAACATACGTTCTCGTAAACTCCAGACTCTCTTCCTTCAGCTGATTTATATTAGGTGTGACATATTTATTATTGCGATAGCCAACATCCATCCATCCCCAATCATCTACAAAAAGTAAAATGATATTGGGTGGTTCTTTGGCGTAGGTGCTAGTATTTAATAGAAAAAATAGGAGGAAATGTCCTATATAAAAAAGTTGCTTCATCATATTCATTACATTTCAATCGTAAAATTAGATTTTGTATTGTTCCCTTTCATTTCGAAGTCAGGAGACTTCACCAATAATCAGTTCCAAGTGACACTATCGTTTAACACTTGAAACATGGTTTTTAATACCATTGACAAGGTCATTTTTTTCTCTAAAATAAGGGTGGTTTTGCGTTTTTAATATGTATGTTTTAGTCAATTCAGCTTTTTCATTAATGATTAATTATTGGTCTGAATCAGTATAAAAACCTCATTTTTAATACTGTCAGCTAGGTTGTGCTGTATCTGACAGAAAAGTCGTACGTAAAAGGACTGATCATGTACGGAGAACAACATCAAATTTTTATTATTCATTGATATTTGGGTAGTGACATCGAATATTTTTGAATGAAATGAAATAAAAATGTTGAAGCTGATAGGATTAAATATTGTACTACTTATACTGTCATTTCAAGTCCTTGGAAGTGATAGAGTGAACTTTAATAGTTCTTGGAAATTTGTAAGAGAGGAGGCCCTTCTTAATGTAGATAAACTTCATAAATTAGATTTTGATGATAGTCAGTGGGAGGAAGTAACTTTACCACATACTACACGACTAGAGCCTTTGGTAGTGAATGATCAATGGCAGGGGATTTCGTGGTATAGAAAGAAATTTAAAGTGCAGTCGAACCCTGCAAAGAAGAGAATTTTTGTGGAGTTTGAAGGAGCGATGAACATTGCTGAAGTGTGGGTCAATGGACAATATGTCAAGAAACATTTTGGTGGTTATTTACCGTTTGTCATTGATATGACGGATTACGTTTCTCCTCAAAAGGAAAATGTGATTGTGGTGAAGTTGGATAATACAGATAGTGAGATTACAGGGCCGAAACCCTTAAAAATATTAGACTTCAATACTTATGGCGGTCTTTATAGAAATGTTTGGTTGATTGAGAAAAATCCAGTGCATATTACTTTTCCATTGTTGGAAGAGAAAGTAGCTGGAGGTGGTATTTTTATCAATTACCCTGAAGTAAATGCGAATAAGGCATCATTAAAAATTAAGACGGAAGTAAAGAATACGACTTCCAAAGTACAGGAAGTAAAAGTGGCTCAAACGCTTTACTTTAAAAATAAGAAAGTGATGAAGTTCCAAGGTTCAGCTTTCGAACTTTCATCTAATAATACAAAAACAGTTACACAAGATCTTAGTGTAAAGAAACCGAAACTTTGGGATACACACTCACCGAATTTATACAAATTGGTAACAGAAGTGACCGTAGATGGTAAAGTGGTGGATCAACAGCGAACGACAATTGGTATTAAGAAAGTGGAGTTTGTAGGGACTGAATTATATATCAATGGACAGAAAAGATATTTGAGAGGAACGAACAGACATCAGGAGTATCCTTATGTGGGTTATGCATTGTCTGAACAAGCAGAAATTCGTGATGCAAAATTGATCAAAGAAGCCGGTTTTGATGTTATTCGTCTGTCGCATTATCCGCATTCAACAGCGTTTATGAATGCTTGTGATTCACTGGGTTTATTGACAATTGATGCTATTTTGGGATGGCAATATTACAAACCAACGGACGGTTTTAGAAATCAGATTTTCCAAACGGCAAGAGATTTAATCAGAAGAGATAGAAATCATGCGAATGTATTGCTTTGGGAGGTTTCTTTGAATGAGACAAAAATGCCGTTGGAATTTAGAAAGAAATTAAGTGCGATTGTAAAGGAAGAATATCCAATTGGAGCATCATACTCAGCAGGTTGGATGAACGAGGGGTATGATGTGTTCTTCCAAGCGCGCCAACACCGTATTTTACATCCTGATGATCAGGAGCATTGGAAGGGACCTTACTTTGTTTCAGAGTATGGTGATTGGGAATATTACTCAAAAAATGCAGGTCTAAATCAACATCAATTAGACAAGCAAACACGATATGAAACGTCAAGCCGACAAGCGAGAGCGTACGGTGAAAAACGATTATTACAACAGGCTTACAATGTACAAGAAGCATTAAACGACAACTTACAAACGACTGCTTTTGGAGACGGGTATTGGGTGATGTTTGATTACAATAGAGGCTACCATAAGGACATCGAATTTTCTGGAATTGCGGACATTTTTAGGATTGAGAAATTCGCCTATTATTTTTATCAATCTCAAAAAGATGTTTCTAAAAAGGAAGATGCCATGGTGAAAATTGCTTCTTATTGGGATGAAAACTCCCCTTTATCCCTGAAAGTGTATTCTAATTGTGAGCAAGTAAAACTGTATCTTAATGATCAATTGATTGGTGAGCAAAAGCCAGATCAAGACCAAAAATCAACAAACCTTTCTCATCCTCCATTTACATTTGCTTTGAAAGAATTTAAGAAGGGAACGCTAAGAGCGGAAGGGTATATCAAAGGAAAAAAAGTAAGAGAGGATTGGGTGAAAACACCTGAAAAAGCACATCATTTATCGATTGTTTTGGCAGATAGAGCAGTGCCTTTAGCTTCTCAAGATGTGGTTTTTGCCTACATCAAAGTGGTGGATGAAAATGGTACTTTGGTACACGATCATCAAGAAGAAATTAATGTATCACTAGAAGGGGATATCCAATTAATGAATACAGAAACGCTCACAACAGATGCCGGTATCGCGACAGCTTTGATCAAAATCAATAGCTTGAAAAAAGACATCAGCATCAAAGCAGTTTCTAAATCGGAACAATTAAAAGGAAGCCTTCAACGTAAACTAAACTAACAAACGACATGAAATTATTCATAATTCAATTTCTAATTTTGGTATTCGTGGTACCATCTTATGCGGAGAAAATTATTCCTATTCCTCGTCAGGGGGACAGGGATATGACTCCCGTGGTACGTGAAGCGATAGAAAACGCAAATGACAAAGAAATTAAATTGGTCTTTGAGGAAGGAAAATATTATTTCCAACCTGATTTCGCCTACGAGAAATACTGTCCTATCACCAACCATAAAAACGGAATCAAACGTATTGCTTTCCCTTTTGAAAACTTTGAAAAAGTAACTATTGAAGGTAAGAATACAGAGCTGATTTTTAATGGTCAGATGTTTCCTTTCTTGATTGAAAACTGTCAGAATGTAAGCATCAAAAACATCAAAATTGACTGGAAAGTACCTTTTACAATTCAAGGAACAGTAGTAGCAGTCAATGAAAAAGAAGAGTGGATGGATGTAGTAATGGATACAGAGGGTTATTCATTTCAACTTAGAAGAGGACAATTACAATTCCCTAATATCAAGCATTTCACTTACTCTAGTTTAGGAAACACATTGACTTTTGATCCGAAAACAAAAGCAGTGGCACACGGAGCATTGGATTTAAATGGTCGACCTGAAAAAGTAGAACTTTTAGAGAGCAATAAGTACCGTTTCCATGGCCCGATGAGACAGTTTCCAACATTAAACAATAAGATCAATTTTAAAGGACCGCATGGCGATAACCGATATGCACCCGCTTTTCAAATGATCTCGTCTAAAGATATTTCTTTTGATAATGTGATTGTACACCATGCTTTAGGAATGGGCTTTTTGGCGGAGAGAAGCGAAAATGTAACGATCAAAAACAGTGGTGTTTACACAAGAAAAGACAGCGATCGATTGATTTCCTCTACTGCTGATGCAACGCACTTCTGTAATGTAAAAGGAAAAGTTTTGGTAGAAAACTGCCGTTTTGAAAATATGCTGGATGATGCAACCAACGTGCATGGAACGTATGTTTTTATTGATAAAGTAGTAGGTAAAAGAAGTGTGATTGTGAAGTTGGAGCACTACCAACAATATGGTTTTCAGTTTGCTGGAAAAGGAGATGAAATTTGGTGGATCCATCAGCCAAGCCCAGACCGTCAAGCGAAAGTTTTAAAGGTAGCTTCTTATAAAGAACTCAATGAAGAATATACTCAATTGACTTTTGAAAATGATCTTCCATCGGCATTAAAAAGTGGTGATTTGATGGAAAATAAAACATGGAATCCGGAGTTTACAATGAGAGGATGTACCATGCAAAACCATCGAGCAAGAAATATTGTATTGAAAACTCCAGAGAAAATTGTGATTGAGGAGAACTACTTTTCATCAAGTATGTCAGCCGTTTTCTTTAGAGGAGAATCATTCCATTGGTTTGAATCGGGGCAGGTAGAAGATGTATTGATTCAGAATAACACTTTTTATAATTGTGCCACAAGTGGGATGGAACATGCGGTGCTTTATATCACGCCAAGATTAGGAAAAGCAACCGATAAAAAAGCAATTTATGATAGAAATATTCGCTTTATCAATAATAAAATCAACACTTTTGATAGCCGAATTGTATGGGCATATAATGTGGATGGTTTATTGATTAAAGGAAACGAAATCATTAAAAATAATGAATTAGAAGAGCTTCACCCTGATCGTCCAATTTTTGAATTTAACCACTGTAAGAATGTGGAAATTGGTAAAAACAAAATCAAAGGCTTTGAGGAAGTGATCATAAAAGAAGATGGTCAGTTGAGAGATATGTGATTTTGAGGAAAAGGATTTGGCCAAAATATCATGGCCCGTGTTGTGGTTCGTGAGTCGCAAAGCATTGCGTCTTTACAGGAGTTGTACTTTCAATTTAATGAATTGCTAAATTGAAAAGGGTCTTGTAGAGCCACAATGCCTTGTGGCTCACGAACCATTTTAAAAACCACTTTACGAACCATTATTTTTAACGTTAATACCATGTAACCTAATGTCATTTCAATGTGCCTAATTGTACATTCATTTTCATTTCAATAGAAACATCATTCTAACGGAAAACAACGTTCATTTTGTTATTTCAATCTACATTAGAGCCAGAAATCAATTCAAGCAGTTTGCAAACTAAATACTTAAGCTTTAATTGAGATCAACAGCTAGCTATAATATTGAAATGAAAATTAGAGTATTTATAAAGATACTCTGTAAATGAAATGAACAATGAATTATTCTTACAATCACATTAAGAGTAACTGGATTAGCAAGTTACTTTTGATAGGCATGACTTCGTTGTGTCTGCACTTTTCTACCTATGCTCAACGAACAGTGGGTACAACACGAGCAACTGTAGGTACTAAAAATCTCACCTTCTTTATTGATAAAGTAACGGTCAATGAGACTGTTGTTTATAGAGATGGTATTGCGACAGCTTCACAAATCAATAGTGAAATTGATCGACTTTCTGGCCTTGGTGGTGGAGTCATCAAGTTCAATCCGGGGACTTATACTTTGGGGCAAATCAACCTTAAATCCAATATCAGAATTGAGGTTGGCAACAATGTGAAATTTATCATTGATAGAAGTGGCGGAAACAATACCTTATTTAATTTAGGTAGAAATTCTAGTACCAATCAAGCCGTGATTTCCAATGTAGAAATTATCGGTGCTTCAGAAAGTTCTTCGACATGGTTTGAGATTGATTTAAGCAATTTTGCACCACTCGAAACAGCTACACCATTTAAGGTAGCCTATGTTAAGAATTTTGCAATTTCGAGATTTATCATCACGGACAATTATACCTTAAACCCTTCAGTGTTTTTGGTGGCCGATAGTAAATTTTTAGGAAGAGATTCCAGTGGTCGATTGAATTATGATTTATCGACTTTCAATAGAATTCCAATGCAAGGCGTGGTGAAAAACGCAAAAGCAACGGGCATTGGAACGGGATATGCCTTGGTACAGCCTTTCAGTGGAAAACGTATTTACATGGAAAACTTAGAAGGGGAGCAAGGAATCACTGTTAGACTAGAACCTGGAAGTGGGAAAGCGAATGATGATTTGAATCTGACTGATAGTCAAAAAATGGGTTCGATTGATGATATTTACATCAAAAATGTGTCGAATAAATTAGGTTTCTGCGCTTTATTCATTAAGCCTCACTCTAAGATTTGTAATAACATTTACGCTACGGGTCTGTATGCTGAAAACAGTTTATCGACCCTTTACATTGCGTCAGCGAGTTTATTACCACAATCAAGAAGAGGGAAATTTACAAATGCCACATTTGAGAATATCACCTTTAAACAGACGATAACGAATACGGTTTCAAGTGGTACAAACAATCTTGTCGCTTCCAATTATCCTGCAGATACGGGAATTGAAGGATTGAGGTTTATGACAGAATTGGCACGTCAGAAATTGGTGACGGTAAGAAACAGCAGATCGCCAAAACCGGGAGTGTATTCATTGATTATCAAAGATGCTGGCGGACAGCGTTATAAAACGCATCCTATCGCACCGATCATGTTTACTGCGAAATTCTCCCAAAATACAATCGGAAATATCACGGGCCGATACAATGTAAATATTCCGAACGAATCAGCGATAACAGTACAAGGAGGAGCTTTTTCGGGAGATAAAGTAGTGTATAGAAATGAAGCCAGAGTGATCACCACCGGTGCTTCAGACGACGACTATATCTATGAGTAATCCCTTTTTAAAACTTTTAAATAAAGAAAACATGAAAAAGCTATTTTTGATTTCGCTTTTGTTGAATACAACATTTTTATTCGCTCAAAATAAAACAACAGCCTACGATACCGATATTTTATCATCTTCTGATTTTGTTGTAGGTGTTCCCTACCTCTTAGAATATGATGGGACAATCAATGGCATTCAATTAGAGAATAACGCAACCGAAGTACAAGCCCAATTTGGGATTTATACTGATGATAACGATGGTCCAGGGGCATTAATATATACTTCTGATATCGTACAACTTTCAGAGAAAAATCTCCAATTGTCCATTCAAGATATTGAATTGGAAAAAGGTAAATATTGGATAATGACCAATTATAAGACGGAAGGAAAACACTTGAAAGCGGATGTTTCCAATCCTTTAGCAAAGGTGTATTACAAGTCGTCTAAATTTGGTCAAGCCTTTCCTTCTTTGGGTTATGATTTTGAAATGTACGAAGGGCATCAATTTCCAATTCAATTATTGATGCAACCTAAAGAAGTGAAACCTCTATTTGAGATTTTTCCTAATCCAACAGTAGGTCAATTGCATATCAATGGTACTCAAAAAGAATATAATATTACTGTTTTCGATAGTAATGCGAAAAAAGTACTTTCTTTGAGAAGCCACGATTACAATACTGTTTTGGAAATGGAATCACTTCAAAAAGGAACCTATTATGTAACGGTTGAGGGGGAAGAGACTTTTAGAGTTTTGAAGAAATAAACATACAAGGCCCACGATTTCAATCGTGGGCTTTTGGGAAGCTCCCTAATGTTTCAAGTGTTAAGCGCTAGCGTCACTTGGAACTGATTATTGGCGAAGTCTCCTGACTTCGAAATACTTAAGGAAAGTTGAAATATTCATTTCGAAGTCAGGAGACTTCGCCAATTACTAATCACAAGTGACGCCTGCCGGCTTAACACTCTCCTGACTTCGAAATACTTAAGGAAAGTTGAAATATTCATTTCGAAGTCAGGAGACTTCGCCAATTACTAATCACAAGTGACGCCTGCCGGCTTAACACTTGCGATATCAATACTATATATATTAAATACTTACGAATATGAATCGACAAACAAACTATCCATTTTTTATCCTTCTATTATTGTGTATCACATTTACTGCACAAGCACAAGATTTAAAAGAAGCGATTTCCACCAAACAAAAAGCCCTTCAGACGCTGATTAAAAAAGCGGAGAAAAAAGGGATTGATGTGACGAAAGAGAAAAGTACAATCAGGACGGCTGAAATATGCGGTCAATTTGCTGATTGGGACGAAAAGAACATTGACAGAAATGAGGCCTTATTTAAGAAAGTAAAAAGATATAAGGAAGAGGCACGCAAAACAGCGGAGGAATTGCCGACTTTCGAAAGAAACGAAATCTTACTGATGTTGGAAGAAGGAGAAGAAAGATTATCATTAGCATTAAAAGGGAAGATCAGTAAACAAGAAGTGCCAATTATTGATTGGAGCAAAACGGAAATTGTTGGTGATGATGTAATGTACAACGGTCAGCCTGTTTTCTTGGCAGATTATTCATGGAAACCGAAGACGGATTATCTTACAGAGTACCACGGTAACTTAGACGGTATTTTCCTTTCTACTCGCTTTTTAGAAGATGAAAAAGGGACATTAAAGAAACGTTTCAAACAAGATTTGATCAATCAACCTTCAGGTAGAATTGGTACAGCATTTATCAATCACTTAAGTCCTCCAGAGTGGTTTACAGAAAAATACCCAGAAGCATCAGTAGGAAAAAGAAGGTATTTTGATTACGATATTGATCATCCTGCATCAAGAGAATTAGTAAGTCTGCTTTTTAAAGAAGTGGTGCCTCATATCAAAGGTAAGAAGTATAGTAGTTTGGGTTATATGCTTGCGAATGAACCACATTGGCACACCAAAGCAAAATCATGGGATACGGGTACAGTTTCCGATTTTACGCTTCAAAAGTTCAGAAATTACTTAAAAGAAAAACATCAGAGTATTTCGGCATTAAATCAAGTTTGGGAGACGAATTATACTGACTTTGAGAGTGTGAATGTGACAATCCCAATGGCAGGTGAATTACAAGGAACTGCTGTTTGGTATGATTGGATGCGTTTTAATCAATTGAGAGGAGTGGAATGGTTTCAGTTTCTGTCGGATGAAATTCATAAATATGATCCTGATGCAAATACACATATCAAGATTATGCCTCATCTCTTTTCAGAAAACACAAGAGATCACGGTATTGATTTAGAGGCTTTGACGGCTTTATCTACAGTGATTGGTAATGATGCTGGTGCAGTGTATTCGGATATGTGGCAAAAGAAAGAACCAGAATGGGCTTCGAAATATTACTTTGATTGGAGACAGATGTGTATGGGATATGATTTTATGAAATCAGTGAGCCCAGAAAAGTTAGTGTTTAATTCAGAAGGTCACTTTATCTCAACGATCCGTTTTAGAGAATTAAAAATGAAACCAGAGTACGCAAGAGCGACTTATTGGTTGGCAACAATGTTAGGTTTAGATGTGATTCAAACATGGTTTTGGCCAAGAGGAGAAGACGGATCTTTAAGAAAAAACTCAAAAGGCTATGCCGCTTCCTTGACACAAATGCCTCGCGTATTGAATGAAATCACACTGACGTATATGGATATGAATGCCAATGCTGAGTTGTTGACTAAGATTCAGAAATTAAGAAAACCTATTCGTGTATTCCACTCTGAAACATCAGCCATCAACATCGATAATCATATGGACAAAGAATACCATGCCTATGAGCGTTTCTTGTTTGAAGGAAGAGCTGTCGGTTTCGTAACCGAAGGAATTTTGAATACACAACCTCATCAAGATTGGGATGTAGTGGTGATTGAAGAAACGCCATTTATGACCGTTGGTGAAAGAGACGCTTTGCAATCGTATTTAGATAAAGGCGGGAAAATAGTAATGGATAAAAAGAGCGTTTTGAAAGATGAATACGGTCAATCCTTAACCGCTTTGAAAGCCGGAAAAGGGACATTAATTATTGCTCAAAATTCAGATGAAATTCAAGCAAAGACTTTAGGCCTGATAAC
Organism: Flammeovirga sp. SJP92; assembly: GCF_001583495.1. Taxonomy (GTDB): domain Bacteria; phylum Bacteroidota; class Bacteroidia; order Cytophagales; family Flammeovirgaceae; genus Flammeovirga. The sequence continues at coordinate 2,678 of NZ_LQAQ01000038.1, read as the reverse complement.
TCCAACTTCACTAAAGATTTCAGAAGAAAATGCAACGAGTCATAAAGGGTGTATTTGGCGCTACTTTGAAGATGAGAAAAAAGACAAGTGGGTATCTATTGTTAATGTAGGTAAGACGGAAGCTACACTTAACATTGAGTTAAAAGACGATCAAAAGTCGATGCAAATTACAGATGTGATAACAGGACAGACCCTTCCTTATGAATTTAAAATGTCTCCACTAAAAGTGTATTTATTGAAAGTAGACGCTGCAAAAAAGAAAGGAATGTAGAGAAATATTTCTTTGAATCAATAAGAAGTGACTCTGAGTACAGATTGAAAGCGGAATGTTGGTTTTTACTACTGTCAGCAATGATATTGTAACCGAAACATTGCTTGAGTTCTGAACTTATAGTCACATTTTTTAAATACCTATTGAAATGAAATACCTTTCTCTACTCCAATTATTACTACTAATTTGCACCGTTTCTAGTACTACTTTTGCTCAAGACCCAGTACAGGAGACAGCGGATGTTTTCTTTCCTGAAAAAGTAGTTTTAGCACTTAACCACCCTTATTATAATTTCAGCATTAATGATGCTTATTTGAAAGGGATGAAATATGAGTCTACCTTGGGTGAAACCGAAGTGCACAAGTACTATAGAACAACTGTTCCACAGGTTTCAATGATGGGGAATCCTATGGAAAATAGTGATTCATATGAATACGAAATGAGGTCTGCTAAACTGATGGGCATTGATGGATTTAAATTTGAATTCAGACCACTGGGAACAGATTATTATATCAACCAATTCAAGAAGATTTTTTCTGCTTATGTAAAAGTAGCAGAGGATAAAAATATTGATTTCAAATTCTCTATTGCCATTGAGATGGACCGTACTAAAAACATACCGGTTTCATATCTATTAATGAAAGTAGAGAATACATTGAATGATTTATTCAAGTCAACCAACTACTCAAAGAAGTGGTTGAGAACGGGAAATAATAAAGTAATTGTCTTCACTAAATTCACACAGAAAGTAATTGATGAAGGGTTGGAAAAGAAGTACACGAGAAGTTTTCTGGAAGATCCAAGTTTGATAAAGAAAGTAGCGGACGTGTATACCTCCCTTAAGAAAGGACTGAATGATGATGTCGCATTTGTATATCAAGGAGATTTTATTGGTAACAACCGTTTCATGAATCAGGTTTTGGACCACTTCCCAGCCATTTATACCCTAAGAGGTATTCAGAGTTATGAAGTAGGTGTGGATCGTTTGGCAGAGGTGTGTAAGAAAAGAAACCGTCCATTTATACAAAGTGTTTATTCAGATCTTCAAGGAGCCAACCGTCATAGTGTAAAGACTAATCGAATAATAAAAAATACGAACATAACGGATAAAGAGACCTTTGTAAAAGCCCATAATTATAAGATGACTTCAGACTTACGTAAGTTGCTGGAGAAAGGCTTAGAAAGAGATGCAGATATGATGTTTGTGTCTTCATGGAATTATTATGATAATGGCTCCCACTTTGCACCAGAGTTACACCATGGTTATGGATTAGGATTGATTTTAAAATACTATAAAAACAAATGGCTAGATAGTAATTTTGAAACTCATGAGGACATAGTTTTGACTTCTTTTAAAAATTATTTACCTGGAGAATTAAATCAAAATAATGGCGTTGAAATCAGATTTAGAAATAAAGAAAGGTACCAGTTGCAAGACTTGGACAGTGTAGAAGTAGTGACGGTTTTGAAAGAGGGAGGAGATGTTTATTTTAATGAAAAACACTTAGGTTTTGCACCAAAAGGAATCCATACTTTTTATGTAGAAAAAGGGAAAGGTAAAATGCAAGTGAAGGTCAAAAGAGATAAAAATACGGTGGTAGATTATACAGTACCGAAACAAATAATAGGCAAACAAGACAAAACCGATTTTATCACGTATACTTTCAGCAATTTAGATCGATCATATGCTCAGCTGAATCAGAATATTATTTTGGACAGTGAAATGCACAAAATGAGAAATAGATTTTTGATCTCAAAAGAAGACGAAATTAAATGGAGATTATCAGCATCAAAACGTTTTTTAGATAATCTTCAAGCGATGTATGACTACGGATCATCTTCGTCAAAATGCCTTGATATGCAAGAGAAAAACTACAAGAAGTACAAACAGCAAATCAAGGAGATTTTGCCGGAATTCAATTATGGTATCTGGCTGGAATTGGAAGAAAGTGCAATGAATAATGAAGGGATTCCAATACTTGAAGATAACTTGAATGAAGCCTTAAAAGGATACAATATTCTGCCTGAATATACAAAGCAGAAGTAGAGTGTACCGTTTACCATAGTATTTTATATATGGTGTACGGATCACAATAAGAACTAACAAACAAACTTGGAAAGGGTATGACATTGTCATATCCTTTTTTTAATTTTCAATCTACTACTCTGTAAACTAAATTATCGTCAACTTTCACTAGACATTTCTACAAGCTTTGAAGGTTCTACTTTCAAGCTTCCTTCTTCTTCATTTTTCCATTGATGAAAAACGAAGCAAAAAATCTAGGCTTAGAAGTCAAAAGCTAAATTTCATTCCACTCGCCTCAATGATTTTAAACTCGCTTTGCTCAAACAGGAAAATCATTTTTAACGGCTCAATTCATGAAATTCTTAACGCTTTTCCCTTCAA
>NZ_LQAQ01000037.1 GCF_001583495.1 Flammeovirga sp. SJP92 | reverse complement strand
TTCTTCTTTTCTTCATTTTTCCATTGATGAAAAACGAAGCAAAAAATTCAAGGCTTAGCAGTCAAAAGCTAAATTTCATTCCACTCGCCTCAATGATTTTAAACTCGCTTTGCTCAAACAAGAAAATCATTTTTAACGGCTCAATTCATGAAATTCTTAACGCTTTTCCCTTCAAGGCCGGGGAGCACTACCAAACTATAATAGTAGAAAGCCCACTGGCGCGAATGTTAAGCGTTGGCGTCATTCGTGTCTTTTCAGTTCATCAGAAATCTCCTGATTTCTAAACACTATAAATAATGAAAACTTAGTTTACGATGTATTCAATCTATAAAAGAAATGAAGGAGGGAAAATTTGAAAGAAGATCAATTGATAGTAGGTAATGATTTACGACACCTTAAAAAGGCACTTTCAGCAACCAATTCTTTTCTGAAAACAACACCCAACCTTCACAAAATCACCAATTTCAAACCATAATAATTTTCAAACAAGCAGTATGATATGAAAGTATTAAAGATAAACCTATTACTAGCATTATTACTCTTCCAAGGTATGCTTTTGCAGGCGCAAAACAAGATCAATTTTAATGCTGATTGGTCATTTCAATTGGAAGATTCGGCACATTTTACATTAAGTAATTATTCCACTGATCATTGGAGAAAACTGAATTTGCCTCATGATTGGACCATTGAGGCTGATTTTTCAAAAGATTTGGAAGGCTGTACAGCTTTTTCTCCTGGTGGGATAGGATGGTACAGTAAGGAATTTAAAACGCCAATTGTAGAGAACCAAAAGTGTTTTGTAGTCTTTGATGGGGTATATAATAATGCTGAATTTTGGCTCAATGGCATGAAAGTCGGAGAGCATCCTTATGGTTATGCTCCTATTCATTTTGATTTGACCAACTACCTCCATAAAGATGGAACGAAGAACCGGTTGATGGTAAGAGTGGATCACAGCCGATATGCAGATTCGCGTTGGTATACCGGTTCGGGGATTTATAGAAATGTACATTTGGTAGTAACAGAAGATGTATTAATTCCTGTTTGGGGAACGTTTATTACTACTCCTTTTGTCTCAAAAGAGAAAGCGACTGTTGATGTGAAAGTAGAGCTTTTCAATACAACATCAAGTAATGCTGAAACTAAAATTCAGCTTTCAATTGTAGATCAAGAAGGAAAGGAAGTCTATCAAAAAACAAAGAACTTTCAACTAAAAGCAGACGCAAAGGATACCTATCAACTTGCATTTGATATAGAAAACCCAAAGCTGTGGGATGTTGAGGCCCCTAATTTATATCAAGCCAAAATTTCTTTAATTCAAAAAGAGAAAAAAGTACAAACAGAACAGATACCTTTCGGTATTCGAAAACTCTATTTTGATAAGGATAAAGGATTTTTTCTCAATGATAAAAATGTGAAAATCAAAGGTGTTTGCCTTCATCATGATGCGGGTTTAGTAGGGACAGCCGTACCCAAAGATGTATGGCGTCAAAAGCTAACACTTTTAAAAGAGGGAGGATGTAATGCCATTAGAATGTCTCATAATCCAGCTTCTGATGAATTTCTAGATCTATGTGACGAGATGGGATTTTTGGTGCAAAATGAATTTTATGATGAATGGGACCTTCCCAAAGACAAGCGTTATAATATGCATGATAAGGAAGTGGATTACATTACAAGAGGACACTCAGAGCACTTTCAAAAATGGGCTGAAACAGATCTTAAAAACACTATGCTGTCAAGTAGAAACCATCCAAGTATTTTCCAATGGAGTATTGGGAATGAAATAGAATGGACATATCCAGGCAACAGAGGAGCAACGGGTATTTTTAAAGAAACTAACAAAGACGATAAAATTGATTGGACCCTGTGGAGAACTGAAATTCCTCCTCACACTCCTGAAGAAGTAAGAGCTTTCTGGGAAGCTTTTCCGAAACAAACTTATAATATTGGAGCAACGGCGAAAAAGCTGGCGGATTGGACCAAAGAATTGGATACGACAAGGTACGTTACGGCCAATTGTATTTTACCAACTTCAAGTTTTGAAACGGGCTATACAGATGTGTTAGACGTAGTAGGATTCAGCTATAAACCGCATAAATACGATTACTTCAAGGAAACGTATCCGAATAAAATCATGATGGGAACCGAAAACGTACCAAGATGGTACGAGTGGAAAGCGGCAGTGGAAAGAGAATATATTGCAGGTATTTTTCTCTGGACTGGAATTGATTATTTAGGTGAAAAAAGAAACCGTGAATGGCCACTGAAAGCAACACCGCATGGCCTTTTAGATACAGCAGGCTTTCCGAGAGGTTCGTTTGATATGTTCAAAGCCTTATGGAGAGATGATATTCCTGTGATCAGTATATACTCACAATCTGCCTCAAAATCTATTTATAAAAAAGATGAAAATGGAGCAGTGGTAGAGAAGAAAAAAGGGTACTGGGAATTGGCTCCAAGGGAATGGCAAGAAGTGAATGCCCATTGGAATTATGAAAATGGAGAGAAAACAATTGTAGAAGTGTATTCTAATTGTGAGGAAGTGGAACTATTCCAAAATGGGAAATCTCTTGGTACTCAACACCTCAAAGATCAAGAGGACTATACGTATAAATGGGCTGTAGATTTCAAAAAAGGAAAGTTAGTGGCTAAAGGAAAAAGAAACGGAGCTCAGATTTCAACTTCACTCCAAACAGCAGACACTCCGGTGAGTATCCAACTAACATCGGATAGAAGTGCGATGACATCAAATGATACAGATGTTGTTAAATTAGTAGCACAATTGGTAGATAAAAAAGGAAAAGAGGTGAAATATACGGAAGAAGAAGTTACATTTGAGATAGAAGGCCTTCACCGATTTTTGGGGACAGATGCCGGTGATACCCGAAAGATTATCAATTATAAAAGCCATACAGTAGAGACTGTCAATGGAAAGTGTCTGATGATGCTTCAAGCCACTGACCAACCGAGTAAAGTAAAAGTGACAGCCTATTCTAAAAATAAGAAATTAGGATCGAATGAAGTGATCATTAATATCAGTGAGGGTAAAACCGATTCCACTGTCAATTAATCACAATACCTTCATCCGAAAGAAGAAGTACATTGTAAATTAAGTTTTCGAATAGTTACAGCATTTAGAAATCAGGAGATTTCTGAGGAGTTGTAGGATACAAATGACCAATAGCTTTTGATTTCAAAGTCTTGATTTTTACCTCGTTTTTGTATTAAGACAAAAAACGAAGAAGGATGCTTGAAAGAAGAGCATAGACAACTTGTGGAAATGTCGATTGAAAGTGGACGATAATTTTGTTTACAATGTACTTATTCGGTCAATAAAAGGGGTCATTTTGAGCAATTTATATTGTTTTGAGTAGCAAATAATAGGAATGGACTTAAACCATCATTCCTTTTACCCAAAGTGACATCGAAAGAAACAAACGGACCTAAATTGTCTTATCAATTTTTTGGAACATTACCAATGTTCAAGGTCAAATTTTAGTAGTGCGAAGAAATGAAACAGATTATTAAAAGTATCATTGTAGCCGTATTGACGTTAGTATTAATCAATACCTACGCTGATGATAAAAAGAAAAAATCACCGAGACCCAATATCCTTTTTATTTTAATGGATGATTTGGGGTATGCTGATGTAGGATTTATGCCACAAGCAGCTAAAGATGTTTACACACCCAATATTGATAAGTTGGCCGATGAGGGAACCGTATTCACTTCTGCTTATGTAACACATCCGTTTTGTGGCCCAAGTAGAACGGGAATTATGACAGGGAGAATGCCACACGTTTTTGGAGCACAATTTAACTTGGCGGCGTTCTCAGGATTTGGTGTAGCGAAAGGAGAAACATTTATTTCAGATGTACTTCAAAGTGCAGGTTACCATACGGGTGCAATTGGCAAATGGCACTTAGGTGAAGAGGGGGATTATCATCCACTAGAAAGAGGTTTTGATTACTTCTACGGTTTCTTAGGCGGAGGTCATGAATACCATTCTAAAACTTGGATGCAGGCTTCTACCTACACTCCAGAAAAATATCCAGTGGGTGCTTATGGAAAAGATTATAACCGTCCATTGATGAAAAATAAGACTTACATTGAAACGGAAAAAGGAAAGTATGTAACTGATGTGCTGACGGACGCAACGTTAGAGTTCATCGATGAATCAAAAGAAAAAGAACAGCCTTTCTTCTTGTACTTAGCTTACAATGCACCTCATACTCCAATTCAAGCCAAAACAGAAGACATTAAAGCGATGCAAAAGACGCTTGGTGCTGATGCTGCAGAAGCGGGCAGTAAACGTTTAACATATACGGCAATGATGTACAATGTGGATTATAACATCAAGCGTATTGTAGAAAAATTGGAAGAGAACGGAGAATTGGAAAATACTATGATTGTCTTTATGAGTGACAACGGTGGTAAGCCAGTGACAGGTGCCAATAACTATCCTTTAAAAGGAAGAAAAGGAGATGCATATGAAGGCGGTTTCAGAGTTCCAATGTTTATCTATTATCCTAACAGCAAAATGAAAAAAGGAGATATCAACGCTTACAACTTCTCGGCATTGGATTTCTTCCCTACTTTTGCAAAACTGGCAGGAGCTCAAATTCCTGAAGATAAAATTTTGGACGGTAAAGAGGTTTCTCAAAATATCATCAAAAATACTAATCCAAGAGAGGATGAAAGTATTTATGTATTGCGTCATTACTTTGGAAAAGTTCAAAAAGATCCAAAAGATTTGAATAGAGTGGGCGTAGTGAGAAACAACTATAAATTATACACGGACGGAAGTGGCAAGTGGAACCTCTTTGATTTGTCGACTGATATTGGAGAGGAAAAGGACATTGCACCTCAGCATCCATCCATTGTAAAAGAAATGAAAAACACAGTGAACGAGTGGACTTATACTTGGGAAGACAAAAGACCTGAGTTTTTCGATGGCCCTCGTTATGATTTTGAATCAAAATGGAACGCTACCAATATGCCTAACTTCAATAAGACATTTGGTAAGATGCACCAGAATAAGAAAAGCAAATAACTATACAAAAGAAGGAAAGTGAAATGGTGTATGATAGGCCATTTTGCTTTCCTTTTGAAATACTCAATGCCCCTACAGAACTGCACATTAGAAGATTATTCTTTCGATATGTAAGTGCTGCGACTAAAGAAATAGAACAATAATTACGTGCACCATGACTGAAGTCATGGGCTGATGATATTGACTCCAACAACACTAAAGTGTTGCCTCCGTTATCAACCTTCAAGACTTTAGTCTTGAGTAGGTTGTCCTATCACCTGCCCATAGTTTTAACTATGGTGCACGAAACATTCGTTTTTCTCTGTCCTATTACTTAATAAGACAATCATTTAGGCGAGAGAAATGGAATTTAGCTTTTGACTTCATAGCCTTGAATTTTTTACTTCAAGACAAACAATGAAGAAGAAAGAAGTTTGAAAGTAGGTCATAGACAACTTGTAAAAAGTCGATTGGAAGTTAACGAAGTTCAGTTGAATCTATTGAGTAATTACTTGAAAACACCAACAACTAACGCTCATCTTCAACACACAAATAAATCAAAAAGAAATGAAAAGAATTATTTTACTAAGTCTTCTCTACACCTTACACCACAATATTTTTGCACAAGTCAATCCACTTTCAGACCCCGATAATCAAGGAGGGTGGATATTGAACAAGTGGGCGAGTGATGAATTCAATGGAGAAGAATTAAATAAAGGAAAATGGTGGGTGCTGGGTGAAAACAATGACTACAGAGCCAAATGGAAAGGCAGAGCTCCTGGGCAGTTTGCCGGCCATAATGTGCGTGTAGAAAACGGTGAATTGATTCTCACTTCCCAATGGGAACCCGACTTTGATTACGCTCTTGAAACCAACAACGATTGCTACTATGGAGGTACTACAGAAGGTCCTGACGGTAGTAAGCCCATCACTCAAGCCAGTGTGATGAGTGAAACGTTTTTCAGATACGGGTATATGGAAATCAGATGTAAGGCGGCAGATGGTCCTGTCACTTCTGCATTTTGGACGACCGGTTATCATGGTGAAATTGATATGATTGAAAACTACGGCAGACGACCTGTAGGCAATCCCGAAAATCAACCGGAAGATCTAGAAAGACGCTATAGAACCAACCTTATCAGCTGGGATCCCGACAAAGCTTCGGATCATAAAAACTGGAAAGTGGAGGATGATATGCAAGTGCGTATGGCAGAAGATTATTATGTATTTGGTTTTGAATGGGACAAGGAATACATGAAAACTTATTTCAATGGCAAATTGCTCCGCTCTGTGACCAAAGAAGAGTTATTGGCAAAAGACCAATGGAAATACGATTATCCACATGAGATTTGGCTTTCTTCGGAGGTGTTTTACTGGTATGGATTACCGAGTGAAGTTGATTTTGAAAAGCCATTGGAATTTAAAGTAGACTATATCAGAGTCTGGCAGAAAGAGGAAACACAGTCGTTTTTTAATGCCAAAGGATTTGAAGGGCCATTTCATTTTCAAGGAAGAAGTGTAATGTGGTGGAATGCACCGAGTCATCCTTGGAGAATCAAAAACGAGAAAGCAGCAGAAGGAGAGTTCAGTTTGAAGTTTGAAAAAGAGGGCAACTTTGATGGAAATTATTCTATCTTTTCTCCTTTTGGATCATTGGATTTGCCATCAGGCGACAATGAAGTGAGCTTTCAAATATGGTTGGATGAGGAGACGGAAATTGATAATATTTACCTTACTTTATTTAACCCAAGAAAATCAATCCGAGTGAGTACTGAAGGTATTCCAAAAGGGGAATGGGTGACTGTTTCTCAAACATTCGACAGGGCTGAGGTATCCAATCCAAGTTTGACAGAGGGAGATAGAATACAGCTAATGCTTCGTTCAAGAGATGTGAAAAGCGACAAAGCCTTATTTTATATTGATGATATTCAGTTTAAAAATGACAATGATGAAGGCCCAAGAGAATACCCTTATCCAGACGATGACTATGAGGTAGACAATGGAGGAGAAGAACCAACTGGTTTTGTACCTTCAAACCATAAGCTTTTTAACCTTTATCCTAATCCTGTTCAAAACCAATTGAATATTGAAGGATTGGGAAAAGGGAAAGTGGAACTGTTTTCATCACAAGGCACTTTACTGTACGAAACAGAAAAAACAGCAGAGAATCTTATCGTGTCTTTGGACCAATATGTCAATGGAATGTATTTCGTTTTAATTAGAATGGAAGACTTGATGTACAGGTATAAAGTGATCAAAAACTAAGGTTTAGGATGAATTTTATAAAAAAAATAACGACTCTTTTCTTATTGAATGTAATGCCAATGCTTGTGTTTTCACAAGTGGGTACCATTGAAATAAGAAAAGAGGTCGGTTACCAAGGTCCTTCTTCTGTGGAGATTGACCAATTGCCATTAGTCGCCACTCTTCAGCCTTCAGGTAATGCAGATCAAGACATCACCAACTTTCAAAAGGCCATTGATAAAGCCTCAAAAATGAAAGGAGGACGTATCATTGTAGAGAAAGGCTATTATCAGTTAAAGGACGTACAACTTAAATCGAATGTGCATATCCGTTGCGAAAAAGGAGTGGTTTTTATGCCACGTTTGGATATGCATCCTAAAGTGCAATTGATTTTTGCAGTAGGTCGTTTTGCCAATGAAAATATCAGCAACGTCACATTTATTGGAGAGGGGAATGCATCAGACCGTCCTCAGTTTTATTACGACCGTTCCATTGCTGTCAAATGCAGAGCTTTCACTGTTGGAAAAGTCACGAATCTCTATTTGGAAAACTTTTCGGTGACGGATGATCAAACTGTTTTCTCTGCTATTTCTTTAAATATGAGAAAGAAAGGAACGTCCAAAAATGATCGCCCAAAAAATATTACGGTCAAAAACGTATCCATCCAAGATGCCTCTTATGGCTATGGATTGGTGCAAGGCAATACCGGAGAAAATGTTTGGTTAAAGGACCTTCAATCGGTAGGTGGCGTAACCGCTAGAATTGAAACACATACAGGCAGGGAACACAACGTTGGTGTAGATAATGTGGTGATTGAAGATGTGGTTTGCACACAAGGAAAAGCGGCCGTTTCCTTACAACCGCATGTGGTAGACAATGGCATTGTCACGGTCAATGGAGCCAAAGCCGTCCGTTGCGAGTGGGGCGTAATGCTCAAAGATGGCTTTATTTCAAAAAAACTAGATCCTACTAAAAAATGGCATAATGGATCATTTGCTAAAGGCTCCTCCATCAAAAATGTAGAAATGATTCACGGAGACGCCACCACCGTGTCAGTACAGTCAAAGGCCTACATTCCAAAGCGTTTGCTGGAGCTGTATCATGATGACATCAACCCCGACAAAGAAGCAAATATAGGTTGCAAATTAGGTCCTTCCATAGCGGCCGTTTTGAACCTCGCCAAAGAAGAAATGCAAATTGATAAAACCACTATTACACATTCAGGAAATCGAGCGGAAGAGAGGTTATTGATTGTAACAAAGAAGGTCGATGCTTTGTAAGTGTCATTTGTTATTTAGAAAAACAACCCAAAAAATCTAATCATTCCATTATCTTTTTAGTAAATAGAGTAGTGCACTGTAGAATCGTACCTTGCTAAGTAATTACTTTAAATCTTAGCAAGGTTTGACTTTTGAAATAAGTTAATAAACAATCATAGCTAAAAAGAAAAGTCAATATTTCATGGTGAGTTAGTGGAGTAACAATTATTTCCCTTTAAAATTGACATTGCTTATAGAGATTCAGATTTGTGTAATTTATGATTATGATGACATCGATTTAGATGTTTATTCAAATAAAAAAAGAATTAACGTATGTTTAGAAACGTTAGTGGTGGCGTCTGTAAAGTGTAAAGTCTAATAGGAAAGATACAAAAGTTGTATGTCTTAATTTTTTTTAAACTCAATACTAATGAAACTTACTTTAATTATTAGTTTTTTCTTCATTTCACTAAACTTGTTTGGTCAAAACAACAGTTTAGTAATCTATAGTGATGATGATATTAATTTTTCGGTTGAAAATAAATTATCCACTAGTACTCCTAAATTACAAACTTGCTATCCTAGTGAGATTGGCTATTATCACAATTCAGACTTTGCTAATTGGTTAATCACTATAACAAATAGTGATTACTACTTTATAAATAGAGTGAAAATTTCAGCTGTTTGTGAGCAAAATAAAGATTTATCATATAGCTATCTAGATGATTTTCAAACTCCACATTCTTTATCCATAAGTAATCCATACAATTTACTTCAAGATAAAAACCTTTTGAGTATTATTTATGGAAACAATAACTTTTACCAATATAGGACTGATGTTAATATAGAAATAACCTTAGAAAATGGATCTGGTTCTACTGTTCTTAAAAGGATATCTTTTGTTATTGCCCCACACTATAATCTGCATAGTGTTGCTTTTTCACATAATGTTGGAAAAGAGACATCTGTAAAAGATTTTAATTCAATGATTTACACAGATGTATATCAATATTCTTATTTATCAGATCCAGGCGGATTTATAAATCGAGAAGACCCAGATTGTTTAGATATACCATCTGGCTCAGATTGGAATAATTATATACAAATCATTAGCATAGAGGAGATTAAACATACGTATTACAGTGGACGTAATCCCTATTATAATGGTGGATATGATAATTTATCATATCATACAAATGAAAATTTTAGCCCAATGTTTGCTACTTACCCTTACAATCATTCCTTGGAACTTATCAATAAACCTATTAAATATTATGAATACCTTGGTAAAGCTAAGGATAAACCAGAATTATCTTACCATGTAAGAGTGCACTTTAAAGTTACGTATAAAATTATTGAAACTGGTCGTGTTACGCATAGTAATTATTATCTCAGAGTTGAGTTTCCTTCACCTCCTTCAGTTTTAGGGATTGAAACATTAACAGAGAAACAAACGACATATTATATTGATGATTTAGAAGGTTATGAATTATCTTCTTGGGAGGTTTCAAGTGGTATTGAGGTGATTTCAAAAGATAGTAAATCAATAACTGTTAAAGGTATTAACTATAGTAATAAAGGTTTTATTAAAGCTAATTTTAAAACAGGACAAAGTACTGTGAAAGAAATAAAAGTATGGCCTGCTTTAGATGAGTTAAAATTATCAGACCTTATCTATTCAAGGAATATGTTATTTTGTAATCAAACTTTTGATGTAAAAGTAATTAATCATACCGGACAAAGAGCAGAGTGGATTGTAATTCAGGGATCCTTACCCCCAAATGGACAATCTACACATTCTAACTTAACGGATGGAAAACATACAAATTATATTAAGTCTAATGTTACCAGAGAAAATGATTATGTTCAAGTTATGGTTCGGATTGTAAGAAAGAATGGAACAAAAACTCCTTATGTATCATTTTCAGTTTCTGCTTCTTGCCCAGGTGGAGGGGGAGATGGTGATGGTTACATTCCACTATTTAGTTCCTTAAGAACAAAAGAAATAGATGGTATTACTGATTTTGGTTATAAAATTTACCCAAATCCAGTAAAAGGCAATTTAAATATTGAAGCCAATTCTACATTTATGGGTAATATCGATAAAATTACCATCTATGATATCAATGGTAATATTATTGACAACTATGAGTTTATTCAATATGAAAGTAACTCATACCGTATCAACACAGATAAATATAAGCCAGGTTTATATATTTTGAATATCAATAAATCTGATGGTTCTGTAGATATAGAGAAAATTATCGTAGAATAAATTAAATCAATAAGTACATCTATCAAAAAGAGGAGTTAACCTAAGAGTTGGCTCCTTTTTTTATTTGTGAAAAAGAATATATATTCCATAACAAACATCAAAACAAGATGTTTACTTCAATAATTTGCCTATTCGAATAGTGAAATATATAAATCAGACTTACTCACTTTGGATAATTCCATCCTATAATATTGTATAATATGTATTGATTGTTAATTTTACAATAACTGTTACTGTTCTTAGTATTAAAATTTTTTATTAATGGATCTAATAGACAAAGTAGAAGAAATTGCCGATAGAATCGGTAAAATGAAAGAATCCGTGCAAACTGAAGAGGCATCAAAGAATGCTTTTGTAATGCCTTTAATATCCGCATTAGGATATGATGTATTCAACCCATTTGAAGTAGTACCAGAATTTACGGCTGACATCGGAACCAAAAAAGGTGAGAAAGTAGACTACGCTATTCTAAAAGATGAAAAACCAATTATCATCATTGAATGCAAACACTGGAAAGAAAAGCTTGATGTTCATAAGACTCAACTTCACCGTTATTTCCATGTAACAGACGCAAAATTTGGACTCTTAACAAATGGAATAGAGTACAGATTTTTCACGGACATTGAATCTCCTAATAAAATGGATGATACACCGTTTTTAACTGTAAACTTTGAAGATTTTACAGAAGGAGATATTGGAGAACTTAAAAAGTTCACTAAAGATAAATTTGATGTAAGCAATATTCTTTCTGCAGCATCTGACCTGAAGTATTCTAAGCAGTTAAAAGCTGTGATCAAAAGAGAAATGTCAGATCCTTCAGATGAGTTTGTAAAATTGCTATCAAATGATGTTTATGCAGGCCGTATGACTCAACAGGTTAAAGACCAGTTCAAAGTTCTAGTTAAAAGAGCTGCAAAGAATTTCATCAATGACTCCTTAAACGATAGATTAAAGTCTGTTATGGGAGATGATTATGATTCAGCAATAAGAACGCAAGCTCCTTTACCAGCTCAACAAGCCAATACTGCTGCTGTTCAAGTATCAGAAGATGTTGCTGTAGCTGAAGAGCCTGAATTAACAGAGGCAGAAAAGAAAGGTATCTTCACAACAGAGGAAGAATTAGAAGGATATAGAATTATCCAGGCAATTGTAAGGAGAGTAGTAGGACTTGAAAAAATTGCATATCGTGATACCAAATCATACTTTGGAGTATTATTTGAAGATAACAACCGTAAGCCTGTTTGTAGACTTCATTTCAATGCTAAGCAAAAGTATGTTGGTACTTTTGATGCTGATAAGAATGAAACTCGTAATCCAATTTCTGACCTTTCAGAAATCTATAATTATGAAAGTGAAATTTTAGATATTGTTAAATCATATTTATAATATAGGTTCAGTATTCTCATTGATAAAGCATTGAGAATACAAGAACAACAGTTTCCCCTTAACATCAATTGTTTTGGGGATTTTTTATATAACATGCTATATGTTAAACTAAAAATAAACTGCATAAGCCTGTCAATTGATATTATTTAAAAACCACTTTTTCATTATATTACATTTTACTCAATGCTAAACTTACTTCTGAACTAAAATGAAACAACTTCTACTTTCTATTATTCTTGTTTTATCTCTAACTGATCTTTTTGCTCAGGAAGTGAAATATAATGTACCATCTGGTATTTTTTATTTGAATAGAAATTATGAAAAAAAAGAGGTTGAGTATGATTCAGTGAAAGAAAAAAAAGACATAATATTTAGAATACTTGGAATAAAAGATAAATATTTATCAGATGAAGTTTTTTATGACGTTCAATTTCATTCAAATGTAGATTTTGATTACACTCAATTTCATTTAAATGTAAATTTTGATGGAGTTCAATTTCATTCAAAAACAGCTTTTAGAGAGGCTCAATTTCATTCAAATGCAGGTTTTAGAGTAGCTCAATTTGATTTCTTGGCAGACTTTGATAATGCTCAATTTCATTCAAATGTATATTTTAATGGTGCTCAATTTGATTCCTTGGCAAATTTTAATTATGCTCAATTCCATTCATTTGTAGATTTTAATTACGCTAAATTTAATTCGGGTGCATATTTTAGAAAAACTCAATTTGATTCCTTGGCAAATTTTTATGGAGCTCAATTTAAAGGAAAGGTAAATTTTGATTATACTCTTCTTCCGGATACTATAATTTTTGACCATACCACTACAGAAAAGATTATTGATCTAACTTTAAGTAGATTAGATTCTAATAAACGGGAATGTGTTATTAGTCTCTTCTCAACTAATATTGAAAAATTTAAATTTGATTATAATCTGTTTAAGATATATCATGATACAACTAGAAACTATACAGCTACTGTATCCATTTATGAGCAGGTAATGGCCATGCAAAAAAAGTATGGTTATACTAGTGGCTATGAGAAAGCTGATAAAGAAAAAAAGGAGTTTGTCTATTTAGAAAAGGCTAAAAAAGGAAAATGGGCCTATATTAAGAATAATACTCTGAACTTCTTAGATAAATATTGGTGGGATTATGGTTACAATAAAACATTGGTATTCAGAAATACATTAGTCATTTTCTTTTTATTCCATGTGATCAATATTTTTGCAATTTATTTCCATCGTTATTCATATGAGACACATAAGAAAGCAGTCATTCACTATAAATCAATTATTGAGATTTATAATATTGAGTCTATTCAATATCTACTAGACTCTGAATACTGGTTTATAAGAAAGATATATCATCCCTTTTTGTATACAGCTTTTATTTTCTTTGGATTGAAATTAGATTTTAAAGCCATTAATTACAGAAATGTACCCTTTACGTTGTTAATTTACATTGAATATAGTGTAGGCTTAATATGTCTAGCTTATTTAGCTAATACGATTATAGTTGGATAATGAGAAAAAATCATTTTACTCCAAATATTTAAAACAGCGATTAACACAGATAATTACTTCAAAAATGATATTTAGTTGTACACAAAAAGTCATTGAAAAGACAAAAAAACATTATAAAACAGAGAAAGAGAAAGCAGAAGTTGGAGCAAACAACTGGTATGTGAATCTCTTATCAATTGGAAGAAAGAAAGGACTTTTATTTGTTCATTCTGAGACATTATACATGACTTTTATAGAAGATGCTACTATAAAAACGATTAAAAATCTGCAGTTCATATTTATTAATCAACTAAGAGAAGATCTTATGAATGCGGATTTTGATCCTTCATCTGTAGATGCATATCTTTCAAGTTCTCCTAGTTTACAGATAAGTAAAACCAACTCTAGAAGAGTTTTAGGAGTAATGAATGAAATAAACTATTATTTTCCAATGTATTTTGAACCAGAAAGTTCTCGAATAGAATTACTCAAAACACTGAATGGTATACTCTATACTTATCCTGGTGCTGAAAATAAGAAGGAATATAGATATCCAGTTAAAGAAATGGAAAAACTATTGTCTTCTATTAAATAATTAACATCTCGCCCGATATTGATCGAAATAGGTATAAACTCAAGTTGAATATAACGTATCACCGAATGTCTTTTAGAGAGATCAAGATCCCGTTAGGAAAGAAACTATTTATGATTCAATGAATGAACTGAGCCAGTATTCTTAGAATACAAGAAAAATTTGTCAGATTTTACTTTTAATTGAGCACACTTTGATTTAAAGGTGGATTTTTGTGAGGCACGCCATCAACAAAATATTCGACTATATAGGATGTTTAGCAATAGAAGATTCCTATCCTTCTTCATGCCTTTCCGATACGCCTTTTGTTGTGTATTTCCAATCAAACCCATGCATAAAGATATCTATTAACTCTTTTGCTTTTTGGTAATCAATAGAGTGGATTCCGAGGTTATTATAAAACTCTATATAGCTATCGATATTAGAGTAGTAGAATTTCCGTTTTGCTTTTTTGGTCAGTATCTCAAAAGTTAATCCACCACCACAACCAATAGCTAATATTTCCCCATTGGGGGTTTTAAGCGCATTGTCAACAACTCTTTGGTCTCTAATATTCAATAAACCTTTGTCAACTATATTTTGCCACGAAGTTTCCCAATTTTTGGGCAAATTGATAGATTCAATAATGTAATTGTCCTTATCACAGCTACTTATTATATTATAGCAATAATACTCAAGGGATTTCGCTTTAGTTTCACCCGATTTGAATTGAATGAGCTGTATCATTTTGGTTTGGCCGGTAGCATAATTGCTCTTCCAAACTCTTAATTCGTAATTAATTTCCTTAAAGTTTGCTTTCCCTGCAAATCCAATTGAATCAAGATAATGCGTCAACTTCAGCCTAAATTTTCTTTGATGATCTATTTGTGGAATTTGCCCGAATAAATTGCCTGTAAAGGAGAAAAATAGGGCAATGATTACAATGCTTTTCATGTACTTTTATTGAAACTTTATGAACTCATAATCATTAACCCACGATTTAAATCGTGGGTTAATGATGAAGTAATAAATAGTGTCACTATCCAATATATAAAAAATATTACATTTTAATAATGACCTTTCCAACCGCCCTAGACTGCTCCATATACTGATGAGCTTCAACGATGTTTTCTAATATAAACTCCCGGTCTATTTTGACTTGTAATTTTTGTTGTTCTATCAACTTCATCAAATCAGCTAAGGCTTCTTGATGAGGTTTTACGGCTACAAATTCGGCATGTTTGCTACAGAGCATTTCTTTGATCATGGTAGGAGAAGGTGTAGTGCCAATATATGTGCCTTTTTGGGTGAGTAAGTGTTTTGTTTTCTTTAAAGAGGCATTAAATACAACATCAAAAATGATATCATACTTTTGGGAGGAATTTAGAAAATCCTGTTCTTGATAACTGATTACATGATCAGCTCCCAACGCTTTACAAAATGCTAAATTCTTTGAACTTGAAACACTTGTCACTTCAGCTCCATAAGCCTTAGCAATTTGAATGGCCAAGTGACCGACTCCGCTACTTCCACCATTAATCAGTACTTTATCTCCTTTTTTTAGCTTGCCATTTTTTAGTAATGCGAGCCATGCTGTAGTGCCTGCCATGGGCAATCCACCAATGTTTTTTAAATCAATTCCATCAGGAATTCTGACTACATGATTAGTTTTTACTTTGACGTATTCACTGAGTGAACCTCCTTCAAAATTCCCTAAAAGCACCACCACTTTATCACCAATTTCAAACCCTTTGACATCATCAGACTTTTGTTCAACTATACCCGCCACATCAAAACCTTGTCGGGTTCTAGGCCTCAAAAGCCCTGAAAAAACTCTAAGATCACCCTTCCTGTTTTTCCAATCAACAGCATTTAGAGAAGAATAATGTACTTTGATCAGCAGTGAATTTTTCCCTTTGATAGAGGGTTTGAGTTGCTCCTTTACCTGCAAGACTTCACTACTTCCGTATTTGTGATATACTACTTGTTTCATAATCGTTTTGTTTGTTTGGACAAAAGTAGAGATGCTTTGATAAATAAATCTTTGTCTACACCAAGATTAAACTTTTACAGAATTCAGAAGCTTGGAAAAGTTGGTAGGGTTCATACTGAGGTAATTTGCAATGTCTTTGTGAGGAATCATATTAATCAGGTGTGCTTCGCATTCCATAAACTCCTCAAACTTCTCTTCAATTCTTAAGGTGGATTGTTTGATAAACCGGCTATTGATCGTGTTGACCAAGCCCATCAAAGCGGTCAGTAGAAACTCAAAAATTTCATGATGTTGCTTTTTCAGAACCTCAAAGTGCGGGTGTGATAATCGATAAAATTCACTTTTAGTAATGCATTCAAAATAATATTGAGAAGGTTGCTGTGTCAGGAAAGATTCTGGAGCACAGGTAAAGTGATTGGCCTGCGTAAAGGAAATGATTGTCTCTTTCCCATTGTTCAAGTAATATGCTTTTTGTACTCCTGAGACTGTAAAATAAAGATACTTATCGGTCTTTTCGGGTACAGAAAGTAGGCTTCCTTTAGGGTACTCCACTTTTTCCCAGCATAAAGTAAATTCGTGAAGAACTTCTTCAGAAAGAGGAAAGGTATTAGTGATGGCTTGTTTAAGTTGATGCATTGAGATGAAGGTTTCACTATATCATTTTGTCCTAGTACTTAAGTTCAATCGAAGCACTATATAAATTTTCATCAAAATTTTTGTTGAACCAAGAAAACATGATACTATCCTCAAAAATACCATCAAAAT
Organism: Flammeovirga sp. SJP92; assembly: GCF_001583495.1. Taxonomy (GTDB): domain Bacteria; phylum Bacteroidota; class Bacteroidia; order Cytophagales; family Flammeovirgaceae; genus Flammeovirga. Next base: position 82,742 of record NZ_LQAQ01000037.1, on the reverse strand, counting down.
TTCTTGTTTTTAATTTCATGATTCCTTCTTTTTGGAACCCAATACTTTCATAAAGTTGTATCGATTTATTGTTTGAGCTCCTTGCTTCTAATTCAACCCTGCAAATATCAGGTCGATGGTTTTCAATAAATTGAAGGAAATGCTCAAATATCTTTTTCCCATATCCTTTGCCTTGATATTTGTCATGTACAACAACGGTAATTCCAGTTAAAACATGATCAAAAATTTCTATTCCATATTTTTGAGCATGTATCTCAGCAATTAATTGATTATCATCAAAACCTAATAAATGTAGCCCCCCGTTTTCAGTAGAACAGCTCTTCATAAAGTTTTTTACGTATGATTCAGAGATTTCATGCGGACCTCTTGCAATACCTTTTCTGTATTGAGCAACGTTTGTGTACAACTTTAAAATTGCATCACGATCAAAAGATTTACTTTCTCGAATTATCATAGTGTTAGTACATTGTAAACTAAATTACCGTGAACTTTCAGTCAATTATTCTACAGGTTTTTATGTCCTACTTTCAACTTTTCTTCTTCTTCATTTTTCCATTGATGAAAAACGAAGCAAAAAATCTAGGCTTTGAAGTCAAAAGCTAAATTCCATTCCTCTCGCCTCAATGATTTTAAACTCGCTTTGCTCAAACAAGAAAATCATTTTTAACGGCTCAATTCATGAAATTCTTAACGCTTTTCCCTTCAATGCCAGGGGGAGTACTACCAAACTATAATGGTAGAAAGCTCAATGGCGCGAATGTTAAGCGTTAGCTTCATTCGTGTCCTTCAGATCATCAGAAATCTCCTGATTTCTAAATACTATAAATAACGAAAACTTAGTTTACAGTGTAGTTAGTGTGCTTGTATAAAATTTTTCCTATTAGAAATGATCTTTTATTGGAAACAATTGCCAAAGATTCATCAAATAATAGGATAAGTTTAGTTTTAAAAATAGAGAGGGATAAAGGACGTTTTCTCTCATGTAGAATACATCCTTTTCTTAAAGTTATACTTTACTAAATAAGCTTCAAATATTTTGTAATACTTTTTCCAATAAGTAGATGCTTTTTTATTAGAAAAATGAATTTCAATGCACACTCCGGAAAAATCACCTCATAGATCCCAAAAAATGAACTAATTCATTTTGAATACAGTTTAGAGTATATGTAACCTTTAAGAGAAAAGACTTCTTTCAGAACGATCGAATGAGCATTTTCTGAAATTTGAAACTATACTGTTTTTATACATAAAATTCCTTGTCCTATATATTGTGTGTTACATAGGGAATGTCAAAAATGACACTTGGAGTTTTGTTTTTTTGTTATACGAAATAGATGCGATTGTGATCCAAAATACTACTGATACACATTGTTTTAGTGTAGAAAAACCAAACCTAATAAGGTGATCCATTAATAATTTTAATGATTGTTATAAAATCTATTAATAGTTTTTATGCTATTAATCTGAAAGGGATTTCAGAATTTTGAGTTCAGTTTGAAAATACAATAAGGAAATAATGATTAATAAATCCATCAAATCCAACTTCATATCTGGTTTTTTAGTTTTTCTAATTGCACTCCCACTTTGTTTGGGAATTGCAAAAGCAAGTGGCTTTCCACCTATTGCCGGAATTTACACTGCTATCATTGGAGGACTAATTGTCACTTTCTTATCGAAAGCACCTTTGGCCATCAAAGGACCAGCAGCAGGATTAATTGCCATTGCCATTAGTGCAGTGGAAGAGTTAGGAGGCAATGATCCTATTTTAGGTTATCAACTTACGTTGGCAGTCATTGTAGTTTCAGGAGTACTTCAGATACTTATGGGCTTCGCCAAGTTTGGTAAAATGGGCGATATGTTCCCGATTTCAGTGATCAGAGGTATGCTGGCCGCTATTGGTGTGATTATCATCAGTAAGCAAATTCATGTGATTATGGGTGTGGTACCTGAATCAAAATCTCCTTGGGGATTATTGGCTGAAATTCCACACAGTATTTTGCATCTGAATCCTAAAGTAACCGTCATCGGTGTGCTAAGTTTAGTTTTGCTGTTTATTCATCCGTACATTAAAAATACTACTGTAAAAAAATTACCCGCACCACTGCTTATTTTGCTACTCGCTATTCCGTTAGGCTTTGTTTTTAATCTTTCTCAACAGCATAGTTACAGCGTAGGTGAATTTGAATATGCAATTGATCCATCGCAGTTTTTGGTGGTATTACCAGACAGTTTTTTAAGTGGTATTACATTTCCTGATTTCTCTCAATTGTTGACATACACTTCTATCAAATACATTTTGATGTTTGCACTTGTGGGAAGTATTGAATCGGTATTGAGTGCAAAAGCGGTTGATGCCTTAGATCCAAAAGGAAGAGTAACCAATTTAAATCAAGATTTAGTAGCTGTAGGTATTGGTAACACAATCGCCGGATTGATTGGTGGTTTGCCGATGATCTCAGAGATTGTGAGAAGTTCAGCTAATATAAATGCAGGAGCTAAAGGGAGGATGAGTAATTTCTATCATGGTCTTTTCCTTTTCCTATTTGTCTTGTTAGCGGCGGCGGTAATTAAGACGATCCCAAACGCAGCTTTGGCGGCAATGCTTGTTTTCACGGGGTTTAAATTAGCTTCGCCAAAAGAATTCAAAAAGATCAACAGTGTTGGTATAGATCAGTTATTGCAATTCTTGACTACCTTGATGGTTACTTTAGCAACAGATCTCTTAGTAGGTGTAGCGGCGGGTATTGCTTTAAAAGTGATGATAGAACTCGTACAAGGAGTGAAAATTAAAGAAATGTTTGATTTGAAAACGCAGGTTTCTGCATCAGAAGATGGGTTGGTGATTAAATTCACTGGAGTAGCTTCTTTCATCAACTATCTTAAATTTAAATCGCTCATAGATGCCCAGCCTAAAAATCAAAAGATTGTATTAGATTTTAGCGAAGCATTTTTTATAGATCACACCTTCTTGAATAACATTCATAATATTCAAAATAAATTCATGAAGGAAGGAGGAGAATTAATAAAAACAGGATTTGAAAACCATCATTTCCAATCTCCACATCATTTATCTTCAAGAAGGAAAATTACTAATCCATATTTACAAGCAACGCCTCAATACGAATTATCGAAGCGTGCAGGCATCATTCAAAATATGGCCCTGGTTCATGAGTTGGATTTTGAAGCTAATTTAAGTCCTTCTTTTGTGAGACCTTACTTGAGTGCCTTTTCAATTCTATCAAGACTACGCAGAGCAAAGAACTTTATCCTTGGTACAAGAGAGCATTACAGCTTTATGATTTGCGATATCACTTATGTGAACGTGAGCGATTTCTCCACGGAAACAAATACGGCTACAATTGCATTGATTTTTAATATTGCCAAAGGCGGAGTACCAGATTTTTATACCAAAGAAAAAGGAGATTTATTTGATTTTGTGACACAATATGACTTTGATCTCATGCCAAAATCAAACAATATGCCTTTTAATGTGTTTGGTAATAACAAACAACTTGTTGATTCATTCTTCACTCCTCAGATCACACAGTTGATTGCTGATCAACCTTACAGTATTGAGTGTAAGCGTAGAGAGATGTTGATTCACAAGGATTGGGAAATGATTTCTGAAGGTGAATCATTAGAAAAGATGTTAGACTTCGTAGATCAACTAGCTTCAGAAGTGGTGAAGAAGAGGTTGGAAGAAGCTCAGAAAGTGAAATAATAATTTAGAATACATTTATATATTTTGAAGGGTTCCAGAACTTTGTTTTGGAATCCCTTTTTTAATGTAAACCTTTCTGAGTTTCTTAGACTTTATCATTATTACTATGTTTCTAGATTATAATGATAAATATGGTTTTACTGTAAATTCGTTGTTTTTATATTTACTTTCAAGCTGGTTGATTGTGTACCCCAAATTCTTTTCAAAATGTGGATAATCTTTAAATTTACTCCAATCTCCACCCCATTTCCAGCCATACTCTTTGAATACCGAAACTATTTCTAACCAGTCACTAATATTATCATTATCAAAGTCTTTATCTATATCCCAGCTTACTGATTTGTCTGGTCTTAATAATACAATATCTACAGCTAGACCATAATTATGATATGATCTTCCTTCTTTTGCATATGTTACTTTTGGTCCAGGTGAAGTTCTTCCTTTAGCATATAATTGCCTTTGAGTTTCAAAACTTCTTAGTACATCTGTAAATCTAACTCCTACTCCTCTATTAAGAATTTCTTTATAGATCTCATTTAATTCATCTCTTAATAAAGGATGAATAGTTTGAATTCTATTGAGTGTAATATTGTCAGGTTTTACACTTGTTGGTAAAGGCTTTATAGCGTTAGAAGTATCAGATTCAATCAATGATCTCCAAGTTAATGGACCAACTATGCCATCTGGTACAAGTGCATGTCCTTGATGATCAACATTCTTTTTTTTGAATTGTATTACACTATTTTTTGTTTGCTCATCAAAATCTGAATTTATAGCAACGATGATTTTATGATAATTAAGTAGGTTTTGAAGGATAGTAACTTCAATGCCTCTATTTCCTTTTTTTATTGTTTTCATAGTATATTTTTAATTGGGAAGTTATTTCTTATGACAGATAGTATTAAGAAGAAGAATTTAAAACTTTATCTGCAATGCATTGAGTACTCTTTTAATCGGAATTGCAAATGCTTTATCCTTATAGTTATGACCATCTGGCTCACCCGCTCTATGTAAAGCAACAGCTTTAAAGTTAACTTCTTCATCAGTTACCCATAATGAACCAGAGTCTCCACCTCTTGAGATCTCGTTGGAAGTTGGTTTATCTGGATTAGGAATAATAGTCACAGTATTATTTTTCACCTTTTGGATAATCCCGAAAGTATGACCAGTTCTTTGTCCAACTTTTTGAACTTTCATCCCTTCTTTAGGCTCTACATAATCTGTTATCTTTCCGGTAAGCCCATAAATACTATTTTCTTTGTCAATTTGCCTATTATTAATATTAATTTCAAAGACGGCAAAATCATTCTGCTTACCACTTCTACCTTTTCTCAAAATATTGCCAATCACATATTTGGAGGTTCTACTTTTAGTTGCAGGTTGTATGACACTATACCCAATTTGCTTATTTAAAATATGTCGGTTAGTTAAACCTAACGGTTTGTTTGTTTTCTTGTCATACACGATACATGCTAATGTACCAATACCATTTTTACGTTTACTTTGTATCTGAATTCCTCCAGTTAGTAATTCAGCTCTCTTTTTAAGGGATTTGACATTTTTTATTGTGTTGATTTTAAGTTAAAAATTAAATAATAAAGAACATTCTATAATAAGATCGATTTGTGATTTTAATAGGGAGTGTTATAAGTATTCTAATCAAGTTTTAGCAATTAAGTTAAATGGAATATATCAAGTCTGTCATTTAATTATTTGAATCAAATCTATGATTCGTTGAAGTAATTTCATTCGCTAAAATTATTATGAATTCAGATTGATCTTGAACAAGAAAAAAATTATAAAGGTGGAAGTCTTACCACAATAAAATTGAAAGCTAATCTGACAGTTTTTTATTGCAAATCCACTATTATTTTTGTTTCAAAAGCATATAGAACATTTTTGCTATCAATGAATACAATTCGATTTGGAATGTTGCTTTCTTCCTTTTTATTGAGGTAAAGTGTTAAACAAAAAGGTTCATCTATTTTATCATTTCTATGTTGCACTTTCATTTCTTCTATTTCAGGATGTTCTTTTTTCAATACATCGACCTTTCTATTATCTCTTAAATACTCATTGATAACTCTTTCTTGACCTGCATCAGTCAATTTTAGGAAACTGTTATAAAATTCTTCGGATTGGTCTTCTTGTTTACTATCATTCCCTTTTTGATTATCAGGAAAAAGAGCGTCTTTGATTCGACTTAATATTTCGATGGAACGACCAGAAAAGAAACCTAAAATAAAACTTAGCACTATTGTATTACTGGGAGTTGGAATTAAACCTGATTCTTGTCCAAGAAATTGTTCAGCTCCTAAATATATTATTAATACTACGATTGGTGCGTAGAATAATTTGACAATATAAATAACTGTTTCATTTGAATTGAACTTACCTTGTCTAATATATTCAGTCATAAAGTATAAAGAATTACATATGACCCCCATCATTGCACATAAAATAATTTCAAGAAATACCCAAGAGTCTTTTAAGAAAAAGTATGATTCAGCTTCAAATATTCTCTTACTCAAGTTAAGTTCGATATGTTTATGCTCAAAGGGGAAAAATCTTGTTTTAATACCAATACTCCGATAATAATCGTTTATCAAATAACTTCTTGAAAATTGTTCTAGGACTTTTGTAACAGAATCTATTTTATTATTTAACAAGGAATCGTTTTCATTAGCCGCTCCATTTTTTAATGTTTTCAACATAAGTGAAATTTTTTTGATATTTTCTATATCAATAGAATCTTCTCTGTTTGAGTTATTATTGGGTAGAGGGAAATCTTCAAAATTGTAATTTTCAGTATATTTTATATTGTTTAATCTTTTTACTTCTTCTATCTCAGTACTTTTAAGTAAAGTTTTAATTCCTTGATGTTCAGAGTTAAATATGTGTAGGGTTATATAGCTTGTAATTAATATAACAAATAATATTAGATAAATAGTAACAAGGAAAAACCCTCCTTTCCACCCAAATTTTTTTAGAGCTTGCATAGTATTAGCATTAGTTTTGTTTTAAAAGAATAAAGAATTTTTTGTCTAAAACATGATATAATTGGAGTTATAGCTCTTTTCTCATGAGTTTAATTAGCGGTAAAAAATTCAGTTTAATAGCTGTGATATGAGTAGCAAATTGCTTATTTGTTCATCCAATAAACTTAATAAAACTTAACAATCCAAATATTTAATTTCATTTTTCTAATTACTTATTAGTAATCATCTTATCCTTTTATGAGGATAACGGATAAATCGAATAGCGTAAAATAATAGCGAGGAGTATAAATGTTGTTTCGGATTTTTTTTGTTAATGGGTACGTTTGAGTAAGCTAAGTACTAGGTCAAAAATAAATCATAGTTAATTTTGAATTTGTACTTAGAGCTTGTTTGAAACATCTATTTTAGTAAAAATCCACCCTTTCAGAACGTGAGTTTATTAATTTCATCAACTATAGAACCACTATTTTTTCAGAAATTAATTTCCTCACATCCTAAAATATTAACTAACGATTTATATATGATTTTTCATCTTAGTATTCATTCTCTTTTTTGTAGAACAGACCGCTGATATTATTTTCCGTAATATAGTTATATCCTATATCATAAGTCATTATCTGCCCATTTTTAAAGAAAATTTTATAATATCTTCCATCTGTTTCAACTTTATCAAAATTCTTGATCATTTTTTCATAAGATTCACCAAAAATATGCCTTGGGAAATAAGTATAATTTCGGGCTAATTCAATAGAGTATTTAGGTTTAAACGCTTTATTGGTGGTTTTTGCTTCTTGTAGTTGTAAATAAAGAAAATACCCTTCCGCTTTTGTTAATCTTAATGTAGAATCTCCTCTATTGAAAGTGTAATAATCTCTTTTTGGGTAAATATCATTGACCTTGTCGACCTTTGTTAAAGGTGTATTATTAATAAAAGGCAACAAGTAAGCATAGGCCCACCTCATTTGTATTGATGCAGACCCTCCATAATCATCAATGAATTTTATTATTTTTCCATTTTTAATAAATAAAATAGAGACTGTTTCATCATCATCGCTCCCATGATCATAATGATTGTTTAATGTATCCCATCTTGTTTGGGCAAATAGTTTTTCTACTTCGTCAAGGTCAAGCACATCACCTTCATAAAATCCCTTTTTGACAAGATATTTATTTCCATAATATTTGATGTATTTGGTTTCGAAATTAATAGAAACATCCATGATAGGGCATACACCATAACAGCCAGTTCTTGATAAAACAATTTGATCAAAATTGTAATTTTCAGAGAGTTGAAAATCATCAATTTTTCTCCATTGAAACCTGTATTCAGGTTCTTCTTCAATTAAGTCATCATCAACATATGTTACTGCTAGAGTATCAATTTCTTCTTTATGAGTTTTTTTTGAATCCCTAGATCAACCTAATCCATAAAAATTAATGAATCTCCCTTTTTTTCAAACCTCCACCTCAAAATTTTATGGAAGTTGTATTTATCTTCTAAATAAAATGAATCACCTTTTACCCAAAAATGAGTGTCACCACTTTTAGGGATACTCAATCGCCGTTCTCCAAGTGTATCATAAAATCTGAAACTATAGCCTTCCATGGTCATAAGGGTGTCAGAATGATCAAAATATAAAATTGAACTGGGTGTGTAGGCTAGGCCAAACCTATTTTTACTTGTATGCCAATACCCTTCTATTCCAAGACTGTTTTTTTCCTTGCAACACACTAAAACGAGGCAAAGTATACAGAGAGAGACTATATTATTGGTGTTCATCTTATTTCACTTTGAGGTGATTGAAAATCATTAACTTCAACTTTGTTATGTGAGCCATTCAATAGTTTATTGTGTTTTACTAACGAGTAAAGGAAGGAGTGGTACTACTGTCAAAATCTTTGTTATTTGAATGTAATGTTTAATGATAATATTTTGCTTTAAGAGTATCAAAAATACCACTGTTCAGGAGGATTTCAAATAGTTAACAAGCTTATTTTTGATGTATTACAAATTATAGTATATAATAAAAGCGGTGACCAACAAAAGTCGGAACACCGCTAATTATTTAGTTATAACTCCTAAAAGTATTAAGTTCTAGTTCTCCCTGTTGGGCGAGCATATAATCCAATATCATCAATCTTCACTCGATCTGGCATTTTGAAAACAAATGCAACAGTTTCAGCAAGGTCTTCTACTTGAAGAATATCATAATTTCTGTCTTCCTCTTTTTCTGGTGCCGGTGTTTGAATGAGGGCAGGGTTGAGGCTATGTACTAAAATTCCATGTTCATATACTTCTTCCTGAAGTGCATCAGCCAAACCAACTACTCCAAATTTAGAAGCACAATAAGGTCCTGCTTGTGCGTATCCTCGTTTGGCAGCTTGAGATGCAATATTCAAAATACTCCCTGATTGTTGTTGGATCATGGTTGGAAGAACTGCTTGCATCATAAAGAAAGTTCCTTTTAGATTGGTGTCGATGACCATATCCCAATCCTCTTCCGTGGTATCTTGAATTAAACTACCAACGCCAAGCCCTGCATTGTTGACCAAAAAGTCAATTGTTCCAAATTCATCAACAGTTTGCTGGGCAACTTCCAAGCAGTTGGCTTTTTTACGAACATCTAAAGAAAGTGCTAATGCTTTTCCCTTTCCAATTGCATTCAGTTCTTGAGCAGTGGGTTCAAGATGTTCTTTGCTTCTTGATGCAAGCACAACGTTGACCCCTTCAGTAATTAATTTGTGAGCGATAGCTTTTCCCACTCCTGTGCCACCACCTGTAATAATGGCAGTTTTACCTTGTAAGTTTTTCATTTTCGTATTTATCAGTTCCTTTTTTAAAGGAAAAATTTATAGTGACCTCAAAACTACATTAGATGTGATAAATCATCAAAATAATGTACACAATTCAAGTCTTTTTATGGCGGATAAATACTTTTTATAAAGAGTTACGAATGGAAAAGAGGTACCAAATTAATAGCGTCGGCACTAACAAAAGTTCAACACTTAAAATAGCATAAGTCATCACTTCATTTCCTTTCTCAATACCAAATTGTCTAGTGGAAATAAATCGGCCAATACCACCAATAATGATGATTGAAAAAGCCAAAATGAGTGCATGATCATACCTCTTCAAATTGGTAATGAATAGGATTAAAAAGGTTCCAAAACCCATCCAAATAGCTCCTAAAAAACGGATGGTGAAATTAAGCGTAGGATCTTTTACGTTATCTCCTAAGTGTTTCCCAAAATCACCTTCTACAGAAGCTCCATTCCATAAATCATTTGCCCCAGTTGTGATGGCAATAAGACCTAACAAACCAACAACTAATCTAAATACAAGCATATTATTTTAATTAATGATCAAAGAGAGTTTGACTAAGTATTGAATATAATGCAAATGGATGGAATGAGAAATACCTTGATGTTTTTAGTTATAAGTACAAATTCAAAATTATCTAATACTAATTTCTATTTATTGTTTTGTGATTACTTCCTTCAAAAAACTTTCAATAGAACCACTATTAATACATTTTTTTGCGTTGTACTCTCAAAAAATAAATTAGAATTAACTATGATTTATTTTTGACTTAGTACTTACTTTTTAATCCAAAATCATGTCTTTTCACTACTAATCTTTTTAAAATTCCAATTTGACCACAGTGCCACATCGTATGTTTTATATTCCAGTCTAAGGCTTCCAATTTATTTTTTGCTATGGGATGGGGTACTTGTGTGGGCTCAAGTTTTGCATTGAGTTCATTCTCTGATAGTTGAGAAATAATTTCAAGAGATTTTTCTTGTACTAATTTAAAATGCTCTAACAATGCTTTTGGATCTGTTTTTCCTACACATTCTGATGCATGTGCCTTGACAAATAATTGGGCATATTCTTGGATTGGGAACTTTTGATAAAGGTCGGTTTGAGGCCCTTTAATAGTCATGATAGAATGGAAATTAAAGCTTAAAAGTAAATGTCCTACTTGCCATGTGAGATTTGTATTAAGGTTTTCAGGAGTATCATCCCATTTTTCAGAAGGAAATCCTTCTACTAGTTGATTTGCCCACTTGTAAGCATCTTTCGTTTGCCAAAGAAGAAGTTTAGTTTGTTCCATTTGTTATATCTATTTTAAGCCACAAACCCGTCATAAAAAACAAGTTTGTGGCATCATAATGACGATTATTGTTTAATCAGCTTTTTAGAAGATACGCCTTCAGAAGTTTGAACCTCTAGGATGTATGTTCCAGCTTGCAGGCTAGAAATATCAATATGCTCTACAGCTTGTTCTATTTTAATCAGTTCTTTTCCTGATAAGTCCAAAATTCGGCATGAGGTGATTGCACTAAAGCTATTGATGTTGATAAGGTTAGAAGTGGGATTAGGATAGATTTCTATATCTTCTGAAGTTCCAAACTCCTCACTTCCTAAAATTCTACCGAAAGATAATCCTTTATCTGGATCAGCTTTACAGGCAACATTATTTCTGATAATTCCATACTGTCTGCTTTCTTTCCAACCAGTACATTCACCATGTAATCCATGTTTTACATAATAATAGCTTCCTGGTTGAAGGATATAACTGAATGATTGTTCTAGCGTAGAATATTGGTAAGGAGAAGGGAGTTGCCACCAGTACAAACTTTCTCTTAAAATCTCAGTTGTCGTACCAGGGAAATATTCAATAAGATGCCAATCAGAGTAAGGGTTTGTCGCAATTGGCTGATTGACGCCTCTTACATGAACTTTGTTACTACACACTCTATAGCTAAATGCAGGATCTAAATTGCTAACCTCTAAATTCAGACGGATCAAAAAGGATTGATACATATTGGATGTATTGGTAAGATTAGACACACTTGTGCTAGGATCAGCATCAATGGTGATTCCAGAAGCGTATGATCCTATCAAATGAACACCGCATTTATTGACCTTAGAAATATTAAATAGACCTACACCTGAAGTAGCGTTGAACTGATATTCTTTAATAAAAATACCTTGCGTTTTTTCATATTGTCGGATCTGGAACTGAACACTTGAATTTTGTACTGAGCAAAAGATATTGTCTTGGGGATCGATGGACAAGTTTCCAACATTCAAAGACGATAATCCTCCAGTCATCGCTGTCACCCATCTAAATTGACCGGCAGAGGTTAAGCTCAATAAATAATCATCATTTGTTCCACTCGCTGTCACAAAAGACGTTCCTGAGTTAGGATCAAAATCTGTTGTACCCGCAAACGCTCCATATAAATAAATATTATCCTCGGAGTCGAGTTCTAGGTCGGTCAGTTTGTTCACAGGACCATTCAGGTAGAAAGTCTTTACATACACCACATTATTGTTGGGATCAATTTTTTGAATGTAGGCTGATCTATTTCCAGCACTGTCATCAAAAGTACCTGAACAGTATACATAGTTATCCGAACCAACTTTAATACTGTTTGGTTCATCTCTGTACAGTAAACCAGTGGTGTTTACCCATTGGAATTGTCCATATTTGTTGAGTTTTACTACGAAAATATCCACAGAACCACCCACAGAGGAATGAATATTACCCCAGCCAGGAGCAGGTGTAAAGTTGGTGACATTAAAATAGAACCCTGTGGCATATACATTCCCATAACTATCTACATCCACATCAATTGCCTCATTGATACCATTGCCTTCTGCGGTATATACCCACAAAAAGTTACCGTTGGGATCGAGCTTTAAAACAAATGGGTTTTCATAGTAAATAGTATTCATGATCAAAGCTGTTCTATTCTCTGTAAGACTAGGATGAGGATTGAAATCTACAGTGCCATTGAAACGTCCAACAATGTAAATGTTACCTTCCACATCTGTTCTCACTTGACGAGTTTTAGATTGTCCAGGTCCAGAAAGTGCTTTTGCCCACAGAAAGTTTCCATTGATATCCAGTTTTTGGATATAGGTTACAGTTGTGTTTGTTGTGAGGGTAAAAGTTGACGTTGGGCTAGGATCAAAATCTTTATTCCCGAAGAATCGTCCGACACTCACAACATTGCCGGCTGTGTCTGAATCAATAGAAATAGGGCCGGAGGTACTGGGTTGCATGCTATTAATAGCCCAGTCGAGTTGAAGGTCACGTTGGGCAAAAGAAGTTTGAGTGATGAATAGCAATACACCGAATAGCAAAATTTTAGTTTTCATTTTCAAGAAAGTTATTTAATGAGTAATAGTTTTCAGCGCAAAGATAGAAGTCTATTGATAGGTTTTGTTATGTTAGTTCGTTTATTTTTAGCTCATTAACATAAAGTTCCGGAGCGAAAATGGGAGGGTTTCGTTTATATATTTTCGGTTGGTGTTTTGGTGTTAGATTTGTTTTTAGGGAAGTTTTGATACTCAAATGCGAATTGAATAAAAAGACATTTTCCAAAGAAAAATAACGATACTCAGTGCTTGATATTTAATTGTTTTTTCTATCAAACTCCATGTTATTAATACTTTTATTCTAATAAGTTTATTTTGCGATTGTAAAATAAAAAGTAGACCCTTTTCCTACTTGGGAAGTAAGCCAGATTTTTCCATTATGCATTTCTACAACTTTTTGGCAATGAGCCAGCCCAATACCTGTACCTGAATACACATTTCGAGTATGTAGTCTTTGAAATATTTTAAAGATTTTGTCAAAATGATTTTCTTCAATTCCAATACCATTATCGGATACCGAAAATTGATAATTATCTATTTTTTCTTCAGAATTAATGGTGATCACAGGTAGTGTTTGTTCTTCTGTGTATTTTATGCCATTTACAATCAGGTTTTGGAAGAGTTTGATCAAATCAAATTTATAGCCACTAATTTTTAAAGGTTTTCCAACGTAAGTAATACTCGCCTGTTTTTTTGTGACAAGACCATGTAAGTCGGTTTTTAAATCAGAAATTAATTTTTCAACATCTATATCAGTCTCTCCTGTTCTTTTGCCAATTCTAGAATATTCTAAGAGTTCTTTGATCAAATCTCTCATTCTGTAAGAGCATTCATCTATTACTTCAATACTTTTCTGCCCTATATCACTCATTTTATCTTTTTCTTGCTTCAATAAGCCGGAAAACGATATTATGGAGTTTAATGGTTCCTGCAAATCATGTGAAGTGATGTAGGTGAACTGTTCAAGTTCTTTGTTTCTGTTTTCAAGATTGATTTTAATTTCATTGAGGTCTTTTTCAATTTGTTTACGGAGTACAATCTCATTTTCTAGTTCATTTTTTGAGACAATTGTTTTATTCAGTTTATTTAAAACGGACTCAATAAAACGTGCTAAAGTACCAAATTCGTTTCTTGACCGGATATTGAATTTATGCTCTAAATCTCCTTTTCCTACCCGCTCTAAACCTTCTCTTAATGTTTTAAGTGGTTTGTTGATTGCATTATAAATACGTAGAAAAACAACAATGATAATTATTGTAGTGAATGCAAATAAACTGATAAGTAGGTTGAAAGTAGTTTTTTTTACTTTTTCCGGTTTCTGACTTCTTACCGACAATAACAGCAATTCTTCACGTTCAATTTCTGCCATTTGGATCCGTATTGAATCCATAAATAATTTTCCGGAATCATTGTCAACAATTTCTTTTGCTGCTTCAAAACCATAATTTGTTCTCAGGCGAATTGTAAGATCTAATTCCTCAATTTTTTTATCAACCATCAACCTAAGGGAATCAATCTTAACTGTTTGCCTGATATTATCAGCAGTAAGTTCCCTAATGGAGGTCAATTCTTGGTAAATAACTTTCTTACTATTTATAAAAGGTTCTAAATATTCTAATTTTCCTGTAATTAAATAACCTCTCTGACCAGTTTCTAAATCCACTAATAAAGCCTCAATATTGCCAAGTTGAGTAAGTACTTCTTGTGTATGCACCACCCAATCGGCACTTTTGATGATTTTATTCGAATTGATGTGGGAGATATAAATAGAAACAATAACGGAGATAGTTACAATTGCAAAACCGATAAGAATTTGCGTGGTTATATTTAAACTATTCGAGTTTTGGGTTTTAGCCATTCTATAACGATGTTTTAGACTCGTGGTTAGGTTTCAAAGTTCATATACCTTGAGCTTTTTTAGTAGCCTTAATTTATTACCAACATACACTAAACTACGAGAGTTGGGCGGTATATGAAGTTTTTAGCTGATGCGTTTACCTTCTATGAAGGTCAACTTTAATTAATTAAATATAGTTCATTTTTACAGGAGGGTGCAAGTCTCTTATGTATAGAGTACAATCTTGAAGTAAAGAATGAAAAAATATCGGGTTATTTTCCTAATTCAATTGTTTTGGAGGGCTGTTTCTCCACTGTTTGTAATGTTAAGCGATAGCGTCATTTCGAACTCGTGAATTGTTATCAGTACAAATTCAAAATTATCTAATACTAATTCTATTTATTGTTTTGCGATTACTTCCTTCAAAAAACTTTTAATAGAACCACTATTAATACATTTTTTAGCGTTGTACTCACAAAAAATAAATTAGAATTAATTATAATTTATTTTTGACTTTGTACTTAGTCTTCGACTTATAACAACTACATAGTTTGGCTTGTTTGTATATTACAGTCAACAATGTGTTTTGATATTAAGTCATTACCCCGAATAAAATTTGCCGTAATTATGCATTGAAGCTATGCAAGTGCTAGGACTTACATCGTGTACATAGTAGCGTGTACGGTGTGTAAGTCCTAGCACTCGCAACCTGTACGTCCCAGCATGTACAGTGTGTACATGCCGGGATGTACTGTCGCAATGCTTTATCTATTAGAAGGAGTTGTCCTATACTCATGGGAAAGAGGGTCCCATAGTAATGGGAAAAGGTGTCCCCTCTATATGGGAAAGACTGTCCCATGTATAGGGGAAAGCGTTTCCCCTTCTGACGCAAGTGTTAAGCCGATACTTGTGTCTAACAATCGGAAAGTTTCCCAACTTACGCATAATACGTATTGTAAATTATCATCTAACAACTCTCTCTTACTACCAGTTCCGTATCAATTACCACATGTTTGTGTTCATACTGTTTTTCATACTCGAAGAGTAACTCCAAGGCTTTTTTCCCCATTTCAAAAGAGGGTTGTTTGATGGTAGAAAGTTTTGGAGTCGAGTAACGTGAAATAGGTTCATCGGCATAACCAATAATGGCAACGTCTTCTGGCACTTTTAATCCTAAAGTAGTGATGGTTTCTAAGGCCATAAAAGCAAGGTAATCACTAGAGGCAAAAATGGCAGTGGGAGAATTATTGGAAAGAAGCTTTTCTTTTAGGGCTTCTTTGGGATTATGTTTGAGGTTGCCACTGATCACAAGGTCTTGGTCGAAGTTGAGATTTCTTCTTTTAAAAGCTTCAACAAAGCCCATATAGCGGTTAAAGGTGGTGGAAATACCTTCGTCCCCTTTCATATGAAGAATTTTTAGATGACCTTTTTCTAGGAGATAATCTACGGCTTTAAATGCACCAGAAAAATCATCAGTAATAACGACGGAAGTATCAATGTCTTCACAAATTCGGTCTAACAAAACAATAGGAATTCCTTCGTCCCTAATGTCATTGAGATAAGAATAGTCTTCCATATCTTGTGAAAGGGCAATAAGAATTCCGTCTACTTTGGCATCGGCCATAGAAAAACAAGCTTTCTTTTCTTGCTCATAATCTCTGCCTGAAGTAGTGATCATCATTTGATACCCCAATTCTCTTGCTACTTCCTCTACACCATGCAACATCATGGAGAAGAAGTTATGGTTGAATTCTGGGATAATGACGCCCACTGTTTTAGTAGACTGTTTTTGTAAATTCCTCGCTACCATATTGGGGCGGTAATTGTATTTCTTGGCAAGTTCCTGCACTTTCTTTCTGGTTTTTTCAGAAATACGTTCACCACCATTCAATGCCCTCGAAATAGTAGTGGGAGAAACACCAAGTTCTTTGGCTAAATCTTTTATTGTTACACTTCCTTTTGTTTTCATACTGTTGCTTTTATCATACAAAGGTCTAAAAATCTCCTTTAAACCCTTGCGCAAACGTTAAACTTTTTTTGTGTTAGTGTTGATTATACATTTGTATTGTTGGTAAAAACAAACGGCAAAAAGAGAAGGTAATACTATTGCTTTCTATGAAATGATAGACATACAAAAGAGGATATAATCCACAGTAATCTAGTACTGATATTATATCGATTGAAATGAAATATTGATAACTACTTTAAAAGTATAACCTTTAGAATTGGATAAACTTTAGATGGACGACTACACATTTTGTTTTGAAACAGGATGTAGGAACGTGAATCTTTACGGTAGCACACATCAATAGAATATTTACAGTCACTCCTCTTTTATTAATAGGAAAATATTACTCTGATATACATATGAAAAAAATTGATGCTCACCATCATCTATGGAAGTATTCTCCTGTAGAACACGCATGGATTGATGACTCGATGTCGGTCTTGAAGCAAGACTTTCTTCCTAAAGATTTATGGAAGGAAATGGAAAAAGCGGGCTACAGCGGATGTGTTGCAGTACAAGCAAGTCAGACGGAAAAAGAAACGCAATTTTTATTGTCAGAAGCTAGCGTTAATCCTTTTATTCTAGGTGTCGTAGGATGGGTGAATTTACGTCATAGCAATATCAGAGAAAGATTAAATTACTTCTCTCAATTTTCTGATTTTAAAGGCGTTCGTCATGTATTGCAAGACGAAGCTGATGATCAGTTTATGTTGCAGGAAGATTTCTTAAAAGGAATTGAAGCATTATCTGAGTTTAATTTGACATACGATATTCTAATTTTCCCTAAACATCTACCCTATGCATTGGAGTTGGTAGAAAAATTCCCTGAACAGCCTTTCGTAATTGATCACATTGCGAAGCCCGAAATCAAAGATGGAAATTTCTCGCCTTGGAAGGAAGATATAGAAGCCGTTGCAAAACATGAAAATGTTTATTGCAAACTTTCAGGCATGGTCACAGAAGCTGATTGGCAAAACTGGACAGAAGAAGAACTTCATCAATATATCAAAATAGTGGTTGATGCATTTGGAGTGGATAGAGTAATGATTGGTTCAGATTGGCCGGTATGTAAATTGGCAGGAGAATACAGCACTGTAATGCAGGTCGTTGAGAATTACTTCACCAGCGAAGAAGACAAGGCTAAAGTACTGGGAGAGAATGTTTCACAGTTCTATAACCTCATTAAAAAAGAAGAAGTGGTGTAGTGCCTGTTCTTCATAAAGAGGCAAAAAGTTTAAAATTGATTCACATCTATACTTTTAATTATAAGAGTTTTTTGAAATGATAAATACACTAACTAAACCAAATTATCAAGCAGACGCGAACACTGATAATTATGGATTTTCACACGGATCACGATTAGTTTTAGGTTGCTCAGGACTTGGAGGAGTTTGGGGAGCAGTAGAGGAAGAAGAATCGGTAAAAGTTATCTTAAGTGCATTGGAAAATGGGATAAGCACTTTAGATACAGCTCCATCTTATAACAGATCAGAAGAATTTGTTGGAAAAGCACTAAAGCAGTGGAACGGTGAACGTCCATTTATCAGTACTAAAATTGGTCGTCTTTTCGCCGAGAAAGCGGATGAATTTAAGCTAGACTATACTAGAGATACTATGCTGAAAAGCATGGAGAATAGTTTAGAAAAACTGAATGTAGACTATGTAGACGTATTATTCTTGCATGAGCCTCATATGTTGCCTTATGATAAGCAGGAAGATATTGTGGCTACTTTATCTTATATCAAAGAGCAGGGCATGGCCAAGAAAATTGGTGTAGGAGGTAATCCTGTAGATGCATTCTATCCTTTCTTTGATTCAGGAATTTTTGAAGTAGTATCAGGCTTTATGAAAATGGACGCATGTAATATGTCTGCTTTCGAAAAAGACATTCCTTACTTCCAAGAAAACAATATAGCTTACTATGCGGCTTCCGCTTTACATATGGGATTGTTAGGAGCTCGTTTTGATAAGCTTTGTGAAGAAAGACCAAACAATGAGTGGATTTCTAATAAAGATGTAGATACAGCAATTGAGATTAAAAAGATCGCGGATCAAAACGGGATGGATATAGCGGAGTTATCGTTACGTTATCTGATGTCTGTAAAAGAGGCGTCAAGAGTAGTGGTTGGTTCAAGAAAGATTGAGCAGATCGAGTCTACAGTGGATTGCTGGAACAAAGGATCTTTATCAGAAGACCTATTTAATCAAATTACAAACTATATCTATAAGTAAGAAATATGAAAACGATAATCTTAAATAAACCTGGTGAATTTGAAGTAAGTGAGATGGAAAGTCCACAAGAAACTTTAAATGCAGGAGAAGCTTTAGTAAAAGTACACAGAATTGGTATTTGCGGTACAGATTTACACGCTTATACTGGAAAGCAACCTTTCTTCACTTATCCTAGAATTTTAGGTCATGAGTTGGGGGTTGAGGTGATCAAAGTTGCAGATGATGTAACAAACGTTGAGGTGGGTGATAAGTGTTCTGTAGAACCTTATTTCAATAAAACGCAGGATCATGCAGTAGAAAGAGGTTTCACAAACTGTGGTGAAAATATCTCTGTATTTGGTGTACATGAAGACGGTGGAATGAGAGAATATTTCAAAATTCCAGCACAATATCTTCACGTTTCCAAGAAACTAAGTTATGATCAATTGGCATTAGTAGAAACGTTAAGTATTGGTTGTCATGCTGTAAACAGAGCAAGAGTAAATGCAGAGGATACAGTAGTAGTAATTGGTGCAGGTCCAATTGGAATGGGTGCCTGTCAGTTTGCAATGGCGGCAGGTGCAAAAACGGTGATGATGGACATTAATCAAAGTCGTTTGGATTTCTGTGATAAGCACATCAAAGTAGACGGTACTGTAGAGGTTCACCAAGAAGTGGCAGAAACAGAGAAGAGAATCCGTGCTCAGTTTGATGGTAACTTGCCAACTGTAGTAATTGATGCAACAGGTAATAAGCATTCAATGGCTAATACATTACAATTTACAGCAGCCGCAGGTCGTATTGTATTTGTAGGTTTATTCCCAGGTGATTTCTCATTCCATGATCCTTATTTCCACAAGAAGGAACTGACAATCATGGCAAGTAGAAACTCATTGCCATCTGATTTCGATCAAATCATTGAGATGATTGAAAACAACCAGATAGATACTAATCCTTGGATTACTCATAAGGTGTTATTTACAGATATAGCGGGTCATTTTGACAGCTGGCTGAAACCAGAAACGGGAGTGATAAAAGCAATGTTAACTCTTTCATAGAAGTAACGTAGGGGTAGACCTTCGTGTCTGCCCTTCCTCAAATACCTCAACATTTCCCTAACTAAAAAATACGCGCACACACATAATTTACTAGCAATGAGCAATATTACAGTTGACAAAATAGACCTACAGAAAAAAGATGAGCAGGAGGGAGGCGCCGCTTCACCTTCTGGCAACGAGAAAGTTGTAGAAAAAAAATATTTAGTTCCTTTTGTGCTGATCACCAGTTTATTTGCACTTTGGGGATTTGCAAATGACATCACCAATCCGATGGTTTCGGCCTTCAAAACGGTAATGGAAATTTCAAATTTTAAAGCATCATTTGTGCAGTTTGCTTTTTATGGTGGCTACTTTACGATGGCATTGCCGGCGGCAATTCTTATCAAAAGATATTCATATAAAAAAGTTATTTTATTTGGCATGGGATTGTATGCTACGGGTACATTATTGTTTTACCCAGCGGCACAATTTCAAATGTTTGGTTTCTTCTTAGCCTCATACTATATCCTTACTTTTGGATTGGCATTTTTAGAAACTACAGCCAACCCTCTGATCCTTTCATTAGGTTCAAAAGAGACATCAACTAGAAGATTAAACTTAGCACAATCATTCAACCCAATTGGCTCACTTACAGGAATGTTTGTAGCACAGCAATTTATCTTATCAAAGCTGAATTCAGCGGAGAAAGCAGCGGATGGAAGTTTGATTTATTCTACATTACCCGAAGGGGAAAAAGCAATTATCAGAGCACAAGATTTAATGGTGATCCGCGATCCTTATGTGATGCTAGGTTTGGTGGTAATTGCAGTAGCAGTGATTATTGCAGTAACTAAAATACCAACTACAAATGAAAAAGACGATAACTTCAGCTTAGGCGATACCTTACAACGTCTGATTCAAAATGTAACTTACAGAGAGGGTGTAGTAGCTCAGATTTTTTATGTAGGAGCTCAGATCATGTGCTGGACTTTTATTATTCAATACGCTGAAAATATTGGGTATACAAAAGCAGAAGCACAATCATTCAACATCATTGCTATGGTACTGTTCTTATCAGGACGTTTTATTGCCACATTCTTAATGCGTTTTGTAAAAGCATCCATGTTATTGGCAGTCTTCGCATTAGGAGGAATTGGAATGATGACCGTGACCATTTTTGTTGGAGGTGATATTGGATTATATGCCTTGATTGGTACTTCAATCTTCATGTCATTGATGTTCCCAACAATCTACGGTATTGCTTTAGAAGGTTTAGATAAAGATGCAGAGTTTGGTGCAGCAGGTTTGGTAATGGCCATTGTAGGTGGAGCATTGATGCCACCACTTCAAGGTGCAATTATTGACAAAGGTGTATTAATGGGAATGCCGGCTGTGAATGTATCCTTCTTCCTCCCATTAGTTTGTTTCTGTGTCATTGCAGTGTTTGGCTACAGAAGATTTTTAACGACGAAATAAGCATTGAAAATGCAGTTTAAAAGATATTGTAAAACGCTTTCATTAGCGAACGACCCTTCTTTGATTGAAGATTATAAAAAAGTACATGCCAAAGGACAGGCTTGGAAAGAAATCACGGAAGGAATGAAAGAAGTAGGTATTCTTGATATGGAAATTTATCTCCACAAAAATCAGTTATTCATGATCATGGATACAGTGGCAGATTTTAACCATGAGGAAAGAATGAAGGAATTGGCTACGAAACCGAGACAATCGGAATGGGAAACATTTGTTTCTCGTTTTCAAGTGGCGGACGCTGATGCCGATGCAGATAGCAAGTGGGAATTGATGGAACGTATCTATGAGATAGAGCAGCAAGAGGACTACGATGCATTGGCAGGGCAAGTGAAAGAAATTTCTAAACTTCAACAAACACAAGAGGCATAATCATGGCAAAGTTCTCAAGAATTGAGGTGGTTTCTAAGATGAAATCCACAGTCATCGTTCCAGTATTTTACAACAGTGATCTGACAACCACTTTAGAGGTGATCAGCACTGCTTACAAAGCCGGAATTAGAGTTTTTGAATTTACAAACAGAGGGGAGCAGGCAGATCAGATCTTTATTGAATTGATCAAAGTAGTAAGAGCAGAGTTTCCTGATATGGCAGTGGGTATTGGTTCTATTGTAGACGAATTTACGGCAGCAATATTTATCCAAAATGGAGCAGATTTTATCGTTTCACCTTTATTCAATCCTGAAATTGCTAAAATCTGTAACCGAAGAAAAATCGCTTGGTTCCCAGGTTGTACAACTGTTTCAGAAGTATCTAATGCTCATGAATGTGGTGCAGAGGTAGTGAAAATCTTCCCAGCCAACGCATTCGATGCGAAAGGATTTATCAAAGGTGTAAAGGCTCCAATGCCTTGGACAGATGTAATGCCTACAGGTGGTGTTTCTCCAACTATTGAAGATATTAAAAGCTGGCTGGATGTAGGTGTAAGTTGTGTAGGAATCGGTGATAAACTATTAGTGAAAGCCGCTACAGGTTACGACTATGATGCTACCTATGACCGCTTACAAACATTAATGGAGTTTGTAGCAGATTATAAAGAAGGTAGTGTAGCTGTTTAAAATAACTATTTACTCTTTGAGTTAGAATATTATTAAGTAATAAGACGATGAATAAAGTATTAATGGTTCACCCTACGGACAACGTAATGGTGGCATTGAAAGATTTAGAAGCATCTGAAGAAATAAATTTTGAAGGACAACACCTAACAACAGTGGGTCCTGTTAAAAGTAAACACAAATTTGCTTTGAAGGATTTCAATGAGGGTGATGAAGTGTTTATGTATGGCGTTTTAGTAGGTAAAGCAACACAGCCGATTAAAAAGGGTGAGGCAATGACAACTGAAAACGTAAAACATGCTGCAAGTGATGTGGTAGTGAGAGAGCGTAAAACAGATTGGGTAAAACCGGATGTTTCAGCTTTTGAAAACAGAACTTTTATGGGTTACCACAGAACGGACGGACAAATTGGTACACAAAACATGTGGCTGGTGGTGCCATTAGTATTCTGTGAAAACAGAAACGTCTTAGCAGCTAAAGAAATATTAGAAGATAAACTGGGTTATTCAAAAGGTAGAGATTACGACTTGGATATCGACGGTTTATTACAAAAAATAGAAAACGGTGCAGACAGCAATGGATTGATTGATGAAGACATCATTATTCCATTGGCAGAGCAAAAGAAAAACCGTGCTTTCAAAAATGTAGATGGAATCAAATTCTTATTGCATGATGGAGGTTGCGGTGGTATCCGTCAGGACTCAGATACACTTTGTCAGTTATTGGCAGGTTATCTGAACAATCCTAATGTGGCGGGTGCGACATTCTTAAGTTTAGGTTGCCAAAATGCACAGGTAGATATCTTACAGGATGCCATCAAGAAGGTCAATCCAAAGTTCGATAAACCGGTGTATTATGTAGAGCAACAAAAGAGTTCATCCGAAACAGACTTCATCTCTAACATTGTCAAATACACGATGGCAGGGTTGGTGGAAGCCAATAAAGTAGAACGTCAAGAAGCACCAATTTCAGCACTTCGATTAGGTTTAGAATGCGGTGGTTCAGATGGTTTTTCAGGCATTTCAGCCAATCCTGTGATTGGGTATGTTTCAGATATGTTAGTAGCATTAGGTGCTATTCCAATCTTGGCAGAGTTTCCTGAATTGAATGGTGTGGAGCAAAGTTTAACAGACCGTTGTGTAGAGGAAAAAGATGCACAGCGTTTTGTGGACCTCATGGCAATTTATAAGCACAGAGCAGAAGCAGTAGGCTCAGGTTTTGATGCCAATCCTTCTCCAGGTAACATTAAAGATGGTTTGATTACCGATGCGATGAAATCAGCAGGAGCAGCCAAAAAAGGTGGTTCTTCACCAATTGTTGAAGTACTGGATTATACAGAACAAGTGACAAAGAAAGGTCTTAATTTACTTTGCACACCAGGTAATGACGTGGAGTCGACAACCGCTTTGGCAGGATCAGGAGCTACTTTGATTACATTCAGCACAGGTTTGGGAACCCCTACAGGTAATCCAATCACGCCAGTAATTAAAGTTTCTTCAAACTCAATTCTAGCGGAACGTATGAAGGACATTATTGACTTTGATACTGGATCTGTTATTACTGGAGAGGATACAATTGCCACTAAAGCAGCAACAATGCTTGAGTACTTATTGGAAGTAGCAAGTGGAAAATTGGAAACGAACTCTATGAGAATGCGTCATGATGATTTCATTCCATGGAAGAGAGGTATTTCCCTATAAAAATATAATTGTGATACCCCATATATCGCAGGTGAAAAGTCATTAGACATCACTTGTGATTGGGTGTTGGAGATGACTCCCGACTTCGATATCACCAAATTTCAAAACAAGGAATTTATCATTGAACACGATCCCTCGAAAGTTGGGAAGCTTCTCCAATGCTTAGGTTTTGTTTTTGGTAAAAAAAACAAATAGTCCAATTCTACAAGTGCTTAGCCGAAAGGCGGTGCTTGTAATTGGATATCGGAAAGAATTAAAAAAGATCTCAAGCAATTTGAGACATTTTCATAACAATACAGCCACAAGTGATGCAATCGCTTAGCACTTGCGACCTATTGAAATTGGTGGAAAAATAAAGAGCAAATAGCCATGAAACTGAATAGAACAACAGCAATAGTAAATCCTCGCCCAATTAAAGTAGTACAATTCGGTGAAGGTAACTTTTTAAGAGCATTTATTGATTGGATGATTCATGAAATGAATGTACAATCTGATTTCAATGCAGGTGTAGCCGTAGTACAGCCTATTCCTCAAGGATTAGGAGAATTGTTAGCTTCACAAGACGGTTTGTATCATTTATTATTAAATGGTATTGAGAAAGGAGAGTTGATCAACAAGCAAATGTTGGTGGATTGTATTCAAGAAGTAATCAATCCTTACGAAGACTTTAATGCTTATTTAAAACTAGCTGAGGTTGATACATTACAATTTGTATTTTCGAATACTACTGAAGCTGGTATTGTATACAAAGAGGGTGATCAATTAGATAGTCTTCAAGACAGTTTCCCTGGTAAATTAACAGCATTTTTACATCGTAGATTTACACATTTCAGTGGAGCTGTAGACAAAGGACTTATCATTTTACCTTGTGAGTTGATTGATAAAAATGGTGTAAAACTAAAAGAAATCATTCTTCAATACGCTTCAGATTGGAACTTAGGTGACGAGTTTGTGGCTTGGGTAAATGAAGCATGTACTTTTTATAATACTTTGGTAGACAGAATTGTACCAGGTTATCCAAAAGATAGAATTGAGGAAATTCAAAAAGACCTTGGTTTTGAAGATCAATTAGTAGTAGAAGGAGAGCAGTTCCATTTATTTGTATTGGAAGGCGATCAAAAAATCAAAGAAGTTTTACCTTTCGAAAAAGCAGGTTTAAATATCGTTGTTACTGACAACCAAGCCCCTTATAGAGAGCGTAAAGTAAGAATCTTAAATGGTGCACATACATTAATGGTGCCTGTAGGATTATTGGCAGGAATTGAAACGGTTAGAGAGAATTTAGAAAACGAAACAGTTTCAAGATTTATTAATACTTGCCTCACAGAAGAAATAATTCCTTCTCTTCCTCCAGCAGATGGATTGGTAGAGTTCAAGGACGATGTATTGGATCGTTTTAGAAATCCATTCATCAAACATTATCTGAAAAGTATTTCATTAAACTCTTTCCCTAAATTCAAGACAAGAGTTTTACCATCTATTCTTAGTTTCTATACTGAAAAAGGAAGAGTGCCTAAGCATTTATTGATGTCTTTTGCAGCGTTGATCAAGCTTTATGCACCAAGTGATGACTTCCAAGCACAAGATAACGCAGATGTATTGGAGTTATTGAAGACGGTTTGGGCGAAATACGATTCTAAAGAAATCTCATTGGAAGAGTTAGTACAGCAGGTATTAGCTTATACAACACTTTGGGAACAAGATTTAAACAAAATTCCTCAATTACACGAAGGAGTGGCCTATTATCTTCAAGCCATATTGAATGAGGGTGTGACTGCTTTATTGGAAAGCGAACTATACGTATAAAAAGTGAATAGTGGTGTGCTATTTAGGGAAGAGTAACAGTTAAAGAGGGAGGAGATGATCAAGTATCTTCTCATTCCTCTTTGCTCATCCCTTTTAAAGTTCAACTGCATTTATGTAGGAATATGAAAAAACATAAGATCATAACATTAGGTGAAGTTTTAATGAGGCTTTCACCTATTCGACATAAAAGATTTGGTCAGACTACGGAGTATGAAACCTACTACGGAGGTGCTGAACTAAACGTAGCATCTTCATTGGGCAATTACGGTATGAATGTAGGTATGGTAACGGTTTTACCGACACATGATATTGCTGATGATGCTCTGATGCACATGAGAAAGTTTGGTATAGATACTTCAAATGTACTTCGTTCTGAAGGTCGTTTGGGGTTGTATTTTGTAGAAGCCCCTTCAATGCAGAGAGGAGGAAAAGTGATCTATGATCGTGCAGACAGTGCATTTACAAAAGCAGCAATTGATACATTTGATTGGGATGCCATTTTTGAAGATGTAACTTGGTTTCACTGGAGTGGAATTACGCCAGCAGTTTCTGAAAGTGCGGCTTTAATTACAGCTAAAGCATTGGAAGTAGCAACTGCAAAAGGGTTGAAAGTATCAATGGATTATAACTATAGAGCGAAACTTTGGCAATGGGGTAAAAGCCATGAAGAAGTAATGCCTGCATTGATGGAAAAATGTCATGTTATGTCAGGAATTCATCCTGATGTTGATGTTTTAAATGAAGAGGTGACGGATCTTGATTTTGCTTTGTCAGGTAAAGCAATGATGGAGAAATATCCGAATTGTGAAGTAGTGGTTTTCTCATCAAGAGGTGTTAAATCTGCCAATCATCACACATGGGCAGGAGCATTATTTGATGGAAAAAAAGTATACAGAACTAAGAAATACGAACTGACACATATTGTTGATAGAGTAGGAGGTGGTGATGCATTTATGGCAGGTGTTATTTATGGTCTGCATGCTTTTGAAGGAGATCTACAACAGTGTATTGATTTTGCGATAGCATCATCTGCTTTTAAACACGGAATTGATGGCGATTTTAATGCTGTCAAAAAAGAAGAAGTGATGCAGATGATTTCATCATCAGACTTCTCTAAGGTAGATAGATAACCCTATCTTCAAGAAAATATTTTTTCTAAATAGACTACCACTCATCATCATTAGCCCACGACTTAAGTCGTGGGCTAATGATGAAAATAACAATAAATTTGAATATTACTTATGCACCGATCTTCTATACTATTACTTTGCTTTGGTTTACTGTCCCTTCAACTGTGGGCCAATGAACCACCTAAAGACAAAAAAGAAAAAACCAATGTAATTATCATTATCTCAGATGATCAAGGATGGGGTGATGTCGGTTTTAACGGATCAGATATTCCAACACCCAATCTTGACGCTTTGGCAAAAGATGGTATTTCTTTTTCACAAGGATATGCGAGTCATCCATACTGTAGTCCAAGTAGAGCTGGTTTATTGAGTGGAAGATACCAACAGCGTTTTGGTCATGAAAACAACATGCCTTATGTTGATCCAACGGATGACGATGGATTACCATTGGATGAAATCATGATGTCAGAACATTTTAAAACACAAGGATATACAACTTGTGCTATTGGAAAATGGCATTTGGGAGATCATGAGAAATTCTGGCCTAATAAAAGAGGTTTTGACGATTGGTATGGCTTTTATGGTGGAGGTTCTGATTATTGGGGAAAACCTAAAAAGGGAGATCCCATGCGTGGTGTATTGAGAGACGGGAAAGTTGTTCCTCAGGAAGAGTTGACTTACCTGACAGATGATTTTACAAAGGCGGCAACGGAATATATTGGAGAATATGCTAAAGAAGACAAACCGTTCTTTATGTATTTGGCTTACAATGCTCCACATGCACCAATACAGGCTCCTAAAAAATACTATGAGGATGTTGCTCACATTGAAGATGGAAGAAGAGCAGCGTACGCCGGCTTAGTAGTGGGGATGGATCATGGAATTGGCCAAGTGATTGAAAAATTAAAAGAAGAAGGGATTTACGAAAATACAATGATTGTATTTTATAGTGATAATGGTGCACATACGCATGGTGCTAGCAGTTATCCTTACAGAGGACATAAAGGAATGCTTTTCGAAGGTGGTATCAGAGTACCATTTGTGATTTCTTGGCCTCAAGGTTTAAAAGGAGGAAAACGTTATGAGGAATGCATTACCGCATTGGACATTTTTCCTACTGCAATGGCGGCGACAAATTCATCATTGCCAGACAAAGAATTAGACGGAGTGAACCTTTTACCTTATTTAAAAGGAAAGAAAAAAGGTCATCCACACCAAACACTTTATTGGAGATATTCTGATGGTGCAGGATATGCTGTCAGACATGGAAACTATAAGCTGGTTTATTCAGGATATAAGTTGGAAAGCTTCCTTTTCGATATGGAAAAAGATCCATTGGAACGCCACAATCTTGCGGAACAAAAACCGGAAATTGTAAAGCAGTTAAAAGGATTGTACACTGACTGGACCGAAGGTACGGTAAAAGCAAAGTGGCACGACCCTCATGCTAAAAACGTTTTAAAAGAAGAGAAAAACCGTCAGCAGTTTATTGAAAAAGCAAGTGCTGGCGAAAAGAAAAAGGAAATATAAAATTTTGGACTAAATACGTAATCTTATAATCAATTTGAATGCTTAACGAGGACATTTCGAAATATTTGCGATATATAAGTTAGATTGAAGAGCCGTTACTGCTATAGTAACGGCTTCTTTTTTAGTTTTTCTCTAGCTTCTTACAATTATTCAGGAACAATTTTTTCAAAAAATGTAGATTCAATTTTTAAGGTTTAAAACACTATAAATAATGAAAACTTAGTTTACAATGTATTTAATCACTTGATATTTTTACCAATTTCATAAGCTCTACTTAAATGATGTTCTCGCACTTTTTCGATCTCAGTAGTACCTCCAAGTAGGATGAATTCTTTATGATTAAAACGTTTGCCCATTCTATCATCCAGCATAATTTTTTTCATACTTTGAGCAATTCCTATTTCATGAAGGTAACTATTGGAATGGCCAGCTGTGCAGATGGATAAACCTAAAGGAATTTGCTTCATCGCTTGTATTTTGTTGCCCTCTTGATCATAGCCATAAGCATATCCTACAGAATAAACTCTATCAAACCAACCTTTCATGATAGCAGGAACATCACTCCACCAAAGGGGATAAAGGAAAATAATACAATCTGCTTTTTCAATCTTTTCATGTTCTCTAGTTACATCTCCAGGAATTGGTAAGTTTGTATTGGCGAGCCCTTCTCTTTCATATTCATCTTCCGTCATATTGGATTGAAAGTCCATTTTATACAAATCAGAAATTTCGAAAGTATGATTTGCCTCTTCTAAACCATCCAAAAGTTGATTTAGGATTTGATAAGTGAAAGATTTTTTACTGGGGTGAGCATAGATTATTAATACATTCATGTTTGTTATGTTTAGTTTTTGAAGAATACTTTAAAAGTAGTTTTTCGAGCACTATTATTCAACCTTTACCCAGTGGTTTGTATACGTTTTTGGGAAATAAAAAAGTTCACAAAAAAACCGTCACCAATTGGTAACGGTCTTTCATTGTATCTCTCATATTTACATGTTATGCACATAATACTCAATTAGACATTATAGTTTTGTCTTATACCAAGTAGTCGCTTCTTTCACTGCAAAGTTCACTTCTTCATCTTGGTCATAGAATCTGAATTGTTGCATTGGCGAAGCCAGATCAGTATCTACCCACTCTAACTTTTTATCGTCAGTGGCAATTTTCTCAAAGAAGTTTTTAGTATACTGCGGTAAAACACAACCATCCGAGTGGATCATTAAAGTGGCTGTATTTAGTTTTTCTGCATAAGGCATTGGATCAAGAGTCAACCAATCTTCCCAGCTCATTACAGCAAATTTGTCATTACTCCACTCTTTCACTGCGCCACGTTCAGGATTTAAATAATAGTCGAAAGGACCATACATTGCGGCACTTGGGTTGGTAGTTGAAATAGTTTCAATATAATCTACCTCACCTTCTGATTTATACTTATCTTTTGACTTTTGTGCTGCAGTGATTTTAGCATTTACACCCTCTTCACCACCATAGAAAAGCTTTACAGCCTCACCATCTTGTAACCATGAAGCAGCAGTCACAACAGCTTTGATTCTTTGATCTTCAGCAGCAGCCATAAGCGTATACATTGAGCCAGCGCATACAGCAAACGTACCAATTTTAGCTTCATCTACTTCAGGTAGTGTTTCAAGGTATGTTACAGCATTTTTGATGTCCTCAACTTTCATGGTAGGGTTTTCCCAGAAACGAGGTTCTCCTTCACTTTCACCATAATTTCTGAAATCAAATGTCAAAGTGATAAATCCATTATCAGCTAACTTTTGAGCATACAAACCTGCCATTTGTTCTTTGACTGTGGTCCAGCTTCCTGCTACAATGATTGTTGGATAACTTTTACCTTTTTGATAACCTTCAGGATAATACAGGTTTCCCACCAATTTCAAACCTTCACTTTTAAAAACTACTTTTTCAAAAGCATCACTTTTTCCTTTAAGCACTTTAGGTTTAATGTCTTTTGAAAAAGCTGTAAGACTGATAAATAAGCCGATGATTAGCGTTAATGTTCTTAATTTCATTTTGTTGTTGAATTAAAATTAGATGTATATAAATTGATAATTATTTTAGTCAGCGTATTGTAGTGACATACGCGTAATTTTGTCATTTTCATCCCACCAGAAATGATAGTGTACTACCCAAGTGAGCCAGTTTACTTCAGCTTTGGCATATCCTTCACTACTTTCTAAAGTTCTACGGTATCTAAATGTATCACCACTAGAAATAACTTCTCTTAGTGCCCATGCTCTAACGTTCTCTTTTCCACTGATTTCTCTAGAGACATCAAGAATAGAAATATCATCAGCAAAAGCCTCCATATAGGTGTCAATGTCCTCACTGTTTGCACCTGTTTGATAAGCAAGTATGGCAGCTGGAATATCTTCATCTGTCGCATCTTCTTCTATTGATTCTATGTCTTCTGTGGTTTCCTCTTGTTGTGCTGTAACATCGTTATTATCACAAGAATAACTGAAGAACCCTAGGATGAATAGAAGTAGTAATTTCGTTTTCATAATAGCTTATTGTTTGTACATGCAATTAAAATGAACTTTCATTTTTTGAACATTACAAATGTAAGAAGAGGTGTATGGAGTGTTATTTTGATTTCAAATCAATGAGTATAAATTTCAAAGAATGGATGTATAAATGTGCAATAATGAAAGTTTTAGTCAGTAGTAAATGGGCTTTGTAATAGTATAGGGTGTTGAATACTTGTCTTATTCATATTTGAATGGATATACTAAGAAAAAATTATATAATACTAATTCATATTATTTTTGGCTTAGTTCTTAGAAAATATAAAGCATAAAAAAATAGAGCACAATAGCGATAGTGTTGTACTCCATTTATTATTATACGTACTCAATATACGGTTTTGGGCTTCTTCTTTTCCAGTTTTCTTTCTGAAGCATGGGTTCTCCACCATAATCAGTAGCCGGTTTACCTACACACATATAGCCTAGACTTTGCCATGTTTCTGGCACATCAAAAAGTGCCTCAAATTTTTCATAGTCCATAATCGAGACCCATCCAGCACCATAGCCTTGTTCCGTCAATGAAAGCCATAGGTTTTGAACAGCACAAGCACAGCTCCATTCCAGCGTACTGCTATTGCCAATAGTGCCAATTGTAAAACCTTCCAACATGCCGTGATCACAGAATAGAGCAATCCCTAGAGGAGTTTCCTCTATTGCTTCTAGTTTCAAAGAACTGTATAGTTTGTGCTGTTTGTCATTGCTGATCCCCAATTTGGCTCTTTTATTAGAGTCATTGAATAACGCTTTAATGTCTTTTTTCTTCTCTTGGGATTTTACAATCAAAAAACGCCAAGGTTCAGTAAGACCTACCGAAGGTGCAGCATGTGCGGCATCTAATGCTTTCAATAATACCTCTTCTGGTACTTCGTCTTTTGTAAAATGTCTGGTATCTCTTCTTTTATGAATACAATCGTATAAGTCCATTATGTCTAGTAATATTTTAGTTTTAATAATCTGAGTTCTAAAATATCGAAGAATCTTATAAAAACGAAGCTATACGTACTATATATTAAGGTTTATGTGATTACCGCTAATTGTTTAAATACTTTAAAAATAGGGGTAAGGCTTAACATCATAACATTAGGTTCATGTGGTAATGAATGTAAAGTCAATTGTACACAGTGACTTACAAGCTATTTTTTAATCTTTTAACTTTAACAACCCAAACAGAACATTACATGGTGTTTTTTGTTACAAGTAGGGTATTTTTTATTACTTAATATTCTCCTAAAAATCATATCACGTATGGTCGCTTATTTTGCAGTGTTAAAAAACAAAACCAGTTATTTACCACACGATGACGAGAACAGTTACCTTATTATCTCTACTACTCATACTACCTTTTTTTGCACATGCAGGCGGAATTAAAGGTGAAGTAAACGGAAGCGACGGCGAACCATTGATTGGAGCTGTAATTTCCATTGAACCCATCCACAAACAAAGTATTGTGGGCATGGATGGTACCTATAGAATTAATGATCTCCCGCAAGGAGAATATACTATAAAAGTAAAATACGTTGGTTATAAAGACCTTATACAAACGGTAGCTATTCCAACTTCTGGATGGGTGTCTACCAATCTTACTTTAGACGTAGATGCGATTCAGCTGGATGAAGCAGTTGTATACGGTACGAAGGAAAGAAAAACAGCGGAGAGTGCTCGTGCTACTGAGAAAGTGGCTTCTAAAGTAATGACGGTTGTTTCGGCACAAGATATTGAACTGTCACCTGACTTAAACGTTGCAAATGTAGTACAAAGAGTTTCGGGTGTATCATTAGAAAGAAATAATTCTGGTGATGGACAGTTTGCAATTGTGAGAGGTATGGATAAAAGATACAATTATACATTAGTAAATGGTGTGAAAATCCCTTCTCCAGATAATAAAAACCGTTACGTTCCTTTGGACTTATTCCCTTCAGATTTATTGGACCGTTTGGAAGTGACAAAAGCATTAACGCCTGATATGGAAGGTGATGCGGTGGGTGGTGTGATCAACATGGAAATGAAAGATGCACCTGAATCTTATAGTGGTCAATTGAATTTATCATTGGGAAATAACTCATTATTTGGTGGTGGTAATCCTTTTATGTCATGGAACACCGCCGGCAATATGAATACACCTCCAAGCTGGAGCGGAATTAATAATGCCATACCTAGTGATTTTAGTACTAATCATTTATTGAATCAATATAAAAACTATGTACCAAATATTGTAGCCGGTTTATCAATTGGTAACCGTTTTATGAATGATAAATTAGGTGTGATGTTGGCTGGTAGTTATCAGCAAACAGCTAGAGGATCTGAAAGTACTTGGTACAGTACAGGGATGATGGCCGACGGTTCTACTTCTTTGGATAATATGGAAGATAGAGACTACTATCAACTCCAAAAGAGAATGGGGCTTCATGCCAAATTGGATTACAGAATTAATCAAAATCATTCGATTCAGTGGTACAATGCATTTGTACACTTAAGAAATGATCAGGTGAGAGACGTCACAAGAACGCGTACTTGGGGTAGCTATGATCCTATCAATGGTAATGCAGGAGAGATGAGTTATGTGACTCGTTACAGATCTACCATCCAACAGATTTTTAACTCTACGCTCACAGGACAGCATCAAATGAACAATTGGTTCAAGGCTGATTGGTCAGCGGTTTACTCTAAAGCCAGCAATAATATTCCTGATAATACAAAATTCTCGCGTTCTGGAAGTATGACCAATTGGGTAGAAGAACCTGAAAGAATTGCGGCGAGGTCTTCATTAACTAGAAGATGGGATTATAATGATGACGAGGATATAGCTTTGTACACTAACTTCACTTTCACTCCAGAAATCAGCTTTATCTATGATACAGAGTTTAAAGTGGGTGGTTTAGTGAGAAATAAAAACCGTTCGAATGATTTTGAGCAATACCGTTTTAATGCAGGAAGCAGAGCTTTAGTAAAAGGAGAGGACTGGAATGACATCACAGATGTAGATTGGATTATAGAAAACCCTACTGGTGTCAATTATTCACCAAACAGGTATCAATCACATGAAAATATTAGAGCCGCTTATGGTCAGTTTAAATTTGATTTCAATAAAAAACTAGAAGTGACAGGTGGTGTACGTGTGGAACATACTGATATTGGATACTATTTACCTCAACCAACTAATGAGATCATTGAAAATGACTTGCAGGAAATGAATCAGACATATGTGGATTTCTTACCAAGTATTCACTTCAAATATAAAATCAATCCAAAGTCAAACCTTAGATCTTCATACTTTAAGTCGGTGATTCGTCCAGGTTTTGCAGAGTTTGTTCCAATCGAAAATGGCGATACTGAAGATGATTGGACCGAAATGGGTAACCCTCTTGTAGAAAGAACAATTGGCCACAACTTGGATTTGAGATATGAATTATTCCCTAGCGGAATGGACAAGTTTATGATTGGTGGTTTCTATAAAAAATTAATCAATCCAATTGAGTACTCATTGAACCGTCAAGCAGGATACATTATGCCAGACAACTATGGTGACGCTGAAAATATGGGTATTGAAATTGATATCGTAAAGTACTTCAATAAGTTTGGAATCAGTGCTAATTATACGTATACACATTCTAAAATTGTCACAGAAAAAGCGTATTACGATAGAGAAAATCCTGATGATGATACTTCAGATATTGTGATTCGATCAGCCTTAGAAGAACGTCCTTTACAAGGGCAAGCGGCACATATCGCCAATCTTTCATTATTGTATAAAAACCCTGACATGGGCTTGGATATGCAGTTGGCTACAGTTTACACAGGCGATAGAATTCACAGTTTATCTGCTTTCTATGGCAACGATATGTGGCAACGAGGATTTTTCCAGATGGACTTGTCAGTAGAGAAAAAGGTTTCACCAAAGACGTTGATTTACCTGAAGGTATACAACTTATTAGACAACGCTTATGAGGTGGAAATTAGACAGCCTATTAATGATGCTCAATCGCACTTCCCGCATCAAGGGGAAGTAGGAGACAATGTACTTGTCCGCCAAGATTTTTACAGAAGACAATTCCTAGTAGGATTAAAATATAATTTCTAACATAAAAGATATCCTGCCTTTTTAAACCGGGGTGGGTTCCATTAAACTTTCAAAATTAAAACCATGAAAAAAGTTTTTATCTACAGATTATTAGCATTTTTATTGCTAGCTACACCAATTATTTTATCAACATCTTGTTCGAAAGAAGAAATTAACGCAGGAGATGATGATAGAGAACCCATTGATCCAGATGCAGGAAGACCAGAGGGGACAATTAGCATTGGTGGACGTATTAGTGATGATCTAACTTTAGAGAGCGGTGAGGAGTATTGGTTAGCAGAAAACCTTATCGTTGAAGATGGTGCTACTTTAAATGTGGAAGAAGATGTAACAGTTTGGGTGAGTCCTTATTTGAACCCTGAAATTGTAATTCACGGTAAAATGTATGCTTGGGGAACAGAGGCACAACCTATCCTTTTCACGTTATCAGAAGCACAGCCGGGTTACTTTGATTATGGCCGTGTAAACTGGGGTGGTATCAATGGCGGTCAAGTACCAGAAGGAACAACTCGCCCAGATCAGGAAATTGGTATGACTTACGTTACAATTCAGTATGCAGGTGGACCAATGAACGAAAACTCTGAAGCGGTTCGTGTAGGTAAATTAGAGCCAGGTGAGTTAGGATACTCAGTATTCTTCAACAACAACCAAGGCCAATTATATATGGAAAACTGTACTGTTGAGCACTCAGGTGGTGACGCTATTTATGTTGAAAGAGGTCAAATTGCTTTATTCCATAACACAGTAGCTTATGCTGGTACAACTGAAGATGAGGCTTTCAACTTCAAACAAGGTACTGTAGGTGATTGTGCTTTTAACTTAATGTATTCAGCGGCGACAAACGGTATTAAAATCAACAACTCTAAGCCAATTGAAAGCGATCAGCAGACAAATGTAAACATGTACAACAATACAATGGCGTACTGTGGCTGGAGAAGAGATGGTGAAAGAGGTGGATCAATCAACATTGAAAAAGATGCTAGAGGACGTATCTTAAACAACTTGATTGTTAATTCTAAATTTGGTACTAAAGTAGATCCATCTACTGATATTGTAGGAACAAATACATTGGTAAAAGGTAATTATTATTATGGTCACGTTGAAGGTGGTCAAGATAAAGGAAATGGATATTTACCTCACCACGGTATCCAGCCTTATGACGATGCTGACGATGATACTTCTGTAGGTCACGCTACATTCTGGAGAGTATTCCACGGTTCTTGTAACTTCTTTACAACTCCAGGTGTAAATGAGTGGACAGATGAGTTAGAAGACCCTCAATTTGTTTCATTCATTGATCAAGCGCCTAATGTAGATGGTGACGCCGCAAAAGAAATTGATTACAAAGATTTAGATTTCAGATTATCGTCTAACTCTCCTGGTATTGATTATGGTACTGACAATATGGATTTATTATCTGCTCCAGTAGTAACAGAAGTAGGTGATAAAGTGGTAACAAGACCAAACTTGTCTGCTACAGTGGGTGCCTTTGGTTCTAACTAATATCCCTCAAACTACTTATTATATATATTGTGTTCACCCAAGCTGCTTCCGAAGTGGCTTGGGTTTTTGTTTAAAAAGATACGAAAAGATGACAAAACAATTGAAAGTGATGTTAATACTGATGCTAATAGGTCAGTTTACTTACGCACAACTTCCTGATGAAAAACCAAAGTTAGTAGTAGGAATTGTGGTTGATCAGATGAGATATGATTACGTTTCAAGATATTGGTCAAAATATTCTGAGGGAGGCTTCAAACGATTAATGAAAGAAGGATTTTCTACCTCTAATGGCTATTTTAATTATGCTCCTACCAAAACAGGACCTGGACATGCCTCTATTTACACAGGTACTACTCCTGCTTATCATGGAATTGTTTCAAATGATTTTTACAGCAGAGATGAGCAAAAAGTAGTTTATTGTGCAGAAGATGAAAGTGTCAATACAGTAGGTGATAAAAATGAAAACAGTAAAATGTCTCCTCAAAGATTGATGAGCACAACTTGGACAGATGAGTTGAAATTAGCCTCTAATCAAAAGTCCAAAGTCATTTCAATCAGTATGAAGGACCGAGGAGCTATTTTTCCAGCCGGACACTTAGCAGACGGAGCTTACTGGATGGATGATGCATCTGGCAATTGGGTTTCTAGTTCTTTTTATGTTGATACACTTCCAGAATGGGTAGCGGAAGAAAATCAAGGAAAAAGAAAAGTAGATGAATATGCTTCAATGACTTGGGAAACTTTACTTCCAATAGAAGAATACACAGAAAGTATTGCGGATGAAAACAATTATGAAAAACTATTTCCATCTGAAGAAAAATCAACTTTTCCCCACGACTTAAAGAAAATTATAAAGAGTGCCAAAAAAGACAAATTCGGTTATGTGAAGAAATCACCTTTTGGAAATACACTTACAACGGAGTTAGCCCTCAAAGCTATTGAAAACGAGAATCTAGGACAAAATCATGATACGGATGCATTACTGATAAGCTACTCATCAACAGATAAAATAGGTCATATGTTTGCCCCTGCATCTATTGAAGTTCAAGATACCTATCTACGTTTAGATTTGGAACTTCAACAGCTTTTTGAAGTGTTAGATGCCAGAGTAGGGATGGAAAATGTAGTTGTTTTCTTAACTGCAGATCATGGTGGTGCTCACAATCCACAATATTTGAAAGACCTCAAATTACCTTCAGATTTCTTCGATGAAAAAGAGATTTTGGAGAATGTTGAAACGCAACTTTCAAAAGAATATGGAGAAGGGCAATGGATCACTTATGGAGGAGTTTCTGATTTGTATTTAAATAGAAATTTGATTAATTCTAAAAGCTTAAAGCTATCGGAAGTTCAAGCTAAAGTGGCTGATATCCTGATTACGTACCCTTGCTTTAGAGATGTGCTGACAGGAGAAGACCTTAGATTAAACGAATATCACAAAGGTTATACATCTTTGTATGACAACAGTTATAATGTCAGAAACTCACCAGATGTGATGGGTGTTTTTGCTGGTAATTATTTCAACCAGAAAAGTAAAAAAGGAACAGGCCATAGTACAGCGTTTACTTATGATACGCACGTTCCAATCCTGCTAATGGGCTGGAAAATTCCTCATAAAGTGTCCCATCAAAAAGTTTACATTACAGATATTGCACCTACTATTTGTGGTTTCCTTTCAATCAATACACCTTCGGCTTGTTATTTTGAGCCAATTCAAGGCATTTTAGAGAAGTAAGAACACTTTTCCCCATAGCAATCCACTATTATAGTGCAATGAATAGTGGGTTGCTTTTGTTTTCCTACATTTGATCCTGATATTTCAATCGTTCATCACCCAAAATTCTGCGTTCAAATAAAATAATTGTTGACTTATGGCACAGCAACTACCTTTGAAGTATGGAAAATAAAATAACTAAATACGGAAAACCGATCCTCATAGGCTCTACTATTACAGGACTTTTAGCAGTGATAATGATGATTGCGGGCATTATTATCACTCCAATTACAGAAACAGAAGAATTTACAGTAGCGATGATTTTTTGGTCTCTACTAGTGTCATTTATTACCTATCATTTTTCTTACTTGAAGAAGAAAATTCCTGTCTTGATGAAATTGGCAGGGGCTTTTATTTTCATGATCTTCATAAGCCTCTATGATGAGGCCGCACAGGTCAATGAAAATCCCGTAACCATTGTCTTAGTGGTTTTACTTTTCAATGGATTGGTGTATACCATTATGCCAAAATTCTTTATGAAATATTACAGGTATTTCTGGGGCTTTTTCCTTGGAATGTTCTTATTTGTCTACCTAGTTCAAGGAAATGATGATAATGCCGAACAATATGAAAAAGTAGTTGTAATGACAATACTCACCATACCTGTTCTTTTCGTTTTTTGGGTTTATGAACAATGGAAATGGCTACAAACTCTGAAAAACGAAAAAGCAAGAGCTGAATTGCAATTATTAAAAAGCCAGATCAATCCCCATTTTTTCTTCAATACGTTGAATAATCTTTACGGTTTGACAGTAGAAAAATCAGATAAGGCACCAGAAGTGGTCTTGAAGTTGGGTGATATGATGCGTTACACTATTTATGAAGGGAAGGAGGAAAAAGTAGCCATTCAAAATGAAATCACTTATTTAGAAAATTACATTGAGTTACATAAAATAAGATATCAAAAGAATGTTCAAATTCATTTTATCAATTCTGTGATATCTGACTTTAAAATTGCACCTTTACTGTACATTATTCTCTTAGAAAATGCCTTCAAACATGGTGTAGAAACGCTGGTGGAGAATGCCTATATTTTCGTGGAAATTGAAGAAGAAGGTACACAAGTTAGTTTCACTATTGAAAATAATTTTGATCAGGCTTTAATTGATCATAGAGTCGGTATAGGGATTGATAATCTAAAAAAGCGATTAGAATTGATTTACCCTAACCGTCATCATTATGAAATTATTGATACAATAGATACTTATAAAGCAATTTTGATAATCGACTTAGTATGAGATATTTGATTATAGATGACGAACCCATAGCACATAGAATCATTGAAGGGTATTGTGAAAAAGTACCTTATCTTGAGAAAATTGGAAACGCATATGATGCTTTTGAAGCCATGGATTTTTTTCATACCACCAATATTGATCTTCTATTTTTAGATATCAATATGCCCAAAATGACTGGTTTTGAAATGCTAAGATCTTTACCTTCTCCACCCAAAGTGATTGTAACTTCAGCCTATCAAGAGTTTGCTTTGGAAGGTTTTGAGCTCAATGTTGTGGATTATTTACTCAAGCCATTTAGCTTCAGCCGTTTTATGACGGCGCTTCATAAAATACAAATTCCAACTCCAATTGAAGCTCCAGAAAATGACCGTTTTTTTATTAAAGTAGACAAGCAACTAAAAGCAGTAAATAAGAAGGAATTACTCTTTCTAGAGGCTTATGGCAATTATGTGAAACTTCACTTTGAAAATGAGTGCTTGGTTTGTCATCAGAAACTTTCCTATTTCGAAGAGTTGCTTTCTGAAAAAGATAATTTCATCAGAGTGCATAAATCTTTTTTGATCAATAACTACAGCATTGATATTGTGGAAGGTAATAGAATTAAAATTAGAGGAAAAGAAGTACCCATCGGTCAAAAATATAGGCATTTAGTTTACGATAAGTTAAACATATAGTGACCATTGTTAAATAAGAGTAATTAAAATTTTGTTGATTTAACTGAATATTAGATAGTTATAAGTTAATTTCTTACACGTCATATTTGCTTTTTCATGTAAAACATTTTATAATTGCTGAAGTGTTTTCTAGTCTTGCTATCCTGTGTGATTGATAGACAACAAATTAACGACTTACACTAAACAATTAACTTAAACTTTTTGATGCAGTAACTATTACTACGAAGCTCTGCTATATATCACTTATAACTTCATACTTTTTGCTTCTAACAATAGACTACTGTTAATGTTACTCTTAAATTATAATGAAAAAACTATTAATTCTTATGGTATTATGGGTTTTTGTTAACCCAATCTATGCCTTATCTGTAAGTAACCTTTTTTCTAGCAACATGGTATTACAACAGAATACCACAGTAACCCTATGGGGCTGGGGAAAAACAGGAGAAAGTATCACAGTTCATCCTTCATGGGGACAATCCATTACCACTACTGTTGACCATAACAGTAACTGGAAGGTGAAAATTAGTACGCCCAAAGGAGGATATAAAAGCTATGTCATCTCTATCAAATCCGAAGAGAAGAACATTGATTTGACAAATGTTGTAGTAGGAGAAGTTTGGTTAGCTGTAGGGCAAACGAACATCACCTCAACTTTTGAAGATCATGCCAATTTACCCAAAGAAGTTTTTGAAAGATCATCTTACCCAAACATCAGATTAATGACCGTACATCCTAAAGAAAAAGGGTATGTACATGAAGATATCAGTGGTAATTGGGAATTATGCAGTCAAGCTGTTTTGGAAAAATGGAGCGAATTAAGTTACTATTTTTCATTAAATCTCAATGAAAAACTAAACGTGCCAATTGGGGTAGTTGTCCAAGATTGGGGAGACGAACCTATTGACAGCTGGCATGAGGAATCTTTTTTAGAACAGGAACTCTCTTCCATTGAACATTTGGATGATGATGTGGAAAAACAGCCTTTCAGTTTCCATCATTATGATATCTCGCATCATGCGTTAATGTATCAATACAGAGATTACAAGTTCGCAGGGATTCTTTGGTCTCATGGAAAAGATCAACCTAATAAAAAGGGAGATTATAAAAAACAAATGACAACTTTGATCCACCATATGCATGAGCAATTTGGCAAAATCCCATTTTATTATGTTCAGATTGCACCGTATAAATATAAAAAAATGACGCATGGAGCAGTGATCAGAGACCACCAAAGACAACTGCTTCATATCAATAAAACCGCAATGGTAGTGACAAGTGATATCGGTGATATTCATGATTTACATGCAAAAAATAAAGATGAAATCGGCATTCGTTTATCAAATATTGCTTTAAAGAAACACTATAAAGTTATTGATAACCAATTAGTAGAATCTCCCGAACTCGATAGAGTAGTCAAAGAAGGAAAGAAGCTTTTTGTTTATTATAAAAACAGTAAAGGCTTGCACTTTGAAGAAGGTGATCAGGGTGATTTTGAAGTTTCTGGAGAAGAGACCGACTTCCAAACTGTAAAGGCAAAAGTGCACAGAGGAGTTGTAATTTTGGAGCTAGGTAAAATCAAAAAACCAAAGTATGTGAGGTTCGGATGGAATAGTAGAGCAGTACCGTTATTGGTTAACGAGTCAGGTTTGCCAGCATCATGTTTTTCAAAACAGAAAATCTTAGATAAAAATCAGAAAGCATTGTAATGCTGTAGACATAAAATAATACATTGATTGAGGTAGAGGGAAGTAGCACTTTTCTCTGCCTTTTTTGTTTAGGGCAAAAATGAAATAAATTTGAAAATAGAAAGTCAAATTGCAAAATCATGGATTTACATATATTTTATTAACAACCTAATTTTATTTTAAAGTTTTACCTTTGTAATTCAAGAACAACGGAATAATGAAGGAACTTATAGATCAAAATTTTAAAGAACATGCGGCTGTGTTGGCTTCTACATGTAATATTATGCAGGTACTATCTGCTGATGGATTAAGTTATATTGATAGTGGTTTAAAGGCTGACACCTTTAATGTAATACATATTCATAATGGAGAAGAATTGAAAGAAGAAAGCCTCAAAACGGCCGTATCTTTTTTTGAAAACAGATTGAGAGAATCATGCATTTGGATCAGTGATTTTAACTTGACAGATAATGTAAAATCTATCTTTGAAAAATTAGGAGTCAAAGAAGCAGGAAGTAGCAAAGGTTTCTGGGCAAAGATTGATGATCTGAAATCAGATACAAATGAAAACATTAATACAGTCGCTGAAAAGCAAGATATCATAGATAATGCATTTGTAATTGCCAATAATTGGGAACCGTTTGATGTGAATGTATTACACTTCTATAATAATGTACACATGGAAGTTTTGAAAAAGACACATACTATCATGTTCAATTATTATCAAGGTGGGCAAGTAGTTGGAGTGATCGAGTTGTTTATTCCGCCATCTGATCCAAAAGTGGCAGGAATCTATAACCTTTCTGTGATGAAAGAAAATAGAATGCAAGGCATTGGTAAGGCACTCGTTTTACAAGCGATTGATTATGCCAAGAAAAATGGAATAGAAAAAATAGTAACTCAAGCTTCTGAAGATTCTGAAAATATTTTTAGAAAAGTTGGGTTTACAGAAGAAGGGAAAATTATCGAATACGCATAAATAATAAAAGCATCCTGAAAATCAGGATGCTTTTAGTCGAAAAGATTTCCGACTAGTTTTTTTTATATAGGTGACTAACCTATGATTCTTTACCCATGTGCAATATAGTATCTTTTTTTTATTACTTCATAGAAAAAATCTAAATTTTCGCCGTAATATTACATTATAATCAATGCTTCATTAATAATCTTGGAAAAATGATAGAATTTCTTATTTTGTCAATATTAAATATTCGTGGATTTGGTCCA
Organism: Flammeovirga sp. SJP92; assembly: GCF_001583495.1. Taxonomy (GTDB): domain Bacteria; phylum Bacteroidota; class Bacteroidia; order Cytophagales; family Flammeovirgaceae; genus Flammeovirga. The sequence continues at coordinate 39,272 of NZ_LQAQ01000037.1, read as the reverse complement.
AAGTTTCTTTTCAGAAATGCAAAAGCATTAAGCGATGCAGAAAAAAATACGTCCTCTGTGAGAGAGGCTATCACACTTATCCTAGAGGAAACGAAGAGAATTAATAAAACTACAATAGAAGATATAGAAAAAGGGATTGCTATCGCTTCTGAAATTTTAGACAATTGCAAGAAGTATTCAATTCAACCTATTTCATTTTTGAATGAGCATTATCCTCAGAATATTTTAAAGGTAAGTGAGCTTTGGCCAGTATTATATGTGGCAGGAAATCAAGAGATTTTAAATGAATACAGTGTTGGAATTATAGGTACAAAAAATCCTGATCAACATGGACAAATCATCAGTCAAAAGATTACAGAGTTTAGTGATGAAGATGAGATAACCTTGAATATTATGCATCAGAGAGGTGTTTCTTCTATTGTCAAAGACTCCAAAGACTCTTTTTATGTGGAGGTAGTCTCTTCAGGAATTGATCAGGTTTACCTCCCGGATAATGACATTTTCCATTCCAACTTGATTGCTGTTATTTCTCCTTTTCCACCTGAAATTATATATGACGAATATAAGTATATAGAAGCGTGTAAAGTGTTGGCTAGCTTGTCTAATAGAGTAGTACTTATCCAAGATACAACCTCAGATGATACACGTTTTGTATTAAGTTATTTTTCTCGCTCAGAAAGGGTTTTAGGCGTTGTTAAACCGATTGCGACCGCTATAAATTATCCTATCAATGCAGGAAATAAATTGTTGGTTGATGAAGGAAAAGAAGGTCTGATTTCTTACTGCAGAGCCAAAGATGTAAACGAAGAAAGTGTAATTTGCGATATTAAAATAATTACATCTAAAAACGACTATCCACAATTTTTCAAGGAGGAAGAATTACCTTTTTAGTAAAAGGAGAAATTATCCTACATTCGTTTGAAAAAATTTGGAGTGAATTAAAAGTTCACTTTGTTATATACCGCATTACATAATTAACAAAATTGTATTATATACATTTCTAAACACTTCCTAAAAAGTACATTTTGCACTATACAAATTTTAAGAATCATCTGAAGTTTTATAGCTTTGTTTATAAAATAAAACAAAATACTTAGTTACTTTTTAGTACCTGTTACTTCATCTCATATTAAATAAATGAATATCAAATATCTTATTCTAAATCTAATTTTTTGCCTCCAGTTTATAATCGGTTGTCAAAAATCAAATGAAATAAAAGAGCAAGACCCTCTAACATTAGTGGCTCAATCTGCTGAGCAATGGACAGGAATTGCCGTAAGTAAAAACAATAGAGTTTTTGTCAATTATCCTACATGGACCGATAGTATAACTTATTCGGTTGCTGAAATTGTAGATGGAAAACCACGCCCTTATCCTTCGGAAATGTGGAATACCAAAAGAGGAGATTTTTCTTTCTACGGAGTTCAGAGTGTGGTTTGTGATGCCAAAAACAGACTTTGGGTATTAGACACTTTCAATAAACAGTTTAAGGGAGTAGTAGAGAATGGACCCGTTTTGTATGCTTTTGATCTTAAAACAGATGAATTGATTAGATCGTATGACTTTCCAAAAGAGAACTATTTTACGAATTCGTACTACAACGATGTTAGAATTGACATCGAAAGAGAAGTGGCTTATATCACTGATTCTGGAATTGGTGGAATCATTGTATTAGACCTTGCAACTGGAACATCTAAACGTTTATTGACGGGGCATAATAGTGTTCAATCTGAACTGGATCATTTAATATGTGATGGCATCAAATGGGAAAATTCAGTGGCTTCAGATGGTATAGCATTGACTCCAGATTACAAAGAGTTGTATTTTATTGCACTTACTTCACACACTTTATATAAGGTGAATACATCCGTACTTTTGGATAGTAATGCAACAGAACAGAAGGTACAGGAAAGTGTTGAAAAAGTGGCAGAGGTTCCAGCAACAGATGGAATGTTGTTTGACCGAAAAGGAAACCTTTGGTTGGGGGGATTAGAAACCAACGGTATTAATATATATACAAAAGAGGGGAAATTAATTCGCCTTTTAGAAGATTCGCGAATCCGATGGGCAGATTCATTTGCCAAAAATTTGGAAAGGGAAATTTACTTCACTACATCTCAGATCCATTTACCAGAAGAAAAAAGAGGTAAATACGAGGTATATAAGGTTTCAATGTCCTTATTGGATGAAATGTTGAGTGAAAAGTAGTTGATGATAAAATACTAGATAAGCCAAATGTCGAAGATTTAATCTAAATTTTCGGCATTTTTTATATAACAAACCCTACATTATTTTCTATAATTATATTTGCGGGTGTGATTTGATGAACCTTATTATCAATTTAGTGCTAAAACAATAATTAGAATTAATATTAAATACTTTTGTCTTAGTACTTATATTAGTATTGTGCTTGAAAAATCAAATCACAACAGTATTTCTAAATCTAACATCTGTTTATTTACTTTATCCTCATGACAATCAAAAAAATTGCATTGGCAATATTTATTAGTTTATTGACTTCTCTGTGTGTTTTTGCACAACAGCATGAACTAAAGACGAAAAGAGAAATCGATAGCTTATTTATAGAAAATTATCAAGACAAAACTCTCCCAGCAAAAGTACTTCATGCTGAGCCTCTTTACATTGACTTAATCCGAGATCTAGGTGCACGTAAAGGTGAAAAAGAATGGAACGTGGGTGTGGAATTGGTTGATAATTTAGACTATGATAAATACGAGGCATTGGTAGAATATGAATGGGCACCGATCAACCGTTTGGGTTTTGAGGTAGAGTTACCTTTCACATTTTATGCTCCTCAAAAAGGAGTTTCTTCAGACTCAATTCCTGCTGATCGCCTGGAAAGTTTAAAGCTCGCAACACAGTGGAGTTTCTTTGTGAGTGAGAAGATGGCTATGACCATGGCATTAGGTTATATCAATGAAATTCTATTGTCTGATTTTAAACAGTTTGGTAATCCTTTAGTCAGAGGGAATTTATATAATCCATTTTTCGTCATTGCGAAAAGATGGGGGCAAAATTTTCACTCCTTAATTTATACTGGTCCTAAGATTGAACAAATTTTTAACCAATCAGGATTAGAAACTTCTTTTGAGTTTAACCCCAGTGTGCATTATATGATTCCAGGTACCACCAATTTTATTGGTGTAGAATTTAACCAAACTTTTGAGCATCAAGATTTTGATATGACCATTAGACCACAAATGAGAGTGGCATTGGCTGATAATTTATTAATTGGTATTGTAGCGGGTATTCCTGTAGCAAGAGAAAACGAAAGATTAAGTGCTTTCTGCCGTTTGATTTGGGAGCCAGGTCATTAAGAAAAAATAAAAAGTAAGGAATTTCTTATAGCTTGAAAAATTACAATTAAATATTAAATATTTGCTAATTTAATATTAAGCTGTTATTTTTAGGTTAGATTAAACCTAAACAAAGTTATAATGACTTCCTTACTTACCCGAATTAAACTCAATACTGTCATTTTATTACCGATGTTTATTCTAAACTCATGTGCTTACTTTGATATGGATGTTTCTCCCAGAAACCTCGTTGTTGAATATGCATCGGATGATCTCATTCCTATATTTCATAAACATGTAGAACGTTTTATTATAGAAGCAGACAAGAGAAATTATACCTTCAGGAATAAGAGAGTGAAAATACAATGGGACTCTGGTTTGGCTTCTTATATTCATGGTCAATCTAATGTAATGAGAGATATAAAAATCAATCCTTCAAGTACTAAAATTGGTATTGAACATATGGAATGTCAACTTATTGTACATGAAATGTTTCATTCCTTATGCCAGGATTTTAGGGGTGATGTCCATGATGACAAAGAGTTTATTGAAGGCACTGTTTATTTTACTTCTTTGATGGTGGCGAGTAGTACAAAGTATAACTTCCCAACTTTAGAACATCAAGAACTTTGGGATCAATATTTTGACAGATTATTTCAATAGATAAGGCTTCTGAGTGCTTATATAGAGCTTGTAGCTTTTCACTTTTTTCTTAATAAGTTTTTCGAAGTGTTATACCGTTTTGGAAAGGAACATATAATCTATCATATTTGTATTGTATGACAACAAATTTTACATATAACTCACCTATGGTGCACTTGATCTCCGCTTAGTCCGGCAGGTGCTTTCTTCTTACCATAAATATGTAAGGTACTCCAAAGTACCTGTCGGTTTTTTGTATCTGAAATTCAGATAAATTAAATCAAAAGTCATATAATTCTAATACATTGAAAACAATCACACTTGAACAATTAGGGTTCAATTCATATATATATTCAACTCACTCACAGTTAAATAGAGATGAGTGGGCACGTGTTATTTCAGAGCACAAAGAACGTTATGTAATCCAAAATGAAGAGGGGATCTTCGAAGCAGAAGTAATGGGACATCTACGTTTTACAGCTGAAGATCGATCTGATTTTCCCATGGTAGGGGATTGGGTACAAATGATGCCTTTTGATGAAGGAAAAGCATTAATACAGCAAGTTGTTTACAGAAATAACACCTTAAAAAGACAAGCGATCGGTAGAGATGGCGAGGCACAATACATCGCTTCTAATATTGATACAGCTTTTATTGTTTTTTCAGCTAATAGAGATTTTAATCTAAACCGGGTGGAACGTTTCACGGTATTGTGCTATGATGCTGGTATTACACCAATCCTTATTTTGAGTAAAGCAGATTTAGTCACAGCCGAAGAGCTTCAAGCTTATAAAATTCAGATCTTAGACCGTTTTCCAGCATTGGACCTTTTAATAACAAGAACTGAAGATGAGGAATGTATCGTACAATTGAAGTCAAAGATTGAGCATGACAAGACTTATTGCTTTTTAGGCTCTTCAGGAGTTGGTAAATCTACATTAGTGAATCTTCTTTTGGGTGAAGAGAAAATGCTGACATTGGAAATAGGTTCTGGTACCAATCGAGGAAAACATACCACAACACATCGTGAATTGATTGTGATGTCAGATGGAGGTGTTTTGATTGACAATCCTGGTATTCGTGAAGTAGGATTAACCTCTTCAGACAATGCACTTGAAGATGCTTTCCCGTTGATTATGGAATTATCAGAACACTGTAAGTTTTCTGACTGTACTCATCAACATGAGAAAGGATGTGCAGTAATTCAAGCAGTAAATGATGGAGATATTTCAGAAGAAGCTTATGAAAACTACCTCAAACTGCACAGGGAACAAGAACATTACGCGAGTTCTGAGGCAGAAAAAAGGAAGAAAGGAAAATCTTTTGCTAAAATGGTAAAAACCGTAAAACAACATAAACAGAGATTCTAATTTCTTTTCCAAGGCTCAAATACATTGTGAACTTAGTTTTTGACTTCTAAGCCTTGCCTGTTTTGCTTCGTTTTTATGTTAAGGCAAAAATAAAGAAGAAGGAAGCTTAAAAGTAGATCATAGACAACTTGTAAAAAAGTCGACTATTATTTAATTTACAATGTACCAATGCCCCATTAATTATTGAATTGATGGGGCTTTTATTTGGTAATACTTAATTTTTGAGGTTCTTTAATGTTAAACAATAAGACAAAATTAAATAACACTAATTCATATTATTTTTTCTGATTACTGCCTTTAAAAAACTTTAAATAGAACCACTATTTATACGTTTTTCAGCGTTGTACTCAGAAAAAATAATCAAGAATTAATTACCATTTATTTTTGGCTTATTACTTATTAATCAAATAAAGAACAATGAAAATACTATTAAGAGCGAAACATTGGCAAATCTTCTTGATGATGTATGGAATTCTAATCCTCTTGAAAATCCGCTTCCTTGTATATTTATTTCTTGAAGCAACTCTAGGTCTAGAGATTGATGCTTTCAGATTTTATGATTTAATAAAGTATATACCTTTTATTTTAATAGTATGTATTGTAGTTTTTTATGGATGGCTTGCATCTGTAGGTTTTAGATTTCAAAAATTAATATCAAATGGTGTTAATAGGAATGTAGGGTTATTTTCATTTTGCTTACTGCTCCCATTTCTATACTTTTTATTTAGTATTGTGACGATTTTTAATGAGATGTTTTTGTTAAGAGCAGTGAATTTTATAGACATTTGGAAAACCATTTCAGTCTTTTTATTTCCTATCTCCATTGCCAGTAGCCTGTATGCAATGTATTTTGTGGCCAAAACACTAACGACAATAGAATTACAAAGAGAGGTCCATCTTATTGATACTCTTTTGGAATTTTATAGAATATGTTTTTTCCCTTATGGAATTTGGGAAATTCAACCCAAAGTAAATGCCTTACTAAAAAAGGAAGAATAACGAAGCACTATGACAAAACACTCGTTTACTTTTGTCTTAGTACTTAAATATTGATACTTAAAAAAGGGGACATAAATTTTCTTGTAGATGGGGTATTTTCTATTGATTTACATCGTATTATGGATTGTTATGAAACTTGATTTAACACATTAATTGGATCTCTTTAATTTTGTGGGTCTTCAATTAAATCATTTTTTTTACGCGATTGTCAAAAGTAAATTATTATGAAATCCTTATTATTAACAATTATCCTATTTACTTCAGTGAGTACATTTGCTCAAGACACTTTTAAAATTTTTGAATCCAAAGTAGTCCGCGGTGATAAACTCTATCTTGATCATATCTACCTAAATGAGACTGAAAAGAAGTACGAACGTAATGAGCACGGAGGGTATTATGAAGGTTGCGATGACTTTTATGTGATCACTGAAAGAGGGGTGTACACTTATAATTTATTACTGAAAGTGTATGAGTTTCACTGTGATTATTCTGTCATCACTAAATGGACTAAAGGAGAAGGAAATGAGTATCACGAGGGTGATAGCATGACGTTTGAGAGTAGAAACAAGAAGAAGTATGATTCAAACTTGTCAGGATATGTGGAGGTTGAACACCATACTAAGCATGACATGAAAAAAAGGGTAGAGTTTAAGCATAAAGATAAAAGCTCATTGGAACTATAATTGTAAACCTTTAAGTACTAAGTCAAAAGTAAATCATAGTTAATTCTAATTTATTTTTTGTGAGTACAACGCCAAAAAACGTGTTAATAGTGGTTCTATTGAAAGTTTTTTGATGGAAGTAATCGCAAAACAATAAATATAGAATTAGATAATTTTGAATTTGTACTTATGCTTTAAATGTAAAAACTAAATACTCTAAATCTAAATGAAAACAAACAAAGCATTACTCATTATTGATATGCAGAAAGGTTCTTTTACTCCACAAACACCAAGATATGACCACAAAGGTGTAGTAGAAAGAATTAATACTTTATCCGCTAACTTTCGAACATTAAAATACCCTGTTTTTGTGATTCAGCATGATGGAACGGGCTCAGGTGAGTTTGAGAAAAATACCGAAGAATGGGAAAACTTAGATGAACTTGAGGTAAAGTCAGAAGATATTTTGATTGATAAGTATGTCAATGATGTATTTTATAAATCAAAGCTTCAGGAGGAATTGATTCGCCATAACGTGGGTGAGTTGTATGTGACAGGTTGTGCAACAGACTTTTGTGTAGAATCAACAATACAATCTGCTCTTACAAAAGAATATACAATCACGGTGGTGAAAGATGGTCATACTACAGGTGAAAGACCCAATTTGACAGCCCAGCAGGTAGTAGAGCATTACAATTGGGTATGGCAAGGTATGATTCCTACAGAAGGTAAAATAGTAGTAAAACCCTTGCATGAGATTTTAGAAGAAGTCACTGTACTTAAATAGGTTTGTGTTTTTTTGATATTACAATTTAATTTTCACAATTTGAAGAGCCAAACTTCCTTAAATATATATTAAAAACTAAGCTCTCTAAATAAATGAATAAAAAAATTGTACTATTACTCAGCGTTATACTTTTCACTTCATGTCATTTTGGAAGGTATGTTACACGGCTGAATGCAAACATTACAGATCACAAATTTTTCACTAATACAGCAATAGCCAAGGGAGAAAAGTCATTTCATTTTCAAGAAAAACCTACCGCTTTTACTGTAAATGTCAATGAAGATAGGATGTCCTTAGATGAAAGACTAAAGGAGACTGCAACGGTATCTTTTTTGGTCATTCATAAGGACACTATCTTGTTTGAAAACTATTATAAAGGGTATAAAGAAGGGGATATCTCCAATATTTTTTCAGCATCAAAATCAGTTACTTCTTTATTGGTGGGAATTGCCATTGATGAAGGAAAAATCAAAAGTGTAAAAGACCCTGTTGTCAATTATATCCCAGAATTGAAAGATGGAGACCCCAACTTCCAGAAACTAACCGTTGAAGATCTCTTAGAAATGAGATCGGGCTTAAGATTTAAAGAAGCCTATTTAAATCCTTTTGCCCATATTGCACGACTCTATTATGGCAAAAATCAATTGAAGCAATTTAAAAAGTTGAAGTTTGATTATGAACCTGGTGAAGTACATGATTACCAAAGTATTTCTACTGCAATTCTGGGTATGGTGGTTGAACGTGCTACTCATATGGAACTGGGGAAATATTTGGAACAAAAAGTATGGCAACCAATGGGTATGGAATATGACGCTTCATGGAGTGTGGATGATAATAAAAACCGTTCAGCAAAAGGATTTTGTTGTTTAAATACCAATGCAAGAGACCTAGCCAAAATTGGTCGGCTTTACTTGAATAATGGGACTTGGGAAGGTCAACAAATAGTGAGTAAGGAATGGGTCTTACGTTCCAAAACCGTCAATATGGACAATGATTGCTATCAATATCAGTGGTATACTCAATCAGGTAGAGATTATGAAGATAAAAATGGAAATGCTTACACAGATTCATTAAGTGCTGTAAATGGAGCGATTGAAAACAACTATAAGAATTATTATGTTGAAAGGAAACCGAAGAGTGTCAATGAATGGCGTGTCAATTACTGTACTGACAATTTTTATGCTGTCGGAATATTAGGACAAATATTATATGTCAATCCTGAAAACGAAATCATTATGGTGAGATTGGGTGAAAAATCAGACATAAGTTATGGTAGAATTTTTATGCAGATTATAGATCAGATTGAAAATCAAAAGAAAGGTTTGCTTTAGATTTTATAGGTACATTCAATTATCTTTTCAACAGTTTTAAAGATGAAATTATTCTTACTTTTTTCACTCATTTTATTACAGTTTTCAATCGTACAAGCCCAAAATAATGAATTTTATTTAAAGGTAGATTCGATTGTGAATACAAAAATGATTGAATACGGAATACCTGGAATTAGTATTGGAGTGGTCAAAAATGGAGAAATTATCTATACCAAAGGTTATGGCGTAAAAAATATTAGTACAACTGATAAAGTAACTGATCATTCGGTATTTCACACGGCTTCCATAAGTAAATTATTGACGGCCCAAGCAGTCATACAATTAGTAGGGGATGGTAAAATTTCATTAGAAGATCGATTGGTGGACCTTTTGCCTTCATTGAATTACTCTGACAAAAAAGTAGAAGAAATCAATGTGAAATCTTTATTAAATCACACTTCTGGGTTGCCCGATATCCATAACTATCATTGGGATAAAAATCATCAGGAGGACAATAGTTTGGATCAGTATTTTGAAGGTCTTAAACTCAAAACAAAGTTTACACCTTACACAGCATACAAGTATAGTAATTTAGGGTATGATATCTTGGGTCTTATTGTAGAGAAAAAATCAGGACAGTCATTTGAAGATTATATCGCTGAAAGTATATTAAAACCACTTGAAATGAATGAAAGTGATTTTCGATATTTTCAAATAAAAGAGGAGTTAAAAGTCAGTCCTCATACAAAAAAAGGAGATAAGGTGGTGGTTCGTAACACGTATCCTTACACTAGAGAACATGCTCCAAGTAGTACACTCAACGCATCATCTTATGATTTATCAAAGTGGATGATTTTCTTTTTAGAACAGTTAAAGAAAGACGAAAATTCAATATATAAGCAAATGCAAAACCCATCTACAGATCTCTATACTCATATTGGTCTGGGTTTTCAATTATTTGAATTGAATGGTCAAAAAGTGATTGGGCATTTTGGTGGAGATAAGGGGTTTAGAAGCTTATTATTAATGGTCCCAGAAAAGAATAGTGGTGCTGTTGTTTTGGGAAACTGCGATTATAATGAAGATTATAGACAAGAGCTATTAAAGCCCATTATTAAACTTATTGTTGGTGAGTAGCTTAGTTTTTTAGTAACCGGTTGTTATTAGTTTAAATCAGTAGAGTTTTTTAACTTGGGCATCATTTTAAAAAGCAACTATTACAAACATTACTGCACTTATGAAATTATATCTTATTCCGATATTAATTCTATTACTACCTATCATTTCTTTTGGCCAAACACAGCCTGAAATGTGGGATACCTATTTGGCGTCTTACGAAAATAACATGCCAGGTAGTGTTACTTTAAGGATGGACTTGATAAATTCGGCTCCAATTACTTCAAAACCATTTGTTGTGATAACAGGTCCAAAATATAAAACCGAAAGAGCAGACGGTTTTCCAACTGATTTTGATGTTTTATATAAAATTGAGGATTATATAATTGAAGCACTCAAAAAAGACAGAGATATTATCCCAGCAGGGACTTTCACTCACAATAAAGAGAGATTACAATATATATACATTGGTGATACTGTAGGTGTAAATGCAATTCTAGAAAATGCCTATCGTAAAGTAGCTGAAGGTCAAGACTATTATCTGAATATAAGATTTGATAAAGATTGGGAAGGCTACATTAAATTTTTATACCCCAATAAGTACATTATGAACGATATGACAAACCGTAAAATTGTCATGAGTTTGATACAAGAGGGGGATGATTTATCACAAAAAAGAGAAGTAGACCATTGGTTTTATTTTTCTGAAAAAAAGAACATGCAAACCTGCATAAAGCAGTTAGAGAATAAGGGTTTTACAATAAAGAAAAAAGGAAAGCATAAGAATGGAAATTTCCAATTGATTGTACAGGATGATACGTATGTAAAGATCGATTCAATTAATAAAATCACTTTGGAGTTGATGCAAATTGCCAATGCTTTGGAGGGAAATTACGACGGCTGGGAAACCCAAATGATTAAATAATTCATCAACGTTCTGTTTACTTCAATCTATAATGAAAAACAAAAGAGGAATACTCATCTTAAGGATAATACTTTTTGTAGGAACCGCAATTTCACTCTACTATGTACCTTGGCCAATACTAACCGCATGGATAAAACCTCTTCCTGATACTGTACAAGAGCAGGTTGAAGAAGCAATTCCAATGGGTTTTGATGGTATTATAGTGTATGTAGACCAAAAAGGAAAGGCGCCAGCATTTTATGCAGCAGGGACAAAAAATAAAGCACAAAATATTCCCGCGGATCCACATGCATTGTTTAAAATAGCGAGTGTAAGTAAGCTTTACAATGCATTAGCCATTGCTAAATTGGTAAGAAGCGGTAAACTTTCACTAGACCAAACATTGGCATTTTACCTTCCAGAGTTAAAAGAGAGAATTGAGTATGCGGATAAAATAACTTTACGTCTGATGGTACAGCATAGAAGTGGTATTCCAAACTTCACCAACACAAAAGACTATTGGTTAGATCCCAAGTCTACTTATGAAGAGAATATTGCATTGATTTTGGACCAGCCAGCAAATTTTGCTCCAGGGAAAAGCTACGAATATTGTAATACAAACTATCTGTTGCTGGCCCATATTATGGATGAAGTTTTGGGATATAGTAGTGCCAAATACATCAAAAAAGAAATTCTGGACCCTTTGAATCTAAACAATACCTTTTCCTCAATTAAAGATGTCAATATTGATGATGTAATGAGCGGTTATTATGTTGGATATGAACCTGATTTGAAAACAAATGATATGGGCTCAATGTTGGCTACTGCTGATGATTTAGGCACCTTTATCAGGGCTCTGAATGATGGATCAATATTTAAAGACAGGGAAGAACAAGATATTTATTCTTCCATTTACGTTTATGAACATACAGGCTTAATTCCAGGCTATCAGACCATTGCAAAATATCATAAAGCTATTGATGCAGTGGTCATTCAATTTACAAATACGGTAGATTTTAACGGTTACAATTGGAATTTGTCAGAAGTAGAATATAACCGGGTCATAAAGATCTTAGAAAAAGAACAACAATAACTTAACCTAATCATTACTATTTATGAGCTTAACAGACTTCACTCCAGCACAACTATTGATGCTTACACAACCCAAAAGCATTTCGGGAAAAACACTCCTGAGGTACAGTTTTATTGATCTTGTTTTGAAAGGCATATTGACCATTCATAAAGAAATGAGACTTCCCCATGCCACTAGTTCTGAAGCGAGAGAGTATACTTATGTCACAAGGGGCATCAACTTTGATAAACACGACTACAGCTATCATCAATATTTATTTATCCAAGCCTTTCAAGGTGGGGATTATGAATATCAGTTGCGGGCATTACTACGAAAAGTCCTCAAAGAAGGCGGAAATAGTGACGGTTTCAAATCACAATTGGTTTATAAAGAATTAAGGAAAGCAGGTTATTTCAAAAGATCATTTGGTCTGAATGAATTCAATGTTTTTTTTCTGACTAAAAAAGGGAAAAGGGCAAGGCAGGAAGCTGCCACAACCCTAAAGCAAGGGAATGATTTTTTATGTGATTTAATCAAAAATGACTTAGAAAAAGCCACTCAATACATTTCTGAAATAGGCACTAATATCGTTTTATTGAAGTGTTATAATGATGAGCTTATTAAAGAATTGGAGACTGTTAATCATGGTATGCATCTTATTGATATTAAAATTAATAATTCGATTTTTATTTCATTATCAAATAATTCAGCTACTGAAGCTAACACTCCAATGGACGTTATTTCTGATTTTGATATCGATTTTGGAGAATAATTTATCGTCTTAATCACCCTTTATATAAGGAGAAAAAGCTTCAAACAAAATTGGAGATTGTATGTATTATAATTCTAAAATACAGTGTATGTGTTGTTATGTTAGGTGTAGCTTGCCTTGATGTATCACTTACTCAAAATAACTAGAAGTATTTTTGGCTAAGTACTAAGTCAAAAATAAATCACAGTTAATTCTAATTTATGTTTTGTGAGTACAACGCCAAAAAATGTATTAATAGTGGTTCTATTAAAAGTTTTTGAACGAAGTAATCGCAAAACAATAAATAGTTTAGATAATTTTGAATTTGTATTTAGTGCTAAATAATGAAATGCAGTTGAACGGGTACAGTTGTCTAATCTCTAAATTATGGAATAATGAAAAATAACGGTGAAAGTGTAATTCATTAATAATCAATATAGTACAAGTATTTCATTGAATAGTAAAATTTATAATACAGATTATATTTAATAAAGGTTAATGTCTGAAATTAGTGAAAAGACAAGTTGAATAATCAATGAGCATTGCAGTATATTGTACTCATAATTGAAGAAGCAAGCTTTTCTGTGTTTAAATAAAAAATCATTTTCTATAAATGAACTAGAATCAAAATTATTATGATATGAATTTAATGGCTCAACAATGTACAATGTTGTTGATCTCTGTATTACACATTAACTATACTCTTCCTGCTCAGCTCTTATTAAAGAATTGAGTGATCATCAAATGCTATATGGAATTGTGTTCTGTAATCTGAAAATCCAGCTGAAATTACTCCTATACGAATTAATGTAATTGGGAGATTTTCATTTTATGGAATGAGTATACTGAAACAGTTTTTATAATTGTCAATCCCTAAAAATCAAAAAGATATTATACTAGAACAGACTATTACTCTAACTCATTTAGAACTGAGGATATATCTAATAAAGATGATTGATCAATCAATGAGGTTAGTAATTGATTAACAAATAGTTTATTAAATTCCAACTAAAAGGTATAGCTCGTGCTATGCCTTTTTTTAATATCAATATCTATCAATTGGATGATTATTTATAAATAAGTACTAAGATAAGAATGAAGAAGAAGGAAGCTTGAATGTAGATCATAGACAACTTGTAAAAAGGCGATTGAAAGTTGACTATAATTGAGTTTACAATGTATTTAATACTAAGAGCGTTTTCAGTTATAATCGGAAAAGAGTTGATTGGGATATATATCTTGCGAAAACGAAGGTGCAAACTTTTGGTTGCAGGTGCTTACCGAGCTCAAAAGCCGAGGAGTTGAAGATATTTTAATCGCTTGCATAGATAACCTTTAAATTTTTGGCAGGGTTGCTTCTAAGTTAAAACCTGCCAATTTTCACTGCTAACTCAATGTTTTTTATTTATTACAAAGTATTTATTTCTGTTGTCAACGATTAATCTAAATATTGTAGCATTTACTAAAATTTCCCCACTTTTATCTATCTGATAAACGTACTTATGAGCTACTGAATGATCTAAATATGCTACAGTATCTGTTCTAATTTCGAGCTTGTTGGTCAAAACTACCTTTTCAAGGTTTTTCTGATCAATGACAATTGTGTTATCGTTGATTTTATAAGTGCCATATCTATACTCACTTAGCCCAAGACTCGAATTATTAAATATATAAGAGCCATCCGTTTTAAAGTCGATGCCTGTTCCATTGTAGTCACCATCATAAAATATGCGTACAAGTGTCGGTTTATCAAAAGTGGTATTGATCTGAACATTCCATATTAAAACTATTGAGCCAAAAACTATTGATAAGCCAACGGGTAAAAGCAAAAATATTTTCTTTTCGCTTCGAAAATGTTTGATGTCAGTAAATAGCGACCACATCAAAAAGAGCACTCCAATAATTAAAAAACCACCAAAAGTTATCAAGTCAAAAATAAAAGTCGAGTACTTGAAGTGGTAAGTTATTTTAATTAATATGAGGCCTATTATTAAAGTTCCAATTACTCTAACTATGTACATTCAGTTTTTATTTTAAATGCCTTCAAAAATAAGTTTTAAAAGCGAAGGTATACCTGCCAAAACTTGGAGTAGGGGAGTGTTTAATCAGCACATCCTATTACTTTCACTTCACCATTCTCATATAAATATTTGGTCTCTAAGTCTCCATTTTCATCGTACTTCTCCCATTCATTATGCTTTTTATTATTTATATAAACACCAATTTCATTTACTTCACCATTTCTGTAATATGAAATAAATACACCATTTTTTAAGCCTTTCTCAAAACTCGTTTTACTCTTGATGGAGCCATCCATATAATAATTGATTACTTCTCCATTACCGTTTTTTATTGAGCCTTTATTGAGTTTTTTCTTACGAATTGCGTAAACCTTTTTTGTATTCCAATACAGACCGTTCTTATATTCTTCAATTTTATATAATTCTCCAGTATTGTGATACAGTTTTAAAGTACCGTTGCCATTCCTGATATTTCCAAAGTCAATACTATTACCAAGTGAGTCATAAACACAAAATATAGTCCATGGAAATGTATTTTTCATAATTCCATGCTCTTTGAGTTGCCCATTCTTATAAAACTTGGTATAATAGCCTTCAACTTGATGTGACTGGGTAGAATTAATAGACGTTACTTTTCCATCTTCAGAATAATCTATTAATACACCGTTACCTCTTGTATATATTCCACTAGTTTTGGGCAATTGGTTAGGATAATAATCTACCTGAAATGATGCATTTGATGCCTCAAAATTCAGATTTCTTCTCCAAAGTTTGTTACTCGTAAAAAGAAAATAACTTTTTACATTTCCGTTTTCATAAATAGAAAGTGATTGAATGGTTGAGTCGTTCAATAACGAAATATGATATCCGTTATATTTTCCTTTTGAATAACTAGAAATTGACTTTAACAACCCTTTTTTATATTTACTCCAAACGCCTGTTTTTAAACCTTCTTCATCTAAATTATTTATAGATTGACGAGTGTTTTTGTCATGTTCTTGACCCAAACATACTACTGCATGAGTAAACAATAAAAGATATAATAGAGTGCTTTTCATATTACTTATCTAACATATATTTTCTATGTGGATTGACAAAATCTAATTGTTTTTCTTCAAATAAATCCTCAAGAGCATCCCATCCATTTTGGACTTTATAATTTATAATCTCATAGTAATGAACCAATAACAGTGAATCTCTTTTATGCTCATTAAGAAATGATTACTTGCCGTTTTTTGTTAAACGGCAAGTGAGGATACGTTTTCAGATGGTATATTGTTCCGTTTTCATTCTCAACTCTTCTGATAAGTAGTTTGCTTCTGCATCATCTACGGCAATTCCAAATGAGTATGTTTTAAGGCCGTGATCAAACTTTATTTTGCCTGGTCCTAAACCCCAAAACGTCCATTGATTACTATTAAACATGCCTTTATCTATTTTCTCAAACCTAAAGTTAGTTACTTCCTTTCGTATTAATTTTTTTTTGAGCCCAATTCCGAAGATTGTTTTTCCAAATGTCACTTCTTGTTGGTCAAATTCTAATTTTTCTTCCCCGAAACATCCCCAAAGAAGTAATAAGACTACGATTCCTCCGCCAATTGTCCACCCAATTAACCAAAGCATCAGAAATGCATTATGCTCAAAACTAAAGTTTGTAATTGTACTTCTAAAGCCGGCATACCAAGGGACTACTAACCAGAAGACCCCAAATAATAGAGCAAACCAATTCTTTTTTGAAGGAATTGTAACAGAGTAATTATCTATTGTGTTTTCGATTTTAGCTTTTCCATTTTTCATTTTCTTAGACTTTATAACGGTTAATAAACTATGGTCTCTTTTAGACCTTTTATATTGATTTGATAAATATTTTTTTGATTACAAATTGTGTTTTTCCAACAAAAATATCCTTTATTTTCAGTTTTGTATAATTGTAATATTCAAAGCGCAATTCATACTCTTGATGGGGTTTGAATTTAAGACTATCATCATCAAGTTTTTGATTAATTTCTCTGAAATATCTTCCTATATCAAGTTTATATAGCTGTTTTGATTGATTTGGCTTTACTTTCAAGATTTGAATTCTAGAAGTTGGTTTAACATGCCATCCATCTTCACTCCATATTGAAGCAAAGGGATTCATGGGTGTAATATGCATAGAAAGAGTTCCTCCATCTGTTTCTACTAAATTATTTCCATTTGGGTATACAGAACTAATAAGCTTTACTTTTTTCGATAAGTAAATAGTGCTGTCACTAAGATTTTCAATTTCAAAATATAGATATAAGGGTTTGTGTTCCGTTAAAGTATCTGATTCTGAAATGATATTTAGTTTTACATCATTTGTTATACCTTGACCAAATCCATTTGAAATGATATTGAGTAGGAAAAATTTTAAAATAATAATCTTTAAAAGGTAAATCATGATAATTTTATGAAGGGAAGGTTTGCGAGTGGTTAGACCCAATTTAGTTTCAGTAAATAATATTTTTCTCTTTTTAAATTATTGTTGATATAATGGCTAAACTACGGCCAGCAGATGGAGTGTAGTCACAATTTGCCTGCAAATATTTTTTCACACATGCTGTACAACGTCATGAGCGGTTACGCCAATTGTGATTGGAGTTTAGTCATCCTCCTCAATTTTATTATAAGTATTAAAAATAAGGGAATATCCATATTCAAACACTTCTTTATAGTATTGTTTGTAACAGTCGACCATATCTTCAATTGAATTAATAATGAAATATTCGTCTTCCAATTCTATTTCTTCCCAACCTTCATTTTCAATATAGTGTTTGGTTAAAACAACTGCTCCATCGATTTCTTTATAATTAATAAAACAAGTAACATAGGCTCCTAATACATTTTTATAATATTTAGAGTCTTTTTTTGGTTTTACATGAGCTACTATTTGATACATACATTTAGAATTCAATCCTTTTTTAACGAACCAATTTTACGAATTTTTCAAATTTGCCACTATCCCGTGTCTTACTTCTGACAAGATTGATCCAATTATATTGAAAAATTCAGTATAAGATTTTTGTGAAGTTAAATGTTACACATTTTAAATAAACACCACATTTACATTATTCTAATAATATAAGTACTGTGACAGAAGAAAAGGGATGATTTTAGTTTAATATTTTTTATTCTAATCAAGGCAGATTTGCAGAGCATAGCCTTAGTTACGCGATAAAAATCTAACGAAGAGTAGGATAAAAAAGATAAGATAAAATGTACCTTTACTTTTGTCACAGTACTTAAGTACTAGGACAAAAGAAGACGGACGTTTAAAGTTTTTTATTCTATTTCTTGCCGAATTTCATTACCCCAATAATAAGCATAGTTATCAGCGAAGTTTTCAGCTTTTTGTTTTTTATAATTGAGGCTCCAATAGCGTTGATATATGCTATCAATTTGATGACCTATTTCATGAAGAAGAAGACCTTCTAAATAGTAATTTTTGATCTTTTCTTCTGTCCATTTCAAAACCCATTCTCCATTTGAATGAATTAATTCAGGTTCAAATGCGGAATACCAATTCAGAGTCTTATTTGATGGTTTTTTACTTCCAAATTTCATCTTTAAATCTCTTGGAAAAGGATAAAGTACAATCAAGTCGACTCCACTTCCGCAAATAAAACTACCTTGACAACTGCCTTCTTTTTCGTACTCTTTATTAGTCATTTTACGTAACCAAATATGAGTTAAGTTTTCGGTATGTTCTTTAGGGAGCTTATTCAGAAATTCTTTTATATCATCTATGGTAATTGGAAAGTACAAATCTCGAGACGAGTTATCAACGATAAAAATTGGAGTTTTTTCTCCTTCTGCTGGAGACTGAAAATTATGCTGTTGATTAAAAATATTGTCAGCGAGTTTTGGCCTTTTTCGTCCACCTTTTACATCTCCAAATTTTCGACTCTTCTTCCACGCTGTTTCTTTTCGGGTTTGTTTCATTTATCTTTTTCAATGTTTTTTCTAAACTACGTTTTAATGTAATTTAGGTTAAAATGTACTTAGTTTTTTATTTCGTCAATTGTTAATTCGTTAATGAGTTCATCAATGAAATCAAAGTTCTGACTTGCTACCTTTTCTAAAATTAATTCAGCATTCTTTCGGGTGTAATCAATCCCATTACAGTCTAACGCGGCAGTGATAGACCACGGATTAGACCAAAAAATAAAATTTTTTGTCGTTTTTAGAGTGGCTCCACAACGTGGATAACAACAAGAAAGCTCCATTATTCTGTCTGATTCAAACTTTGCAATTGAATCTGCTATTTCCACAGGGTATATTTCGAATTTAACAAGAGGTGTAATTCTTTTTGAACTGTCCGAGGAGTAGATGTCTTTCTTTCTTATGAGCGTTAACAATCCGATTCTCTCATTATCGAGTGTATCCTTTTCAAATCTAAACTCCCATAAATCCAGAGAATCTGTGTTCTGTTTGAAACGAAACTCAATGTCTTGACAATTGGTTCTATAAACACCAAAAGCTACACCTAGTATTATCAGGTATTTTTTCATAATCGATTAAGTACAATATAATGACTAAACTACGGGCAGTGGACATTTCCACTGATGATCGAAGTTTTCAGTAGATTTTAGCTTGCGTTAACGTTGTGTATAATTGTTATTTATCTTATAACTAGGGTTGGTACTAAATTTTGAATTATTTGAATGTTTAAAATCAAATGAAATCTGTTTCACCATCTGATAAACAGTCAAAACGTCTTTTATAGAATTCCACTCATCATAAAGTTTTGTAGTATTCCCTTCATCATGTTTAGTTCTACCATTGAAAAATCGTATAGTTCCAACATTAAACATTTTCTCTATAAAATTAGCCTTAACTTCTAATTCTAAGATATTATCATAATCTATGGTTTTGAAATCAACAAAAGAGTAGCCTGAACTAAACATTACTCTTTTATTTGTGAAGGCAAATGATGTATTAGAGTAATTAAATATGTTATAGAATATTTGGTATAAACCAAATAGAAACTGAATACCAAAAATTATTAACACATTCCAATGATAGGATTCATAATCTAAATCAAACTTTCCTATGTAATTAATTAATACTATTATTAGGGGTATTAATAAACCTAAGGTTATTTGAAGTATACCAACTGAGATAAATGGTAAGAATACAGGTTTATCTTCCCATAATATTTCTTCATCCTTATCTTTTATTAAATCAAATTTGCTTTTATAGTTTTGTCTTTTCTTTTGATACATTTTTCTATTTGAATTAATTGCTCACGCAAACTAACGTTTAATTATAAATGTGTCTTTGTTAATTTGTATTTCATTTTTAATTATTGGGTTGATATTTAAATGATTTTCTTACTTTTAATAAAATCAAACCCTAAATTTCCTTCTTGTAAAGTTAACTTAATATGTATCGCACCTTTCACCTTTTCTGCATCTTTAGGAGAAAATGATATTGACTTAATAATACCATGGTGATTAATATCTACAGTTGGTGTCCGTTCCACTTGAGTTGCTCCTGCCTTTGAACCTTTTCTTATTATTGTAAATTGTTTTTCAACTAACTTATTTTTAAAGGATAAATAATTTATACCTAATAATGAAAAGGAAAATAAACTGCCAGCACATATGAAATTAATAAATAGCTTATAAAAAAGTGATTTATAAACTTCTGAATTATTGAAAAAATTTGAACTTATATATGCAGAAATCAACCCAAAAAAAGTATATACTATTAAGATTATCTTCACGTCAATAAAAGTGTCTTCATATAAAAATAACGAGAGAATTAAAGGTATAAAACTCAGAAAAAAAGTGGTGTTAATTATTCTACAATTCTTTTTCTTTGTCCTATTTATTTTGGTCTGCTCTTCTTGGTATAATTTACCTATGTATTTCTTATATTTTTTTTCGTATACCCTTGGTACTTTGTTTTTCATCTATCTTATTATTTCTACTCTTCGTCAAACTCTTCTTTGAAAGGAGGGTTGTATTTTACTTGTCCTACGATTTTGAATTCTATTTCTTATTCTTTTGAATAAGTCAAATAGTCCCATAGTTAAATTTGCTTATGGATAATGATTCAGCTAAAAAGCATTTCAAAGAGCTTACCTTTCATCTACTTAATAGCCACAAGCCTTTTATTTTTTTAATTCTTTTGGTGATGCAATAACCTACCAATTTTACCACTAACTTAATGCTTTTTTCAATTTTTGATCTGTTACAACCTAGAATATCAAATTCTATCGTTTTCATGAATTCTATAACATTCCATCCGAGCTACAATTCAATAGAAAATCATATCTTTTTTTTACACTTAGCCTTTAATCATCGCTGAAATTAAAAATAGAGTGAAGGTATTCTAGTAATCGTTTATCTGATAACTCAGTAATCTTATTCACTATCTTTTTGTCAAGCATTCTTCTTACAAACTCAAATGAATATTTTTCAACAATTATAATATGTTCTAATTCATCGTGATAAGGTTGATTATAATAACCTTCCTTTGTTGCTAAAAAAAAGAAAAAGGTCATTATTCCTTCTTCGTTTTGTTTCTTCAAATCAAATTCAACTGAGATAAAGAATTCATCCTTTGGGCTAAATTCTTTTAGGTTTAAACAATCTGAACTTCCAAAACTAAATAATTCAAAGCTATTCATTATTGATTACTTTTGGACTAAACAGTTTTTGATTAATGACTAAACTACGACCAGCGGATGAGTCACCCGGTGGATAGAGATTAACTGATTTTTGTACCCAAAATGGACACGATCTATATTAATCTAAATATAATTCAATCTTCTAGAGGGTGCAAGTTCCTTAGGTGCGGAGGACAATCCCGAAGCATTAGCACATAACAAGGTGGTGAAGTAAGTCAGACAAAAAAATGAATACTCCAAAGAACGAGAGTTCAAAAGGATACCATACCGCGAAGTGAGATTCATGGAAAAGTTGAAGACAAACCTCAAGATGGTAACCCGTAAAACGACACCCATGATAACTTGACTGTGTGCGGGTTTTAATTCAAAGTTCTAAAATCCAGTGGACTCATTCCTGTTTTCTTCTTAAACATCCGAGTAAAGCTTTGCGGGTAATCAAAACCCAGATCGTACGCTATTTCGCTCACTGACTTATTAGAATTGAGTAGTATGTTTTTTGCTCGTCTTATGATGTACCCATCAATGTGCTCTTTTATACCCTTTCCGGTTTCCTTTTTCAGCATGTCGCTCAAATAGTTAGTAGACATATTTAGCTTCTCTCCAAAATAATCTGCGTGTGGGGCTCCCAAATCCGTTATTAAATCAGATGTAAAGTATTGCTTCAGTTCTATGTTAAACTGCGAAACAAAATCGCGGTTAAGGTTCGTTCTCGTAAAGAATTGTCTGTCATAATAGCGCATACAATAGTTTAAAAGTAGTTCCAAATTAGAGAGAATGAGAATTTGACTATGCATATCTAAGTTCTGTGAGTATTCCGTTTTGATTTGCTCAATAACTCCAAATATAAATGCCTCTTCTTTTTTTGATAAATGCAAGGCCTCTGTTACTTCATACGAAAAGTAAGAGTAAGCATCTATCTTATTGCTAAGTGTTGATTTAAGCAATAAATCAGGGTGGAAAAGTAACGTCCAACCTTCCTTGCCTTCAAGTTCTTCTTTTTTGGGTGAAGTGAAAACTTGCCCTGGACTAGCGAAGATCAAAGTACCTTCTTGAAAGTCATAAGAATTTCTACCATAACCAATTGACCCACTGATTTTATCTTTGTACATGATGGCATACATATCAGATGAGAAGCGAATACCGTACATAGAGCCGTCCATATCGGGTTTGCTCATCGCATCCTTTTCGTTGATAAAACTGATTAATGGGTGCTCTGGTGCAGGTAAGTTTAAAATCTCATGGAATTGCGAAATACTTGTTATTCTAAAAATATCATTCATGTCTATCGAATTACTGCTTTTTGTCTAAAGTAGCTAGTTCCACAATGTCTTTTACTTCAAGAATCTTTTTTTCATAGCCATGCAAGGCAGCATTAATCATGGCTACTCCAACTTCCTGCAAACTGCAAATAAGTTTGGGCATTAAAAACCTGAACAAAGGTAAAATAGGGGACATTGCTTTGAGCATAGGGTAGGTGTTTTTTAGACCCTTTATGGGTGTGATGCCACCGGGTCTAAAAGCGTAGACTGCTTTGAAAGGCATTTTCATTAGATCGTTTTCGGTCTTCCCTTTAATACGCGCCCACATCGTTCTACCTTTCTCAGTAGAGTCGGTACCTGCTCCTGACACATAGGTTATAGTCATATTTGTATTAATATTTACTAACGATTTGGCTAAAGCCATGGTCAAATCATAAGTCAAATACCTGAACTTATCTTCTTTCAACCCAACGGATGAAACACCCATACATAAAAATGCAGCATCATATCCATTCAGCTCCTTCTCTATGGAACTGAAATCAGAAAAATCTTTGTGAAGGATTTCCTTCAGTTTAGGGTGGCTCATTCCATAGGATCTTCTATTGATGATTAGGACAGAATCCACTTTCGAATGATTAAGGCATTCGTGCAAAACACCTTCGCCTACCATTCCTGTTGCTCCTGTGATTATTACGTTCATTTTATTTGGGTCTTTAATGGTTGTTATTCTAGTTCACCAATGATTCTTTCCATAATCTCTTTAGGGCCGTCAGGAAGCCATGCATTGATCATCCACTTAGGCCCACTCACCGTACTGCCAAAGGATACTTCAAGCGTTATGTTTGAGCTTGCATCGTCAATCGGAGTTACTGTGATTATCACATCAAAAAGGTGAGATCTGTCAACGCCTCTGTCTTCAATGGCATTCGGAGTTGTAGTTGCTTTGAAAACGACTTTTTCTGAGGTAACCGTTCTAGTAAAGTGCTGTGCACAATCGACATCAGACATTGGCCAAGAATAGTTAAAGTACAAGTAGGTATACCAATCATTTTCTGATATTTTCTTAAACTCTTCACTTTTCTCACAATTTTCCCAAAACTTTTTATGGTTGGCGGAGTTTTTGAAAAATTCATCCGCCTCTTTCAGAGTAAAGTTTCCTTTTGATGTTACTGTATAATCAATCCTGGTAAAGTCTTTTGTTTTTTGAACGCGACTTTTTACAGTTGTTATTCCGTCCTTGGCAGTATGTGTTTCCCAGCCGTCTTGAGCTTGCACGTGTGTAGTCGCAAATGCAAAAGCAATGAGAGCCATAAGTGTTTTGAATGATTTCATCTTTTTTGTGTTTTTAGTCCAATCCTACCATTCCCCTTGTCATCTTAACTAGCTTTCTGGCTGAATCCATATCACTAGCATTTGGGTTGGGGCTTTTCATTGGCCACCCACCTTTCTTGCATTCCTTATCTCTGTACAGCACACTGTGTTGACTGAAGTAGGCACCTGAGTGCTGAGGTGCATCATCGGACAATAAGCAGTGCAATGACGTTTGTGCAGACTCCCATGAGCTGTCACTCATGTTAAACCATTTGGTGAGTGGTTGAACCAGTGAAAATATTGATTTCATTATGACTCCACCGCCACTACCAAAGTTAGAACGAGCCCAACCTGGGTGGATAGAGTAGGTTGTAACACCTGTTCCTTCGAGTCTCTCAGCTAATTCTTTGGCGTATAAAACAACGGCTACTTTGGCCTCTCCGTAGGCGGCAAAATTGTCGTACTTTCTCTTTTTATAGTTTAAATCTTCTAAGTGAACTTTAGGTCTGCTTTTTGGGCTACCAGCATGCACCACAGAAGAAATGATGGCCATCCGTGCGTTTGGTGTAGCTTTTAATGTGTCTAAAAGCAACTCAGTTAACAAGAAATGTCCGAAATAGCTTGCTGACCAGGTATATTCAAAACCGTGTTTGGTGTACTTTGGTTTGTTTTCCATGTTTACCATACCGGCATTGCACATCAATCCATCTAACTGATTGTGTTTTGCTTTAAATTCATTCACGAAATTGCGAACAGAGTCTAAATCAGCTAAGTCACATTTCATGACTTCGCAAGTCCCTTTTACATTCTTGAAGTTCTTGCGTGCTTCTTCACCAGCTTCAGGTCTGCGAACGGCCATTACTACTTGTGCACCTTGTTTTACCAGTTGTTGAGCGGTCTCAAATCCTACACCAGAGTTTGAACCTGTAACTATGTATGTTTTGCCGCTTAGATCTTTTGAAAGAGTGGCTTTATCAGCCCATATCACATTTTTATTTGCCATAACAATTCTGATTTTTGTTAAGACAAATATCTTATGAAGTTAGGAGTTGAGCTTAACCATTTTACAGATGGTCATAACAGTTTTACTGATTGTTCAACTTGCTCACAACGTGATGACTAAACTCGTGGGCTTATGGGAAGCTGTCCCATTTTTCAACTTTCATTATAAACTTGATATGTCTCAAAGATTTACAGTTTTTAAATCTATTAAAATACGAATGGGCCAAATATTATGATCAAATGTTGAGAAATGAGTTATCTCCCCAAAAACCCATAATTTCAATTATGGGTCTACGAAACACCCGTTTTCATTTATCCTAGTACTTATATTTTCATAAAATTGTAATTCAAAATTCTTAGGGTAAGTTGAATCATTTTTCTAGTTATAATATTCAATAATCGCATTAGAAACTTATCCAAAGAAACAACTTGATAATAGATATCTATTCGATAAGATTTAGTTTCTTTTGTTTTGTAATGAAATCTAATTTCTTCTCCGAAGAGAGAAAGTTCAGTTGAAGTTTGATTGACAAGGCTACAAAGTTGTTTACTCAATTTTTTGTTCTTTTACCAATAATTAAAAGTCCTACTGAGTACACCCAAAATGGTATCAATATTCCACTTTTAATAGAATGTATTAAATCATGTCCTCCCTTATGATTTGAAATTTCGAGCATTAAAACAGAAAGTGGTATTGATATAACAATACTTATAATTGAAATTATCAAAAATTTTCTATTCGGTTCGAGTCTAAATAATTTTAATATGAGGAATGCTCCTAATGGGATGAATGGAATTATCAACAATAATGAGAATCTTATCAAATTTAATTTCCATTCAGGTATCTCCATAACCAATAAAAAACCTAATGGTCCACTAGCAAAATTATAATACAATGACGTTTCTAGCACATAATAAATTATCAGTCCATATATCAATGAAATAGAATTAATTAAAATCCGTTTCTTTAAATCAAGCTTTACAAAGAAGTTTGCCCATGTTAGGAATAAACAAAAGCCAGTTGGAATTGCTAAATGAAAATATGCTACCCAAGTTAGTCCAGCCCAGCCATGATATTCAACTTCCATTCTCCAAATCAGTCCAACTAATATTGATAAAACAAAAAGTGATATTATAGGTGATTTTTCTCTCATTTTTTTCATGAATTCATGCCACTCAATATAAATGCTAAACTACGACCAGCGGATGAGTCACCCGGTGGATGGAGATTAGCTGATCTGTGTGCCCAAAAGTTGCTACTGTTGAATACTCCTGTGAACGAGAGTTCGAAAGGATACCGTGAAGCGAGACATAAGTAAAGTAAGAGGCATAGGCGGTAGGATAAGGTAAGCATATCGTTATAAGGTCCCAATTATCGGTAACCATACTTTCAGACCAAGCTAAGCCCTTATGGTTAACTACTGTATTTTATTCTTATTATTGACATAGATTAAACCATCTAGTAAAGTTCGTAAGCCATTAGTTGCATGATTTTCCTCTTCATTTAATTTAAACTTAAACCGTTTATTGGTCTTTTCTAAAACATCTATTAATGTTCCATACGACTTTAATGAATAGTCCCAACCATTATTACTAAGGCTTAAATAAATAGATTCTTTACGAGAATTATTAGAGATATTTTTTTGGATATAATAGTTATCCCAAAGGATTGCCGGGCTTGCCACAATATAATGATCAAACAAATGATTTTGTGATATGTAAAATGATAAAGCTCCTAATCCACCATTAGAATGACCAAATATTGTTTTTTCTGAAAATTTCACTTGTAAGTAATGTTCCAAACGGGGTATGACTTCTTGTGATAATGAGGATTCAAAAAGATTAAAATTACCCGTTTTTGAATATAAAATACTATCCTCTTTACTGTTTAAATTTTTTACATTGGTTGGTGTATAATATTTATATCTGCTTTCGCCAGTACTTGGTAATCCTACTATAACAGTTAATGGCATTTTGTTTGACCATTCATAAAGTTCTGCAATATCAGATGCTATTTTAAAATATTCATCTCCATCTAATAGAACTAGTAAGGATACTGAATCAATTTTTGAGTTTGATTGATTTAATCTTTCAGGTATACGAACCCAACATTCAATTGAATCTGATAATATTTCAGAGTTAATAGTTATTTTTTTCCCAAAAGTAAGATCTGTTACTTTAGTTTGAGAATAGCCTAAAAAAGGGAATAGAAGTATTAATATTAAATTGAAGATTTTCATTTTAAGTTTGTTATTATTGTAATTTACATTGTTTTAAGTTTTGCTTTCTTATTCAATCCAAGAAGTCTTATAGAAAGAGACTATTTCATTATGCTCATCATAAAAGAATAAATACATTAACCCACTTCCATGCAAATCGGGTCTTTTTTTATAGGAAAATTGAACTAACATGGATTCAGCATCCGTTTTAGATATAAGAATCGTCCACTTACTTTTCTTCTTTGTTTTATCAATAATCTTACAATTGTCGATAAACATTAAAGTGTCCTCATAGGGTACGCTTTCCTTAAGGTGTATTAATGCTTTACTACGTTTTTCATTATCAATCCTCCATACATCATTTTCTGACACATTCAATTTGTATGAAAGATACTCAGTAAGAAAAATGTTATACCCCCAACCAGACCTTATTTTATAATCCATTCTAAACTTTTTTGAGAATATCTTATTGTCTTTAAGATACTGAAGTGCATTGTTCAATTGGGAACATACTAAATCTGCAGAAAATGTTTTTTTTACTGTATCAGTCTCAGAAGTTTCATTGGATGGTTGTTCCAAAGTTATTTCTTTAGAATATGCATTTATACCAATAAAAATTATCAGAAAAGTAACATTAAAAACTTTCAATATTGATTTCATATGTTGTGTCTGTATTTGCATTGCTGACGACATGGATACGGTGACGCTGGTAGGTTGCGTCTGTGATTTTTAATTTAACTTTGCCCATAAGTTAGGTAACATTGTTGGGAGTTCATCTTCTGTCCAATCCTTACCTTTCGTTGGAGGTGCCCCAAAATCGTAATCAAGTCCCAAATCAATTGCAATGTCTCTAGGGAAAGTTTCATCCTCTTCTTTACCTGTTTTTTTAGAATAAGCATCTGTCGCGACGTACATTAAGCCTTCCCAATCGAGGATTTCTTTCTGATCTACAATGTTTGCCAAATAGTCTGGGTTGTTTAAGATCTCAGCATAAACATTTTCTCCAAGTCCAATTAGCCAACAACGGAAATATAAATAACTATCATCTGAAACATAGCCTTCAATAATCTTTTGTGCTGCCATAATTTTAAACTCGTCAGCTTCAATTATGCATTTTCGAAAAGCAAATTCAAAATTTTTTATTTCGTCAAGCGATAATTTTTCTAGTTCATGGACTAGATATCTTTCTTTTAAATGATTGTCTCCGTTAGAAGCTTGGACAGCTTTGTCAATAAGTTTCCAAAATTTATTGGTATTGATCGTTTCCATATATAAGTTTGATTTAAGATTTAATAATTACTGTCATTATGATATCAATTGTCTAGTTTTCAAGTATAAAAGTAAAACGACTAATTCTGAATTATTCCACTTGTTATGACTCACAATTGAGGCTAGCATAATGGCTAAATTCGTGAGTGGTTGCGTCACCCGAGATTGGAGTTTAGTTGATATTGGTGGTAGGCTTTTTTTTGTCAACATGGTGACCAGTACCGAAAGCTAATAAGTCTGTTTTCCTTAAATGTAAATATAACTCCATCATCTCCATTTGCGTCATAGATGAGGATATCGTTAACTTCAGGATTATTAGCGAAATAAGTTTTAACGTAGTCACCAAATATTTCTACCAAGTCTGCCTTAGTTGTCTGTCCATTCAAAGTCCATCGGTCATACTGGATTGATAGGCCACTGTCAAGGTTGAAATAGACATTCTCAAGAATAAATTTTTCAGAGTCACTTCCAATGTAGTTAAAAGAGTTAAACGACATTTGATAAAAAGGTGCACCCTGCTGATCATTAGCATAAAAACCGCATTCGTATTGCGGATCTATAATTTCACCTAGTCCGAATGTCTTAATTACAAGGTCTTTAGATAAACGGAATTCAAGACCTTTAAACGTCAATTTTGAGAAGTCAAAGGCTTTTACTTGTCCAAACGAACTACTGGACACGCAAATAAGAAGTATTATTATCAGTCTGAATTTCATTCTTAGATTTAGTATGCTTACCACCAACATTGGATGAGTACAATGGCGTTTATTTCTCAAAGATTTAACGGATATACGCCATATGGTATATATCCATTAGTAAAAAGTACTCCCAACTTCTTTTTAAAATTAGTTTGCTATTAGATTGTTGAAAGATGATTTCAATTTACATGTTTATGTATTACAAAACAAGAATAGATTTTTTTCAAATCAATTCGTGAGTAAATGCAATTTGGGGTTGAAATGATGACTTTCTTATTTTCAGTTCAATGTCTTCTAGCTGAAGGGCGGTGGCGACTTTCTACAATAGGACTTTAGAGTCAATAAAAAAGCCAGACCTTGTATGATCAGCTACCTTTAGGGAGTTAAGGTTTCAAGGAAAATTGGAACTATAATTCAGTAAAAAGCCCAAACTCTGAATTCTATTATTCGAGGTGGGGTGAATATATCTTTGGTCTTTAGGTTACAGCTTCTTGTAGGGCTCTGTATAACACGTGAGCCGTATGAATTGAGAGATTAAGGGATGGTTCTGTGAGAAGTTAGGGGTGAGATTCCCCTAACTTACTACATTGTAAACTAAATTACCGCAAATCTTTAGTCAATTATTCTGCAGGCTTTTATGACCTACTTTCAAGCTTCCTTCTTCTTCATTTTTCCATTGCTGAAAAACGAAGCAAAAAATCTAGGCTTAGAAGTCAAAAGCTAAATTTCATTCCGCTCGCCTCAATGATTTTAAACTCGCTTTGCTCAGACAAGAAAATCATTTTTAACGGCTCAATTCATAAAATTCTTAACACTTTTCCCTTCAATGCCAGGGGGAGTACTACCAAACTATAGTGGTAGAAAGCTCAATGGCGCGAATGTTAAGCGTTAGCGTCATTCGTGTCCTTCAGATCATCAGAAATCTCCTGATTTCTAAACACTATAAATAACGAAAACTTAGTTTACAATGTACTTGCTCGACTGTGGATTAGTTTTTCTGTCTTTGAAAGGTCAGTTTGTTATTAGGCATTTCAAGTACTAAACTATCTTTGTCAATATAGTCTATTTGAAAATTAACGGATTCAAGGTTGTCATTTAAAATTGAAAAGCTTTCACTCGTCGCTTCCCATTTCATTTTAAAATTGTATACAGGAAATCCAGGAGAGGTCATCCATATTATTTCTCCTTGATTACAAACAGGACTGATTGGTTGAAAACCTTCTCTTTCTATCAATAAAGAATCTCCGCTGTAAATTGTCCAAATGTCATTAAGTGGTTGGAAATTAATTATTGAATCAGGTTGGTCTGTTTCACTCACATATTTTGATTTAATCCCATCATTAAATATGTAAGGGGTTCCATCGATACATTTAATAGAATCATATATGTGAGATGGTAGTTTCTCAATTTTCGAAACCTTGACTAACTCCCATTTGTTTATTAAGTTAAAGTCAATAACATCCTTTAAAGTTACTTCATCATTCTCCTCATTACAGGCACTTCCAAATACTATAAAAAATAGTGAACTAATTAGTATTTTCGTATGATTGTTACTTTTCATATTGTTATTACCTAAAAGTTTTTAAACTCTATCGTAGAGTTAACCTTACGTGATTCATATAACCATTTTTTATGCTAGAGGTAATGATTAATATACTGAAAATTTGTTTTTTAATTTAGCTTCAACAATTGGATTGTTTGGCTATCAATATGTTTAAAAGTACCTTGTATACCTTCTTCGTTTTCAATCTTTTCAGATAATTGCTCATATAAATCTCCACAATCAATCTTAATATTAGAATTAAGTAAATAGTAATTCGAAAATTCATCCTTTTTTAACAGAGCTTGGTAACCATTTGTATACTTTATTGAAAGTACTAAATCAAATGTTGTTTCTATATCAATTTTAGATTTTGAATTTATTTTTCGTAGCGTATAAATAACATTTGGATGGTCAATCAATTCATTTTCTAACTCTTCTTTTTCTACAGTTAAATCATATACATAACCAAATTCAAACTCAAATCCCCTGATTTCATGCTGAAAAGAAGTCCAATTACTAGAACCTATATCATCTCCTTCTTGGATATAATAGGACATACCTGTAAACAACTCATAATTGTTTATCGGTTGTTGGTAATGATTGATTCGCATATTAGTTAGTTCAAAACTCTCTTCTTTATCACATGATGTAATACCAATGAAAATAAGTATTAAAGCGAATATTGTATTCTTCATCTTTTTATTATTTTAAAGTTAAATGTATTTATGAAAATTATTGGTCACGTAATGCAAAACTATGACCAGTGATTGTGTCGACCGATGGATAGAGATTAGCTAATTATTAATTAAGTACAACATTGGATAAACATAATGTCTTTTATCCCTCAAAACCTCACGGATATGTGCCATATGGTATATATCCATTAGTAAAAAGTACTTCCAACTTCCTTTTTAAAAATGAGTTTGCTATTAGATTGTTGAAAGATGATTTCAATTTACATATTTATGTATTACAAAACAAGAATAGATTTTTTTCAAATCAATTCGTGAGTAAATACCATTTGCGGTTGAAATGATGGCTTTCTTATTTTCAGTTCAATGTCTTTTAGCTAAAGGGCGGTGGCGACTTTCTACAATAGGACTTTAGAGTCAGTAAAAAAGCCAGACTTTGTATAACAAGAGCCGTATGGATAGAGAGGTTCACGTACGGTTCTGTGAGAAGTTAGGGGTGAGATTCCCCTAGCTTACTCGACTGGCAAAACTATTCATTATTCATGATTTTATCTAAATCAACACCGTTTTCTTGTAGTACCTGAATGGCTGTTTTCAAGTAATTTTCTAAATAAGGGGCTTGTTGATAGACAGGTAAAAGCATTTCAACTGCTTCCATTGCTAATGCAATTGATTTTGTTTTATCAGGAACTGATTGTATATAAAAAATACTCAGGTTTATTACAGTAGTAGCGACATCGGGCAAATACGTTCTTGGGTTCTCTTTGGCAAGTTTTCTATAAATCTGCAATGCTTCTTCGAATTTTTCTAAAGCTTCGTCAAATTCATTTTTATGTGAATGTAAAACCGCCAAATTGTTCAAAGTAGTAGCGACATCGGGCAAATACGTTCTTGGGTTCTCTTTAGCAATGTCTCTTCTTATCTGCAATGCTTCTTTGTATTTTTTTAAGGCTTCGTCAAATTCATTTTTATGTGAATGTAAAACCGCCAAATTGTTCAAAGTAGTAGCGACATCGGGCAAATACGTTCTTGGATTCTCTTTGGAAAGTTTTCTATAAACCTGCAATGCTTCTTTGTATTTTTTTAAGGCTTCGCCAAATTCATTTTTATCCGAATGTAAATTCGCCAAATTGTTCAAAGTACCTGCCACGTATGGCAAATACGTTCTTGGGTTCTCTTTGGCAAGTTTTCTATAAATCTGCAATGCTTCTTTGTATTTTTCTAATGCTTCGCCAAATTCATTTTTATCCGAATGTAAATTCGCCAAATTGTTCAAAGCACCTGCCACGTATGGCAAATACGTTCTTGGGTTCTCTTTGGCAAGTTCTCTATAAATCTGTAATGCTTCTTTGTATTTTTCTAATGCTTCGCCAAATTCATTTTTATCCGAATGTAAAATCGCCAAATTGTTCAAAGTAGTAGCTACATTGGGCAAATACGTTTTTGGGTTCTCTTTGGCAAGTTCTCTATAAATCTGTAATGCTTCTTTGTATTTTTCTAATGCTTCGCCAAATTCATTTTTATCCGAATGTAAATTCGCCAAATTGTTCAAAGTAGTAGCGACGTATGGCAAATACGTTCTTGGGTTCTCTTTGGCAAGTTTTCTATAAATCTGCAATGCTTCTTTGTATTTTTCTAATGCTTCGCCAAATTCATTTTTATTCTTTTGTAAAATCGCCAAATTGTTCAAAGTAGTAGCTACATTGGGCAAATACGTTTTTGGGTTCTCTTTGGCAAGTTCTCTTCTTATCTGCAATGCTTCTTTGTATTTTTCTAAAGCTTCGCCAAATTCATTTTTAACCGAATGTAAAATCGCCAAATTGTTCAAAGTAGTAGCTACATTGGGCAAATACGTTTTTGGGTTCTCTTTGGCAAGTTCTCTATCAATTTGCAATGCTTCTTCGTATTTTTCTAAAGCTTCGCCAAATTCATTTTTATCCTTTTGTAAAACCGCCAAATTGTTCAAAGTAGTAGCTACATTGGGCAAATACGTTCTTGGATTCTCTTTGGCAAGTTCTCTATAAATCAGCAATGCTTCTTCGTATAAAGTATTTGCATTATTGAATTGATTATGATTTTGGAGAAATAAGGCGTATTGAAATACAATTGCATCGGTACGACAGGCATCGAGGGCTTTTTCGTAGTATTCACAAGCGTTATTAAACCAATTTGGATCACTATAAAAGGTTTTCCAGAGTTGGGCTTTAACTAAAAACTCGTAGGCTATTTGTTCTCTGCCTTTTTTTACTTCCTCTTTTTCCTTGTCAAGCTGTTTGTCTTTTTCTTTTAATTTCTCTAAATCGGAAGTCATTTCTTCGGCTTTCAAAATAGCATCAGCTTCACGAAACTCACCTTTGTCGAAATGGGCTTTGGCAAGGCGCAGGCGTTCAGTGTTTATTTCTATTTTGGTAAAGGTTTCGTATAAACGAGATACATCAGCCTTAAAACTTTCAATTTTCTGTTCCTGTTCTGTTATATCGGCATCAACTTTCAATAGGTCGGTTTTAAAGTCATCATCATCAGGGTATTTTTGAATACGCTCCTGTAATTTTATTTTTTGGTCTTTCAGTTTATTCAGTTGTTTTTCAAGTTCCTGATAGTCGGTTGTGTTTAGGTAGATGTTCGTAATCTTATCGCCTAAAACTTTGTCTTTAATAATATAATCACCTGTGATATTGTTTCCGAATGTATTCTGTTGTTCCATAATTACTCTTTCACTATTTTATTACCTGAAATTTTATCACCACCCACATAATCTCCGCCAATATTATTTCCAGTTCCACTGTGGGTTTGGTTAGTTGAATTGTCGGTATTTGTTCCAGTCAGCTCATTCTGCTGGTTTTCCTGCGTTACTTTCCTGAATTCGTTGTCGACAAGTCGGTCAAGTTCTTTGTTAAATTGGTTCCATAGGTCGTTAAAATCGGTGAACGAGGGGTAGAAGTAACCACTTTCGGCAAGTAGCTTTTTAAAGTCTTCGAGCGATTGAAGGTCTTTTAGGTTGTTGCCTGTATAAGGCGGATTAGCTTTAAAGTACACAAAAAGAAAGGGCTTATTGGTGCTTTTAAACGTGCGTTGTGCGGTTTTAAATTCAGAGAAGGTGTATTCTCCTATTTTGGAATAAGCAAGCACTACAACAATATCAGCATTTTGTACAAACTCATTGTATTTGTCCTGCGAATGAGTTTGCGTCATTGCAGCAGACATGTTTTCCCAAATATCGAGATACAGAAAGGTTTGTTTGCTTGCAAACCATTCCTGACATTTCCGATATATATTTCTTTCAAATAACTCACGCTCTTCTTTCAGTTCATTTGAAGAGGCTAAGAATATTCTTACTTCCTTCATAGTTATTAATTTTTAGTGATTTTATTTTTTGCTAACATTTAGTATAAGAATAGTAGCCGACTGCGTACCATTTTTCTGTAAAGTTGCACGAAAATTGAAGCGAGCTAAAACCCTTAATTTCACTACTGATTCGGCTATTATTTTTATACATTGCTATGGTGTTCTTTTTTTATTCTTCCAATTCTTTTCTGATTTCTTCACTCAATTCAATCTCTCCAGTTTTTAACAACTTTCCAGTTTTATAAATCACGTAGTTTTCTGTTGTTCCAGGAATAATATTTCCAAGGCTATCACACTCTGAAGAGCTTATTGTGTCCGAAACATATAATGAATAATCTTCTTTAATTATCATATATTCATTGCACAAATATCCACATTCGGAACCACAGTAACTTATTGAAATTGATTTACTGTCAATCTTCTCACCTGTCAATTTATAAGTTGTCAATACGTGCAAGAAGCAGTCGGCAGATCCTAATGTTATAGTTGCAACATAGGTTCCATTCGTTGGTATTTGTTTATAACCATAGTGGTACTCATCAACATACTTTCTGAATAGGTCTCCTTTAAACTCTTGCATTTCCTTTTCACTTAGATTACAGCCTTTAATTTCAATTGGCAGTTTTGCTTTTTCAAAGTACCTAAGAAAACCATCAAATTCGTCATTAACTTGAGGGAATATTACTTCTCCTTGCTTCGAGTCGGTTGTTTGGGTTTCTACTTTTTTGTCTTTCGACTCAGTGATACAACTTAGAAGAAGAAAAAACATAAATAAGACTAATAAATTCAGTTTCATATATATTCGTGCTTTATTATTCTTTTAACATTTCGCTTCCGTTTTTATTAATAATCCCTAATGCCTGTTTTATTCTTTTAATAAGGGTTGACTTCAGCATCTCATTCTTATCTAGCTCTTCAACCTTTTGCGAAGATAATTTATAAATCATCCCTAAACCAGGACACATATTTAACGTTGACATAGCTGTTTCATAGAACTTTTCTTCTAATTCAGAATACTTTTCTTCATTTAGAATGATAATTTCCTGCTTTTCTAATTCACTTATATAAGTTTTTACATTGTCTCTTTTCTGTTGCGATATTTTATCTATATTATTTTTCCAATAATCAATATATTGGCTATAATCAGTTGATTTAAACCATACAAGATTAGAGTTTCTAAATGATACATGAAAATTGGGACGTATATACCATTCATTATCTATTTGAGGAGTAATATTAGAAAAAGAACTAAAAAAAGACTTTGCTTGTGATTGAGTATCTCCGAAAAATAAACTCAGTTCCAAATGCCAATCATTATCACTTGATTTTTGTATTAAGCCAATTTTTTTAATTTCATTGTACTTCGATTTTATATAAAACCCCCAACCACGATGATATTCAATCATACTTTCATCATGAACAATAGATTCAAGAACATTTTTAATTCTTCTATTTATTAGTTCTTTATTTCCTTTACATTGGTGAAACTTGTCATACGGATTTAAATAAGGAAAATTTGTATCAATGAATGAAAGAAAGTCTTCAATCATTATTTTCTCATTCCCAGAAAGTGTTGGAATAGATAAAAGGTAATTCAATTGTTTTATTATTTCTTTCCATTCTAAGATTGATGGATTTGTATAAACCGAAGTTTCCTCTGAAAGGTTTTGTCTTGAAGGGTTCAATTGGTCAAACCAAACATTTTTAGAGCGAGGTTTATTTTCAATTATTAAAGTTAGATTACTTCCAAAAGTAATTATTCCATCGTATATCGCATTTCTCTCACTCGACTTAATATCTTTATCCCTTAATGCTGATTGTGAATCAGTTATTAATATGGATAATAAAGTGCTCGTACTTATATCAGGGTTACTTTTTTGTGTCTGAATATCCCATCCATATTCCAAGTTTTCAATTAGAGAGATTGATTTTTCATCTTCTGAAGTGCAATGATTGATTCTACAATACTCAAAAAAAGTTGAAAAAGCATGTCCTGAATATTTCAATAAGACTAAATATGCTCTAGTCAATTGGTCTTCATGATTTATTCCCTTTGATTGATATGGGTTAAAATAATTTAGTCTATCCATGTAACACTTGCATTATTTTTTAGCTCACTATATAACTTGGCATGCATGATGCACAACGGTTAGTACATGAAGAGCATCATTCCATAGAGTGCTATGATTTCATATACATTGTTAGCATCTTTTTTAATTCTTTATTAGCACTTTTGAGATATTCTTTCGGTCATACCAATGTTGAAAAACAGTTATCGTGTCGATTGGTGACTCATTGACGTAATAGCTAAGAACACTTGTCAAAAATACTTTGTCAGCTGTTAAGCTGTCAATTCGCGAATTTTGAAGTCGAGTTGACGTTTGACTTCTATCATCCACACGAATCAAATATTGTTCGTTAAACCAATTATTAAATCCATTATCTTTTCTATGCTCATAGAATCTCATCTTTTGACCTTGTACTTTGATATCAATAGTGTCAATTATCCGTCCTCCAAGAGATTCTTCTCCAAAATCAACATGACAATATTTTCTAATTAATGAACTGTCAAGATCGCTCGGCTCATAATATTTGATATTTGAACCATCTTGTGCCATTAGGCAAGTAAGGAAGAATGCTCCAATTATAGTTAATCCTATTTTTCTTTTCATTTAATTCTAATTGATGCTAATATTTAGTATAAGAGTAGTGGCTAATTTAAGACCACAACCGTTTCCACCATGGTTGCTGTTTAATAGTAGTTTTATTTTTCAATTCAGTACTTTGACCGCCATTACTTTTATACATTGTTGTATGCTTTTTTTCTTTCTTTTTTAATATTGCAGGATGTTTATTGAAAAAATATTCTGCCCATTTTTCTCGGTCAAAATTCTTTTGCTCTGCATGAATCCAAGCTCCTTTGGCATGTTCTTGAAATACCCCGAATTGCTTTAAATCAATTTGACCTACCCAAACACAATGTAAACTTTCAGGGTCTTTAATTTTAAGAACATCTTGGTTTTCTAGAATATGTAAGCCCTTGTAATCCCAACTTTCAACAAGAAGAGTATTGGATTCTCGGTTTTCTTCAATTCTCCCATCATTCCAATTGATAGTTACGCGGCTAATAGCGTTTTGTGGAATTCCATAAGGTCTACTAGGTGAACATGTTATTCCAAAAGACATTTTACTTCCATCCTTTAAGATAATTTCCTTACCATGACCAGAAAATTTCCAATTACCTTTACCATATTTTTCATTAGCTCTATCTTCTGTATAATTGATTTTAAAATCATACTTTTCCATTAACCTATCATCTGCTAAAAAATCACCCTGTTCTTCTCCTTTGTATAATGAGGACTCAAGGTAATCAGAATCCTGAGTTATTGGATCTGGTAGAGGAAGCCATTTGTTATTTAATAATACTTCACTTTTAGATGCAATTCCTATTCGGGAATCATTCTCAATATCGTAAACCGTTTGTTTATTTGAAACGCCAAAAGTGGGTGACACGAGTTTGATATACTTGCTTTCTTGTAAAGCCCAATAACCACCCTCGGTTCCAGTTTCTGAATAAAAGCAAAGTCTTCCTTCTAGTTCCATATCTATAATTGCATACAACATTTGATAAAGGCCATTATGTTAAATTATATTTTTTAATACAACATGGCGTTTATCCATTAGTAAAATAGTTTACTTTCATTAAGTTAGTAACCAACTTTAAATATTCAAATCCGAAGCACCACAATTCTAATATATATTACAAATTATCAAGAGGGTTGCTTATTTCACTTATTACTCTGGTGCTCATATGAGTAGATATCTGTGTGGTCATTGCAGAGTTATGACCTAAAAGGGATGGTACAGAGCTTAGATCTACATCATTCTCTAATAAATGAGTTGCAAAAGAACTTCTTACTGTGATTTATCAAGATTGTATGAAAAAATATTCTTTCGACGCTTAGAAAAATATAGAATAGGTTTCTTATGGCTTAGATCTGCTCATTTAAAAAGTTTTTCTTGAATTGATTGGCATTCAAAAAATATTTTTTCCAAATCAATTCGTGAGCAAATGCAAATTATCCTTTCAAGTTCAAGTAGTTGTTGACTTTTGGTGTGACTTCGGAAAATTTGGGCATAAAAAAATCCCTGAAGAGGGAGTGTTGTGAAAAATTGTGGAGTGAAGTGAGTGGAAATAGGTGAGTTGAGAGGGATTTTAATGAAAAATGAATGGATTAGACGTAGGTCTTCCATTTCAGAACGGTTGGGTTCTTCCAGAGTTTGAATTGTGGTCGATCTTTGATCAGTTCACGCATCCAATAATA